>DATLSX010000180.1:0-59538 GCA_035533915.1 Streptosporangiaceae bacterium
CGCTGCCGCTCATCAAGATGCGGGAACAACGACGCGAACTTACCCGCCAGCAACTCCTCGGTCCCAGCCGCGATCGCCATACCACGAAACCGTAGCCCAGAACCGAAACAAGCGCCTTATTTAGCGACAGGACCTAGTCAGCGGTCACGACTGAAATTTGACCACGATCATGAAGGTAGACCGGCCGAGGGCACCGGCCGGGGGCACAGGCGCCCCCGGCTAGCCGATGTCGCGCCGGCGCAGGCCGGCCAGTCCGGCCAGGGCCAGCGCGACCGCGATCAGGCCGAGCAGCACCAGCGGCAGAGCGGGCACCGCCTGGCCGGGCACCTTCGGCAGGTGCGTGAACGGCGACACGTCGAGCACCCAGTGCGACAGTTGCAGTGTCGCACCCAGGAACAACATCAGGACCGCGACGCCCAGTGCCGACCAGCCGCCGACTACGCTGGCCCTGGGCACGAGGCCGAACAACGCGGCGGCCAGGCCGGCGATGACGAGCGCGGCAGGGACCTGGACGAGCCCGGCTCCGAGCAGCCGCACTATCTCGCCGCCTCCGCCTCCGCCACCGCCGCCACCGCCGCCACCGCCGCCACCGCCGCCCCCGCCGCCCCCGCCTGGCGTGCGCAGCGCGTACCCGAGTCCGGCGCCGAGACCGGCGGCGACCAGGATCAGCGTGCTGCCCCCCGCCGCGATCACCAGGTGGGACATGCCCCAGCCGAACCGGCTCGTGCCCGTGGTCAGCACCACGTCGGCGTGCTCCGAGGTCTCCTCAGCGCGTAGCCGCAGCACCACCGAGACCCCGTACCCGGCGGCGATCAGCCCGTCAAAGCTCATGATCGCCGCGAGGTAGGCGTTGGTGAGCGCGGTCGTCCCGCCGAGCTCGGCCAGGATGTGCCTGATCTGACTGCTGTCGAGCAACCCGGAGATTCCGGTGGCCGCCGACCCGATGATCAGTCCGTAGATCAGGGCTCCGCAGAGCCAGCCGGTCAAGGCGCCCCGGTGCAGCCGCCAGGCCAGCGCGAACGGACTGTTCAGCGACGCGGCTCCGGCAGCCGGTCCTGGCCGCTGCGGCAGCAGTCCCGACCCGTGGTCACGGTGCGCGACCAGCACGCCAGCGACGATGGCCAGCAGCGCCCCTGCCGTCAGCGGGAGGATGAGCAGCCACCACCGGATCGCGCCGAACGCCCTGATCAGCTCCTCCCAGCCGATCGGCGACAGCCAGGTCAGCCAGTGCGATCCCCGGGCACTCGCCGAGTCGCCGACCGCCCGTAGCAGGTAGGCCACGCCCGCCGCCCCGATCGCCAGGCCCCTGGCGGCTCGCGCGGTCCCGGCGAACTGCGCCGCGACCGCGGCGCCAGCGGTGAACACCACGCCGCAGCCAGCGATCGCGGATCCGAGCGCAAGCGACCCCAGAGCAGGTACCCCGAGCGCGGTCAGGCCGGCCGTGATCAGTGCGCCGAGCACCAGGTTGCAGCCAAGCGCGACGAGCAGCGCCGCGGCCAGCGCGGCGTTCCTGCCTACGGCGGCTGACCCGAGCAGCTCGAGCCGGCCAGCTTCCTCGTCGGCCCTGGTGTGCCTGACCACGATGAAGATGCTCATCAGCCCGGCGCCGAGTGCCGCGAACGCGCCGTACCGCCAGGCCGTCAGCGATCCGAGCGAATTGCCGTACAGCGGCCCGTAGAGCGCGATCAGCGCCGGGTTGTGACCCGCCGTCGCGGCGAACTCCGCCCGTCCGGCGGGGGTCGGATAGAGCTTCTCAAAGCCGTACGCGGTGCCCGCGACCAGCGCCGTGAGCACGTAGATCCAGGCTGGCAGCATGCCCCGGTCACGCCGGAGTGCCAGCTTGATCAGGGAACTGGTGCCGGTGAGCGTACTCATGTCCGGGCGCCGTTCCCGGTGTAGTGCCGCAGGAACAGCTCTTCCAGGGTTGGCGGCTGGCTGGTCAGGCCGCGCACCCCGGTCGAGATGAGCTGGCGGAGCAGTCCGTCCAGCTTGTCGGTGTCGACCTCGCAGCGGACCCGGTTGCCTTCGATGTCCAGGCCATGCACCCCAGGCAGCAGGTCCAGGCCTGCTGGCGGCCCGGCCAGCTCGGCCGATATCGACGTCCTGGTGAGATGGCGTAGCTCGGCCAGGGTCCCGGTCTCCACCGTCCTTCCACCCCGGATGATGGTGACGCGGTCGCAGAGCGCCTCGACCTCGGACAAGATGTGGCTGGACAGCAACACTGTCCGGCCGCTCGTCCGTTCCTCCTCGATGCAGGCCCTGAAGGCGGCCTCCATCAGCGGATCCAGGCCGGCCGTCGGCTCGTCGAGCAGCAGCAGTTCGACATCGGAGGCAAGCGCGGCGACCAGCGCGACCTTCTGCCTGTTTCCCTTGGAGTAGGCGCGGGCGCGGACTGTCGGGTCGAGTTCGAAGCGCTCCAGCAGGTCAGCCCGGCGAGCGGGATTCAGGCCGCCACGGAGGCGGCCAAGCAGGTCGATCACCTCACCGCCGGTGAAGTTTGGCCACAGGTTCACGTCGCCGGGCACGTAGGCGAGCCTGCGGTGGAGTTGCGTGGCCTGCGACCACGGGTCACCGCCGAGCAGCGCTGCCGACCCGCCGTCCGCCCGTAGCAGGCCGAGCAAGATCCTGATGGTGGTCGTCTTGCCAGCGCCGTTGGGGCCGAGGAATCCGTGCACCTCCCCGCGTGCCACGCTCAGATCCAGTCCGTCCAGCGCCATGGCCTTGCCGTATGACTTGCGCAGTCCGGCGACGTCGATTGCCGTGGTCATACTTCATACTGTACTGTAAATTTAGAAGACCCTGAAAATTGTTAACCAATTATTTCTTAGTATTGTCGACCAATCATCACAATGAGTGACAGATGACTGCTGACTGCGAGAACGGCGGGCCGCGAGACCAGCACGTGACCCAGCCAGGAGCCGAGGGCGAGCCCACGACCGGGGCGGGAGCCGAAGGCGAGCCCACGACCGGGGCGGTGCGGCGGTACGTCGAGCGCCTCGCCTCCGTGATGGTCGAGGCCGGGATCCCGCGGATGCCGGCCCGGATCTTCGCCGCGTTGCTTGCCTCGGATCCCGGCATGCTGACCGCGGCCGAACTCTGCGACCTGCTCGGGGCGAGCCCGGCGGCCGTGTCCGGCGGCGTCCGGTACCTGGTCGCCGTGGGCATGGTCAGTACCGAGAGCGAGCCCGGCTCTCGCCGTCACCATTACCGGGTACCCGAGGGGGTCTGGGACGAGCTCATGCGATTGCGCGACCGGATCACCGTCAGGTGGGCGGCGGTCCTGCGGGAAGGCATGCACCTGCTGGGCGCTGATACTCCCGCCGGTGCGCGAATGGCCGATTCGGTACAGTACTTCGAGTTCGTGAGCGCAGAGCTGCCCCGGGTCCTCGCCAGGTGGCAGGAATCCAAGGATGGACGATCCAGGCCACGGCGTCGATAAGACTAGTAGGTAGGCTAATGGTTGAGGAGGCAGCGAAGTGCCGCGCGATCCCGGAGACCTCTACCAGCTGAGCAACGAGGCACACGAACTCGATCCCGACCTCGTGATGCTCTACTACCTGGACGGCTTCATCGACGCCGGCGGCGCCGGCAGGCAGCTCACCACGCACCTGCTCGCGACGCTCGAGCACACCGAAGTCGCCAGGTTCGACGTGGACTCGCTGATCGACTACCGGTCACGCCGGCCCGCGATGTTCTTCGTCAAGGACCACTGGGACAGCGTCGAAGTGCCCGGGATCGTCCTGCACCTGGTCCGCGATGCGGCGGGCGCCCCGTTCCTGCTCCTTGACGGCCTGGAACCGGACCGGGAGTGGGAGTCGTTCACCCAGGCGGTGCTCGCGCTGTCCGCAAGGCTCAAGGTGCGGCTGGTTGCCAGCTTCCACGGCATCCCGATGGGAGTACCGCACACCAGGCCGCTCGGCATCACCGGGCACGCCACCAAGGCTGACCTGATCGACGGATATCAGCCGCTGGTCGACCGGCTCCAGGTGCCGGGCAGCGCGATGGCGCTGATCGAGTTGCGGATGGGAGAGGCGGACCGGGCCGCCGTCGGGTTCGCCGTGCACGTGCCGCACTATCTCGCGCATGCTTCCTATCCGGCCGCGGCGGTGACCTTGCTCGGCGCCGTCGAGCGAGTCACCGGCCTCAGCCTGCCTGCCGACGCGCTGCGCGAGGCTTCGGAGGTCACCGACGCCGAGATCGCCCGGCAGGTAGCCGCATCCGACGAGGTCTCCGAAGTGGTCAGGTCGCTGGAGGAACAGTACGACGCGTTCAACGCGGGCCGGCAGGACCTGCTGGCCGGCCAGCCGGAGAACATGCCCACAGCCGACGAACTCGGCGCGCAGTTCGAGCGCTTCCTGGCCGAGCAGAGCGGCGGGGACTCCCGGCCGCCGGAGACCTGACCACTAGCTGACCTCGCGCAGCCGGCCGTTGCTGACGTCGAACACGAATCCGCGCACCACCTCGGAGCGGGTCAGGAACGGCGATTCCCTTACTTTGGCGATCGACTTCCTGACATCGGCATCGACATCGGTGAACGCCTGCGTCGCCCAATGCGGCTTGTGCCCGGTCTCGGCCAGCAGTTCCGCCTTGAACTCCTTGTTGGTGAAGGACTGCATGCCGCACTGGGTGTGATGCATGAAGACGATCTCGGTCGTGCCGAGTTCGTGCTGGCTGATGGTGAGTGACCGCAGCGTATCCTCGGTGATCTCGCCGCCGGCGTTACGGATCACATGGGCCTCGCCCGCGGCGAGGCCGAGGATCGCGTAGATGTCCATCCTGGCGTCCATGCAGGCCACGATGGCCACTCCCAGCGCCGGGCGGCCGGATGCCGCAGGAGTGAATGACTCTGCGTACCGCTCGTTATTCGCGATCAGCTGATCGATGGCTGACACGGTTCGCACCCTCTCAGTTATTAGCCAGAATTTGACCATTCACAGCGAAGAACCACACGCTTTACCGGGCATCATGGAAGCACCGGCTCGGCGGTGGCCGCACGGGGCAAGCCGCTGGCCGGGCCACATGTACGGGGGTCATGTGGCCACGGGATACAGGACGGCGATGGTTGGTCCGCGGACCGCGACGCTCCGCGGGACCTGCCGCAGCGATGCGGCGCCGCCGTCCTGTATCCCACTCTTCCCTTCTGACCGAGCGCCAGCCGGTCAGCCGCGCAGGAAGTCGCCGATCGCGCCGCCCACGACGCCGCCGCCGACCGCTTCAGCGGCGGGCGGCGCGATATACGGCGACAGTGCGTGCGCCAGCATCGGGACCGGCATCGACTGCAACCAGACCCGGCCCGGGCCAGTCAGCGCGACCAGGTGCAGGCCGTCCCCGCCGAACATCATGTTCGCGATGCCGCGCATCCTGGTAATCGAGAACTGGACCGTCGCCTGGAACATGCCGATGTGGCCGGGGTGCACCAGCACGGTCTGGCCCGGTGGCAGGTCGTAGGAGGTCACCTCACCGCCAAGTTCGATCCAGGCGCGGCCCTCGCCGTCCAGCTTCTGGAGTATGAATCCGTCGCCGCCGTAGAGCCCGGCGCGGAAGCTCTGCTGCAGGCCGACACTCGGCGTGATGCCGGGCGTGCCGCACAGCCAGCCGTGCCGGTGCACCAGGTAGGAATGACCACCGGAGATGTCGACCGGCACGATGTGACCTGGCACCTTCGCAGCGAAGCTGATCGAGCCAGGACCGTCGTAACGGGTCAGGAAAAGGCCGCCGCCGCCGAGCATGCGCTTGAGGCCGCCCATCAGGCCGCCCCCGCCACCACCGCCGCCGCCTGTGTTCATCGTCTGCGACATCTGGATACTCGTCGTCATCCAGGCCAGTTCGCCGTGCGGAGTCACGACGTACTCGCCCTGGCCGAGCGAGACCTCCAGGATGGGCATCGTCGTGCCCTTGATCTCGGCTTGCATCAGGTTTGGCCCCTCCCAATCGGGCAGCAACGCCGCAATGACGACGCTGATGAACAAGGTACTGGCCAAGCCGGATTCCGAGAAGCCCGATAGGAAAGTTTGCGAGCCTTGTAACGCGCTACCGCATCTGGGCGGCAAATAGCGTCCTGACTAGCCATGCCGCCCTTCGTCGACTTCTCCGGGCCGGTTCGGCCCGGCCGCGCCGGCCCGGCCGGGCCGGCGCGTGCGCCGCGGCCAGTTGGCCAACCATGTTGCTTCTTAATATCTTCAAAGACCCGAAGATTATGTAACATGCATGCATGCCGCACAACGCACGTCCCGTCCACGAGGTGAAGGCCACCCTGTTCCGGGTGCTCGGCCACCCCGCACGGGTACGGATCCTGGAGTTGCTGCGTGACGGCGAGCGGTCAGTCAGCACTTTGCAGGCTGAGCTTGACCTCGATTCGAGCGGGACCTCCCAGCACCTCGCGGCCCTGCGCCGGATTGGCGTGGTCGAGTCACGGCGCGAGGGCACGACCGTCTGGTACCGCGTCAGCGACGACCGCGTCTTCGACATGCTCGCGGCCGCCCGTGACGTCATCACGCGGCAGCTCGCGCAGCAGCAGACGATCCTGGCCGATCTCTCGACGTCGTGATCACGGCACTGACCGGCGCCGCGGTTGGCGGAATCGCAGCGGGCGCCGCCCTCAGCCTGGTCCGCCACCAGCAGCGCCGCGGCCTGGCCCTGCAGGCAGCCGCGGCGGCGCTGCTCGCGGTCGTCGGCTTCGCGGTACTGCTGCGCGGTCACGCGATCGGGGCGCCATTCACCAGCCGCCTTCAGCCGCGCCTGGGCGCGGACCGCCTCTCCGGGCTGTTCCTCGGCACCCTCGGCCTGGTCGCGCTTCCTGCCCTCGGTTACGCGTCCAGGTACCTGGGTGACACCCGGCGCGACCGTGTAGTGGCAGCCCTCACCGGCGCCTTCGTGCTGGCGATGGCCGCATTGCTGTGCGCGCGCGACCCGGTCACCTTCCTGGGCAGCTGGGAACTGGTGACTCTGGTTCCGGCCGTGATCATCGCTGTCTACCGGGGCGCCGACCGGCAGTGCAGGCGCACGGTGTTTGTCTACATCGCCATTACGCACCTGGGCGGCGTCGGCACCTGGGTGGCGATCCTGCTGCTCGCCCGGGCAGGCGCGGTCGGCACCCCGGGCGCCATCGCCGCGGGGTCCGGTCTCCAGATCGGCATCGCGATCGCGGCCCTGATCGGGCTTGGCGCCAAGGCCGGACTCGTCCCGCTGCACTCCTGGCTGCCGCGCGCGCATCCGATCGCGCCCGCGCCGGTCTCGGCGCTGATGAGCGGCATCATGATCAAGCTCGCCGTGTACGCGATGATCCGGGTCTTCGTCGACTGGCTCGGAGTGCTGCCGCTCTGGTTCGGCATCGTGGTACTCGCGGCCGGCGCGCTCGCCGCGGTCGGCGGAGTCACCTATGCGCTGTTCCAGCATGAGCTCAAGCGGCTGCTGGCCCTGCATTCGATCGAGAACGTCGGCATCATCGTTCTCGGCGTGGGCGCGTGCCTCATCCTGCGTTCCCGCGGCGAGCAGGCCTGGGCCGCGTTCGCCCTAGCCGCCGCTCTCCTGCATACGCTCAACCATGCGGTATTCAAGTCGCTGCTTTTCCTCGGCGCCGGATCGGTCGAGCGCGCGGCGGGCTCGCTCCGGCTTGACCAGCTCGGCGGACTGCTGCGCCGGATGCCGTGGACCGGCGCCGCGTTCGGGATCGGCGCCATGGCGATCGCCGGCCTGCCACCGCTCAACGGATTCGCCTCGGAGTGGCTGACCTTGCAGGCGCTCGTGCACCTCCCGATGTCGGGCGGCGTGAGCAGCGGCGTGTCCGGTGTGATCGCGCTCGGCGCGCTCGGAGCGACCGCCGCGCTGGCGGTCCTCTGCTTCGTCAAGGTCACCGGCCTGGTGCTGCTCGGACCAGCCAGGACCGCGGCGGCCAGGGAAGCCTGCGAGGCCCCCGGCGCGATGCGCGCTGCCGTCCTGCTGCTCGCCGCCGCCTGCGTGGTACTCGGCGCGGCACCCGGCCTGCTGCTGCCCGGGCTCACGGCCGTGGTGCCGTGGCACACCGCTGTTCACTACCAGCCCGGCTTGCACCTGCCGGGCACCGGCAGCCTGCGCCCGGTTGCCATCGCACTGCTCCTCGTCGCCGGTACCGCGGCGCTCGCCAGGCTGCGCGGACGGCGCGTCGCCGCGCCCGCACCGACCTGGGCCTGCGGTCAGCAGGTAGGGCCGGAGCTCAACTGGTCGAGCGCCGGGTTCACCAAGCCGCTCCGGCTGATGCTCGAAGGAGTACTGCGCCCGCGCAGGGAAATCGACGTGCGGGCCAGCGGCGGCATCACCACTGCCATCAGGTATCACGGCGAGGTGCCCAACCTGATCGACGAGCGGATCTACCGCCCGGTCAGCCGCTGGTCGCTGGCCGCCGCCGCGCAGGCGCGCCGGATCCAGACCGGCAGCCTCGGCGTCTACGCCGGCTACCTGATCGTCCTGGTCGTCGCGCTGCTTCTGGCGGCACGGATCGGACTGCTGTCATGATCGCCCCAGCACTCGTCAGCGCGGCGGTCCAGGTAGCCGGCGGCATCGCGGCGGCACCCTTGCTGCCCGGCCTGACGCAGCACTGGAAAGCGCGGCTGCAAGGCCGCCGCGGGCCGTCGCCGCTGCAGCCCTACCGGGAGCTGCGCAGGCTCTGGCGCAAGAGCTCGGTGGACGTCGCGGGGACGACGGTGGTGTACCGGACCGCCCCGGCGCTGATAGCAGCGTGCTTCGCCGCCGCGATCACCGTCGTGCCGGTGACCAGCAGCACACCGGATCTCGGTCCCGGCCATGACGCTTTCGCGCTGGTCGGGCTGCTGGCGCTCGCCAGGTTCGCGGCCGCGGCGAGCTCCTGGGACGCGGCGAACGGGTTCGCTCTGATGGGTGCCAGCCGGGACCTGGTGATTTCGGTCTTCGTCGAGGTGGTGCTCTTGCTCGCCCTCGCCGTGGCTGTCATCAGCGCGGGCACGACCGACCTCACCGGCCTGATCGCCGGCACCGCGGGCTGGCATGCCTGGTCCAGCCCGGTACTGCCGCTCGGAGCCGCCGCGTTCGCGATGGTGGTCGTCGCCGAGACCGGCAGGCAGCCGTTCGACAATCCCGACACCCATCTTGAGCTGACGATGATGCACGAGGGCCCGCTGCTGGAGTACTCCGGCCGGGATCTTGCCTACTTGCAGTGGGCCGCGGCGGCGCGGCACTGGATCGTTCTCGTCCTGGCCTGCGAGGTGTTCCTGCCGCATCCGCCGGGCACCTGGGCACAGCTCGCGCTGCTCCCGGCCGGCCTGGTCGCGGGCAGCGGCCTGCTCGCCCTGGGCGAGACGCTGGTGGCGAAGATGCGGATCCTGCTCGCGCCCAGGCTGCTCGGCGTCGCCGCGCTCACGGCCCTGCTCGGCGTCGCCGCGCGGCTGGCGGGTGTGTCATGAGCGGCCTGACGGCCTGGCTGCTGGTCGGGCTCAGCTTCGGCGTCGTCGTGGTACGCCGGCCGTCGACCGCGGTCGGGCTGGTGACGGCGCAGGCACTGGCCCTGGCGCTGGCCGCGATCACGGCGCACCAGTCAGGCTGGGCACGCTCGGGCGATGCGGTCATCACCGCGATCATGCTCGCGGCGCGCGCACTCGCGCTCGGGGCGCTGTTCCGTTATGCGATGGCGCGCAGCCGGGACACGCAGCCGGTAGCCGGCCGATTCTCTCCGGTCGTCCGGGCGAGCGTCGCCGTCGCGCTGGCGCTGGCGCTGTCGGCCCTGGTGCCCGGTTTCGGGCTGACCTCGCCGGCCGGCGAAGGCGCCGTGCTCACGCTCGTCGCCACCGGCCTCGCCTGCGCCGCTACCCGCCGGGCGACGCTGTTCCAGGTTCTTGGCATCGTGCTGGTGGAGAACGGCCTGGCGCTGGCCGCGCTCGGTTCACCGCGTGGCTCGCTCGTCGTCGAACTCGGGGTCACCTTTGACCTGACGCTGATCGCGGTCGTCGCGGCCATGTTCCACCTGCGGATCTTTGCCGAACTCGGCGCCGGCGACAGCACCGTGCTGCGGAGCCTGCATGACTGACGCGCACGTGCTGGCCGTCCTCACTGTCCTGGCTCCCGCCGCCCTGGCGGCGCTTGTCGCCGCGGTCCCGGCGCGGCTGGTAGCCCGGGTCGCGGTCGCCGGGGCTGTTCCCGCCGCAGCGTTCGGCCTAGCCCTGGCCTGCCTCTCCTTCGCCCGGGCCAGCCGGCCGGCCGCAGGGCGGTGGCTCGTCGTGGATGCGGCCGGCGGATTGCTGCTCGCCGTGATCGCGGTCGTGGGCCTGGCCAGCACCGCGATGTCGCCTTCCTACTTGCGCGGCGCACCCGCCTCGTTCGTCTCGGCGAACCGCGGTGAGCGTGTCTACTTCGCTGTCCTGTTCGTCTTCTGGGCCGTGCTGGACGCGGTGCCGCTGGCAGGCAACCTGGGCGTCGCGTGGCTGCTCGTCGAGGCCTCGACCGCAGCATCGGCAGTGCTCGTCGGATTCAGCGGCAAGGCACCTGCGCTGGAAGCGGGCTGGAAGTACCTAATCTTGACCTCGCTCGGCCTCGGCGTGGCGCTGCTCGGCATCGCCATGCTCATGGCCGGCCTGCCGGGCGGCGGCATCGGCTCGCTTGCCTGGCACCGGCTGGCGACCTTCAGCTCGGGCCGGCCGACCGCGCTGGCCGCTTACCTGCTGCTGCTCACCGGCCTCGCTGCCAAGATCGGCTGGGCTCCGGTCCACAACTGGCTGCCTGACGCCCACTCCGAGGCACCGCCACCGGTGTCGGCACTGCTGTCGGCGGCGCTGCTGCCCGCGGTGCTGCTGGTTGCCTGGCGGAGCGAGCGAGCGCTGGCGCCGGTGATCGGCTCGCGCCCGGCGCATGCGGTACTGATCGGATTCGGCCTGGTCTCCGTGGCCGTAGCGGTCCCGTTCCTGTGGCGGCCGATGCCGTTCAAACGCCTGCTCGCCTACTCCAGCCTCGAGCACCTCGGCGTGATGGCACTCGGCGTGGGTTTCGGCACGCCGCTGGCGCTCGCGGGCGTCGCCGTCCATATCGTCGGCCACGCCCTGGCCAAGGCGCTGGGCTTCTACAGCGCGGCTCCGCTGCTCGCGCACGATCCGCGGGCCGCAAAGCGTGCGGTGAGCGGCATCGCACGCAGCTCACCCGCCCTCGGGACCGCGATCGGAGTGTCGCTTGGTGCCCTGTCCGGACTGCCGCCGTCGCCCTTGTTCGTCAGCGAAGTGCTCATCCTGGCGGGCGGTTTCGCATCCGGGCAGTTGTGGGCAGCCGTCGCGGCCGCTGTGCTGCTCGCCCTGGGGTTCCTCGGACTCGCGCACGCGACCATCGAGACGCTGGCGGGTGAGGTGCCAGACCGCGAGCCGGCCCGGGTGCGGGTGCCTGATATGCGCCCGGTGACCGCGTTCGCCGGCCTGGCAGTCGTCGTCCTGCTCGCGATCGCCGCAGCGGCGCCCTGGCTGTCCGGCACCGGTTTCGTGGCCGCACTGGTACGGGGGGTACCATGACGGACCAGGTGATTTCCGACTACCGCGCCGGTGACAACAGGGTCGACGGCCACCCGGCCCACAACCACCAGGCCGACAACTACCAGGCCGACAACTACCGGGCCGCGATCGCCGCGGCGCTGGCCGGCGGCTGGCGGGTGCGCGCTCTCTACGCCGCGGCCGACGGCAAGGCGGTCCGTGTCGTCCTGTCCGAGCCAGGCGGACGGACCATGGTGCAGACAGCCCGTGCCGACGGCACCGGCTCCGTCCCGTCGATCGTCGACCTCGCTCCGGCCGTCGCCTGGGACGAACGCGAAGCGCACGACTTGTATGGCCTCTCGTTCGCCGGGCATCATCCGATGCGGTCGCTGGCCGACCATTCCGTACCGCTCGCCGAATGGACGGTGCCCGTGCACGGGCACGACCCCTATCAGGTGGCCGTCGGCCCGATCCACGCTGGTGTGATCGAGTCGGGGCACTTCAGGTTCCACGTCGTCGGCGACCGGATCTTGCATCTCGACACCCGGTTGTTCTACAAGCACCGCGGGCTGGAGCGCGCCGCCGAGGGCGGCACGATCGGCCGGGCGCTCGGGGCGATCTCGCGTGCCTGCGCCGCGTGCGCCGTCGCCAACACGGTCGCTTTCGCCACGGCCGCCGAACAGGCGCTCGGGCTGCGGATCGCGCCAGGCACCGCCCGGGCCCGGGCCCTGCTGCTCGAACTTGAGCGGCTGTGGAACCATCTCAACGACATCGCGGCTGTCTGCGCTGGCGTGGGAATGGCCGCGGGCGGCGCTTACTTCCTCGCGCTGACCGAGCGAGCCAGGCGCCTGAACGCCACCGTGACCGGCCACCGGTTTCTCTTCGGCAGCGTCCAGGCCGGCGGCAACGCGCTGACGCTGGACGCCGGTGACATCCGCGGCTGCGCGGACGAAATCGCCGGGCTACGTTCTGCCGCCGAGGTCGGCTGGCGAGAGCTGACGTTCAACTCCTCGTTCACCGGCCGGCTGCACGGTGTCGGCATCGTCGACGCCGCGGCCGTCGCCAGGCTCGGCGTGGTCGGCCCGGCGGCGCGCGCTGCCGGGGTGGCGCAGGACGCCAGGACAGCATCGCCGTACCCGGGCTACCAGGACTTCAGCCCGGTGCTCGCCAGCACCGCGGCGGGAGACGTCGCAGCCAGGTTCGAGCAGCGCATGCTCGAACTGCGGCAGACCTTCGGCATTCTCCAGGTGCTGCTCGGCGACGGACCGGTCGCGCCGGCGAGCGTCCTGACCGACCAATCCGCAGGGCCAGGCCAGCCGGTTGGCGTAGGCCTGGTCGAGAGCCCGCGCGGCGCCACCACCTGCGTCGTCGAGTGTTCGGGCGACCTGGTCGGGCGAGTCAGGCTGCGCACCGGCTCGTATGCGAACTGGCCTGCCGTGGCGCATGCCGCCGCAGGCAGCTTGCTGCCCGATTTCCCGCTGATCAACAAGAGCTTCGAGCTCTGCTACGCCTGCGCGGACCGCTGATGTTCACCTTGCTCAAAGACCTGCGGCGGCTGCGCCGCGAACTCGCCCTGCCGCGCTCCGACCACGGTCACGACCCCGGCAACGACCTCAGCCGCGGCCCCGGACACACCCCCAGCCGCAGCCTGGCTATCCGGCACGTGGACGCCGGCTCGTGCAACGGCTGCGAGCACGAGCTCACGCTGACGGCCGGCCCGCACTACGATCTCCAACGGTTCGGCCTGGGCGTCGTCGCCTCCCCCAGGCACGCCGACGTCCTGCTCGTCACGGGGACGGTGACCACGCGCATGCGCGAGCCGCTGCTGACCGCGTACGCGGCGATGCCCGAACCGCGCATGGTAGCCGCACTGGGCAACTGCGCCGCCGGGCGCGACGTGATCGGAATGCCCGGCGACCTTGCCGGAGCTGTCGGTGACATCCTTCCGGTCGACCTGGTGATTCCCGGTTGTCCGCCCGCGCCCGACTTGATCGCCAGGGCGCTTCTCGATCTCATCGACCACGACCGGCGCCCGGGGGCGCCGGGGATCACCCGGAGGCGGTCACCGACCTGACGATCACCCCGTAATGCCGGTGCCAGCAGATCGACCTGAACCCGACCGCCGCGAGCAGCTTGGTCGCCCGCAGCGGCGTCCTGGCCCGATCCCGGCGGCTGCCCGCCAGCGTCGGCGCCAGCCAGGGCGAGAACAGGTCGGTGAGGACCAGCAGGCCGCCAGGCGCGAGCACCCGACGGCACTCGGTGAGGCCACTGCGCTGGTCGGCCCAGTGGTCGAAGGAAGTCGTGCTGACCACGAGGTCGAAAGCATCGGCGGGGAACGGCAGCGCCTCGGCACTGCCGTTCAGGAAGGTCAGCCTGGGATCGCCGGCACCGCCCGCGTCGCCAGACGCGGCCTGAGCGGCTGGGCAAGTCCGTGCCTGCTCGACCATCGCGGGCGCGGCGTCGACCCCGGTAAGCTCGTCGGCCTCCGGCAGTTGCGTGGCTAGCTGGCGGAGCAGCAACCCGGTGCCGCAGCCCACGTCCAGGACCCGGCGCGGGGAGCCGGACCAGGCCAGCGCCAGCATCGCCGACCGCGAGACAATCTCCTGGTGCAGCCGGCCGCGCACGCCGCGCTCGTAGGTCGGCGCGCGGTTGTCGAACATCTGGACGTCACGATCACGGACCACAACTCGATCCTCACCCGGCCGGCCGGATGCGCGCAACCGCCAACGGGCCGCGACTCGCCGGCCCGTCCGGGCGCTGCGCTAAGCTCGGCTGACCTGCCGGGGATGACCCGCAGGCCAAGATGGTCACAGCGGATAGGCAGCACACGGTGGCGCGGCGGTCAGCACGGCAGCGGGCGGGGCAGTCCAAGCCCAGGCTGCCAGCCGCGATCCGCACCCTGCTGATCTTCGTCAGCGCCCTCGTCTTCACCGACACGGTCTTCTTCACCGCCCTCACTCCGCTGCTGCCGCACTATGTGCACTCGGCCGGCCTGTCCAAGGCGGGCGCCGGAATCCTGGTTGCGTCCTATCCGTTCGGCACCCTGGCCGGAGCGCTGCCGGCCGGGCTGCTCGTGGCCAGGCTCGGCCCGCGGCGGGGCGTCCTGGTCGGCCTGATCCTGATGAGTGGCTCGACGCTGCTTTTCGGCTGGTCGGCCACCGCGACGGTGCTCGACTCCGCGCGATTCGTCCAGGGCCTCGGCGGCGCGTGTACCTGGGCGGCCGGAATGGCCTGGCTGGCCGGCGCCGCACCGCCTCAGCGCCGCGGCGAGCTGCTCGGCACGGCGCTCGGCGCCGCCGTGGGCGGCGCGCTCTTCGGGCCGGTGGTCGGTGCCGTCGCGAACCAGATCGGCACCGGGCCCGCCTTCTCCGCCGCGGCCGTGGTCGGCGCCATGCTGATCGTAGTCAACTTCCTGATCCCGGCACCGCGGCAGGCCGAGCCTCAGGGGCTGGCCGAGGCGCTCGCCTCGGTCCGGGATCGCGGCGTCGCCACCGGGCTCTGGCTGACTGCGATCGCGGGGATAGCGTTCGGCGTGATCGACGTCCTGGCACCGCTGCGGCTGAGCCAGCTCGGAGCCACTCCCCTGGTGATCGGCGGCACCTTCCTGGCGTCGGCGGCTGTCGAGGCGGGCTTCTCACCCGTCACCGGGCGGCTCTCCGACCGACGCGGACCGTACCTGCCGATCCGGATCTCGCTGCTGGCCGGCGTCACGGTCAGCCTGCTCGCGCCGGTACTGGCCCCCGCCCCGGCGCTGATCGCACTGCTGATCGTCGGGATGCCCGCTTTCGGCTCGCTGTTCGCGCCGGCCAGCGCGATGCTCAGTGCCGCGGCCCACCGGCTGGAGCTGCACCAGGGCCTGGCCTTCGGACTCGCCAACCTGGCCTGGGCGGCCGGGCAGACGGTCGCCGCCTCGGCCAGCGGCGCGATCGCTCAGGCGAGCTCCGATTTCGTGCCCTACGCCATGCTGGCCGCGACTTGCCTGGCGACTTTTGTCGCGATCCGCCACCGGCAGGCGAGTGATCTCGGCTTATCGCGCTACCGTATGCGGCATGAAAGTCGCGGACTCCATGCTGTTTCCGACGTCGCTAGTCGGCAGTTACCCGCAGCCGGACTGGCTGATCGACAGGAACCGGCTGGCCGGCCGGTTCCCGCCCCGGGTACGGGCACGCGAACTGTGGCGGGTCGATCCCGCCTATCTGGAGCAGGCGCAGCGTGACGCGACCCAGCTGGCCATCGCGGACCAGCAGGAAGCGGGGCTCGACGTCATCACCGACGGCGAGATCTCCAGGGAAAGCTACTCCAACGCGTTCGCTACCGCGCTCGACGGAATCGACCTCGACAACCCCGGTACGGCGCTAGACCGCAGCGGGCACCCGAACCCGGTGCCGCGCATCGTCGGACCTATCAAGCGCCGTCACCCGGTCGGGGTGGACAGCCTGGCCTTCCTGCGGGCGCACGCCGGCACCGGCAAGGTCGTGAAGGCCACCGTCCCTGGCCCGTTCACCATGGCCCAGCAGGCGCAGAACGACTACTACCCCTCGGCCGAGGCGGCCGCGTACGGCTATGCGGCCGCCGTGCACGACGAGATCGCCGACCTGTTCGCCGCCGGAGCGGACATCGTCCAGGTCGACGAGCCTTACCTCCAGGCCCGCCCAGACGCCGCGCGCGAATTCGGCGTCAGCGTGCTGAACGCGGCGCTGGAGGGCATCACCGGCACGACAGCCGTGCACCTGTGCTTCGGGTACGCGGCGATCATCCACGACCGGCCGAGCGGCTACTCGTTCCTGCCCGAGCTGGCGACCTGCACGGCAGACCAGATTTCGATCGAGACCGCCCAGTCCGATCTCGACTGCGCCGTGCTGGCCGGGCTGGCCGACGCTGGGAAGACGATCATCCTCGGGGTGCTGAACCTCGGTGATCCCACCGTGGAGAGCGCCGACGTGGTAGCTGGCCGGATCCGCCGGGCGCTGCCCTACGTTCCGACCGGGCAGATCGTGCTCGCGCCCGATTGCGGCATGAAGTACCTGCCGCGTGACTCGGCGCTCGGCAAGCTCAAGGCCATGACCGCCGCAGCCGCCAAACTCCGCGCCCAGCAGTAGGCGCCTGCTTCGCCCGGCCGATTTCGCCGCAACCACATGGCACGTTGCGGTGTCTCTCTGGACATGAGGCGATACCAGCCGAACGACCCCGGACGATCGTCACAGGGCCGGTACCGTCGGATGTCTGAGCTGGAGGTAAGTCATGCAGTCGACACCGGGGCGCGGCGGGGGTCTCACGAGGCTCCGCTCGTCCTCGCTAGCCCGTAGTTCCGCCCGTAGTTCCGCCCGTAGTTCCGCCCGCACCGCGGCCGCCGCCGCCGTTGCCTCCTGGGCGCTGGTCGCATGCGGGCCGGCCGGGACGCCCTCGCAGTCGCAAAGATCGGCATCGAGCTTCCCGAGCTCCACCTCCAGCGCCAGCTTGACGCCCCGGCCGACGACGAGCTCACTGGCTTCGCCTGGTCCGCCCGCCAGCTTCTCGGTACTGTCGATGACCTTCGTCTCCGACCTGCGCGGCTTCGCACTGGGAA
This sequence comes from Streptosporangiaceae bacterium, assembly GCA_035533915.1. Lineage (GTDB taxonomy): Bacteria > Actinomycetota > Actinomycetes > Streptosporangiales > Streptosporangiaceae > Chersky-822. Next base: position 17,020 of record DATLSX010000180.1, read on the forward strand.
CCGTGAGCTGCGGGTCCGGCCGCTGTCTCGCGCTGCTCGGCACCGCGAACGGCGGGGTCACCTGGCACCGCCTCACGGCGCCCGCGACAGCCGCGGCTAGTTACGGCAGCTGCCAGGGCAGCCCGCCCTGCGTCCAGCAGATACGGTTCGCTACCCCATTGATCGGTTATGCCTACGATCCGTCCCTGCTGATCACGACCGACGGCGGCCAAAGCTGGACACTGCACGACCGGGTCGGCATCAGCTCCCTCGAAGCCGCCGGGGGCACGATCGCCAAGGTCGTCTCCAAGACACAAGGCTGCGGCGGAATGGCGACCAAGGTCGTCACGGCTCCGGTCGGCACGACCCGCTGGCGGACGCTCCCCGCGCCGCCGATCTACGGCATCTGCCCGCCGGTGCTGTACCGGCAGGGCGTACGGCTCGTGCTCGTCGTCTATGGCAACGCGGCCGGCGGCGTGCGGGCGACCGCCCAGATCGCCAGGTCGGCCGACGGCGGCCGGACCTGGACAGCGGTGGGCCCGGACCAGTGCGGGGGGCGGGACGGATACGCCTCCGGCATCGCCCTGGCGCCGTCCGATGTCCTGGTCCTGCTCTGCCAGCACCAGATGCCAGACCCGTCCGGCCACTACGCTCCTGCCTGGGTCCGCATCTCCGCCGACGGCGGTGCGACTTTCGGCCCCGATCAGACCGTGCCGTCGCTGACCGGCACCCCTAAGGGCACCGTGGTGCTCTATCACCTCGCTGCCGCCTCGTCGTCTCGCATCCTGGTCACCGAGACGGGCAGCACGGACAGCAAGCTGCTGCGCACCGAGAACGGCGGCCGCACCTGGTCGATCCGGCTGACCTTCCCCGGCACGGCGCCGGTCCTCCTGGTCGGCTTCGAAGATCCGCTCACCGCCCGGGTAGCCCAGGCCGACACGGTCTGGACGACCGCCAGCGGCGGCCGGACCTGGCGGGCGGACAAGTTCACCGCGCGGTGACGGCCGGCAGGTCGGGGTGGCCACGGTGCAGCCCGCCGCCCGAGCGGCATCGGCGAGGCGCTTGTCGTGGACGACCGTGCCGACGCCGTGACCGGCGTTGCCGGGCGGGGTCGTTCCGTGATCGTGGACGCTATTCAGACGCAGCGCCTGAAAATCGACCGCGATCACGGAACGCTGCCGGGCGGGCGCTGCGAGGACCTAGCCCACCTGTCCGACAGGACCACCCGGCGACCACCATCTCCGGGGCCGCGGCCTAGCTGCCGCGGCAACGCCGGCTAGGTGGTCCCGTCAGGAGCCGGTGACGCACGCCCGGGACGCGGACGTGCGCTGTTCTGGACCTGGCGCAGGAACTCATGGTTCGAGGTGGTCTCGCGGGTCTTAGCGCGGGTTCTCCGCGGCGCCTGACAACGGCCTGGCTTACGGGCTAGAACCGTCCCCACGGCAGCAGCGACGTCACCGCCACGGCGACGAACAGCAGCGTCAGGTAGCCGATCGACAGGTGGAACAGGCGCATCGGCGCGGCCGCGACACCCGAGGCGATCCGGCCGCGCAGCCGGTGCGCCTCGGCCAGGAACCAGCCGCCAAGCACGACCGCGCTGGCCCCGTAGAGCGAGCCCGCGTACGGCACCAGCGCGAGCGTCGTCGCTACCATCACCCAGCTGTAGACGACTATCTTGCGTGCCACGACCGCCGGAGTCGCCACGACCGGCAGCATGGGCACGCTCGCCGCCGCGTAATCGTCCTTGAACTTCATGGCCAGTGCCCAGAAGTGCGGCGGAGTCCAGAAGAAGATCACGCCGAACAGCACCGCCGCCGGCCAGGCGACCCTGCCGGTCACCGCGGACCAGCCGACCAGCACCGGGAAGCATCCGGCAGCGCCGCCGATGACGATGTTCGAAGCCGTCCGGCGCTTCAGTCCCAGCGTATAGACGAAGACGTAGAACAACAGCGCGGCATCGGCCAGCGCGGCCGAGAGCCAGTTCGCCAGCAGCCCGAGCAGCAGCGTGGCAGCGACGCCAAGCACGACACCGAAGATTAGCGCCTCGGCCGGCCTGATCGCGGCCTGGCCGCCCTTGGCGACGAGCGGGCGCCGCGACGTCCGCCGCATCACCGCGTCGATGTCGCGGTCGATATAACAGTTGATCGTGTTCGCACTTCCCGCGGCCAGCGCCCCGCCCACGAGCGTCACCGCGATCAGGCCGACCGAAGGCAGTCCGCGCCTGGCCAGGAACATCGTGGGCAGCGTGGTGATGAGCAGCAGCTCGATGATCCTGGGCTTGGTAAGCGCGAACAGGGATCGTGCGATCAGCCCGGCCGACCGGCGGTTAGCTCGCGACGAGACGCACTCACCCGAGGCGGCCTGACCCGCTGCCGCCTTCGGAAGCGCGCTCGTCGCCTGCGTCACTCGGTCTCCTCAGTGCCTTCTCCCACCGGGCCTTCTCCCACCGGGCCTTCTCCCACCGGGTCTTCTCCCACCGGGCCTTCTCCGGCGCGTTCTCCGGCCGGGCTCTTTCCCGCCGGGCTTTCTCCCGCCGACTCCGCCTGCCCGGCCCTCGCCTGCCCAGCGGCCGACGCCGGTCTGCCGCCGGCCCACCGGCTCGATGACAGCGCGACGTGGCCCGGCACCCGGTGCGGGCTGCGGAATCGCCAGTACAGCACACCCGCCTGGATGATGAACATCAGCATCGGGAATGCGAACGTTAGATTGTACCCATGCGGAGTGTTATCAGGGTGAATGACCGCCAGTAGCGTTCCCTGCACTGCTGCCTCCTGCCGTGAAACACGGACCCTGGTCGTACAGGCCCGGCCGACCTGCTCGGCCGGGCCGCCACTACATACTTACCGCTCTCAGTGCACGAGGTAGAAGAGCACCCACATGACGACCGACGCTAGCGCTATGAAGTTCCAGAACAGCGTGAACGCGCTCAGCGATGCCTGGAACCGCTGCACCTCAGCCGCGTCGGCGAACGTCGGCGGCTGCACCACGAACGAGACGTCAGCGATCCGCCTGCTGCGCATCACCAGGGTCTCCAGCCAGACCATGCAGCCGAGTACCAGGGTGGCCAGCACGGGCGAGCTTCCCACGAAGACGCTCGCGAAGCCGTTCACGCCCGGCTGGAACGGCAGCGCGGCGAGCTGCCAGATCTGCATTGCCCCGCCCGCCGCCCCGAGAATCAGCGCCAGGGTCGCGGCACCGAACCAGGCACCCTTCTTGCCGGCCTTGAGCTGCCGGAGCCCGGCGCCCTGCAGCAGGGCACTGGCCACGACCAAGCCCATGATCGTGTCGCCCTGCCACTGCTTCGGCCCGCTGAAGCCCGCCGGATACCACAGGCCATGCGAGTTGAGCGAGCGCAGGTAGAAGAAGGCGAAGATGAACGCGCCGATCGCCGAAGTGATGATGCCGATCATCAATCGTGATCCGGTCCACGCCGCGTTCAGCGCGGCCTCGTGGTAGAAGGCCGCCTCTTCCTGCTGCTGGCTCAGCCCGGCCGGGCCGGCAGAGATTGTCTCAGCCATGTCTGCTATGCCTCCGCTCGTGCGGTCTCGGGTCCGGCGAAGGCCGAGGTCAGGACACCGGTCGGCGGGTTCAGATCGGCCACGGCCGTGCTGTCCCTGACGCCGTACTCGTAGGGACCGGACAGCACCACAGGGACGCGCTCGAAGTTGTGCGCGGGCGGCGGGGACGCCACCTGCCACTCCAGCCCGCGGGAATCCCAGGGGTTACCGGTCTCCGGCTCCCTCGTGACGACGGTCGACCAGACGAAGTTGATGATGAACAGCAGGATCGAGAAGCCGAGGACGAAGGACGAGATGGAAACCCAGTCGTTCAGCGTCTGCAGGTTGCGCGCGTACTCGAACACCCGCCGCGGCTGGCCAAGCCAGCCGATCGCGAACAGCGGCATGAAGGTCGAGTTGAACGCGAGGAACATCAGCCAGAAATGCCACTTGCCGAGCTTCTCGTTGAGCTTGATGCCCATCATCTTCGGCAGCCAGTAGTAGCAGCCGCCCATGAAGGCGAAGATCAGCCCGCCCATGATCGTGTAGTGGAAGTGCGCCATCACGACGAAGCTGCCGTGCTCGGTCACGTCCGCCGGGGCATCGGAGTTGAAGACCCCGGAGATGCCGCCGATCAGGAAGTTGAAGAAGAAGGCCAAGGCGAACAACATCGGCACGGTGAACCGGATCTTCGCCTTCCAGAGCGTACCCATGCCGACCAGGAAGATGAACCCAGTCGGGATCGAGATCATCTCGGTGGTGAGCATGAACAGCGGGCGCATGTCCGGGTTGATGCCGCTGTCGAACAGGTGGTGCTGCCAGACGAAGAAGCTGAGCAGCGTGACACCGATCATTCCCGCGGCCGCCACCTTGTAGCCGAACAGCGGCTTGCGGGTGAAGACCGGCAGCAGTTCGCAGACGATGCCGAACCCTGGCAGCGCCAGGATATAGACCTCAGGATGGCCGAAGAACCAGAACACGTCCTGGTACAGGTAGGTGCTGCCGCCGAGGTTGTCGGTGAAGAACGCGGTCTGGACGGTCCGGTCGGTCAGCAGCATGTACATGCCGCCCGACAGGATCGGCGCCGCCAGCGTCATCATCACCGAGGTACCGAGGATTCCCCAGACGAACATCGGAATCCGGCTCCACCGCATCCCCGGGGCCCGGTAGCAGATGACCGTGACCAGGATGTTGAACCCGGCCAGCGTCATCGAGATGCCCATCAGGCCGAACGCGAACGCGTAGGCGTTGGCGCCGGCGGTGTCCTGTACCGAGAGTGTCGGGTAACCAGTCCAGCCCATGTGGAAGCCGCCGAGCAGCAAGGCTGACAGCAGCACCATGAACGCGGCCGGGGTGAGCCAGAAGGACAGCGCCTCCAGCCGGGGATAGGCAACCCGCTTCGATCCGATCATCAGCGGGATCAGGTAGTTGCCGAACGGACCAAGGATCACCGAGGTCATCAGCATCATCATCATGGTGCCGTGCTCGCCGACCAGCTCGATGTAAGCGCTCGAGCTGAAGACATGGTGGACCGGCGAGAGCAACTCGGTCCTGATGCCCATGGCCAGCAGGCCGGCGGTGCAGAAGTAGATGATCATGCCCACCAGGTACTGGATGCCCACGACCTTGTGGTCGAGGGTGAGCCTGAAGTACTTGGCCAGGCCGTGACCGTTTCCGTTGCCGTTCTCGGCATCCTGCACCGGCCGGCCGGCCATCTGCTTGACCAGGTCGTTGAAGACGCCGAGGCCGATCAGCCAGCCGAGCACCATGAAGGCGTAGCCGAGCACGATCGCGAAGTTGTTCGCGTCCGACGTGGCGATCTGCTGGTAGTTCGCCGGCGACGTCGCCGTGGGCGTGGCGTAATAGTTGCCGAGCCAGTGCCCGAATACGTAGCCGACCACCGCGCCGATCAGGCCGGTGTGGATCGCCGGGCGCATCCACCAGGCACGTGCCCGCGGCACGCCTGCGGGCTCCCCGCCACCAGGATGCAGTGTCGTTCCTGGCTCTGTCTCGATGGCCATCCGGTCACCTCTTCATTTCAACGGACGCTGGTGCGAACGCTCTCGTGCCTGCCTGGCTCACGGCTGGGCCGGGTCCTGCGGCGGGTAATAGCCGCCGCCTGCGCCGGTCAGGCCAAGCTTCTGCATTACCGAGCTGAGACTGGCAATCGCGGTCGGGTCGTAGGTAGTGGCGTACGCCGGGAGCAAGCTAGTGACGCTGGCCAGCTGCGCGGACGTCGTGGACGTCCAGGCCTGGAAGTCGGCTAGGGTCACGACCTTGCCGTAGTCGAACATCGCTCCGTGCCAGAGCCCGCAGAGCTCAGCGCAGCGGATCGTGACCGAGCCGAGGTGCTGAGGCTCGGTGAAGGCGACGTTGTTGACGCCCGGGTTCGCGTCGGCTTTCACACCGAGCTGGTAGGCCCAGAAGCTGTGGATCACGTCGAGTGATGTCACGTCGAACTCGACCCACTGACCTTCCGGCAGCACCAGGTCGGTCGTCTCGAACCCGCCGAATTGCGGGTACCGGTAGGTGAACCGCCACTGCTGGCCGATGACCTGCACCACGAGCGGCTTGCCGGGGCTCCACGGAGCGGTCTGCTGCGCCACGGTGAGCTCGGCGCCAGTCGGATTCCAGATCGGCGACGGACCCTCGCCGCCGCCGGCCCCGTGCGGCACGATCAGCTCGACGGTGCCGAACACGGCCAGGCTGAGCACCAGGACCGACGTGACCGTGATCCAGGTGGCCTGGATCTTGGCGTTGCCGTGGATCGGCGGGCCGTCCTGATCGTCACCAGCACGCCGCCGCCAGGTGACTAGCGCGTAACCGAAGTACACCAGCACGAAGAGCGTGACCGGTGCCGCCATGGCGATCATCACGTTGTTGTCGAACTGCTGGCTGGCAGCAGTGGACGACAGCCGGCCCGGTGGCATGTGCGGCCCGAGCACGAACCAGAGCAGCAGATCGGCGACTACCGCCAGGACTATCCAGATGAGGAAGATCCGCATTCCGTGATTCGGCTCGCGCTTGCCTGCCCCTGGCGCCGCAGCCTCGGTTACGGCGGCCATCAGGACGCCACCTCCATCTGTCCGGTCATGAAGCCGATTGTCTGCATGGGTCCGCCGAAACCATCCAGGTAGCCGAGACCACAGGGGACACGGCACTGCCAGAAGTAGTCACCCGGCGTCGAGGGCGAGTTAAAGCTGAAGGTCACCGTGGTGTGCGGGCCCGACGTGCAGGGCGAGACACCGCAGAGATTGTTGTTATCCGCCAGGCTGGTCGGTGAGGCGACTGGCACGTTCAGGCCGATACCGGGGATCGAGAACGTGTGCGCTACCGAGCAACTGCCCCACGAGTCAAGAACCGGCGTGGCCTTGCCGTCGATGTACTCGACGTTCCCGGCCGTACCGGTGACCTTGCCCCAGAACGGGTTACGCAACGGTGTGCAACCGTCGTATCCATAGAGGGTCACGTTGATCCGGCTGCCAGCCGGGACCTTGAACAGGGTGGTGTGCACCCACTTCTTCGTCTTCGGGTCCTGGATGAAGTAGGAGACCCAGTCCGGAGTGTTGCTGACCGTGTTCTGGGCATCCTCTTGCAGCACGACGTTGACTACCTGGCCAGAGTTCGGCGTCACGCCGGCCGAGAAGTCCACCGTCGGTGGCCCGGCTAGCAAGAAATGGATGACGACGAAGATCGCGCCACCGACCACGGCGAGGAACGCCACGAGCAGGGTTCCTACGCGGACCGGCAGGGACATCAGTCACCACCTCGCTTCTTCGCGGCGCTCTGCGCGCGCGACTCGGTCCGGCGGACGGCTGTGCTCAGCCACGCCGGAAGCAAACGACTGCACTGATCTTGGAGCGCGGCGAAAGCCCGCGGCAATAGCAATCGGCACGGATGACGAAACTGTCATCAACGGGAGCACACCGTCGGCTTCGCGCCGCCGTGCTCCAGGCTCTCCCGGTAGCTCTCCCGGTAGCTCTCCCGGCGCAGGCGCAGGCCGGGAGAGCTACCGGCGCAGGCCGGCAACCGTCGCGCCGTACGTCACCCGACGTGCCGATACCAGTCAGTGATCGCACTGCAACCGATTGTCGAGCGCTATGCGGCGTTTGCGCTCTTTAGTCTTGACTTGCTGCTGCTTCAGGAGTAGAACGCAATCCCGAGGGACCCTTTTTGCTCGCCCGTGACGACGGGGGCGGTCCGCCCTACAGCTGCCCAGGCCGCCGGGCCAGTGCGGGAAACGATCAGGGGAAACGATGACCGCGGCACGCGAGGATATGAGGTCTACCGAAGGCACCGCAGCGTGGCCAGGTCAGGCATGCCCGGATCGATCGTGCGCGCGGATCTTGCTGATCGATGACGAGCCGGAGGTCAGCGGCTTCATCGGCCGGGCGCTCGAGCACATCGGATACCAGGTCGACGTCGCCAGCGACCCGGCGCAAGGCGTGCAGCGCGCTATCGCAGGCGGCTACGACCTCGTCGTTCTCGACCTGATCATGCCTGACATCGACGGCCGCACGGCGCTGACTTCGATCCTCGCGGTCCGGCCGGCCCAGGCGGTCATGATGCTGTCCTGCAGTTCCGACGTGAGCACCAAGGTGCAATGCCTGAACCTGGGAGCCAGGGACTACCTGACCAAGCCATTCTCCATCGCCGAACTCCTCGCGAGGGTACAGGCCGGGCTGCGGGAGTCGGCCAGGCACAGTGAAGTCATGCGGGTCGGCGGGCTGACGCTCGATGCGGGCAGGCTGGTGGCCGACGGCGGCGCCGGACCCGTGGCGCTGACCCGGCTCGAATTCCTGTGCTTGCGTGCGCTCATGGAACACGGCGGGGATTCGGTGACCAAGAGCGAACTCCTCGCCTCGGTGTGGGGGATCGACTTCGATCCTGGCTCCAACATCGTGGACGTCTGCATCAGGCGCCTTCGAGCGAAGCTCGGCTTCCAGCTCATAGAAACGGTGCGTGGTGAGGGTTACCGGCTCGCCCCCTGAACGGCCGGTGCCGGATCCGGCTGGGCAAGTGACTGGGCAAGCCGGCGACCGCGCGCCAGCCCGTGCGCCAGCGGAGGCTGCCCGCGGATTCCAGCCGGAGCTTGCCTGGCTGGCGCTCGGGCTGGTCTGCGTCGTGGCCATCGTGGCTTTCCCCGCCTGGCAGATCGTCCCGCTGATCGCCACCTTGTTCATGACGATGGCCTGGCTCGCGCACCGCAAGATCCTGGCGGCCGACCGGACCAGAATTGCTGCCGAGGCCGACCGCCTGCTGCGGCTGCAGCGGCAGTTTCTCCAGGACGCATCCCACCAGCTCAGGACACCCATCACGATCGCCCTCGGCCATGCCGAACTGCTAGCCGGGGCGCTGGCCGACCGGCAGCAACGCGATATCCACGTGGTCGTCGGTGAGCTTGAGCGGCTGCGCACGCTGAGTGACCGGCTGCTACTGATCGCCGCGTCGCAGAATCCCGACTTCCTCACCCCAGAACCGGCGGATCTCGGCACGCTCGTCGCCGAGCTAGTGGGCCGGTGGCAGCCGACCGCCGTGCGGCGCTGGCAGTTCGGTGCGCTCGAGCCGGCGGTGGCGCTGGTCGACGCGGAGCGACTTGGCCTGGCACTGGACGCACTGGTGGAGAACGCGGTGCGGCATACTCGCGAGGACGACGTCATCAGGGTTTCCGTCGGCCTCGGCGATGCCGACTGGTGTGCCAGCATCGTGGTGGAAGACAGCGGGGACGGCATCGCCGAGTCCGATCTACCGCATATCTTTGACCGGTTCAGGACTATCACCCGGCCGGGGTCTCGCGGCACCGGCCTCGGCCTGGCGCTCGTGCAGGCGATCGCGCAGGGCCACGGCGGCGAGGTGAGCGTTCAGAGCAGGCTCGGCATCGGCAGCAGGTTCGAGCTGCGCGTTCCGGCGGTGCGCCGCCAGGCTGACGCGAGTGTCGGCCTGGCCGACGAGGTGACGGCGCGGCACGGCCGGGTCGCACACAACCAGGCAGGCAGCGGTCAGCCTGGCGGAATGGTGGAACGGGAGGCATGGTGAACGCGGACTCCACGAAGCGACGGCCGCGCGGCCCGTTGCGGCCGGCCACGGTGCTCGTCGGCGCGGCCGGCGTGCTCGCTGCGGTCGTGCTGGGCGGCCTGCTCACGGCAGGGAACTCGGCCAGGCACGACCCGCTGCCGCAGGCCCGGCCGTTCACGCTCACCCGGCTCGGCCAGCCCGGCAAGCAGCTAGCGCTCGCGAGCTATACGGGTGAGCCGGTGGTCGTCAATTTCTTCGCCTCCTGGTGCGGTCCGTGCAAGAAGGAGACACCGCTGCTTGCGGAGTTCTACCGGTCCCACCACGGCAGGATCCTGGTCGTCGGCGTCGACGCGAACGACCAGAGCAGCAAGGCGCTGGCGTTCCTGCGGACCAGGGGCGTCAGCTACCCGGTGGCCTTCGATCCGTCGGCCGCCGTGACCGTTTCCTACGGAGTGATGGCCCTGCCCCAGACGTTCTTCCTCAATGCCAAGCATCAGATTGTCAGCCACATCGTCGGCGGCCTCACCGCCGCTGAGCTGAACTCCTGGGCAGCCAGCCTCACTCACCGGAACGGGACCAGCTAGATGCAGCCAACTACGACCAGTCCCTCGTATATCCCGCTCCGCACGTCCGGCTGGCCGACCCGGCGCGCACCGCGCTGGGCCATCGCCTCGCTGGCTGCCCTGCTGGCAGTCGGCGTGGCCGTCGGACTGTCGCACCGGCCGACCGCCGGCCAGCGCGGTGCCGACCTGCGCGGGTTGCTGCAGACGATCAAGACCGACACCCAGTCCTGCGCCGGAGGCGTGCGCGAGTCGCTGGTCGTGCTGCGCTCGATCGATGCCGGCGCCAGTCACGACCTCGCCACCGCCCTCGGCGTCGCCACGCTGGGAGCGACCAATTGCTCCCCAGCCAACAACGAACTGCTGGCCGACTTCACCAGCGTCCAGGTCCCCGAGTCGCTCAGCAGCTACCACCTGCAGTCCGCCCTCATGGGCCTGATCGACTGGGCCGCCCCAGACGCACAGCGGGTGATGACCGACGTGGCTACCGTGCTCGCCGACCGGGGCAAGCCAGCAGAAGCCGCCGACCGTGCCGCGCTCCGGCTGGCGCTGCGCAAACTGGACGCGCAGCGGTCGGCGATCTATGCGCTGCTGACTCCCGCGATCAAGGCACTCTCACCGCAGTCAGCGTTGCCAGTGCTGCCGGGATAGCTGAACGGGACCCTCATGAAATACCTAGCTAGCCACTGGACCTTCGACCCGTTCCTCGTCATCGTGCTCATCCTGGTGGCCTGGCACGAAGTCGGCCTGGCCAGGCTCGCGCGCAAATCCCGTCCCGAGCGCACCAGGCAGCGCAGGCTCAGGTCGCTCTGGTTCTACGGCGGCCTGGCTTTCCTGCTGCTCGCGGTCGAGTCACCGTTGGACTACTGGGCAGATCGCTACTTCTTCGTGCACATGATCGGGCACCTGCTGATCATGTTCGCGGCGCCGGTCCTGGTCGTGGCTGGCGCGCCGTGGCAGCCACTGCTCGACGGGCTGCCTGGCCGGCTGGGCCGGGAGGCGACCAGGGAAGTGCTCACCGGCGGGTGGTCCCGGCCGGTCCGCGCGGCCGGCGGGTTCCTGCTGAAGCCGTGGACCGGAGTGGTCGCGTTCAACGCGACGATGCTGATCTGGCACCTGCCAGGTCCCTTCGACCTCGCCGCCAGGAATCAGTTCGTGCACATCTGGCTGATGCACGGCACGTACTTCGCCACCGGCGTGCTTTTCTGGCTTCAGTTCGTCCCCTCGGCACCGTTCCGGATCAAGATGACCAGGGCGGCCCAGGCCGTCGCCCTGCTCGTGACCAACGTGCAGATGTGGATCCTGGCCATGTCCATGAGCATCCTCGCGTCCGCCTCCTGGTACCCGATCTACGACCACGTTCCCGGAGTGAGCCTGCCGCCGTTCGCCGACCAGCAGATCGGCGCGGCGATCTTGTGGGTGTGCGGCGACTTCTGGGCCATTCCCGCGATGAGCTACGTGATCCGCCGGCTCATCAGCGAGGACGGGGATGTGGGCACCGCCGTGGACCGGATTCTCGGCCGGGGCTCGCGCCGCTATCAGTGGGTCGGCCGCCAGTAGCGGCCGACCAGAGAGCGTTCACCTCATGCGTACTTGACGTACTGGCGTGTCGTTGCGCGTTGTGCCGCGGGCAGTTGGGCATCATGTGTTCAGGCCCCTCCGGGTATGAGCTGGAGGGGCCTGAACGTCAGGCCGTCCAGGTGACCGGGACACCATGCGGCGGAGCCGCGCCGAGCAGCCGGCGCTTCCCGCCAGGCCAGGTGGTCAGCTCGACTGGCGTATCGACCGTGCCCTTGACCAGTTCAAGGCTGACGTTCGCGAACCTGGCCGAGTCCGTCGCCGTCGCGCCGAGTACCGCTACCCCCTCGGCAACCGCGGCCGTCTGCTCGGCGTCCAGGTACTGATGCATGATCGAATGCCAGAGCACTGTCCAGGTACCAGGTACCAGGCTCCAGGCTGGTCCGGGCCAGCGTCGCCGAGCCGGGTTCGCACCGCAGGTCGGCGGGCAGCGCAGCGGCAAGGTCGAGCGCGCCACGCAGCCGCTCCATCCGGTCGAGCTGGTCCGGCCAGACGTAGGCCAGCAGCCGCAGCCTGCCGTCCGCGCTCAGCGGGTCGATCGGGGTGAGGTCGCCACCGGTGCGCGCGGTCACCTGGATCTGCCGGACCGGCGGGGCGCTGCCCTGCCAGCCGCCCGGCATCTGGACCGGCGAAGCCTCGTCTCCGTGGGCGACGCCGGCTCCGGTGATCCGGAACTGGTCGGCGCGCAGGTTCAGGCCCGCGCTCGCGCCGATCTCCACCAGCCGCACCGGCAGGTCTGCCTCGGACCCGAGGTAGCAGAGCGCGCCGGCCAGCGCCGCGCCGCGGCCGACCTCGTTGGTCTGCGGTGGCCGACCGAGCCAGGGACGTATGTCGTCGCGGTGCTCGGCCAGTACCCGGCGCAGAGTTCGCCAGGCGTGCGCGGCCCCAGGGCCGGCATCGGCCCCGCCGCCTGCCGACGGGTAGAACGCGGCCAGCTCCGGAGTCCGGCCGGTCAGCGCCAGCGCGTGCGCACCGCCGAGCATCCGCAGCGCCAGAGCGCTGCGGCCCGGATCGTCCAGATGACCGGCCAGCACGTCAGCCGTCGGGCCGCCAGCGAGCAGGTCGTCCGCCGCGTGCCTGAGCAATCCGGCGTAGAGCGAGCTCCCGAGCGTTTCGCAGGCAATCGCCTGCCTGACCAGCCGCCCGGCGGTCCGGTTGGGTGTCTCCATTCGCCTATTGTGCGCGGTCCTGTCTACGCTGCCAGAATGAACCCGCAGATACCGGACCGGCTGGCCGAGAAGATCGATGCCCTCCGCCGGCAGCCGATCGCTGCCACGCAGAAGGGGTTCGGCGTAGTGGCCGCACGCCAGCGCGTCAGCACCGAGTCACTGGCGGCGGACCGCCCCTCGGTGTTCGGGCCGGACTTCATGACGCCGCTGCTCGTGCTCCGCGACTCCGCGCTGGCGCACAACGCGGAGGCCATGGCCACCTGGTGCGCCGACGCCGGCGTGTTCCTCGCGCCGCACGGCAAGACCACCATGTCACCGCAGTTGTTCGCGCGCCAGCTAGCGGCCGGTGCCTGGGGCATCACCGCCGCGACGATCGGCCAGGCCCAGGTCTACCGTGCCTTCGGGATCGACCGGATCCTGATCGCCAACGAGGTGACCGACCGGGCCGGACTCGGCTGGCTGGCCGCCGAGCTGACGGCCGATCCCGGCTGGGAGTGCTATGCCTATGTCGACAGCGTCGCCGGGGTGGAGTTGCTCGACCAGGCACTGACAGCCGCGCGGACATCCCGGCCGCTGCTGGTCCTGGTCGAACTCGGATTCCCGGGCGGACGCACCGGCTGCCGCACCTTGACCGATGCGCTCGCGGTAGCCGCCGCCGTCCGTTCGGCCCGGTCGCTGGTGCTCGCCGGATCGGCGGGCTACGAGGGCGGAATCGGCCGCGACGCTACGGCGTCGACCCTCGAAACCGTCGCCAGCTACTGCACCCAGCTCAGGAGGCTGGCCCGCCAGCTTCCCGGAGACCCGCCAGCGCCGCTGTCCGGCTGGCTCGTCTCGGCCGGCGGCAGCGCCTACTTCGACGTGGTCGCGCGGGAACTGACTGCCGCCGAGCCTGGCGGTCCGGCCCTGACCACGGTGCTGCGCAGCGGTTGTTACCTGACCCACGACCACGGCACGTACGCCGCCCTCGCCCCCGACGCCAAGCGCGGCGGACCGGACCTGGTCGCGGCCATCGAACTCTGGGCGCCGGTCCTGTCCCGCCCAGAACCCGAGCTTGCCCTGGTCTGCGCCGGGCGGCGGGACGTCTCGTTCGACCAGGGCCTGCCGGTGCCGCTGCGGATTCGGCGGTCCGACAGCGCGCTTGGTCCGGCTGGCGGGATGACCGTGACCCGGCTTGACGATCAGCACGCTTACCTGAAGGTCCAGGCAGACGCCGACCTGGTCCCCGGCGACCTGGTGTGCCTGGGCATTTCGCATCCGTGCACCACTTTTGACAAATGGCGGCTGATCCCGGTGGTCGACGAGGACTATCACGTCGTCGACGTGCTCCACACGTTCTTCTGACCAGCGAGCAAGCACGCCGGAACTCGATTTCTGGCGAAGCGGACGCCGCGGCCGTCGCGCTGGCACTCGCCGAGTCCCACGGCGGCCGGCCAGCGGACACTGCCTGACACAGAACCGCAATCGTGCGATCATCCCTGGAATAGCGCAGCGCATCTCAGGGAGGGACAAAATGCTAATCTCCGATTGGCGGCAGCACTTCACGAAACAAAGATCGGACAGCACCCGGACGCCTGTCCGACGGCTTACCGCGGCCGCGACAGCGGCCGGCGCGCTCGCGCTAGCTCCCTGGCTCGCACCCGGCATCGCCTCGGCTGCGCCGCTACCAGCCTCGAACGCGGTTCCGGCCGTTCCTGGCACCGGGCAGGCGGTGCGAATCCTGCTGCCGTCGAACGCCGGGGCCACCTCATCGGGCTTCCTGAACGGAGTCAGCTGCTACGCCGCCGGATCGTGCGTGGCCGGCGCGGCTACGCCGACCGGTGGCACCGGCTGCAGGCCATGGCGGTCACCCAGTCCGGCAGCCGCTGGGCGCGCGCACGTGAGCTGCGGATGCCCTCCAACGCGAACGCCGATCCGGCCGCGCTGGTTAATTCGGTCTCCTGTCCGAGAGCCGGTGCCTGTGTCGCGGTCGGCTACTACTCCAGCGGCACGAGGCTGCAGGGATTCGTAGCGAGCCAGACCCGCTCCGGGTGGGCCCGCGCGCATCGGATCACGCTGCCGGCCAACACCGCGCCGCGCACGTTCTTCCAGCTCGACGCGGTCTCGTGCACCGGACCAGGTTCCTGCGTCGTAGTCGGCGACTACAGGGACCGGTGGGGTCACCTCGTGATCTTGGCGGTAACCGAGTCCGGCGGCCGGTGGCACCAGGCACGCGAACTGCGGATGCCGGCCAACGCGCAGGCCGATCCCGAGGCCGCCGTGCTTTCGGTCTCGTGCAGCCGGGCGGGCTCGTGCTCGGCGGGCGGGGAGTACCTGAACAAAGCCAACGACTTCCTTCCCGTCGCAGTCACCGAGTCGGGTGGCCGATGGCACCAGGGCGTCGCGATCAAGCTGCCATTCGGGGCCGCGGCGAATCCGGATGCCTTCCTCAACTCGGTGACTTGCACCCGTCCCGGTTCCTGCGTGGCAGTCGGCGGCTACGACGACACCGCACTGAACGCTTACTCGTTCGCGGTCACGCAGACCGCCGGTGTCTGGTCGCGCGCCAAGAAGGTTGCGACCGTGCCTTCCGACGCGGCGCCTCATCCGCGAGCATTGCTGCACTCGGTGACCTGCACGCCGTCCGGCGGCTGCGCGGCGGTCGGCAACTACCTGGACACTGACGGCGGGACCGCGTCCTATGCCGCGCTCGGCCGAGGCGCGCGGCTGATCGTAGCGAGGGCGATAAGGCTGCCGTCGGACGCGGTCACGGGCGGCCTGATGCGGACGCAGCTAGGCAGTGTCTCGTGCACCGCCAGGGGTTACTGCGTCGCGGTGGGCTACTACGGCGCCAAGTCGAACCGAATCGAGCCGATGGCCGCCTCGACGCCGCTGCACTGACCTATCGGGCCGCCCGCCAGGTACCCACCGCATCGATGGCCCGTTGGTGTCGTTACAGCAGCACCAACGGGCCATTGATGTCGTTCCCTTCCACGGACCGTGCGATGATCGAACCCGGCCGAACGTGATCCGAGTAGTCAGGCAAGAGCAGGAGAGTCCGGCATGCGAGCTGCGCTCTATGACCGTTACGGCGCGAGCGAGGAAGTACTCCGGGTCCAGGACGTAGCACGCCCGGAGCCAGGGCCAGGTGAGGTCCGGATCAAGATTGAATACTCCGGTGTCAATCCGACCGACTGGAAATCACGCGGCGGATCGACGCCACGCCCGATAGACGGCTTCCAGATTCCGCATCATGACGGAGCTGGCGTGATAGACGCCGTGGGCGACGGCGTGGATCAGGCCCGCGTCGGCCAGCGGGTATGGACCTGGCTCGCGGCCTCCGGCCGGCCGTGGGGCACCGCTGCGGAGTGGAGCGTCGTCCCGCAGGCGCAGGCAGTCCCGCTGCCGGACGGGATCTCCGCCGAGCTGGGCGCGAGCCTGGGCGTCCCGGCGATGACCGCGCACCGGTGCCTGTTCGCCGATGGCCCGGTCGAAGGCAAGACCGTCCTGGTGGCCGGGGGCGCCGGAGCGGTCGGCCACTACGCGATCGAACTGGCGAAGTACGCCGGTGCCCGGGTAATCAGTACCGTCAGCGGGCCGGAGAAGGCGGACCTCGCCGCGCGGGCAGGCGCCGACCTGGTGGTGAACTACCGGGAACCAAGCGCATCGGAGCAGATCAGCTCCTTCGGCCCGGTCGACCGGGTGATAGAAGTCGCGCTCGGCGCGAACCTGGCACTCGACCTCGCGGTGCTGAACCCCGGCGGCCAGGTCGTCACCTATGCCGCCGAGGCCGCCGATCCGGTCCTGACCGTCCGTGCCTGCATGAACGCCAACGTGGTCCTGCGATTCGTCCTGCTGTACGGCGTGCCGGCCGCCGCGATGAACCGGGCCGCCAGCGACATCACTGCCGCGCTGGCCAGCGGCTCGCTCAGCGAGCTGCCGGTCACCAGGTTCGGGCTGGATGACATCGCCCGGGCGCACGACGCCGTCGAGAGCGGAGCCGTCGGCAAGGTCCTGCTCAGCCTCGGGTGATCCGGTAGGACTCCACCTCGGCTGGCGGCAGCGGCGCGTTGCCCAGGATCAGGTCCGCGCCTTATCCGCGATCATCATGACCGGCGCGTACATATCGCCGTTGGTGACATACCTGGTCCTGCCGCATGCGCTGACGCCGGCGTCCCGCCACCGTGCCCTGGGGCCGTTTGGGGCCATTACGCAGGTTCGCCTCCTCATCCTGGGCCGCCGCGCCCCGCGCACCCACGATCAGCCCGACCGGTGCTGCTCATGCGGCCGCCGGATTACGCCGCGCACCAGGATCGCGAGGGCCTCCAAAGATAGCTTTTCAAAGTGTACGTTGCAAAGCTATCTTTGGATCTATGGCCGACCCGATGAATGAGAACGCACGCTCGATCACCCGGATCACCGACCCCAGGGCACTGCGGGCGCTCGCGCACCCGATCAGGCTGAAATTGCTTGGGTTGCTGCGCACGGAAGGACCGCTCACCGCAACCCGCGCCGCCGAACTGGCCGGCGAAAGCTCGGCGAGTTGCTCCTTCCACCTGCGGCAACTCGCCAAGTACGGGCTCGTCGCGGAGGCCGGCGGCGGTCACGGCAGGGAGCGCCCGTGGCGGGCTACCACGATGTTCACCGACGTGCCCGAGTTCGCCGACAGCCCCGAGCTGGCCGCCGCATCAGGCCTGTTCAGATCCGTGGTTGCCGAGCAGTACTTCGAGTCGCTGATGCACTGGCTGCAGGCACGCCCGGACGAGCCGGCCGAGTGGCAGAGCGCCGCGCAGTTCGGCGACCTCGTCCTGTATCTGACCGCGGCCGAACTGGCCGAGCTTGGTGAGCAGGTGTCCGCACTCGTCGATGGCTACCTGGACCGGCTCACCAAGCCGGAATTGCGCCCTCCAGGCTCCCGGCTGGTCAGCTTCTTGCGACTGGCCTTCCCGCTGGTCACCCGGCCGTCCGGCCGGGCCGCACAGGACCGTGGCCACGGCGGTGACGCCGAATGACCGGCTGGCCGAGAGTTCCTGACCTGCTACGGGAAACGGCATTCCGGCGC
This sequence comes from Streptosporangiaceae bacterium, assembly GCA_035533915.1. Lineage (GTDB taxonomy): Bacteria > Actinomycetota > Actinomycetes > Streptosporangiales > Streptosporangiaceae > Chersky-822. The sequence continues at coordinate 34,856 of DATLSX010000180.1, forward strand.
TACTGGACCGCTCAGACGATCTCCATGTTCGGGGACCAGATCTCCGCGCTCGCGCTGCCCCTCGCCGCGGTGCTCGTCCTGCACGCCAAAGCGACGCAGATGGGCTTCCTGGCGGCGCTGGAGTGGCTGCCGAGCCTCCTGCTCGGACTGCACGCCGGCGCATGGGTGGACCGGCTCGGCCACCGCCGGGTGTTCATGATCGCCGCGGACCTGGGCCGGGCGGTGCTGCTGACGACCGTCCCGGTCTGCTACTCCCTCGGGGCGCTGACTCTCTGGCAGCTCTACGGGGTGGCCTTCGGAGTCGGGACCCTGAGCGTGCTGTTCACCGTCAGCAACCCGACGCTCTTCGTCGTCCTGGTTCCCGATGAGCGGTACCTGGAGGGCAACTCGCTGGTCTACGGCAGCCGGGCATTGTCGTTCATGGGCGGTCCGAGCGTCGGCGGCGTCCTGGTCCAGTTGCTGACCGCTCCGTTCGCGCTGCTAGCGGACGCCGCGTCCTTCCTGGCATCGGCGTTCTTTCTCGGCCGGATCAGGCCCGACGAACCACCGCCGGACAAGGCAGGTAAAGGCGCCGTGCTCGCGGGCGCGCGCTTCATCAGGGGCTCGGCGATGGTGCGGTCCTCGCTGCTCGCCGTGTCCTTCATCAACTTCTTCGACTTCGTCTTCCTGGCGTTGTTCGTCTTCTATGCGACCAAGTCGCTGCATGTCCCGTCCGGCCTGCTCGGGCTTTCCCTCGGGGTCGGCTCGGTCGGCGGGATGCTCGGTGCGGCCGTGACCAAACGACTTGCCACGCGTTTCGGCGTCGGCCGCATGTACACGGCTGCCTGCCTAATGTTCATCGCGCCGCTGGCGCTAGTCCCGCTGGCAGCCGGGTCACGCTCGGTGATCATGGCGATGCTGATGGCCGCTGAGTTCTTTTCCGGATTCGGGGTGATGGTGCTCGACATCAGCATCGGCGCGATCTTCGCCGCTGTGATCCCCGACGAACTGCGATCACGAGTCAACGGCGCGTTCCAGGCCGTCAACTACGGCACCCGGCCGCTAGGCGCCCTGACCGGCGGATTCCTCGGAACACTGATCGGAACGCGAACAACGCTGTGGGTTGCCGTTATCGGCGGAATGACTGGCATCCTCTGGCTGCTGCCTTCGCCGCTGCCGAGGTTCCGCCTGCCGCCGGAGCCCGGTCGGGGCTCTGAACACCCGCCCGCCGCAACTGCCGGCACACATGACCTCGTGCACCAGGAGTGACTGCCGGGCGTGCAGCGCGGCTGCGCGGGGGCTTCGTTACCAGAGACCCCGCGCAGCCAAATATGCCCGAAGCGCCGCTCGTAGGTCGCCTGGCCGACTGCGCGCGGGCGAGGATCGGCGCGCGGGCGAGGATCGCGCGCGGGCGAACTGGCATGTCGCGGGCGCGCTGGCCGGATGCAACGGAACCCGCCACGCGGTCAGTCCTGGCGCAGGACGGCGAGGTCACCGATGCGGGACGGCGTGAATCGGTAGCTGCGGGCGCTTCCTCCCATTCTCCAAAGCCGATTTGATCTCCGCAACTACTGCCCGGCTCTCCGATCTGATCCGGCGCGGCGTGAGATGCAGCACGATGATGCCGTGAGCGCTCATTCTCGCGTGCCGCGCCAGCGTTCTATCCCATTGAACCGGCGAGATATGCCACTCGCGCGAGTCGACCTCGCACGCCACGCCCGCCTCCGGCCACCATGCGTCCGGCCGGGCAAGGAAGGTAGCTCCGGTGTACAGGGTCGGGTTGTACATCGGATCAGGCAACCCGTTACTCATGATCAGCTTGCGGAGATCCGCCTCCGCAACCGAATGGACTCCAGCCGTCACTTCCTGGATAGCCGCGCGCAGCGCCGCGGAGCCCTGACTCGGCCCGGATCGCAATTCGGTAGCCAACTGCGACACCGTGCACTTGCCCTGCTGCACTACCGCCGCGACTAGTGCCCGCACTGCCCGCAATTCGGCCTGGTCGCGGGCCGAGTCCGCCACGGCACGGGCCACCGGCGCCCATCTGAGGCCATCGATACGGACGACTTCTTCGGGAATCCGGCAAGTCCGATGAACCCTGACGAACGACGCGCTCTGCCGCTTTACGGTCGCCGGTATCAGCACATCGACGATCTCGGAAATCGGCAGCCGGACGCCTTGTCGGACCAGTGCCGCAGGTCCGGTGATAACGGAGCCGCGACCTGAGTAGAGGACGGCCGCCATCTCGCGTTGTCCCACGGTCAGCAGGCCGTTGTGCGAAAGATAGATTCCGGGCAGTACAACTTTCCACGGGCCGTCCGGTCGTAACTTATACCGGAGCGCGGCTTTGCTCATTCCTGCGGCCAAGACCTGTGCTCGGGTAATCAGATCGCATTGTTCTCGCAGCACGTGACGGATGGCGCTGTCCGTCGTCGATAAGACCCGTTCCATGCCCCATACCCTGCCAGCCCGGTCTGACAGTCCGGCGTGATCAAGTTCGGCTACCGCATCGATGGCCCGTTGGTGACGTAATAGCAGCACCAACGGGCCATCGATGCGGTATGGCCCAGCGCGGGAGCGCGGGAGCGCGGGAGCGCGGGAGGAAGCTGCGGTTAGCTGGCGGGCTCTGCGGTGGCTTCGCCTTCGGCCCGGACCGTGCGGCCAGCCAGCAGCCAGTAGACGAGTCCGCCGACCGCTAGCCCCAGGAAGACGCTGAAATCCGAGCCGAACGAACCGCCGATCCGGCTGGCGAGCGGGCCCACGTACGGGGAGTACGCGTTCAGCCACAGCGCGGCAGCAGCCATGCCGATCGCCTGAGCGGTCAGCGCGGGCCAGTGGAACCCGCCTTGCCGGTAGTACAGGCCACCGCGCGCGGCCAGCAGCGCCGCCGGGTCGTAGCGGTTCTTCCGCAACCAGGAATCGACCAGGTAGATCGCGCACCACGGGCCAAGCCACAAGACGATGAACAGCAGGAAGTCGTAGAGCAGCGTGTAGAACCGCGACGAGAAGACCGCGTACGCGGCGACTCCCAGGCAGATCACGGTGTCGATGAAGACACAGGTGACCCGGTGCAGCTTGGGCACGATCGACTGCAGGGTCACTCCCGACGAGTACAGGTCAAGCGTGTTGATCGCGAACAACTGCAGGATCGCGAAGATCAGGTAGGGAACGACGAACCAGCCAGGGAAGCCGACGGTGAGCCCGCTCGGGCTGGTCTCGACCGCCTTGGGCAACTCGGTTCCGAGCGCCGCCCCGAGAACTTCGAGCACGATCGATGGAATCGCGGCACCCAGCGCGACCGCCAGGACGATTCCCTTCTTCGTCGTAGCCGGCGGCAGGTAGCGCGAGTAGTCGTTGGCGTTCTCGGTCCAGCCGAGGCCGCCGGCCGCGATCACCAGGGCCAGGAAGATTGTCATCGTGCCCCAGCTAGCCGCCGGCGGCCCGTGCTGGTACCGGTGCGCGACGAACGCGGTCATGATCGCGAACAGCACGACAAACGGGATCGCCAGGAGCCGCAGCACTTTCAGCACCGCTGCGTGTCCGAGCAACGGCAGCACCGCCTGGATCGCCACGGCCGCCACCAGGAACACGATTTTGAGGGAGGCCGGGACCGTCTTCAGGCCGGCCTCGCCCGCCAGCGCGATGCCGGCGAACACGATCAGGGCGATCCCCTCGATCTCGAACCCGACCTGGGTCATCCAGTTGAAGAACGAAGGCACCCGGTTGCCGTTCGGCCCGAACGGCGCGCGGCTGATCCCGAAGCAGGTCGTGCCCGCCTTCGGACCCTGCAAGCTCGCCAGGCCGGTGAGCACGTAGGTGAGGTTGCCGACCAGGATCACCGCCAGCGCTTGGGTGAACGACAACTGGAAGACGACGATCGCCAGGACTCCGTAGACCAGGAACTCGACGTTCCAGATGGCGCCCGCCCACATCCAGAACAGGTTGCCCGGCCCGCCCCAGCGCTCCGACCTCGAGACGTACTCGATACCGCGATGCTCGATCGAGGTTATGGATGGCTCAGCTCCTGCGGGCGGCGCTGAGTCTCTCACACCGGTCACTGGCAAGCCTCTCTATCGGCATTCTGACTTCGTGCAATGCGGACATTACTAGAGCCGCCGCATCGAAGGCAGGCCGAAGGAGGTGCCAGGCGCAGGTCAAGCTCGGGCCGAAGGACGCGTACGGCGTGAGTTCAGGCCGACGGGAGGCGCCAGCCGCGCGGCGGACGCGGCATGCCGGGCTCCGCTCGGGGCCGGTCGGCCTGAATCTCACGCAACTCGTCGTCAGCGTCAGCGGTATCGCGCAGCCAGGTGATCAGCGCGACATAGACGACGGGAACGAAACAGAGCCCCGGAATCGCCCACAGCAGGAAAGCGGCGATCTCCTGGTCGGCGATCGTGCCGAGCCCGTGGCCGGGCACGTGCACGAACGCGGTGAACCAGGCGGCATGCGAGAAGCCCAGGATGTAGCCGACCGCCCAGATCGTCCACATCGGCAGCGCGGCCAACGCTGCTCGCAGCGGCTTGGAGATGGTGGGCAGCAGTGGCGGCGACTGCACCAGCTCGAGCCACAGCGCGCAGCCAGCCACGATCAGGGTCGCCGCCTCGGCCACGGTCAAGACCGGGTGCCTGACGGTCGCGTCGACGGTGACCGGCAGCCGCCAGGTGATCGTCACCGCGAGGAAGCCGATCAGGCAAGCCCAGGCGCGTGCGGTGCCTGGCTTGTGCGACCGTGCCGTCGCTACCCGCTCGACGAGCCTGCGCCGGGCGGGCCGGATCTCGGCCGGCCGGCCTCCAGCTGACCGAGATCCGGCTGACCGAGATCCGGCTGACCGGCCTCCAGCTGACCGGCCGGCAGCACTAGCCGACCGGCCGCCGAGCAGCCGCCAAGGCGCCCCGAGCACGACGAGAGCGGGCACCACGACCGCGAGCAGGGCGAACTGGGCCGCCTGCGCGAACACGTACTGCCGGGCGAGCGTCGCGCCAGGAGGCAGCAGGACACCAGCCGCTAGGACGACGCCGGGCAGCGTCAGCCACGGCCGCAGCCGCTCAAGTTGGCTCCGCACGGGGTACCTGCCAATCAGATGGACCGACACAAGACAACCGCCGGGTACGTTACCTCCCGGTCTGTCTGCACTGTCCTACGCGCATCGACCGCCAGTCGTCAAGTGCGTCACCACATTCGGACCCCCATCGTGCCTGGCTGGTGCTCCGACGTGCCTGATCCAACGCGCCAACCGAAGGACCGAAGGAGGAAGATGGCGGTCATGCACCTTCCTGTCATGCCGCCGGTGCCGCCCATGCTGGCCAAGTCGATCGCCACCATACCGGCCGGGGCCATGAGCTACGAGCCGAAATGGGACGGCTTCAGGTCGATCATCTTCCGCGACGGCGCCGAAGTCGAGATCGGCAGCCGGAACGAGCGGCCGATGACCCGCTACTTCCCCGAGGTGGTCGCGGCCGTGCGGGCGAACCTGCCCGAGCGCTGCGTTGTCGACGGTGAGATCGTCATTCCCGACCCGGACGGCCGGCGACTGGACTTTGAGGCGCTGCTGCAGCGGATTCACCCGGCCGACAGCAGGGTCCGGTTGCTCGCCGAGCAGACGCCGGCCGCGTTCGTGGCGTTCGACCTGCTCGCGCTCGGGGACACCGATTACACCGGCGAACCGTTTTCCGCCCGGCGTGCGGCTCTGGAGCAGGCGCTGTCTGCCGCGGGACCGCCGGTGTACCTGACCCCGGCGACCACGGACGCCGGACTCGCGCAGGTGTGGTTCAGCCAGTTCGAAGGCGCAGGACTGGACGGGATCGTCGCCAAGCCGCTGGACGGGACGTACCAGCCGGACAAACGAGCCATGTTCAAGATCAAGCATCAGCGGACGGCCGACTGCGTGGTCGCCGGCTACCGGCTGCACAAAAGCGGTGACGACGCTGTCGGTTCACTGCTGCTCGGCCTGTACGACCAGGAGGGCCGGCTTGCCAGCGTCGGGGTCATCGGCGCCTTCCCGATGGCCAGGCGTAAGGAACTGTTCGCCGAACTGCAACCGCTCGTCACCACGTTCGACGACCATCCCTGGAACTGGGCGGCGCCAACCGATGGCACCCGGCATCCGCGGGAGGCGGAGACCAGCCGCTGGAACGCGGGGAAGGACCTGTCCTTCGTCCCGTTGCGACCCGAGCGGGTCGTCGAGGTCAGGTACGACCATATGGAGGGGACCAGGTTCCGGCACACCGCGCAGTTCGTCCGCTGGAGGCCCGACCGCGAGCCGAAGTCCTGCGGATTCAGCCAGCTCGAAGAGCCAGTGAGCTTCAACCTGGCCGACATCCTGGCCGGCTGACCGCAACACTCACCCTGCCGGCGAGCCGGGGTCGCGGACGAATTCGCCGCCTGGCCGGCGAGCCGGGGTCGCGGACGAATTCGCCCGGCTAGGAACGGATGTGGATCCCCGGTCCCGGAGTCGGCACCCAGTTAGCCAGCACCGCGACGAAGTCCCTGGTCCAGCCGACGAGATACTGGTCCGCCGGGCGGACCTGCCCAGTGACGCCGCTGGTCAGGGGGCCGCCGGCCTTACGGGAGTAGGCGAGCTGCACCCACTCGGGGTTGATGTCTAGTTCCATGCCGATCCTCGCGCCGAACCTGACCAGGGTCTGCGCAAGATCCACCGGCGTGGCGGACATGCTGGCCACGTAGATCAACTGCCCGCTGGCGTTCTGTCCGAGCGCGCTCCGCGCGGTGTCGTCGACGCCAGTGAGCGTGCCGCCCCATTCTTTCCAGTTGCCAAAAGCGGCGGCGGTCGGCTGGCCGTTCGAGACCAGCGAGTTGAGGTTCTGACGCACGCTGTAGACACTCTCCCCCGGCTTCGGCACGTCCTGTCCCCAGATCCCGATGCTGGCGGCACCGGAACTGTCGATCACCAGGCTCGCCCGGCCCGGCACGAGCGGGCTGATGATCCTGCCTTCCTGCTCGTATCCGCCGACCTGGGCGGAGAGCTTGAAGCCGCCGTTGAAGGCCGCGACCAGGAGCCGGCGGTCTGAACGGGCGACCGCTGGCCCCGCGCTGAGGCTATTCGGACACCGGCGGCCAGGATCGGTGCTGCCGCAATGCAGCACGAGGCGCACGCTGCCGGTGAACCTCGCCACCGTCATCAAGTGCCCGTCCGCAAGCACCACCTGGGTGACGATCACTTTCGCCGGCCCGGGCGTGGTGGTCACGGCGGACGAGCCCGGCTCGCTCGGACCTGCTGTTTCCGCGCCCGGCCCCGCCGCACCCGACCGCGCCGCGCCGGCTCCTGTCTGGCCGCCGGCACCAGCGTGCCCTGCGCCGGCCGGCCCTGCGGTGGCGGCCGCGCAGCCGACCAGCCCGCACAGGACGGCAACGGCCAAGGCAAGCTTGACGGGGGCGGCTGCCGATGCGGATCGCGTTGTCATAACCAACTCAGCTTCGTCCGATCCGATGAGTGCGAGTCCCTGCTCCGACGAGCCTGACGAGCGAGAGTCCCGGTCCTGATAAGCGGAAGTCCAGGTGTTAAGCGGGAACCCTGGTCTCAACCGGGGAGCCAGGCCTAAACCGGGGAGCCCGGCCTTGATGAGCGAGCCCGGGCACCCTTCACAGGAGATTAACGAACAGATCGGGGCTACAGTTTCTGCCGTGAGCACACCTGCGCCGGGTATCCGGCGGCGGCGCGTCGGCGCCACCGGCTGCGTCATCCTCGTGGCCGCCGCGATGGCGGCTGCAGCGTGCTCCGCACCAGATCCTTCGCCTGGTGACCCGTCAGCAGTGCCCGCGAAGAACAAAGCGGCTACGGGCTCGCGGCCGCGGCCGGTGACGGCTAAGCAAGCAGCGGATACCCCGGCAGCGCGCCCGGTGGTGGGCGTGGCCGGCCACTACTGGGTCGGCCACCGCTGGACGACCTTCACCGAACCCGCGCACACCGGGCCCGCCGGAACGTGGCTAGCGGCGCGGCGGCTGCTCACTCAGATCATCTTCCCGCTGGCCGGCCGGCCAGCGCACCCGAGCCGGCCGGCCAGCGGCCCGCTCCCGATGATCGTTTTCGCGCCTGGCTTCATGCAGTGCGGCGGGCCTTATTACCGGCTGCTCCGATCCTGGGCCAGCGCCGGCTATGTGGTCGTGGTGGTGAATTTCCCGCACTCGGACTGCAAGGTCGGCGCGGCCGCCACCGAATCCGACCTGGTGCACCAGCCAGCGGACGTGTCCTACGTGATCACGAGGATGCTCGCGCTCAGTTCCGCCAGGCGCGGCCTGTTCTCCGGACTGGTCAACCGGCGGCAGGTCGCCATCGCCGGCCAGTCCGACGGCGGTGACACGGTCGGAGCCGTGGCCGCCAATACATGCTGCTCTGATCACCGGGTGGTAGCCGTGGCCGTGCTTTCCGGCGCGGAATGGCCGCCGATGGCCGGGAAATACTTCACCAAGCGGCCGGCGCCTATGCTGTTCGTCCAGGGCAGTGCCGACACAGTCAACTGGCCGGGCTGCGGCGTGCAAATGTACCGTGCCGACTCGGCCAGGGCGAGGTATTACCTGGACCTGTTCGGTGCGAACCACACCGGCCCCTATTGGGGCAGCAACAGGTTCGAGCGGATCGTGGCCCGGGTGAGCCTGGCCTTCTTCGACCGCTACGTACTCAAGCAGGACAGCGGTCGGGCGATGCGACGGGCAGGCAACGTATCCGGCTTCGCCGCCCTTTTCAGCGCCGGCACTGGGGCGCTGCGGCCCGGCCCCTGCGACAATTAGGCTCCCCGCTCCGTCAGCCTTCGCGGGACATTGGCTCCTGGCCGGCGAAAGTTCCTGCCCGCGAAGACTCCTGCCCGCGAACGGGAAGTGGCCGGTAACGAAAAACTGATCGCCCGCTTAACGATCTGGCCCCTCTGATATATATCTTGATGCGCGTAAATCACGTGCGTACTTCTTTCGGAGGATTTGTGCTCAAAGCGTCGCTCACCAAGTCGGCCGTGGTGATCACCGCGGCCGGGGCGCTCGGGATGCTCGGCATCTCGGCACCCGCCGCGATGGCCACCGTGCATCGCACCGCGCTCCGTCCCGCCCCGCAGGCAGTTCATCAGGGCGCCACGTTCGTCCGGGCCAAGCTGCCCGCCGGCGAGCGTTATCTGTGCCCGGCACCGACTCGGGCCGGACAGATGACGTGCATGTCGATTATCCGGACCGCCAAGATGACGCCCGCGATCGGCGCGCTGCGTAATGGCCCCTACGGCCCCGGCGACCTGCGCAGCGCCTACAAGATCGCGAGAGCGGCCGCGCGGATCGGCAAGGGCAGGACGGTCGCGATCGTCGATGCCTTCAGCGATCCGAAGGCCGCTGCCGACCTCGCCGTCTACCGGTCGCACTTCCGGCTGGGCGCCTGCACTATCGCCAATGGCTGCCTGCACATCGTCAACGAATTCGGCAGGGTGAGCCCGCTGCCGAAGGCGAACGCCAACTGGGCCGGCGAGGAATCACTCGACCTGGACATGGTCTCGGCCATCTGCCCGAAGTGCCACATCCTCCTGGTCGAGGCCCGCGGTGCGAGCACAGCCGACCTCGGCGTCGCCGAGAACACCGCAGTGGCCAGGGGCAGCAAGTACGTGTCCAACAGCTGGTCCGGCGGTGAATTCCTCGGCCAGGACTTCTACGACCACTACTTCAACCACCCCGGTGTCGCCATCGACTTCGCTTCTGGTGACAGCGGCTACGCCACCGCGTACCCGACCGACCTGCAGTACGTCACCGCGATCGGCGGTACGACGCTGAAGCATGCCGCCAACCGGCGCGGCTGGGCAGAGACGGTATGGGGCCCAGGTCCGGTGTCCGCCCCTGAAGGCACCGCTTCTGGCTGTTCGACACTCGAGGCCAAGGCCTCCTGGCAGCGCGCCGACGCCCGCACGCCTGGCGGCTGCCTGAACCGCACCGAGAACGACGTCGCCGCGGTCGCCAACCCGAACACCGGCGTGTCCGTCTACGACAGCTATCAGGTACCGGTCCGCGCTCGCTGGGGCGAATTCGGCGGCACCAGCGCCGCGACGCCGATCATCACCGCGATCTACGCGCTCGCGGGGGTTCCGACCAAGGGCACCTATCCGGCCGAGTACCCCTACCTGCACGCCGGGCACCTGTTCGACGTGACGGCAGGCTTGAACGGAGCCTGCGAACTGGTCCGCAAGTACCTGTGCCACGGAGTCCGCGGTTACGACGGTCCTACCGGGCTCGGCACCCCGAACGGTACTGGCGCCTTCACCGACGGCCCCGCGCACCGGGTCACGCTCATCGACCCGGGAACCGTAGACCAGGCGGCCAGCACGGCCTTCTCGCTGCGGATCAACGGCCTGGACACCAGGCGAGTGACGGCGCTGAGCTACAGCGCGACCGGGCTGCCGGCCGGCCTGTCGATCCACCCGATCGCAAACTCCACCAGTGCCCGGATCACCGGCACGCTGCCGACGCCGGGCACCTTCCATGTCACCGTCGTGGCCAGGGACGGCCTGGTGTCGGGAAGCGCGCGCTTCGCGATCGTGTCCGTACCCTCGCTGGCCGCCGCACCGGCGCAGACCGGGCTGGTCAGCATCGGCGGAGTATCGGGCTTCGGCGGGCAGGCGTGCCTGGACGACAACGGCGGCACGGCCGGCCAGAACGTCCTGGTCCAGACGTGCAACGGCGCGTCCGCGCACCAGCAATGGACGTACCAGTCCGCCGGCGGGCCCAACGACATCGGGACGCTCCAGATAGCGGGCCTGTGCCTCGGCCGGTCAGGTTCTGGCGGTGTCCTTGCTACCTGCACCGGAGCCGCCGGCGAGCACTGGCAGTACCTCGGTTTCGGCGTGCTGCGGAACATGTCGGGCGGATGCCTGGCGGCAGGCTCGGCCGGCGCTCAGGTGCGCGTCGCCGGCTGCAACTTCACCAGCAGCCAGGCCTGGTCGCTGCCGGCCGGCCCGATGGTCGCCGGAGCCGGAGCGCTGTGCCTGGACGACCTTGGCGACGGCTCGCCGTCGGGTACCCAGGTCGATATCGCTACCTGCGGCAGCGGCAGCGGCATGGAACAGCAGTGGTTCCTGAACGGCGACGGCAGCATCTCCAGCGGTTCGGGACTGTGCCTGACTAACAACTTCAGCACCTTCGCCGGCACGGCCGTCACCATCGCCGCGTGCGATAACACGTCGACGAACTTTGATCCCAGCGAGTGGTGGCTGCCCGGTCCGGGCGGTCAGCTGATCAACTTGTGGTCCGGCATGTGCCTGTCCGACCCGGGCAACGGCGGGGCTGGCACCAAGCTGACCGAGCAGGACTGTTACGGCAATGCCGGGGAGATCTGGGGCCTGAGCTAACCGGCCGCGGGCTAGTCCGGCACGAGGCCGACGCGGTACCCAGGGTTACGCTGGGCCGCCGCGCCGGCCTCGTCCGTGTCGGGCCAGAACAGAGCACGGCAGCAGGGCCGCCGCGCCGACCCTGTCGGTGTCCGGCTAGAACATCCTGGGCAGCAGGGCCGCGGCCCGGGCCCGGTAGTCCCGGTAGCCGGGCAGTGCCTGGAGCAAGACTCGCTCCTCGGCGCGTGCGCGGTATACCTGCATCGCCACCAGCGCCGCCCAGAGCCCGAACGCGGCCAGGGTGCCCGAAGTCAGCGCGAGCCCGAGCGCCGAGACGATCTCGCCGGTGTACAGCGGGTGCCGCACGAAGCGGTACGGTCCCTGGTCAGCCACCCCCCTGGCTTGAGCGATCACCGACAGGTTTCGGCCGAGCCAGCGCAGCGCCCACACCGCGAAGGCGGTGCCGGCCAGCAGCAGCACGCCGGCCATGATCTGCCGGGCCGGGCCCGCGCCGGCCCGCGGCAGCAGCGGGAAGCTGAACGGCGTGAACGTCGCGACCACGGCGACGACCCTGGCGGTGACCGGGCCTGCGGTCGCTACCGCAGGGCCGCGCCGCAGGTAGCTACAGATGATCAGGGCATAGAACGCGCCGACCAGGGCGACGCCGAGCAGCATCAGCACGCTGTGCGCCCCGACGGTGACCGGGGTGAAGCCCCTGGCCAGCGCGCGGATGTCGAGCAGCAGCATCAGGACAGCCGTCGGCACCATGACCACCCGGCCGCCGTCGATCCCCCGGCCGCCGTCGATCCCCGGGCCGCCGCTAACGCTGGCGATGCTAGCCCCCGTAGCCGAACAGCGCGTGCGCGATGGAGACCACACCAGGCCCGAGCACGATCACCAGCAGGGCCGGGAACAGGCAGATGATCAGCGGGAACATGATCTTTACCGGCACCTTCTGCGCCTTCTCCTCGGCCCGCTGGCGGCGCCTGATCCGCATCTCGCCAGCCTGCTCCCGCAGCACCCGGCCGACCGGGATGCCGAGCTCGCTGGCCTGCACCAGGGCCGACACGAAGCTGCGCAGTTCAGGGACTGTGGTGCGGTCGACCATGCCACGCAGCGACTGCGTGCGGGACCGGCCGATCTGCATCTCTTGCAGAGCCCTGGCGAACTCCTCGGCCAGCGGCCCGCCGGTGTTCCTGGCCACCTGCGCGAGCGCGCCGTCGAATCCGAGACCCGCCTCCACGCAGACCGTCAGCATGTCGAGCGCGTCAGGAAGCGCCGAGACGATCAGTGCCTGCCGCTTGATGCCCGCGTTGTAGAGCAGCACGTCGGGCAGGAAGAACCCGCAGCCGCCGCCGACGGCCGCGACCACGATCGCCTGACTCGCGCTGCCGTTACCGGTGCCGGAGAGCAAGAACGAGAAGAACCCGCCGCCCACCAGCGCGCCGAACAGGGTGCCAGCAAGCAGCCCGATCCCCTTCAGCGCCAAGATCCGGTCCGCGGTCCAGCTCGGCGAGTTTCCGGCCAGGTCCAGCCTGCGCTGCAGGCTGGCCGCGACTCCGGCCGGGGACAGCCGCACCGCCAGGCGGCGCGCCCAGGCCGGCGCCTGAGTCGTCCTGCCCTCGTCCAGCCGGGCGACCGGCCCTTGGGCTTGCCTGGCGTAGTTTCGCTCGATGGACGCCACTGCTCCGCTGACGCCCCGCTGCTGTGACCGGGACGAGAACAGGCTCACGGTCAGTAGCAGGATGCCGACCCCGATCGCGCCGGCCCCGGTCAGCAGGAGCAGCGAACCTGACACCTCACACCTCCACGTCGATGAGGTTGCGCAGCCACAAGGCGCCGACCACGACCAGGACCGTGGCGGTGACCAGCATGGCCAGGCCAAGGAACGTCATATACAGCGGGCGCATGTAGTTCGGGTCCGCGATGAACAACCAGATCCCGATCAGGACCGGCAGCGCGAGCAGCACATAGGCCGACAGCCGGCCCTCCGCGCTCAGGGTGCGTACCTGGCGGCGCAGATAGGCACGTTCTCGCATCGTCCCGACCGTGTTCCTGAGCACTTCGGCCAGGTTGCCTCCGGTCTCCCGCTGGATCCTGATCGCCATGACGACCCAGCGCAGGTCGGCTGACCGCAACCGGTTCGCTACCCCGTCCAGCGCGACGTCGAGGTCGACGCCAAGCCGGGCCTCCGCCAGGGCGCGGGCGAACTCACCGGAGGCGGGCCGCACGCCCTCGCGCACGACCGCGTCGAATGCCTGCGCCAGCGACAGGCCGGTCTGCAGCGATCCGGCGACAAGCTGGAGCACGTTGGGCAACTGCTCGTCGAACGCGGCGCGGCGCCGCCCGATCTTGACCTCGAGGGTCACTCGCATCCCGGCCCAGCCGAGCAACGCGCCGAAGGCGACCCCGGTGACCGCGTTGCCGGAAAGTACCGTGACGACTGCCCCCAGCCCGACGCTCACGCAGGTGCCGATCAGCGCCCACTCGGCCGGCTGCCGGGTAATGCCTGCCCGGTCCAGCCGCAGTGCGAGCTTGGGCTCGGCGTTGTTCGAGCGCAGCAGCGCGGTCATCAGGCCCACGGCGGTGCGAGCGACCGTTCCCTCGCCCTGCTGGCCGGCTACCTGTGCCGGGGACGCTCCCATCGGCCCGTAGCGTTCGAGTTGGCTGGCCAGCCGCGGGCGCCGGTCGCGGGGGCGCAGCGAGCGGAGCGCCAGCAGCGCCAGGAGGAAGAACGCGACAAAGACAATCGCGAGCACGCCGATCAGGCCGGTAGCGGAGTGCACCGGTACGGCGGCTCGCTGCTTGGCGGCACTGCCGAGAGCGCCCCAGGCCGCAGCGGTCGCGGCCGCGACCCCGTTCATCGCATCCCCGGCTGGCCGAGGATCGCGGGCGGCACGTAGATGCCTCGGTCGGCCAGCTTGTCGATGAGACGAGGCCGCAGGCCGGTGCCGCGGAGCGAGCCGCGGAACCTGCCGTTCTCGTCCACGCCCGCGCGGAAGTCGAATCCGAAGACGTCGAGCAGCGTGATCACGTCGCCCTCCATCCCCTCCACCTCGGTGATATGGGTGATCCGGCGCGTCCCGTCCTTGAGCCTGGCCTGGTGGATGATCAGGTCGATGGCCGAAGCCAGCTGTTCCCTGATGGCGCGCTGCGGCAAATCCATCTCGGCCATCAGGACCATGGTCTCCAGGCGGGACAGCGAGTCACGCGGCGAGTTGGAGTGCAAGGTCGTGATCGACCCGTCGTGGCCGGTGTTCATAGCCTGGAGCATGTCAAGAGCCGCGCCGTCTCTGATCTCGCCGATGATGATCCGGTCCGGCCGCATCCGCAGCGAGTTGCGCACCAGGTCGCGGATCGAAACCAGGCCGGAGCCCTCCAGGGAAGCCGGGCGGGACTCCAGCCGGAGCACGTGCTCCTGGCGCAACTGGAGTTCCGCCGCATCTTCGATCGTCACGATCCGCTCGTCAGCGGGGACAAACGACGACAGCACGTTGAGCGTGGTCGTCTTCCCCGAACCGGTCCCGCCGCCGATCACCATGTTCAGCCGGCCCCGGATGCAGGCTTCGAGCAGTTCCGCTACCGCAGGAGTCATCGTCCCGAACGTGATCAGGTCCTCGACCGAGAACGGATCGGCAGCGAATTTCCTGATGGTCAGCAGTGAGCCGTCGATGGCGATCGGCGGGATGACCGCGTTGACCCGGCTGCCGTCGGGGAGCCGGGCGTCGACCATCGGGCTGGACTCGTCCACCCGGCGCCCCACCCGTGCGACGATCTTGTCGATAGTGCGGCGCAGGTGGCCTTCGTCGGCAAAGGCGGCCGCGACCGGATTCAGCCGGCCGTCACGTTCGACATAGATCTGGTCATACCCGTTCACCATGATCTCGGAGACCTCGGGATCGCGCAGGTACGGCTCGAGCGGGCCGTGGCCCAGGATCTCGTCGGCGACTTCCTGGGCGATCCTGGCCCGGTCGGCGACAGTCAGCGGCGTCTCGTCGCGCTGCAGCACCGCCTGGAGCGTCTGCGTGACCTGCAGTTCCAGTTCACGCTGGTCGAGATGGGCGTCGTACAGCTTCGGCCCGAGCACCTCGAGCAGGCCTTCGTGCACGCTGCGCTTGACTCCGGCGAACGGATCGACGAACGGATCGGCTGACCGGCCGGCCCGCCGGTGCGTCCCGGCGTGCTCGCGGACCGCTGTCGCGGGCGCCGCCGGTGCGAGTCGTTGCGCCAGCCGGTCGGACAGGCTCATGCCGACCGCCTCCGGCCCCGGGTCCTGGTGCCCCGCCTGGCATCGGCCGTCTCGGGTTTGTCCGACAGCCGCTCCCGCACGAACCGGACGATCGCCTGGCTGACCGGATGCCCCGGGTTCGCGAGCGTCAGCGGAGTTCCCTTGTTGATCGAGATAGGCACCTCGCGGCTGGACGGAATGTGCGCCGCGATCGGCGAGCGCACTACCCGGGCGACGTCGTCGAGGCTCAGCCCGACCTTGGAGTCAGACCGGTTGAGCACTACCGAGCGGATCGAACGCGGATAAGAGAGCAGGTCGAGCATGTCCAAGGTGATGCGCAGGTTCTTCAGCGCGGGCACATCCGGCGTGGTGAGCAAGATGTGGTGCGCCGAGGCATCCATGGCTGTCAGCACGTGCTCGCTGAACTGCGCCGGAGTATCTACGACGACATAGTCGAAGATGCCGCGGAGCACCGTGAGCAGTTCGCCGACCAGGGCCGGCGGTATCTTCTCCGCGTCTCCCGGCGTGATCGGCGCAAGCAGCATCTCCAGGTTCGGCCGGTACCGGGTGAGCAGCGACGACGCGCCCGTGCTGTCCAGGTGCCCGGTCATCGGCAGCGCGTCGACGATCGTCCTGGCCGGGTCGAGCTGGACGCTGATCGCGACGTCGCCGAACGCGAGGTCCAGGTCGACCAGGCAGACCTGGGAGCTGGGGTCCGCGGCGAGAGCGACAGCGAGGTTGAGCGCCAAGGTGGTCTTGCCGCAGCCGCCCTTGGCCGCGAAGACGGTCACGACCTGGCCTTCCCTGGTAGCGGACACCGACGCGGCGGGCGCCGAGGCGAGCAGTCGCTGCGACACCTCGTAGGACCGCCGGCAGGCGGCGTTCAGCGCGACCTGGTCTCCAGCCGGGACCACTTCCCGCACGCCGGCCCGCAGCGCCTGGGTCAGCATGGACACGTCGACGTAGTCGAGCGCCAGGACCACGCCCACGGCGGGCCGGGTCATCCGCAGCCCGGACGCGAAGGTAAGCGCGTCCGGGACCGGCACGTCCGGGCCGATCACGACCAGGATCTCGGCCGGGTCGGCGGCCAGTAGCTGCGTGACCGCTTGCAGGCTGTCCGCGGCCCGCACCTCACCGCCGATCGAGCGGATCAGGTCCCTGGCCTTGGCCGACGGCTCGCAGAGGATAGGCATGGCTAAGCACTCACTTCAAGGGCGGGATCACTGGGACGACCGTCCGGTCCGGTCCGGTCACGGACGATCGTGTCAGCAGCGCCAGGTAGGGCAGGCCCGCCTCGGCGAGCGAGATCACGCGCTCGGCATCGTTCTGGCTGACCGCCAGGGTCACCAGGACGGTCCCCTGGGTGGCCGACGTCGAGCCGCTGCCGCTCTGCGCGAACGCCGTATTGGTGGCCGACGAGCTATTCGCGACCGGGGCCTGGCCGATCGCCAGCACCGTCACCCTGGGCAGCACCAACCTCGTCTCGATCTTGCTCTTGGCGCTGCCCCCGGTCGAACTGCCGTTGCACTGGCTGGTGAGACTGCCGCTGACAGCGAAGGTATCGAAGATCGCGACCTGGGAGCCCGGATAGACATATCCGGCGACCGCGGCCGGAATGCACAGCGCTATCGTCACGGCCACCTGGCCGGCCGGGATTGCCATCCCCGACGTCGCCTGCACCGCGGTCACCAGCATGCCGCGCAGCAGCAGCTCGCCGGAGGCGATGTCCGCGCTGGCGACCAGCGAACCGAGCGCCGGAGTGAGCGAACGGACGGCGTCGGCGGGTACCGAGGCGGCCGGCAGCTTCTCGCTGACCAGCAAGCCGTCCTTCAGCGCGGTGGTTGCCAACGTACCGGCCGGTATCTGCTGCGTGGCCACCAGGGTCGCGACTGCCTGCTGGCCCGCGAGCGCCCGCTGGTCAGCCTGCTTGACATAGACCAGCACCGCACCGGTGCCGACCACGGCGAGCAGAATCGCCACGATGACGGTCAGAATGCGACGTGTCAAGATTTCCCTTCCCTGCCCCAAGCGCGTCATAGAGCTACGCAGTCGCGGCGGACTCGCTCAGCCCGTGAGCTTGATGATGTCGGCACCCAGGTCGGTACCGCCGAGGGTGCCGCCGTTAGGTAGCTGGTCGATGGGGATCAGGCCATGGGTGAAATAGCCGTTGATGCACTTGTCCGATCCTGAGCAGTCGTTCGCCGGATTCAGCCAGTCGGACGCGAAGAACCCGGGAAAGCTGTAGCCGGTGATCACGAACGCGGCGAAGCCCTTGAGCGTGTAGCTACCGCTGCCCTGGCCGTTGCCGCTGGCAACCGTGTAGATCGGCAGGTAGACCAAGGTCCGGTTGGCCTGCGCACTGGACAGCACGGACTTGCACGCGGTCGGGACACCGATTCCTGTCTTGACGCCGTAGCTGCCGCCGATGACGCCGGTCAGGCAGTTGTCTGCCGGATCGCTGGTCCAGCCGAACATGCCAGGGCCGTCCGAGCCGGCCGGCTCGGTCGGGCAGGTGCTGGTGACCGCCGACGACGTGTGCAGCTTCAGCACCTGGTCGAACGAGGCGTCGGGGATGACGTTCGGCGGATACGGCGGTGGCTGGGCGAACAAGATCCCGTCGTTAGTCGCCTTGTCCCACTCGCAAGCCGAGACTGTGAGCGCCATGCCGCTCGCGGCCTTCGGCGCGCCCCATTCGGCCTGCGCGCAGGCGAACACCGTGGTCCCGTTGTAGTCCTGATTGCCGAGCAGCGTCTTGGCGAAGACCGGCGGCAGCAGCGACGAGCCGCTCGCTGTCCGCGTGGCCGTGTGCACGTCGACGTAGTTCGCGTCAGGTGCCGGCGCGCCCGGGCAGTCGGTGAGCTGCCCTGTGCTCTGCGGGCAGTCGCCGAGGCCGTCCGCGCCGCACAGCAGGTTGATCGCCGAGGCGCCGTCGTTGGCGTTGGCGTCGGCATACGACTGGGCGGTCGCCACGGCGGTCACCGGCGAGCAGTATCCCTGCACGCAGCTCTTGGCGACGGCGAGCGCGCCCGCGTCGGCGCCGCTCTGTAGCTGGGCACGCTCGGCATAGATCTGCCCGACGTCGACGACGAGGGCACCCATCCCGAGCAGGACGCCGCCGCCGACGAGCACTCCCACGAGAATGCCGACGACGCCACGGTCATCGCGGCCGAGCAGGCGCAGCATCGGCCGGGTCAGCCGTTTCAGGTCTCGCATGGCATGACTCCGTCAGCGGTAAGCGTGAGCGCGGCACCAGGTCCCGAGGCACCGAAGAAGGCCACGATGGCGCCGATCGGGGTAATGAAGTCGAAGGTATAGGTGACCTGGACGTCGGCCGACGCGGCTGGCCCGGAGCCTGCGGTGCAGGCCGAGACGACGGTCACGTTCACGTTGCCGAGCCCGGTCGCTGCCTGGCGCGTCCTGAGTACGACGTCCTGCTGGTTGAGCGCTTCGAGCCTGGCTCCCTCGCGCGCCGCCTGCGTGATGGTGATCTGGGCGTTCAGAGCACGCCCGAAATCGATGATGCCGAACAGGAGCAGCAGCAGGAGCGGGAGCAGCAGCGCGAATTCCACCGCCGCAGCGCCGCGGTCGGCCACGCTGATCCGAGGCAGTCGCCAGCCCACAGTCGAATGTCCCTTTCCCCGCCCCGCATCCGGGCACAACGGCCAGCTCACCGTCCCGCCTGCCGCACGGAACCGGTCAGCGCGCCAACGCAGCGCGCCAACGCAGCGCGCCAACGCAGCGCGCTGGCCGGCAGCCAATCGTCAGAGCGCGTTGGCGACACTCTGGAAGATGGTCTGCAGCTTGGTACCGATGGCGGTCACCACCACGATGATGACGGCCGCGATCAGCGCGACCATCAGCCCGTACTCCACGGCGGTGGCGCCACGGTCGTCACTGCGCAGCGCGAGTGCGAGCCGGTTGGTCACGGACACGAAGTGCTTGAGCATGCGAACTCCTTGAACTGGCCGGCGAGATACGACCCATCGCCTGGCTGAGCGGCACCATACTGCCTGGTAAGGCAGCGTATAGGGTCCGAAGATTACTCAGTGTGGCTTCTCTTCGACAAAAAGGTAACTTAGTCCGATCAGTTGACATGTCGTTCGTTCGGGGGACAGACGTTGCGAGTGCCCGCCGACCCGTGCGGCGGCCAGCACAGATCCAGGAGCCGGGAGGCCCGCATCAGCATCGCACTCGGGTGGACGGCCATCGCTCCGACAGCGAGCCTGGCCGCCCTCGGCGGGGCACTTGGCCTGCCCGCGGGCACCGCGATGCGCGCGGAGGTCGCCCGCCTGTCGGTGCGAGCTGGCGAGCCCGACGAGACCTGCTGCCGTAGCTGCGCCGCGCCGATGCCGCCCGCGATCGCGCTCCGCTGCGGTCACTGCGGCCACTGGTTCGGCCCTCCGTTCGTGATCGAACTAGCGACCGCCGCGGTCCTGGCGCTCGTCTTCGCCCGGCTCGGTAACCAGCCCGACGTGCTCGCCTTCACCTACCTCGGCATCCTGGGGGTTGCCCTGGCGCTCATCGACCTCGCCGTGCAACGGCTGCCTGACCGGCTCACGCTGCCCGCCTATCCGGCGCTGATCGCGATCCTCGCGGCACTCGCGGCGGCCGAGGGTGACGGCACGGCCTTTGCCAGGGCGCTGCTGGGCGGATTGGCACTGTCCGCCTGCTTCCTGGCGCTCGGCCTGCTCAGCGCGGGCCAGCTCGGGGGCGGTGACATCAAGCTGTCCTGCCTGCTCGGCCTCGCCTCGGGCTGGCTTGGCTGGTATCCGCTCGTCGCCGGAGCCTGCCTCGGATTCCTGCTCGCGGCAGGCGCCAGCCTCGTTCTGCTGACCAGGCGGAAGGTCACCCGCCACACGATGATCAGCTTCGGGCCGTACCTGCTCGGCGGCACTCTGCTGGCAATCCTGGCAGCCGGCCACTAGCTATCACACAGCGCGATGAGCGAATTACAAGACAATAACGATACCGAAAGCACCAAACCTCCCGCCGTGGCCTAGCGTGTACTGAACTACGGCGTTGCGGCGGGTCCAATATCCGCCAGATCCGCCAGCATCGCTGACCGTCGCGACGGTGCGCATGGGCCTGGGGGGGCTGCGTTGACGATACGTCTTGTGATAGTTGACGGCCACACGCTGACCAGGTACGGCCTGTGTCAGCTCAGTGCGCAGCATGCCGACATCGAGGTCGTGGCCGAATGCACGACGGCGGCGCAGACACGCCAACTGGTCCCGCGGGTCCTGCCTGACGTAGTAACGATCGACGCCACGCTGCCCGACGAAGACGGCGTGCGGCTGGCACATGACCTCAGGAGCCACGACGCCAGTCTCGGCATCGTCATGCTGAGCTCGCGCGGCGAGGACACCGTGCTGTTCGGTGCACTCGCCGCTGGCGCCTCGGCGTTCGTGGCGAAGACCGCTCCCGTCGAGGAAGTGCTCGCGGCGATCCGGCACGCCGCGGTCGCGGCCTCGTCGTTCACCGCGGCGGGCCTGGCGGTCGCCGTTGCCAGGCGCCGGTCGGTGCGCGAGCGGCTAGCGCTCAGCCCACGGGAGGCCGAGGTCCTGCAACTGCTGCGCGACGGCCTGTCCGTCCCGGCCATCGCGCTGACCATGTTCATCAGCCAGTCCACGGCAAAGACTTATGTCGCGCGGCTCTACGAGAAGCTCGGGGCGGCCAACCGGGCGCAAGCCCTGATGAAGGCAGTTCAATACGGCCTGATCCACTACGAGCGGGAGGCGACGCCCCTCCTTCCGCCACGTCACGCTCATCTCGTGAACCAGGCCCTGACGACGCCAGCGTCCACCGCGGCCGTGCTCGGAGCCTGAACTCGGTGGCGGTGCGGACGACGTTGCCGCCAGACGTGGCAGCCGGCCAGCGGCGCCGCGGCACCTGGCCGGTCGGAACCCTGGCGTGGCTGACAGCCGCGGTCAGCCTGGTGCTAGCCGCGAACGTGCGGTTGTCCCGTGCCCTGATCGTCGACAGCTATTACGACCTCTACGCCGGCCGCTATCTCGTCAGGCACGGAATTCCGCACCGCAATCTGGTCACCATAGCGGCACACGGCGCCCCCTGGATCGACCAGCAATGGCTCGCGCACATCGCGTACTACGCGGCGTTCGCCGCCGGCGGCTACCCTGCCGTCGCCGCGCTTTCCGCGGCGCTGGTCACCGCCGGATTCGCGGTTCTGGCCCTGACGATGGCACGGCGCGGCGTCCCGGCCACCCGGATGTTCGCCTGGACGATCACCGCGTTCGCCGCCTGCCTGGGCAACACGCAGGTCCGGGCGCAGAGCTTCGGTTACCTCTTCTTCGCGGTCACGCTCTGGCTGGTGCTCGACGACTCCGATTCCGCGGCGCCCCGGCCACCGGCATCCTGGCCGCGATCGCCCCGGCCGCGAGCGCGCACCTGGCTGGTCCTTCCCGTGCTGGTGCTCTGGGCCAATACCCACGGGTCGGTGCTGCTCGGGGCCGCGCTGGTCGGCGGGTACGCGGCCTGCCGGGCCGCGATCGCGGCACGACGCCGCTGCCGCACACCGGCCCTTGCCTACCTGGTGCTGGCCGCGGCCGCCTGCGCGGCAGTGCTGTGCACGCCGTACGGCACCGCGACCGCCGGGTACTACCTGCGGTTCGGCCCGAACTCTGCGCTGGACAGCTACGTCGCGGAGTGGGCACCGAGCCTGAACGCCGCGTCCACCTGGATCTTCCTGGGCGCGGCGGCCGCGGTACTCACGGCGGCCGCCGTCTCCTGGCGGCGCGGGGCGCGGCCCGACCCGCTGCTGGCCGCACTCGCCGTCGGGCTGCTCGGCCTCGCGCTGACCGCCGCGCGCGACGAAGCCTGGTTCGGCCTGGCCGGCAGCCTGCTCGCCGCGGATGCGCTGGCGCGCGCAGGCGGCAGCCGGGTTCCGGTGCTCAGTGCCGGTTTCCGCAGGACGACAGCCGCCGCACTCGGCGCGCTGGCCGCGGCCAGCCTGGCGGCTCTGGCAGTCCGCACCGACCTGGAGTTCGAGAGCCAGGCCCCGGTCCGGGCGATCCAGGTAGCCGCGGCCGTCGCGGCCCGGCAAAACGATCCGGCCGTCCTGGGTGATGACTATTCCGGTACGGCAGCGCTGTGGCTTGCGCCGGAGCTGACCGGCCGAGTCGGATTCGACTGCAGGTTTGAGTTCTTCAGCGCTACCGAACTGGGCGCCTACTTCGACTTCGTGCTGGTTCGCGGCCACCACTGGCAACGCGCCAGCCGCGGGTACTCGGTTATCGTGGCGGCCTCGCAGCGGGCCGCGCTGGTCAGGGCACTGATCGGCCTGCCCGGCTGGCGGGTCGCCTACCACGGCCGCGACGGCGTGGTTCTCGTCCGCATGCCTGCCCGGTGATGGCGCCGTGACGGCCGACGCAGCCGCGCCCGGCCACCCCGCGCCGGGCCACCCCGTACCCGGCCACCCGGCGTCGGCCAGCACCGCACCGGGCAGCACCGCACCGGGCAGCACCGCACCGGGCAGAGAGCGGGCCGGTATCCCCTGGCTCCTGGCCTGGCTGGCCTTCCTGCCCGTGGCCGTGCTGCGTGCCGGAGTGCTCGCCGAGTCGGACACGTTCTGGGAAATCAGGACCGGCCTGCTCACCATCGACCGCCGGGCCATCCCGACTGCCGACCCGTTCAGCTGGACCGTGCACGGTCAGGCCTGGACCCTGAATTCGTGGGGATTCAACGTCCTGGTCGCCATGGCGTACAAGCTGGCGGGCCTGGCCGGCGCCGCTGTAGCTTGTGCCTGCCTGATCATGGTGGCCGCCGCCGTCACGCTCGCGCTCGCCAGGACACTCGGCGCCTCGGCGCTGCTGACCGGAGCCCTGCTGCTCGCCGGTGCGTCGATTCCGCTGGTTCCCTGGCTGCAGGCACGCCCGGAACTGGTGGATTACACCGCGGTTCCCGCGCTGGTACTGCTGTTGCGACAGGTCGTGCGGTCGGCGCGGCCAGGAAGGTGGCTGCTGGCGGTTGCCGCCTTGTCGGTTATCTGGGTGAACCTGCACGCGGCCGCGCTGTTCGGCGTCGCGATCGCCGCCACTAGCGCTGCGCTGCAACTCGCGCGCCGTCGCACCCGCGGTTCTGGCTGGCGGTGTGCCCTGGCGACGGCAGCCGCGGCGGCAGCCGCATTCGTCAACCCGCAGGGTTTCGCGCTTATCACCCAGACCGCACGCGTGCGCAGCGCATCGGCTGGCGTGGTGACCGAGTGGAATCACTTCGACCCGGCGAGCCCCCTGCAGTGGGCGATCCTGGCAGCGGGAATTGTTGCCCTCGTCCTGACGGCCAGGCGAGGCGACGCCATTCTCGCCGCCGCGCTGAGCGTCGCCATCGCCGGAGCCCTGACCGCCCTGCGGATTCAGCCGATTCTCGTGCTGCTCACGGTCCCGGTCCTCGCCGCGGCCGGGTCCGGCCCCGCAGTGCGCAGCTACGTCCGGAGCCGCAGGGTGGTGCTCTACCCGGGCGCCGCCGCGCTGGTGCTGGCTGTCGCGATCGTGGCAGCTCCCAGTCTTGGCCATCTCGGCCGACCTGATTCCGCCATCTACCCGCGGTGGCTGGTCGCGCAGATCCCGCCGGGGTGCAGGCTGTTCAACTCCTATCTGCTGGGCGGCTTCGTGATCTTGCAGCGGCCGGACGTGCCGGTGTCACTCGACTCGCGCAATGACATCTACGGACGAGCGAGGATCGTGGCAGACGAGCGCGTGCTGCGCGGCCAGGGCGACATCGCCAGCGAGTTGGCCGGCGCTGGCTGTGTCCTGGTGCCGCCGTCAGCCGGCCTGGCCCGCCGGCTCGCGCGTGACCCGGCGTGGGTGGTCAGAGCCGCCGGCCCGGCGGCGGCTCTCTACGTACGGCGGTGCGGCGGCACCGCGGTGCGGCATTGCGGCGGTGCGGCGGTGAGCACGGCAAGACCCGCGCGGGCCGTCGAACGGCCAGCGAAGTGACCTCTAAGGGGCCTGCGCCAGCGTAGAGATAAGGCATCCTCCCGATGCCGCGGCAGGGGTCTTACGGCGATCGTAAGTATCGCCGGACCAACGAAGGCCCGGATAGTCGGGAGGTTGTCATGCATCCGCACTTCATCGCGCAGCTTGCCGTCGAGCATGTCAAGGACATGCAGGAGCAGGCGACCACGGCGCGGCGTGCCAGACTGCCACGCCGCGCCC
>DATLSX010000181.1:0-2939 GCA_035533915.1 Streptosporangiaceae bacterium
CTAAGCCAGCGACCACTGTGGTGGTGGGCCAGCATTGATCACCTTCCGCGGCTGGTTACTCGCGCCTGCGGGACAGACATCGGTGATCTTCAGCAGATCGGTGCTGCCGAGGCGGCCGGGTGGCCGCCGAACTCAACGCGCTGACCCGACCACCCGGCACGGCAACCGAGGGCAGCGTGGCGGTGGCCGTGCGGGCAGGGAAATACCGTGCGATCGAATACCTGCCGTCCACCGGTTCGATCATCACCGAAACGCTCCGCGAGACGGCCAGGTTGCCCGTCACCGGCTGGGCACGCGCCTGCGACCTCGACCGCGTCGGCGACAGCGACACCTTTGTCTCCCTGATCGGCCCCGGCCCCGGCTGCGCTATGACAATGACCACCGACCTGGCCGACCCGGTGATCATCGCCACCCTCCGCGCCAGCCACGGCCGGCGACTCCCACTGCTCGACGACGGTATGCGCGACCGGGCACTTTCCGCTGAGCGTCACACTACTGTTACTTTTCGTGACGGCCGGGGAGTGGCGGGTGGTGCTGACCAGGCGCGGGCTGCCGCGCCTGTCCGAGCTTCTGCCGGGAGTCGCCGCCCCCGCCGCGTCTGGCGATGATCTGGACGCGTGGCTGGATGAGCGGGACGTGCCGGAGGGGATGCCGTTCCTGATCTCCCCGGCGCTGGAGTATGACATCGGCCTGAACAGGTATTTCCTGGCGCCGGTGATGGCGGGGGCGGCGGCGAACACGCGGCTGGCGGCGGCTGGGGACTTGTGCCGGTTCCTGCGGTTCCTCGATGAGTGCCGGGGCGGCCGGTCGTGGCATGACGCGGGAGAGGATGATCACGCGGCGTACCTGCACTGGCGGCGGTTCGACCCGGCAGGGCCGCGGGTGGCCGCCTCAACGTGGAACCGGGAGCTGGCAGCCATGGTCAGCGGGTTCTTCGCCTGGGCGGTCAGGCAGCGCCTGGTGGCCGCTAGTCCGGTGGCGACGCGGGCTGCGCGTGACCGGGGGCCATGGCGGGCCGGGGGAGGGGCGGAGGTACCGGCGGCGCGGGCGCGGGACGCCGGCGGGGAGCGGGTGGAGTGGCTGACGGCGGAGCAGTACCGGCTGTGGCGGGATTGCGGTCTGCGCGGCTACCGGGCAGGCGGGCTGCCCGATGGCGGGTTCCGGGGCCGGTGGGCGAGCCGGAACGCGCTGTTCGCCGATGTGATGGTGCGGACGGGGCTGCGGCTGGCCGAGCAGGCGAGCCTGACCGTCCTTGAGGTCCCGCACGGCCCGGCAGGGCAGGGGTATCAGCGGTTCTGGCTGACGGGGGCGGTGGCGAAGAACGAGTCGGCCCGGTGGGTGTATCTCCCGGCCGCGCTGGCCCGCAATACCGGGCAGTACATCACGGCTGACCGCGCCGCCGTGATCGCCGCGGCCCGGGCCCGCGGTGCTTATGACGCGATCGCCGATCCGCTGGTGATAGAGGAGCCGGGCGCCGGGCCGCGCGCGGTCGCCCGCCGGCCCGGCGGCGGGGCCGGGGTGCGGCTGGAGCGGCTGAGCCCGGCGGAGCGGCGCCGGCTGCTGGTCCGGGGCGCGGGCGGGCTGGAGCCGGCGGTGCTGTGGCTGGGCGAGCACGGGATGCCGGTGAGCCTGTCGGCGTGGAAGGACATCTTCCGCACGGCGAGCGCCCGCTGCCATCGGGCCGGGGTGCCCATCGCCTGCCACCCGCACACGCTGCGCCACACCTTCGCGGTCGCGACCCTGGAGCAGTTGCAGCGCGGTCATATCGCGGAGCTGGCCGCGATGAGCGCCGGCCAGCGCGGGGAGTACCAGCGGATCTTCGGTGACCCCCTGGACTGGGTGCGCCGCCGGCTCGGTCACCGCTCGGCCGGGACCACGCTCCGGTACCTGCACGAAGTCTCGGGAATTGCATCTGACGGGCGAGGTTTGCCCGGTTCCGCGGCTATGCAGGCAGTCTGAATAACTCGATCACGGCGACACGATTACGCTTCGTGGCCGGGGTTGTTGTGCGGTCGTCCCGCTGGATGCATGATCCCTCCGTCAGGCGGTTGCCGTTTCGGGGGTTTCGGGGGTCGGGTGGGACGGGGAGATCTTGCTGGCGCTGCGCACCTGGAGCTGGTTTCCGGTGTGCTGCAGCTGCGTCCGGAGGACGCGATGTTCGAGGCGATGCTGCGGGGCTGGAAGGCCCAGCAGGCGTCGCGGGGCCTGCGGGAGGACACGATCATGCCGCGGGAGCGGCTGGTGCGGCGTTTCCTGGAGTTCACGAACGAGTACCCGTGGAGCTGGGGGCCGTCGCACGTCGATGAGTGGACGCAGGCGCTGACGAGCGAGCGGCGGCTGGCCCCGTCGACGATCCGCGGCTACCAGATGGACCTGCGGTTGTTCAGCGAGTACCTGTGCGACGGGCGTTACGGGTGGGCGGCTGCCTGCGAGAAGGAGTTCGGGCCGGGCTCTCACCCGGTGCCTGTCTGTCATGAGTGGAACACGATCGCGCACCTTTACGGGTACGAGGGGAACCCGGAAGCGCGGCCGTTCACCAGGGAAGAGCTGCAGCGGTTCCTGGACTACGCCGATGACCAGGTGGACCGGGCGGCGGCGTCGAAGCGGAAGGGAGCGCTGGCCGCCTACCGGGACGCGACGATGTTCAAGGTCATCTACGGGTGGGGCCTGCGCCGGACGGAGACGTCGAAGCTCGATGTCGCGGACTGGGGCCGGAACGCGTCGGCGCCGGAGTTCGGGAGGTACGGGATGCTGCACGTCCGCTACGGCAAGGCCAAGCGCGGCCAGCCGCCGCGGCGCCGGAACGTCGCGTCGGTGATGGGCTGGGCGGTGGACGCGGTCGCCGACTACGCCGAGAACGTCCGCCCGAGGTTCGGCCTTGATGATCATCCCGCGCTGTGGGTGACCGAGCGGGGCGGCCGGGTCAAGCCCGCGGAGAT
>DATLSX010000182.1:0-16620 GCA_035533915.1 Streptosporangiaceae bacterium
GGGACCTGCCTCCTCCTGCGCGAACCTGTGCCCGGCATCGACCCGCTCGGCCTGATCCGCCACCCCGGCCTGACATTGACGGTCGCAGACCCGCGACGATTCGCCGCCACCGTGCGCGGCTACGCGGACCTGCCCCCAGGCGGGGACCCCGCCCTCGCATGAGTAGCCATCGGCATCCCTGCCCCGGACCGGCAGGAACCGTTCAGCCGGGCTCGAAGACAGGAAGATCCGGCGGCGTCACAGTGAAGATCGCACACACGGCGAGCATGGCCAGCAGTAACTTCAACGGTGTAACTCCTGAGAAATTAGGGAGACACTGTGACGGACGTGACGAGCGAGTGCCGGCCGCGTCTGGCATGGCGGGGGCCGCGCTTCACGCATGGCGGGGGCGGCGCTTCACGTATATCTGCATCAGGCTTCACGCTGCCGGGTAGACCGCGCAGAACAGGTTGCCTTCGGGATCGGCAAGGACAGTCCAGCGCCGCTGGGGATCGTCCCACTGGCGAGTCGCACCGAGGGCAATCAGCCTTCCCAAGTCACCGGGAACGTCCAGCCGCACATCGAGGTGTATCCGCCCGGACGCGGGCTGCAGTTCGCGGACGGGCGCCAGCCAGACATGCAGAGCGTCCCTGGTTCCCAGCAGGACAGACTCGTCGCTGCCCAGGGTGCCGGCAGCGATGGCGGCCTCGTCATCTGGGTCGACGGGCAGGCCGAGCAGCTCGCCGTAGAAGGGCGCGAGCACCGCGGGCTGGCGGCAGTTGATGACGACGGCTTCAAGCCGTGGCATGATCCCCTCCTTGAACTCGGCAGGTCGTGGTCCCCGGCCACTACAGGAGCCTGGCGATCTGGGCAAGGTGATCGACCTCCTCGGCAGCGACGTGCGTCTCGTACAGCTCGAGGGTGAGCGACCCTAGCGACTGGCGCGAGCTTGCCGCGCCGCCCCATGGTGCGCACCGTGGATCAGCAGGGCTCCGTCGGCCGCGACCCCGGTCATGACGTGCTCGCAGCGTCTGGAATGAGGGCACTGATCAGCAGCCTGGTCACGTCGGCGCGGGCTAGGTCACTGTCGATGTCAGCCGAGTCAGGGTCGCCGAGCCGATGGCTGGCGAACCATACCACTGACTCGATGACGTACAGCGCGAACATCGCTTCCTTGCTATCGACGTAGCCGTACAAGGTGCCTTTGGCTACGCCCATCTCAGCTGCGATGTCATCCATCTGGGCCAGCCGGAACCCTGCCCGGCCGAAGACTGTCAGCGCCGGCATCCAGTCGATGTGGCCGAGCGCCCAGTGGGCCGCCAGGGTCGGGATGGCAAGCACGGCGACCACCAGCAGGCTGGTCCCGGCCGCCTCCCGCATGTTCAGGCCGAAGATCAGCAGGTACATCGGCACCAGGAGGAACGCGCCGCCGTTGGCCAGCAGGCCGGTGAACACCCCCACCAGCATGGTGGCGGCCACCAGCAGCACCCGGTGATGGCGCCGCTCGATACCGGCCTGGCTGGCCGCCCCCGCACCGCAGCCGCAAGCGCGCTTCCCCTTGAACGTGCGGCTGGCGGCCGGCAGGGCGACCAGCTCTGGGAGATCCCTGTGTTCCCGGGCCGCCTCATCCCTGCAACGGCCCTCCGCAGCCGCAATGGCGATCAAGACGCGCCTTCGGCAACCGCTGACTATGCGGGCGGCATGTCCCGGACGCCGCGGTCAGCGCGCGCGATGCGGGCATACTGAGAGGGTGTGCCCTGGCAGGAGCATCGGGGGAGGCATGGAGAGAATTCTGGAGACGCGCCGCTTCGGCCCGCACCGGGTCGATGTCCTTGAGCGTGCTGATGACGAAGGTACTAGCTACGTCGTGCTCGTAGACGATGCCGTGGTCACCGATCCGCCGCTGGAGGTACCTCCGAAGCTGGAGGATGTCGTGCGCATTTATGCTCGCTCGCAGGGTCAGGCGTAGCTGTCCGCCATGCGGGCCTGGGTCAGCGGGCGCGGCGGTGAGCGCGAGCACCAGGAGGCCGGCGGTGAAACCGCCGGTGCGGATGATCTTCTCGTGCGGGGCGGGGGCTGTTCCTGGGGGATCTCGTGGGCAGCGAGAACGAGCCAGGTCACCAGTCCCAGCTCGGTGCGCTGGCGGTGAAGGCGGCACCGATCGCCAGGCCGTCAATGATGTTGTGGAACCCGCTAGCCGGATTGGCCAAGCAGTTCTCTGCCTGGTGGCTCGCTGAGACCACATTGGCGCGGCGCTTGTCCCACGTGCCAGGGCCGAAAGTCCAGGAACGGCCGGCGCGGGTCGTTTATGCGATTCGCGAGAAAGCATCAGGGCTGTCTGCGGGGGCTAGGTACAGGCTGTCCATCTGGTAGCTGACACGCGGGGAGAACTCGGCGACGAGGGTGAACCGGTCGCCGCGGATAAGTGTGTGCCGCCACTCGATGGGCTGACCGTCGGCGTAGCCGAGGCGGTCGATGGCGAGCGCGCTGGCCGTGGCAGGAATGTTCAGCAGGCGTCGCTGCGCCTTGGTCGGTGTGACCGCGCGGATAGTCTCCCTTCCTGCCGCGATGCGCACCCCGGCGCGGCTGGCGAGTTCGTCGTAGAGAGCGGTGTGGGTGAAGTCGGCGTCGAGAAGGGGTTCGGCGACTGCGGCGGGCAGCCAGACCGTGTCAAGTGCGAGGGGCTCACCTCCGGCGAGACGGAGGCGTTCGAGGCGGAACAAGGGGGTAGACGCCTCCAACCGGAGCCGGTCCGCGATGACCCCATCGGCGCACACCTCCCGTGCCCGGAGGATGCTCGCCTGGCGGAGCCCAGCCGATTCGACCGAGGCGAACAGCGAGTACAGCGTCCCGAGTGGCTGTGCGATAGGGGCGTGACTGGCGAGCCTAGGGCGGCGGCCGCGTTCGGCTATGACGAGCCCTTCGGCGCGCAGCTCGCGCAGGGCTGACCGGACGGTATGCCTGCTGACCTCGTATTCCTTCACCAGAGCAAGTTCGCCCGGGAAGTTCTCCTCGAAGGCGCCTCCTGCCAGCCGGCAGCGGAGCTCGTCCCTCAGCTGCGCCCACAACGGCATCGGGCTGCGGCGATCCAGCGGGCGCGCGGCGCCTGCCGGGTGACCGGGTCCTGCCACACGGCCTCCCGAAGCTTGCCCTTGTGGGTCCATCCAAATGATCGTACATTTGGACTTTTAACGGCGGCTACGCCGGGAGGGGCGTGACGATGGCCGAGGTGGTGCCGGTCGAGACGCCGACGCTCGGCGACCGCAGTTATCTGGTGCATGACGGGGACGTCGCCCTGGTGATCGATCCGCAGCGCGACATCGACCGGGTCCTTGCCCTGGCCGTAGAAAAGGGCGTCCGGATCACTCATGTTGCCGAGACGCATATGCACAACGACTACGTCACCGGGGGGCTGGCGCTATGCGAGGAAACCGGGGCGAATTACCTGGTGAACGCGGCGGACCCGGTCGGTTTCGACCGCATGCCAGTCGGCGACGGCGACAGGGTGGAGATCGGGGACGGGATGGCGGTGCGGGTAATGGCCACGCCCGGGCACACCTTCACTCACCTGTCTTATGTGCTGGAGGCTAGGGATCAGGTCGCCGGGGTGTTCACGGGCGGTTCGCTGCTGTACGGCTCGACCGGGCGCACCGATCTGCTCGGCCCGGGCAGCGCCGGCGCGCTGAGCCGGGCACAGTACGCCTCTGCCAGGCGGCTGGCCCGGGAACTGCCAGACACGGCCGCCATCTACCCCACCCACGGGTTCGGCAGTTTCTGCTCGGCCACTCAGACGAGTGCGGAGTCGTCCACGATCGGGCGGGAGAAGCTGGTCAACCCGGCGCTCACCCTCGATGAGCGCATCTATGTGGAAACGCTGCTGGCCGGGCTGGATGCCTATCCCGCCTACTACGCCCACATGGGCCCGGCCAACACCGCGGGGCCGGGCGGGATTGACTTGTCCCCGCCCAGGCGGGCCGATGCGGCGGAGATCCGCCGGCGCATCGAGGCTGGGGAATGGGTGGTGGACCTGCGTGATCAAGTTGCCTTCGCCGCTGGGTTCGTGCCGGGCTCGTTCTGCTTCCCGCTGGAGGGCAGTTTCGCCACCTACCTGGGCTGGACGATCCCGTGGGATGCGCCGGTGACGCTGCTGGGTGAGACACCGCAGCAGGTTGCGCAGGCCCAGCGGGAACTGGTGCGGATCGGGATCGACCGGCCCGCCGCGGCCGCCACCGGGCGGCCCGAGACCTGGGCCGGCGGTGCGCCGCTGGCGTCGCTGCGGCTGGCCAAGTTCGGCGACCTCGCCGCCGCCCTCGCCAGCCGCAGCGACCTGGTCGTGCTGGACGTCCGCCGCCGCCTGGAGTGGGAAGAAGCCCACATCCCCGGAGCGGCCCATATTCCCCTGCACGAACTGCCGGCCCGGGTGGATGAGGTCCCGCCCGGCGAGGTGTGGGTGCACTGCCGGACCGGCTACCGCTCCACGGTGGCCTCTTCCATGCTCGCGGCCCGCCGCCGCCGCGTGATCAACATCGACGACGAGTTCAGCAACGCCGAGGCCGCCGGGGTGAGGCTGCAACGCCCCAGAGGCCAGAAGGAGGTGCCGCGATGAGCGCACCCAGTCCCGCCCGCGACCACCACAAGGTCCTGATCATCGGCGGCGGCACCGCCGGGATCTCCGTCGCCGCCCGGCTGCGCCGGGCCGGAATAGACGGCATCACCATCATCGAGCCCTCCAGCCAGCACTACTACCAGCCGCTATGGACCCTGGTCGGGGGCGGGCGGACACCGCAGAACGAGACAGTCCGGCCAGAGGCCGACGTCATGCCCAAGGGCGTGACCTGGGTACACGACGCAGCTACCAGCGCCGACCCAGCGGCGCGGACTGTCACCACCGCCTCGGGTCAGGTGCTGAGCTATGACTTCCTGGTCGTGGCACCCGGGATCCAGCTTGATTTCGGCAAGGTGCCCGGGCTCACCGAGGCACTCGGGCAGCGGGGCGTCTCTAGCAACTACCGGTTCGACCTGACCCCGCGCACCTGGGAGTTCATCCGCGACCTGCGCGGCGGCACGGCCCTGTTCACCATGCCCGCCGGGCCGATCAAGTGTGCCGGCGCCCCGCAGAAGATCGCCTACCTGGCCGCCGACTACTGGCGGCAGCAGAAAGTCCTGGACCGCACCCGCATCATCCTGGTACTGCCCACCGCCGCTATGTTCAGCCAGCCCGACTGGGCCGAGGTACTGGAAGGCATCGCCGCGGGCTACGGCATCGAAGTCCGCAAGGAATCCCAGCTGGCAGAGGTCGACGGCGAGGCCAGCCGGGCCATCATCGCCGACACCAAGGCCGGGACCAAGGAAACGATCGACTACGACATCCTGCACGCCACACCGCCGCAAAGCGCCCCCGACTGGGTCAAGCAGACCCCGCTGGCCGACCCGGCAAGCCCGTTCGGCTACGTGCAGGTCGACAAGCACACCCTGCAGAGCCCGAACTGGCCCAACGTGTTCTCCCTCGGCGACGCCTCCAGCCTGCCCACCTCCAAGACCGGCGCCGCCATCCGCAAGCAGTCCCCCGTCCTGGTCGCCAACCTGCTCGCCGCCATGCGCGGTCAGCCCCTCACCAGCCGCTACAACGGCTACACCTCCTGCCCGCTGGTGACCTCCCGCAACCGGATGCTGCTCGCCGAGTTCGACTACGACTTCAAACGCACCCCCAGCTTCCCGCTGATCAACACTCTCAAGCCCCGCTACGACATGTGGCTGCTCAAGCGCTACGGCCTGCCGGCCATGTACTGGAACCTCATGGTCAAAGGCCTCGCCTGACTCTCCTGCCCGCACCCTGCCGCGGCTGTCCCTCGCGGGGCTCACCAGTGGCTGCCCGGGGTCCTGGTCACGGTGCCGCGACCGCCCGCCAGCAGACGAAGCCCGCCGCGGGGGCCTCTCCATCCCGTGCGGGTTCCGGGCCGGGCCGGTCCGTGGGCGGTTGATACAGCGCCGAGCGGGCGGCCTGTACTCGCAAACCCGCCCCGGCCACGAGCGCAAGCGCCTCCTGCCGGGTGAGGAAACGGGCTGCCGAGTAGAACGGGTGCCCGCTGGCGCCCTGGTCCCGGTAAAAACGCCCCCACCGGGACTCAGCGAAGACCAGGCCCATGACAACCGCGCCACCGGGCCGGACCACCCGGCGGGCCTCGGCAAGCAGCACGGCGGGATCATCAGCGAAGCAGACCGTGACCACGGCCAGCACAGCGCCGAAGACACCGGCACGGAACGGCAGTCGCTCGCCCACGCCACGGACAACCCGGATGCCCCGCGACCGCGCGAGCACGAGCGGCGCCGCAGCCGGATCCACCCCCACCTCCACGCCCAGGGCAGCGGCGAAACGGCCACTGCCCGTCCCCACCTCCAGCCAGGGCCGGGGCAGCCCGTCAACCAGTGGCTGCAGGCACGCCACCTCCGAGGGGAACACCGCCGTGCCCACCGGTCCCTCATACCAGGCGTCATACCTGGCGGCCAGGCGCTCGAACAGACCCGCTGTGCTCATCAGCCCCCTCCACGCGCCGCGCCGACTGCCTTGCCCTGCCCAAGCCCGTGCCGAAGGTCGCAGCCTAGGCCTGCCCGGGTTGGACGGTCAGCGGCGGCTGTGGCAGACGACGGTGACCGGGCAGGGGGTCAGGGTCTCCGCAGCGGCCCGTCCGTAGTCGGCCTCGGTGTAGCTGGGCACGATGAAGATGGTGAACGGGACCTGCCAGGCCATCACCGCATGCACCTCCGCTTCGCTGCCTGTCACCGGTCAGCCTTCTTCGGCAGGACGTGACCGCCGCAGGTTCTCCAGGTCCTCCCGTGCCCGGCTGACCTCTTCCTCCAGGTCCTCCAGGTAAGCGGCGAGGTCTTCCTCCTCCACCGCCCGCCGCCTGCGCCGCCGTGGCCCATACCCATACCCAGGCCCGTGACCCGGCCCGGCCGGTGGCGGCCCATACCCGTATCCGTACCCGCAGTGAGGGCAATGCCCGTGGCCACACCAACCGCAACTCATCGTCGTCCCCCTTCGCAGCTTCCCGACTGCTCAACCCCAGGTTCTCCAGAACGAAAGGCGGCTCGGCAGAGGCTAACGTCCCCAGCCAGGGCCGGTGTTCAACCGCGTCGGCCGCCGCTTACCCGGAAGGTTGATTGTCCGGACTAGATCACGTGGTGACGGCGAGCGCGAACGGCAGTACGGCAGGTGCGCCGCACTCGCGCAGCAGCTTGGCGGCAACCGTCATCGTCCAGCCGGTGTCTATGTGGTCGTCGACAAGGAGCACCGGCCCGTCCGGCGCGGCCAATGCGGCGCGTACCGTGTCGGGTACGGTCAAGGTGTGCCACAGCGCGGCGAGCCGCTGGGCACTGTTGTGCTGGCGCCCCGACGGGCCCTCGCCCGCATAACCGAGGCCGCCCAGGTACAGAAGCCTGCCTGTCGCCGCGATCCGCCGGCCAAGATCACCGATCATGGCAGGGCGGGCTCGCGACGGCATGGTCACGACCGCGGCAGGCCGCTGCGCCCAGTCCCATCCGGTGAGCACCTGCACGACAGCGTCGAACAGATCATCAGGGACGGGCGCGTCAGGGCCGCTGCCGGCCAGCGTCCTGCGCAGCGTGGCCCCCCAGCCGATGTCGGTCAGCCGGCCGACGCTCCGGCCAGGCTCCGCCACGGCTTCGGCTGCGATCCGGCCGGCCACAGCAACGCCGAGCGTCTTCATCCCGGACGGCCAGGTCCGCCGCGGCGCGATCGTCACGCCAGGCCGCTGCAGGCGCCTGCGTGCGATCGCCTCGCTGGCCGGGGTGACCTCGGCCTTACGGGCAACTCCGGCGCAGTTGTCACACCGCCCGCACGGCGCCGCGGCCGGGTCGTCGAGTTCGCGGCGCAGGTATTCCATCCGGCATCCGGTGGTGGCCACGTAGCCGAGCATCGCCTCCTGTTCGCGGGATCGTTCGGCGGCAACGCGAGCATAACGCTCGCTGTCATAGACCCACGGCTGGCCGGTCCCCTCCCAGCCGCCGCGCACCCGCCGGACCACGCCATCCACATCGAGAACCTTGAGAAGGGTCTCCAGCCGGCCGCGGGACAAGTCGACCCGCGGTTCGAGCGCCGCGAGCGAATGGGGGCCGCCCGGACCGGCCAGCGCATCCAGCGTCGCCCGCACCCTGTGTTCGGGCGGGAACGCGAGGCTGGTGAAGTAGGCCCAGATGTCGCGGTCCTCGGTGGCGGGCAGCAGGATCACCTCGGCGCGGTCCACGCCCCGGCCAGCCCGGCCGATCTGCTGGTAGTACGCGACGGGCGACTGCGGCGCGCCGAGATGGATGATGAACCCGAGGTCGGGCTTGTCGAATCCCATGCCGAGCGCGCTTGTCGCGACGACGGCCTTGAGCTTGTTCGCAAGGAGGTCATCTTCCACCTGGAGCCGCTGCGCCGGCTCAGTCTGCCCTGTGTAGGCCTCAACCGCATATCCGCGATCCCGCAGGAAGCCGGCGACGTCGTAGGCGGCGGCAACGGTCAGGGTGTAGACGATGCCTGAGCCGGCCAGCTCGCCGATCTGGTCAGCCAGCCACGCCAGCCGCTGCGGCGCGGCCGGCAGCCGCACCACGTACAGGTGCAGGCTGTCGCGGTCGAGCGGGCCGCGCAGTACGAGCGTGGGTGGCGGCTCACCCGGCCCGCGCCAGCCCGCGCCGAGTTGTTCCGCGACGTCGCGCGTGACCCTCGCGTTGGCGGTTGCGGTGGTCGCGAGCACTGGCACATCGGGCCCCAGGCCCGCAACCACCGCGCGCAGACGGCGGTAGTCGGGCCGGAAGTCGTGCCCCCAGTCGGAGATGCAGTGCGCTTCGTCAATGACGATCATCCCGGCCGATCTGGCGAGATCCGGCAGGATGAGATCCCTGAAGTCGGGATTGCTGAGCCGCTCCGGGCTCACCAGCAGCACATCAACCCCGGCCGCTTTGATCTCGGCGTGGACCTCAGCCCACTCCCCGACGTTGGCTGAATTGATTGTGCGGGCGCGGATACCGGCCCGCTCTGCCGCCGCGATCTGGTTGCGCATCAAGGCGAGCAGAGGCGACACGATCAGCGTCGGCCCGGCACCGCGGTCACGTAGCAACGAGGTGGCGACGAAGTAGACAGCGGATTTGCCCCAGCCGGTCCGCTGGACGACAAGGGCACGGCGGCGGTCAACCACGAGGGCCTGGATCGCGCGCCACTGATCCGCGCGCAGCCGTGCCTGCGGACCGGCGAGCGCACGCAAGCAGCGTTCGGCTTCTTCCTTGTCGTTCATACCGTCAT
Source organism: Streptosporangiaceae bacterium (assembly GCA_035533915.1). Classification (GTDB taxonomy): domain Bacteria; phylum Actinomycetota; class Actinomycetes; order Streptosporangiales; family Streptosporangiaceae; genus Chersky-822. Next base: position 9,281 of record DATLSX010000182.1, read on the forward strand.
TGGTATCAGCCCGGGCTTACACCAGACCGGCGCGGCTATGATCCCGCCGCCTGCGATCACGGGTTTGCCGGACAGCCACCCTCAAGAATCGCGCGGATGCGGGCTCCGGGGCCGACGCAACACTGCCACCCAGCCCCCAGGACACCAGCCACGGCAGCCTCCTCCCTCAGCCACAAGCACGCCGCATGCACGCCGGGACAGGCTGACCGCCAACCGTCAAGCCACCGACCAGACCAGCGGATCTCGCATCGCTCATGCCGCCAGCGGCCGATCACGCAGCGCTACAGCGCCGCCAACGGCGACCGCGCCGAGCGCCGGCTGGGCAGCTGCGGTAAGTGGCCTCGCTCGCATCGTGGCGCCAGGCTTCCGCGATCACGTAGAGCGACCCTAGCGGATCAGTCGCTGCGGAAATGCTCGATGACCCGGCGGGCGTAGCAGGACCGCGTGCCGCGGGCGACCAGCACAACCGGGCCATCGAGGCACACCACTGCGCACGAAGAAAGCCCTGAACGCGTTAGCCATCGCCACGGCGACCAGATCAGTCCCCAGTAAGAAGACGCCACGCAGACATCACACACGAATAAACGACAGTGCCGGGATCGCCTGCCAGGCGCAGGAGCATCAGTTATGTCCTGCGTGGTGTTCCTGGCTATGGCGCCAGTGGCGGAGCTGGGTGAGTTCGGCCTGCCGCAGCCTGAGCATGGTGCGGGCCAGGTTCCGGGCCTGCGGGCTGGCGCCGGCGGTGAGCTCGGCCCTGCAGAGCGCTATCTCAGCGATGTGATTGGCGGTCATGGCATCGAGCCAGTGGTCGTTGAAGTCATGCCCGTGCTGGCGGCCCATATCGGCCCAGTCGTGACTGTCCATCATGCCCGGTCCCATGCACGACGGCGGGGCGGCACCGGGCGCGTAGGGGGCCGGGGGCCGGGGGTGCCACAGGGTCATCGGGTCACGCATGTACCGGGCGTCCGCGTCGTGGCCGAGCAGGCGGGCAGCGTAGTGGCGCAGCTGCGTCATCGCCGTATGCCCGGCCACAAGAGCGGCCATGGCCCGGGCCTGCCCGTCCAGGCGGAGCATGCCCGCAGCGAACGCGACATCTGCAGCGTTGAACGCTCGCGAGGGTGTGCTCGTGGCCGTGCCGCTGGCCGCCGGCGGCGGTGCGCCGCCTCCTGCTGGGCTGGTACCGGATCCGCAGGCGCTGACCGCGGCCGCGCGGGCGTGGTTACGCCTCATGACGCGGGCCCTTCCTCTGGCACGCCTGGCACCGGCTAGTCGTGGTGGCGGCGGAAGATACCGGACGCGACCAAGGTTCCTGACCTGGTGCGGACCCGGATCGCCTGCCCCGACCTGCAGGCCGGGACGCCCCGGTGGCGGTCCAGGTGTGCGAACCCGGCCCGGGAGACTGTCATGGTCCCCGCCCGGACGCCGTGCACGTAGACGACCAGGTGAGACCCGGCCAGGCCCGGGATGCGGGAAACATGGACGTCAAGTTCGCGACCGTGATCGCCGGACTCAAAGGAAGCGGTCCCGGTCGCCATCGGATGGGCATTGCTGCCGTGCAGCACCACGTGCAGCTCGATGTTATGCATGGGAGCCGCCTGGGCGGGGAGAGTCCCGGTGATTGCCATTCCAGTGGTCATCGCCGTCGCCAGTGCGACCGCGAATCGCCGTAAGAGCATCGTGAGTCCCGCCTTCCCTGTCATGCATTCCTGGTCCTGCACCACGGTTCCGCCGCAAGACTGCTGGCCGCCAGGGACGAAGGGCCTGCAGGCGCGGGACCGCCGTCCCGCAACCACCCGGAAGCCTGACGCTGACAGCGCCCCCGGCTGCGGCGCCGAAGGCCAGCCTCGGCTGCGGTAACCCGCTGGCGGTCGCCGATCTGCGACCGGGGAGACGGTCCTGGACCTTGGATCGGGCGGCGGCGGAGCACAGTTCCCGCGGCTGGCTCGGGATCCGACGCGGGGTCAGTGGGCCAGGACGCGGGGGATTAGCTTGGCGGCGAGGCCGATCCGCGTCAGGCTGGCGGTGATGGCGATCGTAAGCACCCAGGTGACGGCCGGCGCGGCGCTCAGGACGGCCGTCATCATGGTCAGGTCCAGCATGACGACGGCGATGCCGCCGGGAACGGCCAGCCTGGTCCGGCGGTAGCTGTCCCGGCTGGTGGCCGCTCCGGCCAGGACCAGGACGGTGAGCAGCAGCACGGCGCCGAAGGCGAGCCGTGCCAGGTGTGGCACGGGCCACGTCCATGCTCCGGCGGCGATCAGGGCCGCGCCCCAGCAGGCACCGACGGCGGGCCCGCTCGCCAGCAAGATACGGGCTGCGCGCCGGCCTGGCGCAACGCGGGTGAACTCGGCGGCCAGCCTGCCGGGGTCGCCGAACTCCGCGATGGCGGCCCGCGCCGCGTCGTCCTCGCCCTGACCCATGGCCAGGCGGTACTCGCATCCCGTCGCGAGGCCGTCGGCGATCTCCTCGGTAATGTCGGCGGGCAGCCTACGACGCAGGTCAGCGAGGTATGCGCGGGTCAGGTCGCTGGACATGGGCGCGCTTGCAGGATGGAGGTCACGGTCGTGGCGAAGTCCCGCCAGGCAGCGCGGTCACCGCTGAGCTTGTGGCACCCGGCGGCGGTCAGCGCGTAGGTGCGCCGCTTGCGACCGCCGACCACTGACCAGTTCCCGTCCAGGAGACCGGCCGCTTCCAGGCGGCGCAGGGCCGGGTAGATCGTCCCGGTTGGCAGGTCAAACCGGGATCCCCCGGCCTGGCGCAGCGCCTCCATCACGGCATAGCCGTGCAAAGGCCCGGCTTCGAGGGTTGCCAGCAGCAGCGTGTCGAGATGCCCCTTGAGCAACTGCGCTTCCGCCTTCATAAGTAGGTATCCTACACTGGTAGCCGATAGCTAGCTAACCTACTGATGAGTCGGCCAAGGAGGATTCCGTGGGAGACCAGGCGGCAGTTGTTACCGAAGGACTGGCGAAGCGGTTCGGCGAGGTCCGGGCGCTGGACGGGGTGGATCTCGAGGTGCCGGCCGGCGGGGTGCTCGGGCTGCTCGGCCCGAATGGCGCCGGGAAGACCACTCTGGTGCGGATCCTGGCCACGCTCCTCGCACCAGATAGCGGCCGGGCCCGCGTCGCCGGGCTGGACGTGGTGACGCGGCCGGCCGAGGTACGGCGTGTGATCGGCCTGTCGGGCCAGCACACCGCTGTCGATCCTTACCTGACCGGCCGGGAGAATCTACGCCTCATCGGACGGCTAAGCGGTCTCAGCCGAGCTGCGGCGCGCGGTCGCGCCGACGAGCTGCTTGAACGACTCGACCTGACGGCTGGAGCGGCACGGCAGGTCCGCACCTACTCCGGCGGGACGCGGCGCCGCCTCGACGTCGCGGCGAGCCTGGTCGGCCGGCCGCCGGTGCTGTTCCTCGACGAGCCGACGACCGGCCTGGATCCTCGCGGCCGCCTGGCCCTGTGGGATCTGCTCGGCGAGCTGGCCGCTGAGGGAGCCGCGCTGCTGCTCACCACCCAGTACACCGAAGAAGCCGACCGGCTCGCGAGCACGATCGCCATCATCGATGACGGCCGCGTCATCGCCACCGGAACGCCGGGCCAGCTCAAAGCCCACGCCGGCGCCGACCGCTTCGAGCTGCGCTCCCGGCCCGGGACTGATTCCCGGCGCCTCGCCGCCGTGATGGCGCCGCTGGCCTCAGCACCGCCCGCCATCGACGCCGCCGGACGGGTCATCGTGCAGGTCAGCGACGGCCCGGCCATCCTCGCCGACCTCGCCGCCCGGCTCGCAGCCGCCGGCCTGCCGATCGCCGACCTCACCCTGCGCCGCCCCACCCTCGACGACGCCTTCCTCGCCGTGACCGGTCAGCCTGCCACCGGGCGCGGCCCAGACGCCGTTACCTCGCCCGCCGCCCTGGCCGGCTGACAAGGAGAGCGCCATGACCTCCGCTGCGTTGAAGTCCACCCCGCCGTCCGCGCTGGCCAAGGCAGTCGCGGATGCCGGCACCATGACCGGGCGCCACCTCCGGCGGCTGGCCCGGGTCCCATCCCTGATCGCATTCGCCACCGTGCAGCCCGTCCTGCTGGTGCTGCTGTTCACCTACGGGTTCGGCGGCGCCGTCCACCCGCTGGGCGTCACCCGGTACATCGACTACCTGCTCCCCGGCCTGCTCGTGCTCGCCATCGGCTTCGGCGCCTCGCAGACCGGCGTCGCCGTCGCCGAGGACCTGGACAGCGGGATGATCGACCGATTCCGCGCCCTCCCCGTCGCCGGCGTCTCCGTCCTGACCGGCAGGGCCGCCGCGGACGTGGTCAGGAACCTGCTCGTGACCGGGCTCATGATCGCCGTCGGGACCGCGATCGGATTCCGGTTCCACGCCGGGCCCGCCGCCGCGATCGCCGCCGTGGCGCTGGCCGCCGCGACCGGGCTGGCGTTCTCCTGGCTCAACATCGGACTCGGCCTGCTGGTCCGGGATCCCGAATCAGCGGGCCTCGCCGGGCTGTTCCCCGTCATCATCCTGGTCTTCGCCAGCTCCACCCTGGTCCCCGTTGCCACCATGCCCGGCTGGCTCCAGGCCTTCGCAAAGGTCAACCCGGTCACCGTCATCGCCGGCGCGCTCCGCGTCCTGTGCCTCGGCGGCCCCGCGGCCAGGCCAGTCGCGCAAGCACTTGCCTGGATCGCGGGCCTGCTCCTCGCTACCGTCCCGCTCGCTACTCGCCGCTACCGGCACACGGCGTCGGCATGACCGGTCCCAACTCCGGCGAATCCGCCCAGGTAGCGATTCGCGACGAGATGGAGCGCGCCCGGCAGGCCTTTCACCAGTTGCTCGAGCAGGCGACCACGGCGGACCTGCACCGCCCGACGGAAGGAACCAGGTGGACCAACGAGCAACTGCTGTTCCACATGCTTTTCGGGTACCTCATCGTGCGTGCGCTCCTGGTTCTAGCCCGGATCTTCGGCCGACTCCCGGACCGGGCCAGCATGATCTTCGCACGGCTGCTCGACGCAGGCCGGACGCCTTTTCACCTGATCAACTACGCCGGATCCTGCGTCGGCGCACGGATCATCCCGTGCTCCCGCATGAGCAGCACGCTGGACCGCGTCATCGCGGCATTGCAGCACCGCCTGGCCCGCGAGCCGGAGGCCGGCCTGCGCCGGGGAATGCACTACCCCACCTCGTGGGATCCGTTCTTCGCCAGCTACATGACCCTGCTCGACCTGTACCGGTACCCCACCCAGCACTTCGATTACCACCGGCAGCAGCTCACCCTGCCAAAGCACGGCTGACCCGCACCGGCGGCGGGTACGTGTTCCCGAACGGCGAATCTGACCGCGGACGCTCGGCACCCTTCTCGCGCCGACCTCGGGCTCGGCGATCGCCGCGGGTGTGCCGATGACGCCGGAGAAGCGAGCACCGCGTCCAGGTACGAGGCAGGCAGGTGCCGGACCGGGGCGTGGAAGCGGCCTGTGCGGGTCACCACCCCGAGCGTTCCCACATGGCCCCGATGCGGGCCCGGTCGCCATCGGCCGGCGCGCGGACCTCAGGTACGGCCGGGTACGGCCAGGCCGCCCAGGCCAGAGGCCGTGGCCGCGCGGCCACGCCGCCTGGGCTGCGAGAGCCGCCGGGCCCGGTCACGACGCGTCATTCTCCGCGGCAGGCACCACGGGCGCTGCGGCGGCCCGCAGTGTGGCGTCAATGGCGGCCGGCCCGTCGTTCCTGGCTGCTCCCCAGGTCAGCGGGAATATCACAGGCACTTGCACGCCCGCCCGGCGGTAGGCGGCGATGGTATCGCTGACCAGGGCCGGGCTGCCGACCACGTCGATAGCATCGATCATCTGATCGGGCACGGCGGCCAGCGCGGCGGCCCGGTCGCCGGCCCGGTGCGCGGCCCTGATCGCGCCCACCGCGTCGCCGAAGCCGGCCTGGCTGAAGCTCCGGGCATACGCGTCGACGACGGCATAGGAGAACAAGTCCCGGCGAGCCTGCGGGGCCGCCGCCGCCCGGTCCCCGACACCGACGTGGACGTTCGCGTAGACCGTGGCGCCGCCGCCGCGCCTGACCTGCCGCACGCACCACGGGACATGACTGGCGGGCAGGTAGTTGAGTAGCACCCCGTCGGCCGCCTCCCCCGCCAGCCGGAGCATCCCCTCGCCCAGCGCGCCCACGATGACCTTCGGCCTGCGGCCCGGCAAGTCGACTCCCAGGCGGAACTTCCGCAGCTGGTAGAAATCACCGGCGAACGTGACCGGCTCCCCCGACAAACACTCACGCAGGACGGCGAGGAACTCGCGCATCTGTGCGAGCGGCCTGCCCGGATACGCCGCGCCGTGCCAGTCACTCGCAACCACCGGCGACGAGACACCGATACCCAGCAGGACATCACGGTCCGCCGTCAGCGCCTGCAGCGACGCCGCCGCCATAGCCAGCAGTCCCGGCGAACGAACCTGCAGCGGGAGGACACCAGTGCCGAGCGCGAGACCGGGAACACGCTGCGACACCGCGCCGAGCACCGAGAACGCCTCGGTACCCGTCACCTCAGCCACCCAGAACGACCCGTACCCCGCCCGCTCCGCACGCAACGCCAGGTCAACGGCGGCGGCCGGCCCGGACCGGATAAACGGCGCAGCCGTCACCCCGACAGGACCACCCGCCACCAGCTCTTCAGATCGCTGACTCATCTCCACCCCGCAACACTGCGCCCGCAGCCACCGTGTTGTCTGGCAGGAAACCGACGACAACGTTCCCCCCGGCCCGCCAATATCAGCGAACGATCTACAAAGCGCCCCAGACACCACAAGCCAGGTGATACCGCGGCTTCCGCGCCGCGGCTTCGAGTCGCTAGCCCCACGGCCGCCCCATAAGCGGGTGATCCGTGCGCAGGTTTCCGAACCAGCCATACAGCTAGCAGACCCGGCGACCTGGCTCGTGCATACCCGGTCAGCCGACGCCGCGTCAATCGATTCCCAGCCAGGCCGCGAACGACCGCAGCTCGCGGCTTGGACGCGGCTCATTGCGCGCGATGACATGGACCGAGTCGCGGACCTTCGGATGAATCCGCACCAGCTGCGGCGACACGCGCCGCGCAGCCTGCAACGACCCGAGGGCGCGGTGCCGGTCACCGTAGTACAGCCAGCCGCGAGCGACCTCAATCCGGTAATGACCGGCACGCGACGGCGGCAGCACCCGCAGGTACCCTGACTCCTCCACCTAATGGGGGTTACCGGGTTAGTCCCGCGCAGAACACCAGCCCCGTGAGGAGCAGGAGTTCGCTGGGGGCCAGACTCGGTCCGGTAGCCGCTGGCGGGTGAGCACCGAACGCCACCAGGAGCACGTGAGTCCTAGGGTT
>DATLSX010000183.1:0-14175 GCA_035533915.1 Streptosporangiaceae bacterium
CGGCCGACGGGATGCCGGTGCCGATGTCGATGAACTGCCGTATCCCCGCCTCGGCGGCCAGGAACCGCACCGCCCGCTGGAGAAACGCCCGGTTGGCCAGCGCCATGCCGCGGACCTCCGGGAAATCGCGCAGGATCTGCCCGACCGCCGCCCGGTCAGCGGGATAGTTGTCATTCCCGCCCAGGTAGGCGTTGTACATCCGCGCCGGGTGCGGCCTGCTCGTGTCGATCTCCGCAGCGGCGAAACCGGGCTCCATCGCGTCCTCCCCGTCACCTGACATGGCCGCTGCCAGCATCCCGCCGGATCACACCCGGGAAAAGATGACAATCAGAGCCAGTCCGGGACACCAGGCCGCGCCCCGTGTCCCGGGCAGGCACTGGCAGCTGACAGCCGTCGATGCCTGCGGCGGGACCGCCGACGTCGTGGCATACGCCCGCACGGCACCCCGGTGCGCGTGATCTGGCCAAATGGCGCATAGCGCGGCCAACGGGTGGCCGACAGGCAGGCCGACAACCATACCGATGCCGTGGTCCTCAGATATACCCGCGCTGTACCTGCGATGTACCTGGCCCGGCAGCCAGCTCCGACGACCTGCGCCGCAGCGGGCAGACGCCGACGCCCTCGCCCGTCCGAGGTACACGCCAGGTACATCTGTGGTCAGTCGCCGGGCGGAACATCAGCAAAGCGATAGTTCGAACCAGGTCACCATCCGCCCGCCGCGCCGTCGCCAGCCCCACCGCGCCGCGAGGCCCGCAACGAGCTGAAGCCCGCGACCGCCTTCCGCATCACGGCCCGCAGGACGCAGCTCCGGCGTCCCCGGCCCGGCGCGGTCGGTGACCTCGACCCTGACAGTACGGTCCCCGGCAATGACCGTGACCGTGACCGTCTCCCCGGGAGCACCCGAGCCGCTATGCCGGACACTGTTGCCGAAGATCTCGCTGACCAGCAAGACGGCCACATCTCCGCACGGGTGCCCGGTGCCGAGTACCTCACCGACGAACGTGCGGGCGGCCCGCGCCCGCTCCGCCCGCCCGGCAAGCGTCACACTCTCCCGGACCGCCACCCTGGCCATCACCGCACCCGCCCTTCCCCGGCCGCCCCGCCCCGGGAAACCGGCCGGGCAGCGGGCGGACGCAGGGAAATGCACGCTCAACTCGGCCGTGAACGTCAAGCCGGGCACACGGCCTCCGCGGACCCTGTCCGTGGCCCGTCCGTCGTCGCGGCCCCCGTCCGTGGCCGTCCGTGCAAAGCCGACGGTCCCCCGCACCGCTCCCTGGCCCCGATTCCCGTCCGCTATGCGTCCGTGGACCCCGCAACACGGCGGTCCGCAGCGCGACAAGGTGACACACCATGGGACAGAGAAGAAACGGCCCGCTAGCCGAGAATCCGCAGCTAGCGGGCCGTTCCCGCAGGTAGTGGCAGGTGTTGGGTTCGAACCAACGAAGGCTGAGCCGACGGTTTTACAGATTGTTTGCCGTATTTAGCCTATATGCCTTCTGACCTGCGAGTATTTGGCCCCATGCCTGCTAAGTGATCTTGCCTGTCCGCTATATGTCCGTGCGCTCGCGGCCTCAGCCGGGTATAACGGCCGAAAGCCACGGACAGCGTCCGTCGAGCGAGAGTCCGCCGGGATCCGCGCACCGGGTCATCCGCGAGGAGTTCCGCGCGCAGCTCGGCGTCTGAGCTTGTACAGGCGGGAGCTGGAGGACCTGGCTCGCGAGCAGTTCGCGGTGATGTCTTCCGACGTACAGCTCGCATTGTCTGACTTCATGGACGCCGTCGTGATCGTCGACCCGGCGGGGTACAAGCGGCGGCCTGATGAGCCGGAGCGCCCGCTGCGGACCCTGCCATTCGGGCAGGCCGGCCTGGTGACTTTCCCGGAGTATGAGCCCGATGATCTGGTGCTGATCACGCGGGTCATGGGCTCGGTGCTGGCCCGCACCGACTCCTCCCCGGACTCCCGCCATCGGAGGAAGCCGCAGGCGGGCCGCCGCGGCGCTGGGTCATATGGTGCCCGCCTCGACGGCCTGCGAGATCCAGGGGACCACCTCGTCGAGCATCTGATCAAGCGTGGTGGTGGCCTCGAAGCCCAGTACCCGCTTGGCCTTCTCGGTTGCGGGCACGCGGCGCTGCACGTCGTATTCGAACGGCTTGTCGTGAACGACGCGGAACTCGGCGTCGCCGCGGATCTTCCGCCAGATCAGCTCGGCCAGCTCGAGCACCGTGGTGCCCTGCGCCGTGGACAGGTTGAAGTCCTCGTTGCGGGCGTCCGGGTGCTCCATGGCCGTGACGATGCCCTGGGCCAGGTCCCCGCCGTAGGTGTAGTGGCGTACTTGCTTCCCAGAGCCGAGGATGTGCAGCGGATCCTGCCCCTTGAGTACCTTCTGCACCAGGTCGGGGACCACGTGGCTCATCGCCAGGCGCACGTTCCCTGACATGATCTCCTCGTCGCCCAGCGCCCTGCTCTCGCCGATGCCGACGCAGTTGAACGGCCGCACGATCGTGAACGGCAGCCGGTATTGCTCCCAGGCCGCGCGGGCGAAGTATTCCACCCCCAGCTTCTGGAATCCGTACGAGGACAGCGGCGGCGGGATCTCCCGCTCCTGGCCCTCGTAAGAGGGCCACTGGTCGGCGCTCTCGAAAACCATTGACGACGACAGGTAGGTGACCTTGCGTAGCCGGCCATCGCGGCGCGCCGCGATGGCCGCGTCGCAGGAGGACGCGATGACCCGCTCGTTGGTGGCCAGCAGGTCATAGGCGTAGGCATGGAAGTAGGAGATCCCGCCGATCATTGCCGCGCCGACCACGAAATGATCGCAGTCGGCCAGCAGCGAAGTCATCAGGCCGACGTCGCGGGCGTCGCCCTCGACAAGGGTGTAGTGCGGGTGGTCGTCGTAGGATTTGCGGACCCGCCCGTACTTGGAGAAGTTATCGACGCCGACGACGGCGTAGCCCCGCCGCAGCAACTCATCGACTAGGTAGCCCCCGATGAACCCGGCGGACCCACTGACCAGAACCTTAGTCTTTTCCATGCCTACAGTTCCTCCGCGGTCGGCGCGACAGCCCTGCCCACACGACGGGCCGCATGAAGGCGGATGTCCTCGGCGGTCAGCCGCGGGCCGAACGCGAACCGGTACCAGCGCAGGTACTTGAGGATCCACCGGGCGACCTGGAAGTTCGACACCCCGGCCTGGCGGTCCAGCCAGATGGTGGGGATCTCGGCCACTGGCAGCCGCATCCGCCGGGCCTTGGCGGTCAGCTCGATCCCGATCTCAAAGCCGTCCATCGAGTCGATCCCGACCTGGCGGACGAAATCGGTCGAATACGCCTTGAACGAGTTCGTCGCGTCCCAGGTGCCCACGTGCGCGATCAACTTCAAAGACCGGCCCGCTAGCTTCGACAGCGTCCCCTTCAGCAGCGGCCCGCCCACCTGCTGGCCCCCTCGCATGTACCGGGACGCCGCCGCCACCACCGCTCCGCGCTCCACCAGACGCACGAGGTCGTCGATCTGGCGGGCATCGTCGCAGCCATCGGCCATGGTCACCACGGCCACCGGCGCGGCGGCGGCGTCGATACCGTACCGGATCGCGTTCGCCGGCCCGCGCCCGTAGGTGTTGACCAGGTACCGCAGCCGCGGCTCCGTCTGGGCGTATTTCTCGACCACCGGTACGGTGCTGTCGGCGGGAATGTCCACTACGACCAGCACCTCGGCCGGCAGCCGCACCGACTCGAACACCCGGTCAAGCACCGGCACGATGTCCGAGCCCTCGTTATAGGCCGGGATGATCAGTGATAGCCGTACCTCGCCAGGCATCAGACCAGCACGCCCTTCCCCAGCACGTTCCAGATGTCCGCGGTCGGCTTGCGGGTGACCAGTTCGGCGTACTCGGGATGCGGAGCGCCGATGACCAGCAGGTCGGATCGGGCTAGAACCTCCTCCAGCGGCTTGAGGCCCTGGTCGGCGGTTACGTACGGGTCGGTGCACAGCACCTCACGAGCCTTGAACGCCAGGATCCGCTTCAGCTTGTACGACAGGCTCGAGCGGATATCGTCCGAGCTCGCCTTGAACGCCATGCCCAGAATGCCAACCGTCATCGCGGCCAGATGGAACCGCTGCTCGATCCGGTGCACCAGGTACAGCGGCAGTCCCTCGTTGATGATCATCGCGGTGTGGCCGAGCGCGAAGTTGTTGTTGTTGAAGGCGGCGAGTTGCAAGGTGTCCTTGAACAGGCACGGCCCGGCGGCGAACCCGGCACCTGGCATGTCCGCTGCCCTCGGGTAGTCCAGCATCAGGCCCTGGCGGATCTTCTCGAAGTCCAGGCCACGGTCGTTGGCCATCATGTACAGCTGATTAGCCGTGGCGAACATGATGTAACGCCAGGTGTTGGTGAACAGCTTGGCCAGCTCGGCCTCCTCGGGCGCCAGCGGGACGATCGTGCCGGTCAGCCTGGCGAATAGCGCACTCGCCCGCTCACTGCCCCGCTGGGTCCGGCTGGACACGATCTGCGGCAGGTCGAACAGCTCGGTCATCGCCTTGCCCTCGGCGATCCGCTCCGGGCAGAACGCCACGTCAACGTCCAGGCCTAGCTCAGCCAGCCTCCGCTCCACCATCGCGGTGGCCCCCGGATACACCGTGCTGCGCAAGATCAGGATCTGTCCGTCCCGCAGAAACCCCGCGCACCCGTCGATCGCCCGCAGCACCGCTCCCTGATCCGGGTTCAGGTGCTCATCCACCGGCGTGCCGGTCACCAGTACCACATGTTCCGCGGTCCCCACCACCGACGGGCGGGTCGACGCGGACAGGAAGCCTTCGGCGATGACCTGCTTGAGCACATGGCCCGCCGCCGGCTCGGCAAACGGCATCCGCCCCTCGTTGACCATGCCGACCGCGGCGGCGCTAATGTCATAGATGTCCACCCGGGCGCCTCGGCCGGCCAGCGCGATCGCCAGCGGCAGGCCCACATGACCGCAGCCGCCAACCACCACCACGTCACGTGCGAAGGCGCCCGAAGATGTGTCAGTCATCTGGAATCAGCTCTTTTAGCCTGATACGTACTGTCGTCGAATGCGGACGTATTATGACAGTTATATTAGATATAATATGATTGCCCCTATTTCGCGTGGTGTAGAGATAGCCGTCGCCGATCAGCGCCCACTGCAAGCCGGTGCCCACCCTGTACCAGTCAGCCTGGGGGGAGACCTTCAAGGTGATCAGCCCGTGCCTGGGCACTGACCGTTCGATCATCGGCAGGGCGGCGCTCACACGCAGCGAATACGTTCCTTCGCCCTGGTAGTTCGCCACCTGCCGCACCCCGAGCACCAGCAGCGCGGTCATGACGATGAGCAGTGCGCCTGCCAGGCGAGCCGACCGCAGGACCGGGTGCTGACGAACACGCTGTTCCCCGCCAGGTCCACCCCCCTGTGCGGGGGCCACCCTGCCGCGCCGGCCACTGATCAGCCTGGCAGCTGCAAGGACGGTGACGCAGATCACGGTCAGCCATGCAAGCAGGGCCGCTGCGAACATGACGAAGATCAGGGGCAGATCGCCCCACGGGCGGTGAACACCGCCGATGGCGTTCGACTGCGCGGGTATGCGGGCGAAGGTCGCGGCGGCTGTCACGCTGACCAGAAGGCTGATGGCAGCCAGTCCGGCGAGTTCGCGGGACCGGAGCCAGCACACGGCAATGACCAGGCTCGCCGCCGTGATGGCGAGGATCACGAACCCGAGCGCCGTCGGCTTGGAGCTGAGCAGTTGGTAGAGGTTGCCTCGCAGGCTGATGTTCTCCCGCCACCACAGCGACGAGGGAGCAGTGAGCAAGGCGAGGACCTTCATCGCGAAGCCGACGCCCACGTGCGGCCCTGCGTCCTCCTGTAAAAGCAGCGACATGTTTCCCTGCCCAGCAGGGCTGGTGAACTGCTGGTCCAGCGGCGCCAGCCAGCACGCAGCCCCGGCGATCAGGCCACCGATCAGCCATGAATAGCCGCCCTTGTCCCGGAATGCTGCGACCAGGCCGGTGACGGCCGCGATCAGGACCAGCCCGACGGAAGCGACGGCGTACGTCAGGTATGCCTGGGCTGCCATTGATGCCGTGACGACAAGCACCGGCCACCACTTACGGTGCCCCGACAGAACCGCCAGGCAGGCGGAGAGCGAGGCAAGGAAGAATATCATTCCGTAATTCGGATTTTCGTAGGGGTAAACAGCGAAACTCGGAAACCACGCCACGGTAGCGATGACTACTCCGCCCGCCAGCAAGCCACCCGTCTCGCCAAGAACGGAATAGCCGGCTTCTACTGTCAGCCACGTGGCGAGCATGGCCAGTAAGGCCGCACCCCACAACACGCCCCGGTCCGGGTCGATATGCACCGGAATCGCCATCAGCCACAACTGCATCGGCCCAAGATCGTACGGAGTATGCGCCGTTGTATGCGGCAGTTCGTTGGCCAGCCCGACTAGGGGAATATGGTTGGTGAGCGTCCCCCAGGACATAAGCGCCGTCCGCGCGCCATCGCCGGTGGCGCGCCAGGGGCCGCGCCACGAGTCCGCAGCAGAGGCGATGAACGGGACCCAGCACGCTATGTGCACCGCTACCCTGATCAGCCTCTCCCCGCTGATCAGGCGGGCCAGCACCGGACTGGCCGGCTCAGCACCCGGCGCCGGGCTTAATGGCGCCGCCGCAGCATCCACAGTGACCCCCCTGCGCGCGAGCGTCATGACATCCTGCCCTTCATACCTGCCAGTCACCCGGAACAATCCGGCGGGCGTGGCCCAATACCAACTATCTGTCGCGCGAATAGCTGGATCGGTTTACCTGACAGCCTTGCCGCATTGTCGTGCGTCAGACTTTCTGGCACAGGGGTTAGTTGATCCCCTGGAGCCAAGGAGACTGGATAAGAGCAGGCCCCCGGTGTTCCCTCCCGGTGGAAGACAAGGTCCGCATCGTGCTGTCGGTGCTGGCTGGCGAGGTGACGGTCGCTGAGGCGGCCCGCAAGGCGAAGGTGTCCGAGCAGACGGTCGGGAACTGGAAGCGGCAGTTCCTGGAGGCCGGGAAGCTGGGCCTGGCCGCCGGCGGCAGCGCTCGGCCCTCCAGCCGGGAGGAGCAGCTCGCCGCGGAGGTCGCGGAGCTGACGGCGGCGCTCGGCGAGGCGCATGTGGAGCTGCGGGTCTGGAAGAAGTCCGCTGAGGTCCGCCTGGCCCCTTCGAGGACCTCGAGATGATCCGCTCCCAGGCGGCGATGCCGGTCTCGAGGTTCTGCCAGCTGACCGGCATCCCGCGCCGCACCTGCCATCGCAAGCTGGCGCGCCAGCGGTCCGGGGAACCGGTCGTCAAAGGCCCGTGGCCCGCCCCGGCCGTGGACGCGATCGAGCCGCTGGCGGCGAAGTACGCCGCGGACTGGCCCGCCTTGGGCCACCGCAAGATCCACGCGATGATGGCCGCCGAGGCATCACGGCGTCGGTCTCGGCGGTGGAGCGGGCGATGCGCCGCCGCGGCCTGCTCCAGCCCGTCGATTACGCCGGGCAGCGCCGCGAGCTCGCGAAGGCCCGCAAGGCAGCGTTCGCCGAGCCCCCGGTCCGGCCGAACCAGGTGTGGCAGCTGGACTTCTCCGAGTACGAGACCACCACGGGCGGGACCGGGCGCCTGGCCGGCGTCACCGGCTACTTCTCCAAGTACGAGCACGGCTGGCACATCTCGCCGGCCTGCGCGGGTGCGGACGCCATCGAGGCCGTGAAGATCGCGGTCGCCGAGGCCGAGCGGCTCGGCGGCAAGCCACTCGCCCAGTTGCTGCCCGTGCACGCCGACACCGGCGATCCGGTCCGGATCAGGCTGGTCACCGACTACGGGCCCCCGGATCGCGCAGCTGCGGCCGTTGTACCGGCCGGCGGATCCGGCGGACCGGACGGCGTACGCGGCCGGGGAGATCGTGCAGTGTGACTTGTGGTTCCCGGGCAGGGTCGTGCCAGTTGGCGGCCGGACGCTGGCGGATCCGCCGGTGCTGACGATGGTGGCGGCGTTCTCGGGGTTCATCATGGCGGTGCTGCTGCCGTCGCGGACGACTGGTGACCTGCTGGCGGGGATGTGGCAGCTGCTGTCGGGGCTGGGCGCGGTCCCGAAGATGCTGGTCTGGGACAACGAGTCGGGGATCGGGCAGCACCGCCGGCTGACGGTGGGGGCGAGGTCGTTCGCCGGGACGCTGGGTACCCGGATCTATCAGGTCGCGCCGCGGGATCCGGAATCGAAGGGCGTGATCGAGCGGGCGAACGGGTTCCTCGGCACGTCGTTCATGCCGGGCCGGTCGTTCGCTTCGGGCGCTGATTACAACGCCCAGCTGGCGGACTGGCTGCCGCGGGCGAACGCGCGGATGCTGCGCCGTACCGGCGAGCAGCCCGGGGTGCGGATCGCGCAGGACACCGCCGCGATGGGCGCCCTGCCGCCGGTGGCCCCGGTGACCGGCACGGCCAGCCGGGTCCGGCTGGGCCGCGACTATTACGTCCGGATCGCCGGGAACGACTACTCCGCCGACCCGGCCGTGATCGGCCGTCTCGTCGACGTCCATGCCGGGCTGACCACGGTCACGGTGACCTGCGCCGGGACGGTCGTGGCCGCCCACGAGCGGTGCTGGGCGGAACGCCAGGTCATCACCGACCCCGGCCACGTCGCCGCGGCCGCGGTCCTGCGCACGGCCTATCAGGCCCGGGCCGCTGCGGTCCGGCCGGGCCAGTTTAAACTCCGGATCTCTTCTGACGCGGCCACGCCAGCGCCGCGAATTTCCTCCGTCATGCGGCCACGCACCCTTAATGATTGACCAGGATCTCCGTACCCGCCGTGACCCGCGCACCCGCGCCGGCCCGCAGCGGAACGCCATCATTACGTGGCTTTTTCATATTTGCCAAGCATGCGGATGCGGGAGATTGCCAAACAGGCGGAAACGAAACGTCTATCTGCCCGTTCAGAATACGGCCTGGCATGACATTGGCTCATGTTGCATATGCTGTTCTATAGGCACACCTGGAATAGGGAACGGGCATGGTACAGGCATTCCTGGTCGACTACATCGACGGCAGCCAGGCGGAAGGCACAATCATTTTCGGGCTGGACGGCACGCAATACGAGATCGACTTGAACTCCGTGCAGCGGCCGTGGTCACGGTCGGCGGTGTTGAACGCGGCGACCAACGGCCCCGTATCGCACAAGATCACGCTGACGCAGCCCCGCCAGCCTCCTCGCGATCGGCGTAAGTCAGGTACTTGTCGTGATTGCGGCCCAAATCCGCCGGGCCACGCAAGGAGCCGATCAGCGCGGACAGGTGCCTTGGCAGCGCAGGGACCTCCTCATGCTGAACCTCGTCCTCACCCGGACGTGCGTCCTCGCTCATAACCGCAGTGTAGACGCCGGCAGCCGCCAGAACGCAAAGCACCGCACCGGCGTATCCAAGCGGCCCGCGCTCCAGCAGCGAGGCCGTCTGCGAAGCCGGCGCTGCCAGGCTGAGCCGGCTGACCGTTTCGAGCAGGCCAGGAATGCCGCTCATCCAGGTGGCCATGGATGCGCGCGTATTTGCCGTACGCCTGCACCTGGCACCCGAATCCATCGCAGGTGGCACCGGTTGGCCGGGCCTAGGCCAGGATGGCAAGCCCTCGGGCCGCGCTCTACGCCGCCTTGACAGGCCTGGCCGCCGCCTCAGCCAGGACGGGGAAGTCATCTCGGCGCTGCTCGGGCTCAGGCGAGGCAGAAAGATCACTGAGCGGGAAGCTGATGCGGCGGCCGCCAACCTTCGCACGTTCCCCATTGAGCGGCAGGATGTGCTTCCTTTGTGGCCCCGCATCAAAGGGCTGCACGCCAGCCTGCCCGCCTATGACGCTCAGTATGTCGCCCTGGCCGAAGTTCTTGGCGTCTCCTTGGTCACCGCCGACGCCCGTGTCGCCCCCAGCGGCGCAGCCCGCCGCGGCATTGAGGTCTTCGGCGCGCCACCATCCACCTGAGTCGCACTTCACTTCCCGCTCAGGACAGGCTGGAACGGCACGCCGCGACGACTCGCAGTCCGGCAGTCTCTCGCGCCTGGCGGGCGTTCACCGTTGGCGCGCACAGCCTGCCGCCCTGCGAGCTCTGGCCGACGTGATTGGACTGAGGTATGGTCTGGCTCGTGACCGGGACTACCTTCTTGTCCGCTCTGCGGGAAGGTGCCGAACGCGCTCCGAACCGGCCATCCCTTACCTGCGGCCCCGTGACACTCACCCGCGCCGAGTTCCTCGACAAGGTCGAACGCCTCGCCGGGTTGTTCGAGAGCCGCGGCGTGACCAACGGCTCCAAAGTCTCGATCGGCCTGCCCAACTCGACGGACTTGGTGGTGAGCATGTTTGCCGCGTGGGCCGTCGGCGCAGTGCCGCAGCCCATCTCCAGCCGGCTTCCGACCGCCGAACGCGTCGCTCTCCTGGACCTGGCCCGCCCGTCGCTGGTCGTTGGCGTGCCCGAAGCGGAAGCCGGCGACTGGCCGGTGCTGGAGTCGGTGCCCGCGGAACTGCCCGTCAGCCGCTTCACGCCGAGCATGTCCCCCGAGCTGAAGGCCGTGGCCAGCGGCGGGAGCACCGGGCAGCCCAAGCTGATCGTGACGACAGCGCCCGCGGCGGTTGAGGCGTCGGCGGCGGTCGCGGCCCTGCTTGGCATGCGGCCTGACGGGCAGGTCCTGATGACCGGGCCGCTCTACCACAACGGCCCGTTCTCCCTCACGGCCGCCGCGATAGGGACCGGCAACCACGTCGTACTGATGTCCCGGTTCGACGCCGTACAGACGCTGCAACTCATCGAGAAGCACCAGGTGACCTGGCTCTACATGGTGCCGACAATGATGCTGCGCATCTGGCGGCTACCCGAGGACGAGCGCATGGCAGCCGATGTTTCCTCGCTCGAGGCGGTGTTCCACACCGCGGCGCCGTGCCCGGCCTGGCTTAAGCAGGCGTGGATCGAGTGGATCGGCCCGGAGAAGCTGATCGAACTCTATGGCGGCACCGAACTCCAGGCGATCACGGTGATCAACGGGGCCGAATGGCTCAGGCATCCCGGATCCGTCGGCCGGGTCGTGGTCGGCGAAATGCAGATTCGCGACCCCGGCGGCAACCCCCTTCCCGCGGGCGCGGAGGGGGAAATCTGGATGCGGCGCGGGCCCGGCGCCGAGGCCGTGTACCGCTACGTCGGTGCCACCGCCCGCGGCGCGGCGCAGGGATGGGAGTCGCTGGGCGACATCGGCGTGATCGACGCGGACGGCTACGTCTACATCACCGACCGGATGGCCGACATGATCCTCGTTGGCGGGGCGAACGTGTATCCGGCCGAGATCGAGGCGGCGCTGGACGAGCACCCCGCGGTGCGCTCCTGCTGCGTGATCGGCCTCCCGGACGACGACATGGGCAACATCCCGTACGCCATCGTGGACCTGTCCGACCCGGCGTCCGACGAGGAACTCCTCGCGCATCTCCGCCAGCGACTGGTCCCTTACAAGCTCCCGCGCGTCATCGAGCGCGCCACCGCGCCGTTGCGCGATGATGCAGGCAAAGTCCGCCGGTCAGCGCTCCGGGCCGAGCGGATCGCTCAGGCCAGAGCTAACGCGAAGCGGCAGATTAGCTAGATGGTCGGCCTGAGGCGGCCGATTGCTCGCGCAGTGAGCAGTTCCATAGACATCGGGCTACTCGGCAGCCAGGTAGCTGGCCTGTGCCGTGCCAAAACTTGTTCATAGGCGCTGACCAGGATCTTTGAACTTGCTATGCCGCTCTGTGATACTCGCTGATCAGGCCTGTGCCGTGCCAGAACTCGCGCATAGGCGGTGACCTGGCGTTTCGCGTCGGCTAGGCCGCCCTGCGGTATTCGCTGATCACGCCGCCGAGGACCTGCCTGCGCTCGGTCCGGGCAGTGACGTCCACGGCGTGGACGGACTCGCGCAGCGGGGGTTCTTGCTGTATCCCCTGGTGCGGACGATGTCCGTTATAGTGCCGTACGTGCTCGGCCAGGACGCTGCGGAGGTGCCGCTCGCCGAGGATCAGCAGGTGGTCCGGGCACTCGCGGCGCACCGTGCCTGCGAACCGTTCCGCGTAAGCGTTGGACCACGCCGTCAACAACACCTGATTCAGATGATCGGTACCGACGTGTGCTGGTGACGCACCGGTTCCATCCGCTGTCTGGCCGGGATTTTGAGTTCGTCGCGCACCGTCAGAACTGGGCCGAGGACCGGGTCCATCTGCACGACGAGAACGGCGTGCTGTTCTCGCTGTCGGCCTGCGGGGTGCCAGAAGTCTGCATATCCTGTGACCTGCGACGACGGCCGGGCCAGCCGGACGGCATCATGATCATCCATGTCCTTGCGCCTTCTCTATCTCGTCTTCGTCCGAGTCTGTGGCTGGCTGGTCTTGCCCGGCCGGTCATCTGCATCTAAGAGGCCGTCTCATCTCGTTGTGCCCTGATTGATGTTACGTAAAGTGAAGCTTTGCTTACGGCATCCCGCGCTCCGGTGTTATCTCGTGCTATAGATCGGCGTCGTGATCAATCGACGGCCATATGCCACTGACTTGTCCGATGCCCGCTAGGCGCTGATCGAGCCGGTCCTGTCCGCCTGGCGGGCCGGGCGCGCGGCCGCCGGGCCGGCCATCACCCAGCCGGTGCATGACCTGCGCGAGATCGTCAGCGCGATCTTGTACGTGAACCGGGCCGGCTGCGCCTGGCACCTGCTGCCGCACGACTTCCCGCCGTACCAGACCGTCTGCGGCTACTACGCCGCCCGGGAGAAGGACGGCACCACCGCGGCGATCCACGACCTGCTCCGCGCCCGGGTCCGGGGAAAGGCCGGCCGCGCCGCCGGGCCGGCCGCGGCGATCCTGGACGCCCAATCGGTGAAGACCTCCGGTAACGCGCCGGAATCCTCGCAGGGCACCGACGCCGGGAAGAAGATCAAGGGCCGGAAACGGCACATCGCGACCGACACCCCCGGCCTGCTGCTGGCCGTGCTGGTCACCGCCGCGCCGGCCCAGGACAACGGCGGCGGCAAGGCGCTCACCGGCGAGCTGGCCACCGCGCACCCCGGCGTGAACCGGGTCTGGGCGGACTCCGGGTACAAGCGCGCCGTCGCCGACGAGGGCGCCGGGCACGGCATCCAGGTCGAGGTCTACGCCAAGCCGGCCGGGCTGAAGAGGTTCCGCGCCACGCCCCGCCGGCCGGTCGAGCGCACATTCGGCTGGCTCATGCCGCACCGCCGGCTTGCCCGAGATCACGAGACCCTCCCGGAACGCTCCATTACCGCGATCCACTGGTCCATGACCGACAACATGAGCAGGCGCCTGACCGGCGAATCCACCCAACCTGGCGCGACACCCCGGCCGAAACCGGCGAACCATCAGCCACTTAGACGAGATGCCCTCTAAGGACACCGAGCCGCTCGTGCTGCGGCACGAGGTCACCGTGCTGCGCCGCGCCAGTCCTCCGGCCCCGGCTGGACCGGGCCGGCCGGGCGGTCCTCGCCGCGCTGATCCGGCTCGGGCCGGCCAGGCCGCGAGCGCACCGGCTGGTCACACCCGGCACCATCCTGCGCTGGCACCGCCGCGTGATCACCCGCACACGGACCTATCCGCACCGGACGGGACGGCCGCCAGCCAGCGCCGGGATCGCCGCGCTCATCGAGCGGCTCGCCACCGAGAACAACGCCCGGGGCTACAAGAGGATCCAAGGTGAGCTGCTCAAGACCGGGCACCGGGTCAGCGCGTCCGCCATCCGCCGGATCCTCAAGGCCCTGAAAATCCCTCCGGCGCCCAGGCGGGACACCGACACGACCTGGCGGCAGTTCCCGCGCGCGCAGGCAGCCACGATGCTCGCGGCCGACTTTTTCCACGTGGACTGCGCCGTAACCCTGAAGCGCCTGTACTGCCTGTTCGTAATAGAGGCCGGCTCCCGGTACGTGCACATCCCCGGCATCACCGCCAACCCGGACGGGCCATGGACCACGCAGCAAATCCGCAACCTGCTGACGAACCCCGGTGATCGCGCCGCGGACTTCCGCTACCTAATGGGGGTTACCGGGTTAGTCCCGCGCAGAACACCAGCCCCGTGAGGAGCAGGAGTTCGCTGGGGGCCAGACTCGGTCCGGTAGCCGCTGGCGGGTGAGCACCGAACGCCACCAGGAGCACGTGAGTCCTAGGGTT
>DATLSX010000184.1:0-14971 GCA_035533915.1 Streptosporangiaceae bacterium
TCACTGCCGCCGATGCGCCGGGAACCTCATACGCGATCAGCCGGACTGGTCACCCGCCCGCGAAGACCGGCCATAATCGCGACAGCCCGCAAGGCAGGCCACGCCGTGACACTGCGTGACCGAAACGATGGCAGTGCTCAAGTAGCCGGGTCACTGCTCACGTAGTGCTCAAATACGTGACCGAATGCTCATCTATCTCGGTTCCCTACAGCAGCGCGGTCGCTGCAGGAGGTACATGTCAGGTCAACGCGAGGTCGGTCCCAGGTACATGCGCTGTGGCACCGCGCGCCACGGAAACTGTTCGATTCCTCCCGCCTGGCTGCCGGGCCGCCTCGCGGAGTGCCGTGCGTGAAAAAAGGGCCCCGGGAAAGACCACAATCCGGTGAGCCCGCCTGACTGGACAGCGGTAGTGACCGCGGCCGGGAACGCGACACGGTTCCGGCCGTTCAGCACAGCCGTTCCCAGGGAAATGCTGCCAGTCGGGTACCAGCCGGCTGTCGAGCACGTGATCAGGGAATGCATCGCAGCCAAAGCAGCTTCCGTCATCGTCGTCACCCGCCCCGGCGACCTCGTCGTGCCGTCCTGCCTGGACGTCCTGCGCCGTGGAGCCGCTGGCCCTGGTCTCCCGGCTGATCCCGCGGCCGTCGATCTTCGGCCTGCTCGTCCCCGCCGAGCACGCCCGCGGGGGAATTGACCTCGGTGCCGCCGTCGGCCACCTCGCCCGGACCGCCGACGTGCGGGTCCACCGGATCACCGGGCACTGGGTCACCGTCGGCGAGCCACGCCGGTACCTTGACGCCCTGCGCACGTACGGGCCTCACCCGCCGCACCAGCCTGCCCGCCGCCCCGGTGCAGGAGCAGTACGCCCGGCTTCGCCTGATCGAGCTGCTCACCGGCACCCACCCCCGCTACCTGCCCGAGCCGCTGCGGCTACCCGGACGCAGCCAGGGCTACGACGAGTTCGTGCTCGCCATGCCCGAGCAGCTGGCCTTCTGCCTGCACTACCAGGCCCGCTCACTGCTCTCCAAGGCCAGCATCAGCGAGCCCGCCACCTGGGAACCGCCGTTCGACTGGGTCACCGGCATCCCCTGGCCCGGCCCTGACCCCGACGGCATCAGCACCGAAGACCTGCACCCGCTCATCCGCGCAGGCCTGCCCGTCCGCGCTATCGCGGCCCGGCTCGGCACTACCGCCGACCACGTCCGGCTGACCGCAGCCCGCTATCCGGCTCCCCGGCTCCCGCCCGGCAGCCCCGCACCACCCCCGCCCGAGCCGCAGCCACCCGGCACGGACCAGCTCCGCGACCTCGCCGGACAGGGACACGGCCCGCGCAAGATCGCCCGGATCACCGGATGCAGCGAGCGCATCATCAGGCAGCTACTTGCCAGTGCCGGGCTCCGCCCGCCGACCGCGCGCTCAGCGCATCCGCAGGCTCCTCGCACTCCCCGGCCAGCCCGGCCTCACGCACGCGGCCCGCCAGCTCGGCATCCGGAACGCCATCCTCACCAGCCAGGTCCGCCAGCTCGAGGCCACCGTCGGCACTCCCCTTCTGCGCACCCGGCCAGACGGGCAACTCACACTGACCGCCTACGGCGAGCGGTTCGCCCGCGACTTGACGCCCGTCCTCAACATGCTGGCTGAGCCGAATCGCGATAGTGGGCACCAATGAGGGACCGCGAGGTGGCCCGCACTTGCTGGCACTGTTCTTCTCAGGCTGGTTGACACCACGAGGAACGGCTGTGATCGGCGGACGCCAAGCCGGAGACGCCTTGCCGATAGATCGATAACATATTCGCCATAAGCTAGCGGTCGTTTTCTCATGCGGACGGAAGTACGGAACACGAGGAGGTCAGGTGCCAGATCCAGCAGGCCAAGTCGAGTGGCTGGGGGAAGAAACCAGCGCAGGCTGCACCGAGCGGTCGTTTCTCATGCGCCGCCCTCGGGGGCCCGTGCCCGGCGTGCTGTGGTCGCCGCAGGCCACGGAGCCGCGCGCAACGGCGCTGCTCTTCCACGGCGGGAGTGGCCACAAGCGCAGTGAACGCCACCTGCGGATGGGGCGCCGACTCGCCTCGGCAGGACTCGCCGTCATCGCGATCGACGGCCCTTACCACGGCGACCGGGTGCCGACGCCGATGGCACCGCCCGCCTACCAGCAGCTCATCGTCGACGAGGGCATCGAGGCCGTCACGGCCAGGATGACAGCGGACTGGCTGGACACCGTCTCCGCACTCGCGGCCCTGGGACTCGCCGACCCCGCACACGTCAGCGTCTTCGGGATGTCAATGGGCGCCCGGTTCGGCCTGCCGGCCGCTGCCGCGCTCGGGCCGCGACTGCAGCGCGCCGTCCTGGGCAAGTTCGGCGTCCGCCAGGCCGCGCCGCTCCACCCCGGGCTCCGCGCCCTCAGCCTGATGGCAACGGCCGCGCGTGCCGTCTCCGCCGCCCTGCTCTACCACGTGCAGTGGGACGACGAGCTCTTCCCCCGGGACGGGCAGTTCGAGCTATTCGACGCGCTGGCCTCCGCGGACAAGAAACTGATCGCCAGGCCCGGCCCGCATGGCCGGACGCACCCCGATGATGAGACATCTTGGCAGGATTTCCTCACGCTCAACACGCCACACACACGAGCCGTTAATGATCCCGGCGGCAACTAGCGTGGATAGGTGCAAACGATCGTGATCCGGTTCACTGGCCCGCCTTGACAGCGACATAGCCGAATCGCCAACTAGGCACAACCTCGCCAACTACATCCGGTTCCTACACGGATCGCGGATCACCACTGCCTTCCTTCCGCCACCAGCCGCCGCTTGCCGGCGAATCGTCCCCAGGACAAAGGCCGGGCGCGGTGTGGTGGCAAATTCCGCGCCCCGGGCGCCTGTCATAGTAACGCGGCTTCTGCGGTGATGACGAGCGCTCGGGCGAGCCCGCGCGTCGGCAAGGACTGATCCGCTGGGACCTGGCGCTTTCACCGCATGGCGGGGTTCGTGGGTCCGTGACGCCCGGCGGTGGTGATCAACTGGAGAAAACCGCGTCCGTGGCCGCTGTTGCGAGGATGCTTTGCGTCCTGAGGCTCAGGCCGATCCGGTTCCAGTGGAAGATGACGTGGTGGGCGAGGATATCCCGCAGTCCCCTGCCGAGCTTGCCGTCGTGGGCCGCGTTGCCCAGTGCCGTGCCGGCCTGGTCGAAGGCGCCGGCCCAGTCTGCGGCGAACGCGAGCGCGCCGTCGTCTGCCAGGTTGCTCGCCGGTCCGGCGTCGACGGTCATCAGCCGGCGAAGGCCCGGCGTGATATCACGCAGGCGTTCCAGCGACGTGCCGGGCGGGACGGGCCTGTTGTCCGCTACCCGGTGCCAGATGTCTCCTTGCTCGTACCAGTCTTGTCCGGCCCCGCGCATCAGGACGCTGCACAGCAGAATGGACAGTTCACGGCGGCCGGGCGTCATTTCAGGGCCGTGCCGGCTGAGGTAGCTGAGGATGTTCCGGCTGTCGGCGTGGAAGAGATGGTGGGCGATGTCCATGCCGCCGGTACCGCCGAACGCGTATGCCTCCGGCTCGTAGATGGTCTCCTGCGCCCTGACGATCATGCCCTGGGCCAGCATCGTTTCGAGTACGCGGTTGAGGAACGTCGTCAGGTCCGCCAGGGTGGCGGCGCGGCCGGGCTGGCAGCGAAGCCGCCAGCAGAGGGCCTTGCGGGTGAACCACCACGACGAGATGGTCCCGGCTGCTTCGGCATGCTGTAGCTGTGGCCCGAGGCAGGTCGTTGCGGCATGTTCGGCGGTGTCCCAGTCGGTGAACTCGATGCTGACTTGGTGCCAGCCTCCGGCTGCCCGGGCCTGGGCGTGGAGCGCCGCGCGTCCGGCTGCGTGGTAGAGCTCGACGGCACCGGCCAGGCCGTCGGGGGCCATGGGGATGCGCGCGGCGGCCTCGTGCAGCGGTGTGCCTGCCAGGACGGCCAGTACCGCGTCTGCTGTCGCCTGCGCTGAGATGCCTGGTTTCACGTTCGTGTCCCTTCGCGCCGGGCGGGTAGCTCAGCTGAGCAGCAGGCACGCATCCCACCCGCTCGCGGGCGGCGTGCCGCAGGCGATGCTGTGCAGGACGAGCGCCAGCCCGGTGTCGCCTTCGAGGAACCCGGGACCGTCGCCCGTGCCGGGACACCCATGCTTGATGAGCTGGTCTGCCAGGTGCGGAAGGCAGCTTGTGATCGCGGGCGTGCGCGCGTCGCGGGCAGCGCGCCAGGCGGTATAGAACAGCCCGGCCCAGCCGTGGCACACGCTGGTGTCGGTGATCTGGCTGAGCTGGGCCGGGTGGGCCAGGCATCCGGCCAGGGCGTGCTCGGCCATGTCCTGGCGCGTGGTGTCGCCGGTCGCGATGCCGGCGAGCTGCTGGGCACGGGCCAGGCCGGGGGTGCCGTAGCACCAGCTCGGCCGCAGCGGGCCGGGCTGGGCCGGGCGCCGGGCGCGCAGGTCGGCGCGGGTGACCCATTGTGGCCACCATGATCCGGTGCCGTGATCTTGCCGCCAGGCATCCAGCCAGCTACAGATCCGCCCGATGGCCTGGTCCTGGCCGTCCACGGTGACGCCGTTCCTGGTGGCCAGGGACAGCAGGGCGAGCGGCCCGGCGATGCCGTGCGCGATGCCGAAGTTCGCGTGCCCGCCCGCGAAGGCTGGCGAGTACTTGAACGAGGGGTCGTGGCTGGTCCACCAGCCGGGCAGGATCTGGCCATCGTTGTGCAGCGGCTCGGCAAGCCGGACCAGGTAGCGCAAGACGTGTTCGAGCGCATCGCCGCCGGGGTCGCGGCGTAGCAGGTAGGCGCCGATCCCGGTCAGGCCGTAGATGAGATCGAACTCGGCCAGCCTCGGCAGGTTGCTGCTGTCGATGCGTGCCTGGGCCTGGCTGGCCCGGCGATGGGCCAGGCCGGTCACATGGGCGTCCAGCTTCGCGAGCGCCCGCGTGTACCGGCCTTCGCCGGCCGCGTGCAGGGCGAAGGCCACCGCGGGCGCGCCGGAGAACAGCCCGGCGTCGTCGGCCGCGCTGATGTCACCGTCGGCTGCTGTCTTCAGCCAGGCGTGCGCGGTTTCCCATCCGGCGAGGCCAGTGCGGGCGCGCTCGATGTGCAGCAGCGCGATGCCGACGGCGCCCTTGGCCAGCGACTGCGCCAGGCACCGGTCGCGGTCGTCAGTAATAGCGGGCGGTGCGCCCAGGTTGCAGGCGATGGCTGTGGCGACAGCGACCGCGGGGTCATTGGCGTGGCTCACGGCCGGGTTGCCTCGTTCCGGGCGAGCCATCCCACGGCAGCGGAGCGGGCCAGCCGGTGGCATGCCTGCTCGGTCTCGAGGCCGGGTCCGGCCACGCGGATGTGATGCATGTGCAGCAGGGATGCGAGCACCGAGTCCGCGGAGGTTTCCCCGGCGCCTGGCAGCAGTGTGTCGCGGTAGGCGGCCAGCGCCAGGGCGCGCCGCCGCCACGCGGTACGGACCTGATCCCCGCCGGGGACGGCGTGCAGCGCGGCGTGATCGTCGCGCGGATCAGCCAGCCGCATCGCCTGGTCATGCACCGGGCGGGGCACCGGGGCCGCGCTTGAGCCTTTCGGGATGTGGCTGACCAGCCAGCGCATACCCGCAGCGATGCCTCCGGTGAACGCCGCTGCGATGTCGGACAGGCTCACAGCGGTGAGCGCGTGCGGGTGGGTGCTGCCGCTGGCCGCGCAGGCGGCCTGGGCGATGGCTGCGGCGGAGTCGGCGGCGAACACGGCCTCGGCCGCAGCCATGGCCGCGCCGCTGCCGTATCGGCCGGTCTCGGGATAGTAGGTGTCGAACTGGATGCGCCCGGCCAGCCCGGCATCGCGCAGCGTGGCGGCCCACGCGCCGACGTGGTGCGCGGCCTGGCCGTAGGCGCCGGCGCCGGGCAGGCGCAGCCGCAGCCGCAGGTGCGGTTCGGGGTCAAGGTAGCGGACGTACCACCACGGCGGGGGGTCTTCGAACGCGGCCAGCAGGTCAGGGACGCGGGCCAGGATGCTGTCCTGGTGGCCGGGGTGGCCGTAGAGCTTGACGTACAGCCATGGCGAGCATCCGGGCAGGTGCCCGTGGTCCCGGCCGACAACCCGGCTCCGGGCAAGTCGCGCCGGGGCCGGTGCTGCCAGCGTGGGCATCGTGGAGGTCAGCGGGATGCAGATCTCGTGCGCGCGGCTATCCAGCCAGCCGTAGGAGTCCAGGCCGGGCGCCTCGTAGAGGGTGGCATGCCCGCGCCGGTCAAGATGGCTGCGCAGCAGCGCCAGGGGCGTGTCCTGATCGAGGTCCAGGCGGAGCAGGTTGTCGGCTTCACCAAGGTAGACGGCGGCCGGAACCCGGAACTGCTTCCGCCAGCCGGCCATGCCGTCCTTCCACTGCTGCCACGGGGCAGCCGCGCCGGGCAGGTCAGAGGCGGGCAGGTTCCACCGGGCTGGCGCGAGCACGGTGCGGCGGTAGCGGAGCCGGGGCAGGAACGGCAGCGGGCTTGCCGCGCCCCAGGAGAACGGCATGTATACGGCGGCTCGTGCCCGGGTGATCTCGCACAGGAACCGGGCCAGCGGATGGCTGAAGTTGCGGAACTCCACCGCGTTCAGCGCGGCCGGCTCCACGATCCGCTGCCCGGCTAGCGAGACCAGGTACAGTCCATCGGCGTCGCCGCCGACCGCCAGGTCGTCCAGCGGCAGCACCCTGGGGTCTGGCTCGTGGTATTCGGCTGCGGAGATCACTGTGGGAAAGACGGCCGGGGCGCGGGCGACCCCTTCTGACCGGGCGTAGACCGGGGGACAGGACACCTGGGCCGGCAGCGCGCCAGCCCGCACCGTGGACAGGCCCGCGTACGTCCGGCTGATCCGGTCCTGGTCGGCCGTCTCCAGCAGGTGCAGGAACCGCCCGGTGGTTGTCCCGGCCGCCCGCGAGGCGCCCGTCACCACCAAGGTGAACTCGCCGCGCCCTGCCGCCGCCATGCTGGCCGCGTGAACCTGCACGAACAGTTCCGCATGCGGCGGGATCTGGGTCAGCTCGCCGTCCCCCGCGAGATCGGAGATCGTCTGGTCGTCCAGGAGGATTTCGCCGCCGCCGCTGATCACCGTCGCGTACGCCAGTGCCAGGAGCCGTTCATCCCGTGTGGGCAAGGGCGGGGCGGGCAGTGTCCTGGCCGATCCGCGGAAGGTGGCGGGAAAGCCCAGCCCGGTGCCGGGGCTGGTGATCTCCAGGAGCGGGATCAGGGCACCGAGGCCGTACCGTTCGATGAACGCGGCGTGGTAGTCCTGCCAGGCCGGGAGCCCGGATGGGTGCGGCGTCAGCCTGGTCAGTGCCGCTGCGGCGGCCTCTGCCTCGCGTGCCACCGCCGCTGGCAGCACGATCTCGGCGTCTAACCGCATATCGACCGTGACCGGCGGGTCTGTGATGCCGACCGGGCGTTGCATCTGCCCGGCAAGGCGTGCGCGGTGGTACCGGCGCTCGCCCGGTGATGGGGCCTGGTCGTGCCGTCGCGTCTCGGCGCCGATCGTGCGCAGTTCGCGTACCTGGCCGGCGATGCGCGGGATGCTTGCGGCCCCGGCAGCGTCGAGTTGGGCCAGGACATGGGCCAGCGGGTCGGTGACCGTCATGGGCGGGCGGAGGCTGGTCAGCAACAGTCGCAGCCTGACCAGTTCAGCGAGCATCTTCTCGATGACCGGCTGCGGCGTGCCCGGGAAGCCGGCGGCCAGCTTGGCGGCCAGGTCCCGCACGACAATGGGTGAGCGCGCGTACCGCAGGGCAGCCTCAGCCGCCCTGGTGCGGCGCACCGAGACTTCCACCGGGGCAGCCTGGCTGGTATCGCCATCCCCGGGGCCGATGTGCTGCTGGCTCGCCGCGACCAGCCTGCCGCCCTGGATGGTGCACAGGTTGCTGCTGATGACCGGCAGGCGGCGCAGCAGTTCCGGGCATGCCTCCAGGCTGGTCACCACCGCCGCCAGCCGTCCCGCTGCGAGCTGGGTGACCGTGTGGTGGTCCTCGCCCCACCGCACGGCGGGTCGGGAGCCGAATGCTGCCGGTGTCACTCCGGCGAACAGGCCGAAGGGCGTGGCCCGGTCGGCGGCCCGCAGCACGTAACGGGCCACCGACATCACGATGCGGCGCATCTGGCGCGGCTCCGGGACGTGCCCGGAGAGAACCTTGCCGGCTTCGCGGGCCAGCACCGGGCTGGCCACCTCGATCGCTTCGGCCAGTGAGTCGCGCGACCACACTTGGTCCAGCCAGCTGCGCCACTGCCGCACGTGCTCATCAGTGCTGCCGGTCAGGTCCGGCCACGCCGGAAGATCCATTCCGGCTGGGTGAAGGGCAGCCCGGACGAGGACCGCGTCCACAACTCGGTACACCTCGCGACCTCCGCGCACTATGGTGAGGGCAGGCCCGGGGCCGGGCTGGGCAGGAGCTGCCCGGCCCCGGCTGGCTGCTGCCGGTGTCAGGACCGGCAGCTTGTGCAGGCGGTCCCGCAGGTGCTGTTGCAGCCGTTGTCGGTGCTGCGCAGCAGGTCGGAGATGACCGGTCCCGACTCTACGATGCTGATGTCAAGGTCGAAGTCGGGGTCAGGTCCCAGGCCGGTGCCGGTGTCAGTGGGGGTGGCGGTGTGCATGACGGTCCCTTTCTCTAGGGGTTGGGCCACCTGGACCCGCGCGTGAAGCGTCAGGGCCAGGAGATCGTGATCCTCGTGTGCCGCTGGTCGAGGATGCGGCCGGGGAGAAGCTGGTCATCGGGGGTGCCGGCCGGGTAGACGGCTATCCGGGCGGTGTCACGGCGGTGCTCGCGGTCCCAGACCTGGATCTGCCCGGCCATCTGCGCGGCGAGCCGGGCGGCGTCCGGGCCGTGGGCGCAGGCCCCGAATTCGTAGGTGCTCGCAGCGGCATCCACCTGCCGGAAGGTGTGGTAGGCGAAGCTGCCCCCCTCGATCAGGGCCGGTGTCCCGGCCGGTGAGGACGGGTCGGCCAGGGCGCGGGCAGTGTCGCTGCGCTGGCGGGTCAGCAGCGCGAAGCCGGGCAGGCAGGTAGCCAGCCACAAGAACAGGCCGTCGAACGGCTCGCTGCCGCCGAACCGCGCTCCTGTCCACGCCTGCTCGCGTGGCTGGAGCAGCGCCTGGCGCAGCGCTTCGGCATCGATGTCCTGGTCGTCGCTCCGCAGGACCACGTCGTCGCCGTGCAGCGGGATGAGGCGTTCGGGCCGCGTTCCGGCGCCCTGCATCGGCACGAAGCCGCACATCTCGTGGCCCAGGCTCACCAGGTGCCCGTCTTCGCGCTGGAATGCCACCGATCGTGTGAGGCCGCGCATCCGCAGCGGGACAACCAGCCTGCCGACCCGGGTGAGCTGCTCGGTCCATGCGGGGGGGATGTCCCACGCCCCGGCGGTGACGATGATCCGGTCATAGGGCGCGTGTTCCTTTACCCCGTCCTCCGCGTCGCCGAGGACGACGTTCACCCGCGCGTACCCGGCTTCGGTCAGGCAGCCGCTGGCCCGGCTGGTCACGTCCGGGTCGATGTCCACCGTGGTGACCTCGCCGGCTTCCCCGGTGATCTCCGCCATCAGCGCCGCGTTGTAGCCGCCGGACCCGATCTCCAGCACGCGCATCCCGGGGCCGAGTTGGGCCTGCGCGATCATGGTGGCCTGCACCCAGGGCGCGGAGACCGAGCTGATCGCCGTCCCGCGCTCATCTCGTTTGGTGATCACGGTGTCGTTGGCGTAGGCCCGCTCCAGTGGTTCTCCCGGCGTGAACATGTGGCGGGGGACCGTGCGGAAGGCGTCAGCGACCCGCTCGCTGCGGATCGCTCCCTGCTCCTGCAACTGGCTTGCCAGCCCCGCGCGAAGTGTCTCGGCAGAGGGGCCGGTCCGGGCATGTGTGTTCATCTGCCTGAGACTAGGCATCGGGTGCTCCTTCTCCGAGGCTGCCGCGCACTTGCCCGGCACGGACTGAATCAGCGGCTTGCGTTACGAACGTTCCTCTCGCTCGTGTCTGGTAGTCGTCACTCCTGCTCCTCAACGGCGCACGGCGGGTCAGTGCTGGCACTGAGGGCAGATCCAGCATTGGGGGCTGCTGACTCACAGCCTGACGGCTAGTCACGGTGCCGTCACTAACGACATCTGGAGAACTGCCCCAGGCCGCAGCCGTCCTCGGGTGAGGTGCTGGGCCCGAGCCTCCACGACCTTGAGGACTGGCGGTGGAATCGCCATTCGCCTCGCTGGCAACCGCATCGTTCGTGGTCCAGGTAGTCGCCGGGCCTGAAGGCTGCGAGATCAAAGTGGTCAGGACCGCGACCTGGCAGCCGCACTGCGGGCTTGACTGAACCGCGGTCACACCGGCCGCGACCCCATCGCGATGCTGGGCTGCTGTGAAGGCAGCAAGGGCGCGGGCCTCGCGGGCCTGCTGCGCCGCGCGTGCTGCGGCGCGCTCCTCGGCCTCGCGCACCGCGTTGATCTGGTCAAAGCCGGCTGCCAGGACGCCGCCGCTGTCCAGGGCCTTGTCGCAGGCTGCCCAGAACCGGCGGGACTGGGGCTGGTGGCCGATTTCGGCTACTGACACCGTGGACCGGGAGAACGTCGTCAGCGCAGCGAGGTTTTCCTGGGTCAGCCCGGCCCCCCGCCGCAAGGCGGCAAGCTGCTGTCCTAGTTCCCGCAGCATTACAGGGACGGTATCTGCGTGCCTCACCCGCGCTCACCGCCCGCAGCCAGCAGGGCACCGCACGCCATCCCCGCCATGATGAGGTTCACCCGGCGGCAGCGGCCGGCGCTCAGGCCCGGGGTCCTTTCGCCGTTCATACCCGGATCACCGTGGTACGCCGCTCGCGGAGCGTGGCGTCGGCTCGCGGCCCCCAGGCACCGTTGATCGCCAGTGGCGTGGGTGCCTGCGGCTCGTGGCCGAGTAACGCGGCCATCGCTTTCGCCAGCTCGCCCTGGGTGAAAGTGGTGGTCTGAGCACCACGGCGGACCTCGACGCTGCGCAACGACGAGGTCTTCTTGCGGTAGCCGAAGATGGCCACGAGCACCTTTGCACCGACGCCCAGACGCAATTCCGCCCGGTCGCCGTCCACGCTGACCTCGGGCATGACATGCGCCCTGGCCCGCAGATATACCGCGTAGTGGCACACCATCGAAGGAACATGGGCGGGACCATCAGGCATCCGGGGGCTCCTCGCCGGGATTGGCCAGCCGGTCAGGGTTCATGCCGCAGAGCGCCCAGACGACCTTGCCTCCCGTCTGTGGGGTGGGATAGGTCCCCCACTTGTCGCTGAACATGGCGACCAGGAACAGTCCCCGGCCGCTCTCGGCGTATTCGTCGGCCTGGATGGGGGCTGGTGGCTGCGGGTTGGCATCCCAGACCAGAATCAGGACTTGCCGTTTGTCGGTGAGGAGCCACAGCCGTACCGGGGGGATCTGCGGCATGACCCTGGCGGCGGCGACCGCTTTAGTGGCCAGTTCTGAGACGATCTGCTCGGCTGCCTGGCTGAGCGAGGTCAGCGACCATTCCCAAAGGAGCTGGCGAGTGTGCAGGTGAGATGATGGCACCGCACCCGGCAGTGCGCCCAGTTCCAGGAAGTCCTGCACTGGCCAACCTGCTGCCATATCCGTTCCCCGATCCTGGGCGGGCGGGACCGGCGCCGGAGCACCGCTCAGCCGGGGACTGCGCGTAAATCCGGGGGCCACAGTCCCCGCGACAGTGCCGGTCCCGCCCTGGGCAGGGCGAGCGCAACCGTCATGCGACGGCGTTCTGGTGCTCGTCCTGCCGGTCATGAGGCTTCCTTTGGCTATCGCAGGGTCTTGGCCTGACGCTGCCGGATGATCTTCGCGGTGCTGCGCCCGGTGGCGCGGGTTGCGTGCCTGCGCCGGTCGTGTCCCCAGGGGCGGGAGGGAGTCTCACCGTCATGCCAGGTGGCGAGGAACTTCGTCCGGGCGTAGGCGATCTGGGAGTAAAACTGGCCTGGGGTCTTGCTGAGTGACTCGGCAGCCTGGTGGTAGTCGCCATGGACGGCCAGCGCGCCGAATACCTCGCGGATGTGAGGCGACAGGGTGTGCCACACCTGGGTTAAAGCCAGGCGCTCAACGATGCGTTCTTCCGGGCTGGGAGTCGGATGGGCGAACACGTGCCAGTACCGCTCGAAGTTCACGCCCGGTTCCGTGGTGCGGCCACGCTGGCTGGGGTTGACGCCATGGGTGCGGGCCTCGCTGACGAACCAGTTGCTGATGGCGGTCATCCCGGCATGGACCAGGTCGCGGCGCGATGGCGGCTGCTCGCTGGCATACAGGTGTTCTGCGATGGCCGACCAGGCGAGGTCGATCCGCTCGGCGTAGTTCCGGGAGCGGTAGAACAGCTCGCAGCGGACCGCGACCAGCGTCAGCTCATGAATGTCAGCCAGCGTGTAACCGTGCCGCAGCGGCACGTCGTCGGTGAGCCCGGTAACGCCGATCACAGATGTTCTCCGCTCATCGATCATGCGAGCCGCAGCAGGCCGCCCGAATGGACGCGCTCGCCTGCGCGACCCGGCGCGGTCCCCGATACCGTCGGTAAAGATGCCGACAACAGCGTCCGCGATCTGGCCGGGATCGCTGTCACCGTAGTAGCGGCACTCCCACGTGATATCGCCGTCGTCGCTCACGCGGACCTGCCCGCGCTCGGGCCGGGCCGGGTTGCTCACCACGATTTCCGCGCCCACGTCGTAGAAGTCCGGGTCCTCATACACCTCCATGCCGACCTTCAGGCCGTGAGCAGCCAACGCGCGGCCCACCACGCCCTTCAGGGACACACCTGGACGCGCCCTCGGCCGCGGCTCGCCAGTGTCGGCGGCGCCGAGCACGCGCAGCACCTGCCCGGTCATCTCTGCCGGGTCGGTGCGGCGACCGCTGTTGAGCCGGTAGTCCCATCTCACCGACCCGCCGTCTTCGACGGTCAGCTCGCAGCGCGCACGTTCCGCGCTGGTGATCGTCAGGCGCCGACTCTCCTCCCACCCCGGGCTGCGGACATCGAATCCGCGGGCGGCCAGTTTCTCCGCGACGGCGCGCATGGCCTTTCCCGGCTCGTCGCAGACGGCGAGGCCGCTGTAATCGTCAAGCGTCTTGGTCATCAGGCTTCTCCGTATCGCGTGGCGGTGTCCTCGTGCTGACGCGGTTGGCGGGGTGGTCGAGCCAGACCCACTGGTCGTCGGCGGTGACAGTCATGCCGAAACGGTCACGCTCGGGGCGGCCGGCCTCGATCCACCACGAGTAGGCTTCCTCCATCTCGTCCCACAGCCGACGCGGCCCGTACTGCGCGACCGGCAGGCGCGATCGTCCGGGACGGAATTCGGCTCGCGCCCATGAGCCTTCGCGCGCGCGGGTCTCGAACAGGTAGAACGTGTCGGCGCCCGTGCCGTCAGCGGGTTGGATCAGGCGGGACTGGCAGCCGGGCACCCGTTCGCCAATCGCGAGATCGGCGCCACGGGACTCCCGGGCGAGCGTGCGGGGGTCCAGGAAGGTGCTGAAGATCGCGGCCTGGTTCGCGTGGTGGATGAAGCTGGCGGCGTCGCCGCGAAGATGCCGCTGGGAGCGCATCATCATGAAGCCCGCCGACTGGGGGAGCCGGCCGACCGCCGAGCCGTGCCCGGTGGCGACCAGGCGGGCCAGGTGCCCGAAGGCGTAGCCCGTGGTGTAGGGGGTGAGGATCACGCCTCCGGGACGGGTCTGCTCGATCCAGGCCCAGGGAACCCGATCCACGGCGAACGTCACGTGAACCCGGTCGTAGGGCGCACCGCGACGGTGGCCGTCGGCGCCATCGCCAACGATCAGGCGCGGCTGGTACCCGGCGGCTTGGAGGTTCTTTCGTGCCTGCTCAGCCAGCCCTGGGTCGATCTCGACGGTCGTGACGTTCGCGGCCCCCACACGCCATGACAGCAGGGCGGCCGTCCACCCGGTGCCGGTGCCGATGTCGAGGACCCGGTGGTGGTCATGGACCTGGAGCTGCTCCAGCATGGGGAACACGGCTCCTGGCGCCGAGTTGGAGCTTGACGCGTTGCCCTGCCTGGCGGTCACGTCGCCGTTCCCGTCATCGACCTGGGTGACCAGCACGGTGTCGGTGGTGACTGCCGCCCACCAGCGCTCAGGGTCGGCCGCGCGGTCGACGGGATACTCGCTGGGTTCCTGGTCGTTCGGGTCGGCCAAGGCGACATCGGGGACGAACAGGTGCCTGGGCACCTCGTGTAATGCCTGGCGCCATCTCGGGTCGGTCAGGTTCCCGGCGTCTTTGAGCTGATCGGCCAGGCGCTCAGTGCGCGCTGCGAGATCGGCAGGCGTGTCGTTCACCCAGATCCGCCCTTCCCTGCCTGTAGATACGGGCCGCGCTGCGTCCGGCCCCGCGGGGTTGCTGTACCGTCAGCATGATCCTGGATGATGCCAAACTGCAATAGTGCAGATTGGATTTGGTCCAAAAAACTCTGACCGATGGCGTCGTCACTCAATCGAATAGGTCACAGCCGCAACAGTTGCTCGCAGACAAGGAACCCTCATGGCGACACGGCGTAGCCCGACTGCCCGTCATCGGCGGCTGATCGGTGATCTCAAGCGGCTGCGCGAGGCGCAGGGCCTATCCCGTGAGCAGGTGGCCGAGCGCATCGGGTCGTCTGAGACGTCGATCTTCCGCTACGAGAAGGGCGAGTCACGGCCCCAGCCAGCGGTGGTCGCCGCCATGCTCGATGTATACGGCGTCGGCGGCGCCGAGCGGGACGAACTGCTGGAGATGGCCAGGGACGCCCGCAAGCGAGGGTGGTGGCACCGCCACCGCCAGTCCCTCAAGCCAGGCTTCGACTCCTACATCGGCCTGGAGGCGGCGGCTTCCATCGTCCGCACCTACGAGGCGCAGACGGTTCCCGGCCTGCTCCAGACCGAGGCATACGCCAGGGCGAACGTCGAGGCGACCTCCATCGACGTCCTGCCGGCCGAGGTCGATGAGCGGGTCGACGTCCGCATCTCCCGC
>DATLSX010000185.1:0-74799 GCA_035533915.1 Streptosporangiaceae bacterium
TCGGCTTGATTCGGCCCCAACCCTGACC
Source organism: Streptosporangiaceae bacterium (assembly GCA_035533915.1). Lineage (GTDB taxonomy): Bacteria > Actinomycetota > Actinomycetes > Streptosporangiales > Streptosporangiaceae > Chersky-822. Next base: position 29 of record DATLSX010000185.1, read on the forward strand.
AGGCCCTTCTTCTCGGTGCCGCCTGAAACGGGGCCACATCGAACCGTCACGGTGCCACCAGGTGGAGCCACGTGAAGCCGTCATGGTGGTACCAAATGAAACCGTCGTAGCCATCGGTAGGGATGGTCTTGTGAGTGCTGGTCAAGGTGTGTCCTAATGAGACCTACCGGGCCTGCATACGGCAGACTCGGCGCCTGGTGGCCGCCGGCAGGTGAGCACTTTTGCGCCCGGGGCCTTGAGCCCTGCCGGAAGATAGTGCCCCTGCCGGCAGCCGGGAGAGTTGATCGCTGCTGGGATGTCGTGCGCGCCGATGGCGTGAGCACTGTTTCATTAGGTCGCTGATTGTTCTCCCGCGGGCTGCTGACCGGATTCGGCGTGGCGGACGGGAGAGTTCATGCGGCTGTTCGTGGGCGATGACTGGGCTGAGGACCATCACGATGTGGAGCTGATGGACGAGGCCGGGCGGGTGCTGGCCAGGAGGCGGCTGCCGGAGGGCGCGGCGGGAATGGCCCGGTTGCGCGAGCTGATCGGGCAGCGGCTGGGCGAGGACGCGGACGATGCGGAGGTGGTGACCGGGACCGGGACCGACCGGGGCCCGTGGGTGGCCGCGCTCGTGGCGGCCGGGTACACGGTCTACGGCGTGAACCCGCCGCGGGCATCCCGGTACCGGGAACGGCACGGCGTGTCCGGGGCCAAGAGCGATGCCGGCGACGCGCACATGCTGGCCGACATGGTGCGCACCGAATCCCATCAGCCGCGGGCGGTGGCGGGCGACAGCCCGGACGCCGGCGCGGTCAAGGTGGTGGCCCGGACTCACAAGACGCTGATCTGGGAGCGGACCCGGCAGGTGCAGCGGCTGCGGCACCAGCTGCGGGAGTACTTCCCGGCCGCGCTGGCGGCCTTCGGGGGCCTGGACGCCCCCGACGCCCTGGAGCTGCTGGGCAAGGCCCCGGACCCGGCGCGGGCCGCCAGGCTGACCCGCGCGCAGGTGTCCGCGGCGCTCAAGCGCGCCCGGCGCCGTGACATTCCCGGTAAGGCGACCGCGATCCTGGCCGCGCTGCGCAGCCCCCAGCTGGGCCAGCCGCCGGCCGTCACCGCCGCCTGCGCCGTCACCGCCCGGTCCCTGATCGCGGTGATCACCACCCTCAACGAGCAGGTCAAAGTCCTCGAAGAGCAGGTGAGGGCACATTTTGGCCGGCACCCGGACGCTGAGATCTACCTGTCCCAGCCCGGAATCGGGCCGGTTCCCGGCGCCCGGGTCCTCGGCGAGTTCGGCGACGACCCCGGCCGGTACGCCAGCGGCAAGGCCCGCAAGAACTACGCCGCCACCAGCCCCATCACCCGCGCCTCGGGCAGGAAGAAGGTCGTCGCCGCCCGGTTCATCCGCAACGACCGGCTCACCGACGCGCTCATGGCCCAGGCCCTGTCCGCCATCAGCGCCTCGCCCGGCGCCCGCGCCCTCTACGACGCCGAACGCGACCGCGGCAGCGAGCACAACCCCGCCCTCCGCAAGCTCGCCAGCCGCCTCGTCGGCATCCTCCACGGCTGCCTCAAGACCCGCACCCCCTACGACGAGGCAACCGCCTGGCCCCAGCAGGAAAACATCCATCAATCTGACCTCGCAGCTTGACATCTAAGATTTTGATGGGTCCTGCGGGTCCGCTGCCGGGGGATGAGAATGGCGGTGCGCGTGCGGCCCGCTGACGTCGGTTCGGCTTGGCTTCGTGAGACCGTTTCTAAGATTGACGCTGGAGCCCTCACCCTTCGGGTGTCCCCCGGTTGCGTCGCGAACGCGAGTATCAGTGTCTCAGATTATTTCAGGGGCTCCGCGGGCCGCATGCGCGTCCGGTTTCCCGATCTGAGCTTGGAGCAGGCATGCAGATTCTGTACGAGCGGTGCGCGGCGGTGGATGTCGGCAAGGACGTGATCGCGGTGGCGGTCCGGTCGCCCGGTGACGGCCTCGATGGCCGGGTGACGCGCAAGCGGACTTTCAGGACTTTCTACGGGGTGCTGCGGGAGGCGGCCCGGTGGCTGGACTCGCTCGGCGTCACCCATGTGGCGATGGAGGCCACCGGGATCTATGGAGGCCACCGGGATCTACAGCATGCCCGTGTACCACGCTCTGATCGAGCACGGGAACTTCACCCAGGTCATGGTGTGCAACGCCGCGCACGTGAAGAACGTCCCGGGCCGCAAAACCGATTTCGCGGACGCCGAGTGGCTGGTGCCCCTGCTGGAATGCGGGCTGCTGCGCGGCAGCTTCATCCCGCCCGCTGACGTCAAGGCCGCCCGGGACGTCCTGCGGTACCGCACCAAAGTGGTGCGGTCCCGGACCTCGGAGCTGCAAAGACTCGGCAGCGTGCTCCAGGACGCCGGCATCAAGATCGACTCGGTGGCGTCCAGCATCACCACCAAGTCCGGGCGGGCGATGATCGAGGCGCTGATCGACGGCGAGCGCCGCCCAGGCGTTCTCGCCGACCTGGCCAAGGGCAAGATGCGGGTCAAGATCCCCGACCTGGCGCTGGCCCTGGAAGGCCGGTTCGGGGACCATCACGCCCTGATGTGCCGCCTGCACCTGGACCACATCGGCCACCTCGATCAGATGATCGCGAAGCTTGACGCCCAGATCGAGACGATGATGGCGCCCTTTCGCACCGAGCGGGACCTGCTGACTACCATCCCGGGCATCGGACCGCTCACCGCCGCCGCGGTCATCTCCGAGATCGGCGCCGGCGTCACGGAGTACTTCCCCGACGCCGCGCACCTGGCCTCCTGGGCCGGCCTGTGCCCGGGCAGCCACGAGTCCGCCGGCAAGCGCCGCTCCGGCAGGCGCCGCCACGGCAACCCCCATCTCCAGCCGGTCCTGGTCGAGGCCGCCTGGGCCGCGGTCCGCCACGACGGCTACCTCAGGGCCCTCTACCACCGGCACGTCATGAAATGGGGCGGCTACCGCAGCCCGACCGCGAAAAAGAAAGCCATCATCGTGGTAGCCCACGCCATGCTCATCATCATCTGGCACGTCCTGGCGACCTGCAGGCCCTACGGCGAGCTCGGCGCCGACTACTTCACCCGCCGCCTGGACCCGGACCGGGAAACCCGGCGCCTGATCGCGAAACTCCAGGCCCTCGGCCACCAGGTCAGCCTCCAGCCAGCCGCCTAGCCCCCGCCACCGGCCACGCCCCGGAACCGATGATCACCGGCCGGGGCTCGCTGCCGCGCGCCTGGCTGAGGACCATTCACGTATCAGCCCCTGGGATGTCTTCCGGGGGTGACTGCCAATGCCGCCGGGGGTGGCAGATGGGGGTGGCAGACGCTCGGGCGGTCACTGCCGGCCGGGCTCGCTGAGCAGCGATGGCCACGCTCGCGAGGGATGCGGGCGATGCAAGCGACCTGGCCGGGCCGGGGAATCTAGCAGCACGCATACGGCGGGGCAGGAAACGCTCTCGCGCCTCTCGCATCCCTCGCGAGGTGGCATCTGACCTGCATGGACAAGGTTGCGAGGATCGCCTGTATCCCTCGCAACAGCGAGGGTAACCCCTCGCTGGATCAGGAGGATGCGAGGGATGCGAGGGATGTTTTCTCGTGGATCTGGTTATCCCTCGCATGACTTGAGCGCACGTCAAGCAGGTCACGCACCTGCTGCTATGGTTGCGAGGGATGCGAGGGGTCATTGGCAGGCCCGCTGAACTCCTCGACCCGCCACGTCCGCACGTTGTTGTGCCGGTCCCGGTCGCTTCGGATAACGAACGATCCGTGGTAGCGCCCGATCTGCCCCTTGAGCCGCTTGCCGAGCGCGACCTCGCTAAGCAGCTTGCCGCGCCAGTCGGTGAGGAACAGCCCGTCCCACGGGCCCTCGCCGAACTGAGGTACGTCAGCCGTCTGGCGCACCTGATACGAGGTGAGCCACCGGTCGCCGTTGATCTTGCGCCACCGCGCCAGGAACGCAGTCCAGGTGGCGTTTTCGTCATCGATGTCGCGGACGGTGTCGACGTTGCCGAGGAAGCCGCAGATGCGGTGGTGAGTGAGGAATCCGCCGATCGCTTCCGTCCAGGGGGTGAACTGGCGCATCGTGATTCCTGGCTGCCGCGGTGCTCCCTGGCAGATCCAGTCAATTACGAGGATCAGTACGTGCCACAGCACGAGACGCTGGTTGGCCGGGTCAAGAATCCACTGATTGAGGTTCGGGATCTTGAACCCCGTTCGCTCCTCCGGCCTTGGTACGTTCGGGTTGAGGCGCACGAGGACCGTGCAGGTGGCCATGTCTCCGCCGAGCAGCAGGTTGTTGCCAGTTGCTGACCAGAGGCGGTCGTTGGAGTAGGCCGCTGTCTTATTGCCACCCAGGAGCCGATCTGCCCAGCGAAGTGCCGTCAGGGCGCAGCACAGGGGCACCCGCGATGCCGCGAAGAGGCAGAAGGCCCGACCAGGTCTTCCGGGGCAAGCGCCGCGCCCAGGGACTGAGCCCCTGGAGTGGCTTCTTCCGGGTACGTCTCTAGCTGGCCGTCATCCCCTCGCCGGGTCCTCATCAGGTAGGTGAACGTGTGGTCGGCGAGCAGGGCAGCCAGCAACGGCGCGGTGACGTGGCTGGCGGTGGCTGGCAGTGGTGAGTCCTCGTCGCCGGCCGCAGGGTGGTCACGGCGAGCCTGTGGGAGTTCCTCGGCATCGACCCCGGCACCGGCTGGGTGGCAGTGAGGAGCCCGCCGTACGTCGTAAAAACGCGGCTGGCACGGTGCGCACCCACGAACGGCCGGAGCGGCACCCCCGCAAAGAGCACCGGCATCAACCTGACCCGCTTCAGCCTGCTGAACGGAAGTGGCGATGAATCTAACCCCCGACAAGATCGCCGCGCTGATCCGTCGAACCGCCGCCTCCGCGCCGAGGTCCCGGCAGGTCGAGATGGGGCCGTCCGAAGCCGGCGAGCCGTGCGCCCGCCGCCTGGCCTACAAGCTATTCGACTGGCGGCAGACCGACCGTGACCTTGACCCGTGGCCGGCGGTGCAGGGTGTTGGCGTGCACGCATGGCTCGCCGCCGCCTCCCGCGCTGAGAACGAGCATCTCGGCCTTGAGCGTTACCTCATCGAGCAGCGCGTCCAGCCGGTCGCCAACGATGACATCGAGCATCGGCTGCCGAGGAATCTCGCCGGATCATGTGACCTATTCGGCCCTGGCATGGCTGCGGCGCCTGCCCCGCGGCTCGCCCCGGACCTGGCCGCCGGACTGCGCCGGCTCAAGCTCGCCGCGATGCGCCAGCTCGCCCCGACCTCCTCATCACCGCGAAAACAAAGCGGTGGGCACCCGAGGAACTGCTCCGCACCCTGGTCGAAGCCGAGATCGTCGCCCGGGACGCCTCCAACGCGCGGACCCGGATGCGCAACGCTGCGTTCCCTGTGGCCAAGACCCTCGACGAGCTCGACCGGACCGCCTGCTCGATCCCCGGCCCGACCCTGGACTACCTGGCACTGCTGGCTGCGATTGCAGTGACGTGCGTTGCGCTGCTGGGTCGGCTGGTGTGCGTGCTGCGGCGCGACTGCGGATTGATCTGGAGGCATGGTGACCCGCTGCCGGATGTCCCGGCCGATGCGCCGGTCGGCTGGCAGCGCACCGCGTGAGGCTTAGGTCACCTGGCGCGCGCCGCGTCGCAGGGGCGGAGAATCCTGGCTGCCCCGAGGCTGGCGAGCGGCTGCCGCTTGCTCTGTCTGAAGAACACGCCGTCGCTAGTGACGAAGACGTCTCCCTCGTAGTGGATGTGGCACCACAGTGCGTGCACGTCAAGCGCGTGGTTTCGCCATTTCCGCTCGATGACCTCGGGATTGGCGTTCGGTCCCGCAGCGGCGAGCACGTCCTGAAGCTCGAATGCCTCTTCTGGGAAGAGCACGCCGTGAATGCGCTCTAGGAGCGAGATGCTCTCGGGTCCGGCGGCCACGCACCAGTCGACGTACGACAGGTCTGCTACTGCGACCGGGGCGAGAAGTTCCAGGTGCCCCAGTCCGAGGGCTGCGAGCCGGTCCTGGAACTGGTTGAAGTTCTCCAGGTAAGGCCCGCCCTGCTGGCGCTCCGACGCGCTGGTGGCCACGAGCCGCACGCGGTCTTCCCCAGCATCGTGCCGGGCCAGCAATGAGCGCAGGCACCGGGCTTCGGGCTGCCGGTCTTCGTCTATGTCCACGATGCAGTTGTGGTCGAGCGTGAACTTCAGCACGGCGACAATCCTCGCAATGCCGCCGACCTAACGGAGCGCTAATCGAGAGGCCGACAGCACCTGACGCCGTGTCCTTCATCGAGGCCCGCTGCCGCAGAACCGGGAGCAGGACAACGCGGAGCTGGTCGCCGCCCTCACCGGGCGGCCCTTCATCGATGCGTTTGCGTGGATGCAGTGAGACGCGTTGCGCGATTGGGTGACGGGCGCGCCCTTTCCGGTTGCCGGGCCGGCTCTTCGGCGTGCGGCGCGGACGGTAGCTGGCCCGGAAATGAAGCGCGCCACAGCGCGGGCCCGACACCCGGCGGTTTGTCCTGTATGGCGGTCAGCAGGCGGTCGCGCTGTCGATCAGGTGTCGCCTCCGCGGCAGCCCGGTGGACTTCCCGCATGACAGACAGAAACGAGCTTTGCGTGCCGGCCGCGGCCGCTGGCACGCCGACGGCTGCCGCGGCTCGGCCCATGGCATGGCTGGTCATCTCATACATGCGGACCAGCTCTGCCGCGCTCGCGGGAACCTGCGCCGCGACCTGCGGGACGATCTGACGGGGGTCGGCTGAGCGCACCGAATTCAGGTCCGCCGTTGCCACGCGGTCCAGCGAATCGGTCGCCTGGTGCACCGCAGCGAGCACTATCCGCAGGTCACCGGCGCCTGGCGCCAGCTCGGCCAGGTCCTTCAGAGGTGCCCGCTGACTGGCCGCTGGGGTCCACATCGGGTTCGCGTAGGCAAGCCTGCCGAGCCGGATCATGAGGTCGTCCAGGTCGTCGCGGAGGGCACCGGGAGCCTCCCACGGCACAGCTTCCGTTAGCAGCGCCGCCATGCTCGCCGTGTGCCGCCATGCGTTCCAGGCTGTGCCAGCCGCGATCGCCGCGTACGACAGCGCCGGTCCCGTCGACATGAGCCCGAGAGCGGAGCTCCGCTCGGCCAGGCCAGCAAGGATCTGCTCGCTGATCCGCCCGGTGATCGCGCAAGCGTGACCCGACCACCGCCAGGCGCTCAGCGACGGCGACGGCGGCCAGAGGCTGCCCGGGGCCGGCCGCCAGGTGAGAGACCGGATGCGCTCAGCGCTGGCCGTGATCCCTTCGCACAGTTCGACCACGGGCTCCGGCTGATCCGGCGTCTGGCGGGGTGCCGCCATGGCAGCGGGCACGGCCCGGACGAGCTGCCGGTATTCGGGCTCCCCGGCCGGTCCGGGCAGGAGCGCGCGGAGTTGCGAGCCAGCAGCACGCAGCGCCTCGCGGCTCGCTTGCGGCAGCGCCGGCGATGGCACGCCGGCCAGTGCCCGGCATGCCGCGCCGATGATCGCGGCCATGTCCGCGACCTCGGCCAGCAGCGCTGTCCGGGTCGCCGGCACGGCCAGCACGTCGGCCCACGGTGACCGGGGCAAGACCCAGCCATCCGTATCTGTGGTGTAGTGCGTTGCCAGCATGTCCAGCCCGGCTATCAGCGCGGGAACGCTGGTCTCAATCCGCGCCGGCAACGGATGCGCCGCGCCGGGACCGGGCAGGTTGCGGCCTGCCTCCGCAGCACGCGCCAGGTTCCTGGAGGCCCGGAACATCCGCGCTGAAGCGCGTGCCGCGGCCGACGACTCGGGGTAAGCGTGCGGATTGGCAACATAGCGCGACATCGCTTCAACAACCGTACGCAGCCGCATGCTCGCGACAACCACCGTGGACGAGGGCAGATCGCGGATGCTCGCCGCCTCCGACAACGGCTCGCTGGCACGGTTCAGCAAGTCACCAAGGGTCGCGGTCATGACGTGTCCTGGGCTAGCAGGTCATGGATGCGCTCGGCGCACGCCGCTGCCCGCTCGCAGGCCGCCACGTCGGCTGGATCGCCCGCACGGCCGCTTGCCTCGGCCAGGAGGTCCGTCAGTGCCCGCGCCAGCCTGGCGAGCTGGCCCGCGGCGATGCCTGGCGCCGGGACCAGCGGGGCGGATCGTTCCGGCGCCGGGCGGAGCAGCGCGTCCCGGCCGTCGGCTGCCTCGGCGGCTGTCATCAGCCAGGTGGCGAACAGTTCAGGCTCGGTGCCGGCGTACGCGTCGGCGCTGAGGCGGATCGCCTCGAACACGCTCGCCGCCGCGCCGATCGCTGCTGCAAGCCCGCCGCCGCGCAGGCCCGACACGGCGCCGCTCAGCAGTTCCTCATACTCAGTCATCAGGACACTCCTTCAGATAGGTTCGCGGTTGTCATGCGGGACGTGAGCAGGCATGGCCCCCGTTCCCCGCGCACGGCCGCGTGGAGGGCAGGGGCCTGGTTCCTGCTGATCGTCGTCGTCGCGGTCGAGTTCGGCGCTGACAGCCTTGACCAGGGCACCCAGTTCGGCGTTGGAGCCGCGCAGGCCCGCGTCGCGCAGGGTCCGGCGGGATACCCGCACCCCGGTGCTGACGAGCTGGAGCGCGGTCACCCGCGCTACCTCAAGCCGCTTGGTCTCGACGCAGTCAGCTTCGTCAGATGGCGTGCCCGCAGGAGGTGTCGTGTCACCCGGCGGGCAGGGCTGGCCCGGTGCCGGCGTTCCTTGCTCCGTCAGGTCCCGGCCCGGGCCGCTCCCGGTGGGCCGGATGGTCGCAGCGGGGGCCTGGTGCCGTGCGTCGTCATGGTCCTCCTGGTGGGCGTCGGCGTGGCGCATGTGGGCCAGCGCGGCCGCCATTCCGAGAAGCAGGACCGGCAGGCACGCGACCCCGGTGGTGATGGCCCAGGGCGCGCGGGCCATGTGAGCCTGCGACATCAGGTGGTAGGCGACCTGCCCTGCCATGCCCAGCAGCAGCGACCCGATCGCCGACCACATCGCGTAGCGGCGGGTCCGCGCGCTGGTCCGCGTCCCGGACGACAGCCAGGTGCCCAGCGCGAACGCCCCGTACGCCTCCACCCCGATCGGCAGTGTGATCGCCGTGTTGACCTCGAACGAATCCCACAGGCCAGGGAACGGCCGGACGAGCCCGAACCCGGTCATCTGACCGAGTTGGACCCACCCCGACCACACCGCCACGGTCGCCGGCACCGCCAGCAGGATCAGCGGCCAGGACTTCGGCGCGCGGCGTTCCCGGTATGCCCCTGACCGGCGCAAGTCAGGAGCGGAGCCGCCGCCGTGATGGCCGCCTGGCTCTTGCCCTGCCAGCATGGCAGCCCCGGTCCCGGCGGGACCGGGTAGGAGAGCGGAACCGGCTTCCAGGGCCGGTATCCGGGCCTGGCCCGCCATCTCGCCAGGACAGCGCGCGATCACTCCGGTCATGACCGCGCCGGGCCCGCCATCCTCACCGCTTGCGCCGGTCTGCTCAGTGGCCGGAATCACGGGAGGCTCCTTCCGCGCCGTGCCCGCCGGCTAGCGGGACGATCCACGTGCCGCCCGTCCCGAACGGCCCGGCCGCGTAGCCGGGTCTTACGCTGGCCTTACCCGCGTGCTTAGCCATGCGGCTCACCACCCTTCCTGGGTGGCCAGGGGATGGGGTTCTCCGGTGAGCGCGGCCAGCGCGGCGGCGACTTCGCTCACGCTGGCCCGGACATAGGTCGAAGTAGCGCCGGCGTCGCCGCCCGAGCCGGCGTGGCCGGCGTACGCCTGAGCGACGCCGTAGCCGAAGTTCCGCTCGACCCAGGTCAGGGTGGTATGCCTGATCCAGTGGGTGCTGATCTGCTGGGTCCGTACCCACGGCAGTTGTCTCCCGATCCGGGTCCACAGGTGGTCATACCGGCGGCTGGTGATCGGCCGGCCGTCGGCGTAGCGCAGCAGTCGGCCCTGACGGGGGGCGTTCCGCTCCTGGCCATGGCGGACGAGCCGGGCCATGAGCGTGGGGGAGACCGGCTGCCACCGCACTGTCCCGCCCTTTTCCCGCAGCAGGATCAGGCACTGGTCCGGGTCGAGATCGGCCGGGCGCAGCCCGAGGGCGCCGCCGCGCCGGCAGGCGGTCTCGGTGTGCAGCCGCAGCAGCAGCGTGTCCAGTTCGGGGTCGTTGCCCGTGGCGGCCGCGACCTCGTTGATCTCCGCCAGCCGCGTGTCCGGCACGGCCCGCCGGGCCGATGGCAGCCGCCTGGGCTTTTCGACCTTGCGGGCGGGGTTGTCCGCCTCCGCGATCAGCCCGTCATCCTCCGCGCGCCGGTACAGGCAGCGCAGCGCGGCCACCAGGTGCTCGGCGGCGCTGCGCCCCCCTCGGGCGTTACGCCGGGCGACCACGTTGGCCCGCACGTAAGCCATGAGCTGCCGGACCTCCGAGGGCGTGGGCTCGTCCAGGCGCCGGCCGCCCCGGTGCTCGACGACCCGGTTCCAGTACGAGCCGTACGCCCTCCGCGTCCCGGCGGTGACCGCCGCTGACACGACCGGGACGTACTCGGCGAACGTCGGTGCCGCCGGCCGCTCGCGCGGGACGGCCAGCAGGTCGGCGGGCGACAGGCCCATCCGCTCCAGCAGCACAAGCGCCGCCTCGGCAGCGTCCCGCTGCGAGGTGCCCGCCCGCGCGGCGGCGGTCACGGCTGGCCCCCTGGCCCGGGCACGGCTGTGCGGTGCGCCCGGATCGCCTGGTCGACCACGGCCAGCGGGTAGGCGGCCAGGGCGTCCTCGCCAGGGAGCGCGGCCAGCAGCACCCGGTCACCGGCCCGCAGCCCGCAGCGGCGGCGCAGCGCGGCCGGGATCACGATGTACGGCCGCGCTGCCAAGGTGACCATCCCGCCGGGATCGCGGCGGGCGACCACGACGCCCGACTCCGCGGTCATCGTCAGCCGGTCACCGTTACCCCAGCCCAGCGCGCTGGTGACCGCGCGGCCGGCGACCCGGCCCGAGGCATCGATCCGCCCGAGCCCGTAAACCACGCCGCCGGCGAGCGCCGCGCTGGCGGGAGAACCGGCCAGCGGCAGCCGCCGGGCCCCGGCCGGGCCGCCGCGCCCGCGGCCGGGCGCCCGGATCACCGGGGGAACGACAGGAGCGATAACGCAGGCAGTCACGGCCGCCTCCCCGAGGGGAGAGCCAGGCCGCTGGCCAGATGGCGGGCGGCCCGGAAGCCACCCGCAGGAGTGTTCAAGTAAAGCTGCGTCTGGGGAAATCTCACCGGTTTTGGTGTCCGAGGGGGGACTTGAACCCCCATGCCCTTTACGGGCACTAGCACCTCAAGCTAGCGCGTCTGCCTATTCCGCCACCCGGACTCGTCTGGCGGCGGCTCGTGACCGCCCCAGCCGCATCACGATAGCAAACCAGGGCACCTCCGTGCGAGACACCGACCGACGGTCGGCCGCGCCAGATGACAATCCAGATGACAATATGGCCGGATGAGTATCACTGCGCAGCAGGAAGTCGCCGGACTGGCCAGCGACCTGATCAGGATCGACACTATCAATCCGGGCGACGACTCAGGGCCCGGTGAGCGTGCGGCCGCCGAGCACGTGGCCGCGCTCCTCGCAGAGGTCGGCCTTGAGCCGATTGTGCTCGAATCCAGGCCGCGCCGGGCCAGCGTCGTGACCAGGATCACGGGCGAGGACCCGTCCAGGCCAGCGCTGCTGATCCACGGCCACCTGGACGTGGTCCCGGCTGACCCGGCTGACTGGCGGGTGCACCCGCTGTCCGGGGAGATCGCCGAAGGCTGCGTCTGGGGTCGCGGCGCGGTCGACATGAAGGATATGGACGCGATGATGCTGGCCGTGGTCAGGCAGCGGCTGCGCGAGGGCCGCAGGCCGCCGCGGGACATCGTCCTGGCGTTCCTGGCCGACGAGGAAGCAGGCGGTCACCACGGAGCTGGCTGGCTCGTGGACAACCGGCCCGATCTCTTCGATGGCGTCACCGAGGCGATCGGCGAGGTCGGCGGCTTCAGCACGACGATCGGCGGCCAGCGGCTGTACCTGCTCCAGACGGCGGAGAAGGGGATCGCCTGGCTTCGCCTGACGGTCCGCGGCACGGCCGGCCACGGCTCCATGCTGCAGCCTGACAACGCGGTCACCGAACTTGCCGAGGCTGTCGCGCGGATCGGGCGGCACGAGTGGCCGGTACGGCTCACGTCGTCGGTTACCGCCTTCCTCGAAGCCGCCTGCGAGGCGCTGGGAATCAGTTTTTCGCGCGACGAAACCGCCGCGCTACTCGCCAAGATCGGGCCGATCGCCCGCATGGTGGGTGCGACCTTGACCAACACCGCCAATCCCACGATGCTGACTGCCGGCTACAAGGTGAACGTGGTTCCCCAGACCGCCTCGGCACAGCTAGACGGGCGGTTCCTGCCCGGTTACGAGGACGAGTTCCTCGCCGAGCTCGACGAGTTGCTCGGTCCCGCCGTGCAGCGGGAATTCGTGAACAACGCGGTCGCCCTGGAGACCACGTTCGACGGGGAACTGTGCGACGCGATGATCGCGGCGCTGCTGCGCGCCGACCCGGACGGGAAGGTAGTGCCTTACTGCCTGTCCGGTGGCACCGACGCCAAGGCGTTCAGCAGGCTGGGCATCCGGTGCTTCGGGTTCACCCCGTTGCAGCTGCCGCCCGAACTGGACTTCGCCGGCCTCTTCCACGGAGTCGACGAGCGGGTCCCGGTGGCAGCGCTTGAGTTCGGTACCCGGGTGCTCGACAACTTCATCGACCTGTGCTGACCGCGGACCACCACGCCGACCATCGCGTCCCGGGCTCCCTGCTGCCGCTATAGCGAGAGTAAGGCGCCTGTGACACGTGTTTTCGCAGCTAGCTGGGTAAATGGCGAGGCGGAACCCGAGGTCCGATCACTAAGGATTAGTCGGGACCCGCCGCGCTGTTTGGCCGTTTGACCAATGCCAACCGTGAGTAGTGTTATGGTTACGCATTGTGCGGGGCTGACTTAGGGGGCGTACCCCTTCCACTACGCCTTTAGTCAGCAGTCTCGTACGTGGCCGGCTTCCAGCGAGGAGGGTTGGCTGTGCTGTCGGATCAGCTCCAGGGCCCCGGTGGGCCGTCGCCCGAACGCGGAGCGCGAGCGGGCGGCGCTGCGCCTTGTGCGCCGGCCTGGCAGTCCGGCTGCTTGATCCTCGTGTCCGGCAGCGGGAAGGGTTCCGCTCCGGCGGCCACGGCCGTGGCGCTACCACGCCTGGCCGTGGCCGCCGTAACCGGAACCTGGCAAGGTCCACGACCGAGGCAGGAGCGGTGATGAAGACCTTGACGGGCCTGGCGGCGGTACGTACGGCGGCGGCACCTACTCCGTTCACTTCGGGCAGCGGCATCGACATCGGCTTGGCCCGGGCGGCCGGCTCGGCTCCGCTCAATGGCAGCCGGCTCTCGCGCCTGCGGCGGCAGCTGGCCGCGATGGTCGCCGGCATGCTAGGCGACGACGCCGACCCAGTGCCTCCGTCCGGTGACATGCTGGTGCCTCCTGAGCCGCAGCAAGCAGCCCTGGAGGAGCAGCCATCCCGCCCGGCAGAGCCGCCGGCCCGCGAGCGGCAGCAGCCAGCCGGGCACCGCGAGCCTGACGAGGGCTTCTGGGGACCAGCCGAGTCCGGTGACAGCCAGCCGACGAGCGGATACCGCAGCAAGCACAGGTTGCCTGGTCATAAGGTCGTCGGCCACAAGACGACGCCGCGGCATGCGGCGCCCCCCACGCAGTTCAACGCCTTCACGCTCAGCAGGAAGCCGGCTGCGGCCAGTCGGGGAGCGGCCAGGAAGCCGTTCGTCGTCGGCCGGGCAGTGGCCTAGCCCCGGCGGGCAACCTGATCACGAGGCGGAAGCGGGCCTGGCCTAGGCCCGCCAGAACAACCCGTCAGCCCGCCCGGCTCGCCGGGTGGTCAGGCTGGGCCGGATAATCTTGCGGCGGAGAGTCGCGGTACGGCTACCGTCGGCATACAGCCGCATCCTGGCCAGTTCCCAGTTGCCGTACTCGGCGTGGTCCGTGAGGATCTGCCGCGCGACGTCCCTGGACGTTCCGCGCGGCAGGTTGAGCACGAGGTAGGAGTACTCCGCCATCACCACTTATTGTGCGCGCTTGCGACGATGATTCAATCGGCGTGAGGGAATCCGCTAGAGCGGGAGCGCGTTCGGTGCCAGAGGCGAGCGATTGCTCGACAGTCGCAGAGCCAGCCGGCCGCCTGCGGTAGCCTCCTGGTCTCGGCGAGATGTGAGGTAGAGAGAGCGTGGCAGCAAAGACGAGTTCCGCAGCGCGGAGCGGCAAGGCAGGCACGGCGACCGCGAAGAGCGGTGCCAGGCGGCTTGTCATCGTCGAATCTCCGGCCAAGGCGCGGACTATCGCCGGCTATCTCGGCAAGGAATATGTCGTCGAATCGAGCATTGGTCACATTCGTGACATGCCAGGCAGCGCGGCGGACGTTCCCGATAAACTGCGCAAAGAGCCATGGGCTCGGCTCGGCGTGAACATCGATGCGGATTTCGAGCCGCTGTACGTGGTGAACGCGGACAAGCGCCAGCAGGTCAGCAAGCTCAAGCAACTGCTGAAGGACGCCGACGAACTCCTGCTCGCTACCGACGAGGACCGCGAGGGCGAGGCCATCGCCTGGCACCTGATCGAGGAACTCAAGCCGAAGGTGCCCGCCAAGCGGATGGTCTTCCACGAGATCACGCCCGAGGCGATCGCCGCTGCTGTTGCCAGCCCGCGCGAAATGGACAACGGCCTCGTCGAGGCGTACCAGACCCGCCGCGTCCTGGACCGGCTCTACGGCTATGAAGTCTCTCCGGTGCTGTGGAAGAAGGTCATGCCGCAGCTCTCGGCTGGCCGGGTCCAGTCCGTGGCAGTCCGGCTGGTGGTCGACAGGGAACGGGAACGGATCGCCTTCCGGCCGGCCCGGTACTGGGACCTCGAAGCCGACTTCGCGACCCAGCAAGGACAGGACCCGGACCAGGGCGTCAGCTCGTTCACCGCGACCCTCGTCGCCCTGGACGGGCGCAGGATCGCCCAGGGCCGTGACTTCGCCCCGACCGGCGAGCTGCGGTCCGCGGCGGGCGCGGCGAACGCTAAGGCCGGTGCCGCCGACGGCGCGGATCACGCCACGGCGCAGGTCCTGCATCTGGACGGCGCGGCCGCGGCTGCCCTGGCGGACCGGCTTGGTGGCGCTGCGTTCGCGGTGAAATCAGTAGAACGCAAGCCCTACCGCCGGTCGCCGTACGCGCCGTTCCGCACGACCACGCTGCAGCAGGAAGCCTCCCGCAAGCTTGGCTTCTCGGCCAAGTACACGATGCAGGTAGCGCAACGCCTGTATGAGAACGGTCATATCACTTATATGCGGACCGACTCGGTGACGCTGTCCCAGACGGCGATCACGGCGGCCAGAGCCCAGGCGCGGGAGCTTTACGGCGCGGAATACCTCCCGGATGCGCCCCGGGTCTACGCGAGCAAGGTCAAGAGCGCCCAGGAGGCGCACGAGGCGATCAGGCCAGCCGGTGATAGCTTCCGCACTCCGGCCCAGGCTGGCCTGTCTGGCGACGAGCTGAGGCTGTACGAGCTGGTATGGAAGCGCACCGTCGCCTCGCAGATGAAGGACGCTGTCGGGGAGTCGGTCTCGGTCCGGGTCGCCGGGCTTTCCAGCGCCGGGGAGGAGGCGGAGTTCGGCGCCTCCGGCAAGATCATCACGTTCTACGGCTTCCTCAAGGCTTACGTGGAAGACGTCGAGGAGGCCGACGGCACCGACCGCGACGACCGGGAGCGCCGGCTGCCGCCGCTGGCCGAACGGGATCCGCTGACCGTGCTCGCCCTGGCCGCGGCAGAGCACGCGACCAGAGCGCCCGCCAGGTACACCGAGGCGTCGCTGATCAAGGAGCTGGAAGACCGCGAGATCGGCCGGCCGTCGACGTACGCGTCGATCATCGGCACCATCCTGGACCGCGGGTACGTGTTCAAGAAGGGCACTGCCCTGGTCCCCTCGTTCGTGGCGTTCGCCGTGGTGACGCTGCTCGAACGGCACTTCACGCACCTGGTCGACTACGAGTTCACCGCCAGGATGGAAGCGGCGCTCGACGAGATCGCCAGGGGCGAGGCTGGCCGGGTGCCCTGGCTGCGCCGGTTCTACTTCGGCTCAGAGGGGGAGAACGGTCACCACGAGGAGGGGCTCAAGGACCTGGTCAGCGATCTCGGCGAGATCGACGCGCGGGACGTGAGCTCGTTCCCGCTGGTCGGCACCGACATCGTGATCCGGGTCGGCAGGTACGGGCCGTACCTGGAGCGGGACGGGCAGCGCGTCAACGTTCCCGAGGGAACGCCTCCCGACGAGCTGACCGCCGAGCTTGCCAGCGAGCTCCTGGAGCGGCCAAGCGGCGACAAGATCCTGGGCAGCGACCCGGGTACCGGGCTGACGATCGTGGCCAGGGCCGGCCGGTTCGGCCCGTACGTGACCGAAGTGCTCGGCGAGGACGCGCCCGCGTCGGCGAAGCCCAGGACCGCGTCACTGCTCAAGGTGATGGACCTGGACAGCGTCACGCTGGACGACGCGCTCCGGCTGCTGACCCTGCCCAGGGCGATCGGCGAGATCGACGGCGAACCGGTCACCGTGCAGAACGGGCGGTACGGTCCCTACGTCAAGAAGGGCACCGACAGCCGGTCGCTTGAGTCCGACGAGCAACTGTTCACGCTGACGCTGGACCAGGCCAGGGAGCTGTTCGCCCAGCCGAAGCCGCGCGGGCGCGCGGCCGGTTCGGCCGCGCCGCCGCTGCGCGAACTCGGTGACGACACCACCAGCGGCAAGCCGATCGTGCTGCGCGAAGGCCGGTTCGGCCCGTACGTCACCGACGGCGAGACCAACGCATCCCTGCGCAAGGGAGACATGGCCGAATCCATCACCCTGCAGCGGGCGATCGAACTGCTCGCCGAGCGCCGGGCCTCGGGCCCGGCACCCAAGCGCAGGACCGCTGGTGCCGCGCGGTCCGGCGCTGCCAAGACGGGTGCTGCCAAGACCGGCGCTGCCAAGACCGGTGCTGCCAAGACGGGTGCGGGTGCTGCCAAGACCGGTGCGGCCAAGTCCGCCAGATCGGGCACGGCCAAATCTGGCACGGCCAAATCTGGTGCCGCGCGGTCGGCCGGCGGGGCCGTGCGGAAGTCAATTACGCCGGCTGGTTCCGCGCGGTCGAAGAAGTCCGCCCCCGGGTCGAGCAAGGCAGGAGCTTCCGGCGACCAGTCAGCTGATGCATAGTTGGCTAAAACGGGGCTCATGGTACGCAGCGCAAGTACGCGGGCCGGTCTGTGGATAGCCTTGCACGATGAGCATTAGGTCCCCTTTGGGGCGGCGCGGCGGGGGCGTGCTGTCGATCAAGTCATTCAGGCGGCTGTGGGTCGCCACGTCGCTGTCCAGCCTTGGGGACTGGCTGAGCCTGCTCGCGCTGTCCGCGCTCGCGTACTCGCTGACCGGCAAGCGTGTCCAGGAGACAGCCGGTGCCGTCGCGGTCAGCGGTGTCTGGATCAGCTCGCTGTTGCCTTACCTGCTGTTCGGCCCGGTAGCTGGTGCGATGGCGGACCGACTGGACCGCAGGATCAACATGGTGACCGGCGACGTCGTCCGCGCGGTCCTCTACCTGTCGATTCCGCTGAACCTCGCGTTCGGCTTCGCCAACCAGTTGACGTGGCTCTATGCCGCGCAATTCCTTGCCTCGTGCGCATCCCTGTTCTGGACTCCCGCCAAGGACGCGTCGATACCGAACCTGGTGCCGCCGAACAAGCTGGAAGAGGCCAACCAGTACAGCCTGCTGACCACTTACGGCACGGCACCGATAGCCTCCCTGCTGTTCGCCATGCTCGCCTCGATCAGCCGGGCACTGGGCAGGCACTCGAGTTATTTCGCCAACCCGCACAGCGGCCAGGTCAGCCTGGCCCTGTACCTGAACGTGGTGACCTTCGTCATCTCCGCGGTCACGGTCTACTCGCTGCGGGATCTGCCGCACCGGCACGCGGGCGAGCCGATCTCGGTGCCTTCGGTGGCCAAGTCGATCTGGGCCGGGTGGCGGTTCGCCGGGCAGAACCGGATTGTCCGGGGCATCACGGTCGGCATGACCGGGGCATTCGCCGCCGCTGGTGTCGTCGTCGGCCTCGGCTACGGTTACGTGGCCAATACGCTCGGCGGCGGAGCGACCGGCTGGGGATTCGTCTTTACGGCCATCTTCCTTGGCCTGGCGGCCGGCATGTCGGTGGGCGTGCGGCTGCTGGGCAGTTTCAGCAGGCGGAGGCTGTTCGGCCTGGCCATCGCGGTCGCCGGGGTGCCGCTTGCGCTGATCGCGCTGATCCCGAACTGGCCGTCCGTGGCGTTCTTGCTCGTCCTGCTCGGGATCTGCGCCGGGGTCGCCTACGTCACCGGGTACACGATCATCGGCCGCGAGGTCGACGACGACACGCGGGGCCGCACGTTCGCGTTCCTGCAATCGGCGATCCGGGTGATCATGTTCGCGGTGATCGCCTTCGCGCCGCTGCTTGCGGCCCTGTTCACCACCACGGTCGGGGCGGTCACCGGCTCGAACAACGTGGCCATCGGGCACGTGAAGTACAACGCGGTCGGCAACAACGTCGTGCTGCTCCTGGCGGCGGCCGTGGCCATGGTGCTCGGCCTCATCTCCTACCGGCAGATGGACGACCGCCCGGGCATGCCGCTGATGCCTGACCTGGTCGCGGCTGTGCGCGGCAGGCCGCTGCCGTACTCGCCGCCGCGGCCTGCCGCGGGCGAGGATGACCACCAGAGGGGCCACGGACTGCTGCTCGCGTTCGAGGGCGGTGAAGGCTCAGGTAAGTCGACTCAGGCCAGGCTGCTGGCGATCTGGCTCAGGGAGAACGGCTACGACGTGCTCGCGACGCACGAACCCGGGGCCACCAAGATCGGCATGCGGCTGCGCGCGCTGCTGCTCGATACCGCGCATACCGGTCTGTCGCCCTGGGCCGAGGCGATGATGTACGCGGCCGACCGGGCAGAGCACGTGGCCTCCGTCATCGGGCCGGCGCTCGCTCGCGGCACGGTAGTGGTCACCGACAGGTACGTCGACTCATCCCTGGCTTACCAGGGTGGCGGCCGCCGACTTCCGGCCGACGCGATCAGGCAGATCAACGAACTCGCCACCGGCGGACTGGTACCCGACCTCACCTTCTTGCTCGACCTGCCGCCCGCCGCCGGGCTGAACCGCCGGGCGCGCTCGGCGGACCGGCTCGAAGCCGAACCCGAGGAGTTCCACGACAGCGTCCGCGCCACGTTCCTGGCGCTGGCGAAGGCCGAGCCAGACCGCTACCTTGTGCTGGATGCCAGCAAGGACCCGTCACAGATCAGCAGGGCCATCCAGGCCGCCGTGCGCGAACTACTGCCGGACCCGGTGCCAGAACGGGCCGAGGAGATCACCGGCTCGCTGCCGGTGATCAGCGAATGACCGAGTGGGCAGTCTTCGACCAGCTTGCCGGGCAGGACCCGGTGGTGGCGCAGTTGCGCGCCGCGGCACAGGCGGGATCGGGTGACGCGATCCGCGGGCTTACCCATGCCTGGCTCTTCACCGGGCCACCAGGTTCTGGCCGATCGGTCGCGGCGCGGGCCTTCGCCGCCGCGTTGCTCTGCGGACGGCAGGGCTGCGGGCAGTGCCCGTCCTGCCATCAGGTCGCCGTCGGCACGCACGCCGATCTGCTGCTAGTCCGGCCGGACGGGCTGTCCTACGGCGTCAAGCAGACCAGGGGCCTGGTGCTCAAGGCAGCGTCCTCGCCGGTGTACGGCAGGTGGCGGGTGGTGCTGTTCGAAGATGCCGACCGGGCGACCGAGCAGGCAGCCAACGCGCTGCTCAAGGCCATCGAGGAACCGTCGCCGCGTACCATCTGGCTGCTCTGCGCGCCCTCGGCGGCTGACCTGCCGATCACGATCAGGTCCAGGTGCAGGCTGATCACGCTCCGGACACCACCGACAACCGCGGTGGCCGCCGTCTTGGAGCGGGAGGGCGTCGGCGCGGAGCAGGCGGTCACGGCAGCGCGGGCGTCGCTCGGCCACATCGGCCGGGCACGGCGGCTGGCAACCGATCCGCAGGCAGCGCAGCGCCGGGTGGATGTGCTGGAGATCCCGCTACGGGTCACGGGCCTGGCCGAAGCGCTCGCGGCGGCCGCCGCGCTGGTGAAGGCTGCCGAGGCAGATGCGGCGGCGACCACGGAACGGCTCGACGCGCCAGAGCGGGAGGCCTTGCGCCAGGCGTTCGGCGAGGGGTCGACCGGCAAGGGCGTCGCGACCGCGATCAGGGGCGCGGCGGGCGCCCTCAAGGAACTCGAGGACCGCCAGAAGTCGCGTGCCACCAGGATCAAGCGCGACTCGCTGGACCTGGCGCTGCTCGATCTGGCTGCGTTCTACCGGGACGTGCTTGCCGTCCAGTTCGGCGCTGACGTCGAACTCGCCAATGCCGTGCGGGCGGCGGATCTGCGCAGGCTGGCTGAGGCTTCGACGCCGTATGCGACGGTGCGCAAGATCGAATCGGTCATGAAGTGCCGGGAGCGGCTGGCCGCCAGCGTCGCGCCGCTGCTCGCCGTCGAGGAGATGACGATTGCCCTGGCTGGCCGCCCCGGCGCCTGAAACTAGCTGACTTGGTGATCGTGGTCGTTTCTCAGTCGTGATTACTGAGAAACGACCACGATCACGAAAGAAAGGCCGGTGCTCGGGGTGCCGTTGCTGTAATCGGGCCGTAACCTGAAGTTGTGGTCATGATGATGGCGGTCAGTTTCGAGCGGTCCGGCCGTCTGCATTACCTCGATCCGGGGGCGTTCCGTCCCGCTGTCGGCGACAAGGTACTTGTCCCCACTCAGACCGGCCCGGAAGTCGCCGAGTGCATCTGGGCACCGCAGTGGATCGACGAGGACATCGGCGGCTTGCCGGCCTGTGCCGGCCTGGCCACCGAGGAAGACCTCGCGCGGGACAGAGCGAGCCGGGCCGTGCGAGCAGAAGCACGCGTCGCGACGCGGCGACTGGTCCGCGAGCACGGGCTGCCGATGAAGGTCATCGCCGTGGACTACATCGCGGCGACCGGCCTGCTGGTCATCTACTTCAGTGCCCCCGGCCGGGTCGACTTCCGCGCGCTGGTCCGCGACCTGATAGTCCGGCTGCGGTCCAGGGTCGAACTGCGCCAGGTCGGGTCCCGGGAGGAGGCCAGGCTGCAGGGCGGCATCGGCCCGTGCGGCCGGGACCTGTGCTGTGCCACGTTCCTCAAGGACTTCGAACCGGTCTCCATCAGGATGGCCAAGGAACAGGATCTTCCGGTGAACCCGATGCGGATCGCGGGGGCCTGCGGCCGGCTGATGTGCTGCCTGAAGTACGAGCATCCGCTGTACCTGGACTTCAAGGAACGGGCGCCGAAGCTCGGCTCCGCCGTCGAGTCGCCTGAGGGCGCCGGGACCGTCGTCGGCTACAGCGTTCCTGCCGACGCGGTGATCGTCAGGGTGGCCGAGACCGGCACGCGCTGCGCTTGCCCGCGGGCTAGCGTATGCGGTTCGCGGCAGGCGTACGAAGCAACCCATGTCCGGCGGCAGGAACCCCCGGAGAACCGGTAGACTCGCTGCGCTGTCGCCTTCACGGGCGGCACGCCGCCTTAGCTCAGTCGGCAGAGCGGTTCACTCGTAATGAACAGGTCGTCGGTTCGATTCCGACAGGCGGCTCCAGGTCTGACCAGCGTTTACGCTGGCGCACCAGCAGGCGTTCACCGGCTCCTCGTAGCAGTTTTCATAGCAGTAGGCCCGAAGAGCGCCGTTCCCACGCGCGCCGCGGCGTCGCCCGCGAGCGGCGACGACACGTGCACGTAGGCGCGGGTAACCCGGATATCGGAATGACCGAGCATCTCCTGGACGACCGGAAGGCTGACGCCCTCGTGGAGCGCGATGGTCGCTGCGGAGTGCCGCATCCCGTGCACGCCGAGATGCGGCAGCCCAGCCGCCGCGAGGATGCCGGACCATTCCTGCCAGTCGGCGCGGGGGTCAGCCGGGCGGCCGTTCGGCTGGCACCACACGAGGTCGCGGTCTTCCCGCAGGTTCGTGGCGAGCAGCATCTCCTGGTACTGCGCGTCACGGTGAGCGCGCAGGATCGCCACCAGTCCGGGCGGCAGGCCCGCTTGTCACCGGCCGGGACGCACACGTGACGGCGGCCGGACTTCCGCGCGGCCTTCGGGCACCGCTTCGGGCACGCCTGGCGGTGGCGCTGCCTCGTGCACGCGGCCACGTCCGCGCACCCGTGCCGCCACGACAGCCGCTGCAACTGGTCCCAGATCCGCATCTCGCCCGTGTCCAGGTCGACGTACCGCCAGCGCCGCCCGAGCGACTCGCCCTGGCGCAGGCCGCACGCCAGCCCGACCAGCCAGCGGGAAGCGTTCCGGCGGCCATCGACGGCGGCGATGACCGCCCGCGCGCCGGGGAGTCATCAGTCGAGCCCTGCGGACAGGTCAAGGACTAGCTGACGCAGCACGGGAGTGATCCGGTCGGTGAGGGCGGGATCGGCATAGTGGGCCTCCGTGATGAGCGCTTCCACTGCGGTACCGAACGCCCGGGTCAGCTCGGTGAGGTCGAGCGAGCGGGCGAGCGTGCCGATGAGCACTTCCGTGAGATCGGGTGGCAGATCATCGGCTCCGCGTGCGTGCGGCACAGGAAGTCCGTGGCGGAGGCTCGCGAGTGCCAGTGTCCGATCACGAAGTCCGCTCACCATGTATTCGGCCTGCCACACGCGGCCTCGTGCGATGCTTGATCTGGCATGCAATGCGTGCAGCCAGCCAGTGCCGACCAGTTCAGCCGCAGCCGACGGTCCGGGAATCGGCAGCTCGTTGGCACCGCCGAATAGTAACCGAAAGGCTGGCCCCGTGGCACTGAACTTAGCCCACGCCCAGAATGCGATATCAACCTGCATGGTGCTGGCGAGCAGGAACACGCGGAAACGCGTTTCGCCACGCCAGACGTCAAGGTGATGTACGGCGTCATGCTCGCCGTACATGCGCCTGGTCCAGTCGGCAAGCACGTGGGACTCGTCCGCGCTGGCATCGAGCCGCAGCGCCAGGTCGATGTCGGACCACCTGTCCTGCTTGCCGGTAGCAGCGGACCCGGTGAGCGCGACTGCTGTCACGCTTGGATCGGCCCGCGCGGCCGAGACCAGCGAGGCGCACAAACGCTCGCGCTCTTCCACGCTGAACACGACATCAGACCGTACCACGCCGACCTCCCGCTCCCTGGCGCGGCGAGCTGCCGGTCGCGACGGCGCCCGTGACGAGCGAGCGAGGACAGCGGCTCAGCTCGCGGCTGCTGCGGGACAGCTGGCTGCGACTGCAGGCCGTGGCGATCTCCGGATCGGCCAGCGAAGGGCTGATGCTGGCGGCCGTGCCGCTGCTCACCGTGACGATCACGACGGACCCGCGTTCGGTCTCACTGGTCAGCGTTGCCGGCCAGCTACCATGGCTGCTTTTCTCGCTCTTCGCTGGCCTGCTCATCGACCGGGTGCGGCGCTCCACGATCCTGGTCTGCGCTTACGCCATCCAGGTGGCCGCGGCCGCAGTGCTCGCCGCCGCCGGATCGACCGGCTGGCTGAGCCTGCCACTGCTGATGACCGTGGCGTTCCTTGTCACCTCTTCGCAGGTGCTCGGCGACGGGGTCAGCGGCACCATCGTGCCGCACATCGTGCCGCAGCAGCGACTGGCGGCGGCGAACACCAGGCTTCAGGTCATCGACCGCGGAGTCGTGCAGTTCGTCGTGCCGCCGCTCACCGGCGCGCTGATCGGCGTCGGCGCCGGAGTACCTGGCTGGGCCGCGTGCGTGGCCGCGGCTTGCGCGGTGGCACTGGCCCGCGGCATACCGTCCGCTCAGACATCCGCCGCGAAGGAAAGCCCATGGCGTGGCATAGCCGATGGGCTGAGATATCTGATCGCGACGCCAGTGCTCCGGGCAATCACGATCACCGTGGCACTCGGCTCGTTCGCGGGGAGTGCGGGGACGGCGATGCTCGTCCTTTACTCCAGGCAGCTACTGCACCTCGGCCCCGTCGGCTATGGCGGCCTGCTGGCCTGCCTGGCATTCGGCTGGGTGGCCGCCTCTTTCGTCGTGCAGCGCGTCGTGACCAGGCTTGGCTATGCCTGGTCGATGCGTATCGCGCAGAGCACCGTCGCGCTCACCCAGCTCGTGATGACCATCGGTCCGCCGTGGCCGCCGCTGATCGGCGGAGTGCTGATCGTGCTCACCGCCATGACCCTGCTGTGGGGCGTGTGCTCGCAATCGGCCAGGCAGACCCTCACGCCATCCAGCCTGCTCGGTCGGGTGCTGACCAGCCATCGAGCGCTCGGGTGGGGTGTCATGCCCATCGGTGCCCTGGCTGGCGGCTTCGTCGCCTCGCACTGGAGCCTGCGCGGCGTCTGGGTCATGATCACAGCGTTCCAGGCAGCAGGGGCGGTCATTGTCTGGCTATCGCTGTCGCCGGCTGCGTTCGCAGCGGCACAGGCCGACGCCGATAGGCAGGCGCACGCCCGGACTCAGGGGGAGGCCGGGGTACGAAGCGATGGCGCATTGCGCCGACCTGCCGATTATGCCGGTCGTGGTGGCGGAGTCGCTGACGGCGGCCTGATGAGCCAGGGAATGGTCGGCCTAATCTGGTCATGCTTACCGACACTGTCCTCCAGCTCATCAGCCAGGGTGTTCTCCCCGTCGTGGTAGCCGCCGATCGCGGCGGCGATCCAGCGGCGGGATCCGGTGCGCGCGTGCGCGGCGATCCGGATCTTCGGCTTGGTGCCGCACGCGGGCACCCCGAACGCGTCCGCGAGCTCATCGTCATTGAACAGCTCGATGGTCGTGCCGTCCATGCCGGTGGTCTCCATGCCGTGCCAGGTCGCGCCGATGCCCGGCTCCACGTCGCCGCGGGCCGCGTCCAGCTCGAAGATCTTCCGCATGACCTGCTCGCCCAGCAGCACGCGGGCCTTCGACAGCGCAGGGCCAGACGGGGTCACAGCGCCCGGCTTCACCGGGACGCCCGGCATCCCGAACGTCCTGGCCAGGATCATGTCATAGCCCTGGTCCGGGAACAGGACGCCGGTGATGACGCACATCGCGGTCACCTCCGCGGTCAGCGCCCGGTGTGCTGGAGCATTAGCCAGCATAGACACATCACCTACACCGCCTTGGATACGATCGGCGTATGGCTGAGATTGAGGGCGTAATGTTTGACTTTTCCGGAACTCTTTTCAAGTATCAGTGTGAGCCTGGCTGGCTGGACGAACTGACCGCTACCATGAGCGTGGCAGACGCACACCAAATCGCTGCGGTCACCGGTCATATCGGTAGCCTTGACCAGCGTGCCGGAATGCTGCCATCGGAGATGTTCGCTGCATGGGAAAAGCGCGATCTGGACCCATGGCGACATCGCCTGGCTTATCTAGCGCTGTTACGGGCGGTTGGTGCCGACCGCCCTGGCGTCGCTGAGATCCTCTACGGTCAGATGATTAATCCTTCATGCTGGCAGCCATACCCCGACACCCTGCGGGCACTGCGCCTGCTGGCTCGTGCACATCTCCGGGTGGCAATAGTCAGCAACATATCGTTGGATATCCGTGCCGTCCTGCGCCGTTATCGGGCCAGTCGCCTCGTCTCAGAGGTCGTGATGTCATACGTAGAGGGCGTTACCAAGCCGGATCCAAGAATATTCCGCATCGCTTGCCAACGTATAGGCGCCCGTCCTGAGCGAACGCTGATGATTGGTGATGATGAGGCGACAGACGGCGGCGCTGCTGTCCTGGGCATCCGTGTAGTGCTGGTTCAGCGTTTGTCCATGGTCGATGGCTCGCATGCCGTACTTGACGCGTTGACCGAGTGCGGGCTCATTGACTCATCGCACTGAAGCGCTGGCTGAGACGGCTGTGAGAGTGTCTGGGCGAACACCGCTCTGCGGATCGCAACCGGCCGGGCGGCCACGGTAATCGCCGGGCGGACTGGAAGACGGCCGCGGTGTGTGGGTCAGCCGCCCGCGAGCGCGGGGATGAGAGTGATCTCGTCGCCGTCCCCGACTTCGTATTTACAGGTGTCCCTCGTCGACATCGCCTGGTCATTGATTACCAGGACAAAACCGGGGGCAAGACCGCCGGAAGAATTCAGTACGCGCTCGGCCAGCAGCGGGAAACGCTCGCGCATCTGACCTACTATCTCAGGCCAGTTGTTGGCGTGGAGAGTCACTGATCTCGGCCGTACGTGGTTTGCTGACCCGGCGTCCTGGACGAACCGGGCCAGTGGTACCGGAAGAGTGAGAGTGATCATGGTGGAATCTTCCCCGTTAGCCTAATCTTTATAGCGTGCCAGGCGGAAGCCAAGGTCCGCTGCCTTGAACTGGAAATGCTCGTGGAAGCGATAGCGCGTGCGGCACATCTCCGCAAGGGCATTCATGCTCCCGCCCCTGACGACCTTGTCCTTGCGCACGCCGTCTCTTGTGCCCGCGCCTCCGCGGTTAAGCGGGTCCACCGACAGCCCATGGCAGTAGAAATCCTGATCGTAGTCGTCCTGGCACCACTCCCAGACATTGCCGTGCATGTCAAATAGCCCCAACTTGTTTGGCTTCCTCGTCGCGACAGCCTGAATCTGATCACGAGCGTTCGCGCTATACCATGCATACTGGCGGAGCTGCCATTCTGACTCGCAGCACCATTCGGTGGGCGCGCCCGCGCCGCAGCAGAACTCCCATTCCGCTTCAGTCGGCAGCCGACACCCCATCCACAACGCGAACAACGCGGACTCGGACCATGTGACGTTCACGACAGGCATGCCGTGCTCCAGCCTTGTCGGGTTCAAGCGGCCCGTCTCGACGAGGCCGAAAAGCTCATTGGTTACCGGGACCCGCATGATCTGGAAATCGGACAGCTCGCAGCAATGGAGAGGGGATTCCCCGCAGAAATGGCTAGCGTTGTCCTGGCCCGAGCCCATCTCGAAGCGCGATCTCTCGATCGGGACCATGAATGGGGCAATATGCTCTTGATAACGCTCAGCACTGCCTCGCCGTAATCCGTCGGACAAGATCTCATCGATGACCTCCTGGCCGATGGAGTTCTGCAAGGCGTCAATCGCGAGCATGATGTCGTCGGCGTAGTTCAGGTCCGGGCATCCCGCTGAGTTCAGGCGGCCAAGCTCGCGCAATCGCGCTTTCGCTGCGTCCGATGTCGTCACCGTGCGACGGCGTGCAGGTCCGTCGCGCTCGCGTGGCACGTGCAAGGGCAGCTCCCGCACTGAATCGGAGGCGACGGCGAAGGCGCGGACCTGAGGCAGCTGCGGGTTGCGCAGCGAGATAATGAGGTGCCACAGGTCGCTGAACCGCTGCCGGTGCATGTCCCAGTCGATCCGCGAGAAATTCGCGGGGTGCCGCTGGTGGCTGTGCAGCACACCGACCTCATGCAGCCCGCGTGACCAGATCTCTTTCTGAACCCGCCACGACTCTTGTGGTGTCGCGACGAATCCGGCGTCCGCATGGTCGACGAAATAGTCACCGTACGAATGGAACTCAGGCTGCCAGATGTCGCTGTTCCTGATGTTCTCCTCGAACAATATGAAGTCGCTCGGTTCATGAGCTTCGGAGCGAGAGAGGAGGTAACCGAACACCTTACGGGGATACCGCCTGCGTGTTGTGCTGACCAGCCGATCGTAGAGTGCCCGTGGAAACACGATCGTCTCTATCATTCCGGCCAGCTCAGTAACCGCGGGAGACGGTAATGTGACGACCGCGGCCCGCAGGCACCCGCGCCGTAGTCTCGGCCGCGTCTCTCCCCTCCAGCCAGTAAAAGCGGTCGCTGAAGTGTTCCCCGCTGGGCTGGGTCCCGATGGTCGTGTCGGGGAGCCGGGCCTGCCGCCGCAGCACCTTGTATACGGTCTCGGCGCGATCGCCCTGCCCGATCGCCGCTGCGACTTCCTCGGCATTGGACGGCCCCGGAGCACGGCGCAGGTACTCCATTACTTCTGCTTGCAGCCGGAGAACAGGCGCCGCGATATCCTTCTCCACACCTGGCTGATGGTAAGCGTTCACGTCTATCAGCTCGGCGTAAAGGCCCACGGCGCGTTCATACAGCGCGATCAGTGCCCCGAGTGACTCTGGCCCGGCGTCCGGGAGTGTGATGGTGATCGAGTCACGGCGTGCGGCGCTGAGCGCGTCCCGCATACCCTCGAGGTTGCCGAACAGGTGATCGCCGAGCGACGGAGACGCCGCCGGACTCTCGTAGCCGTCTTGATCGGAGTCGACCGCGACGAACGTGACAAATGAGTCGTCTGGTCCTTCGCGGAGCTGCTGCACGTAGGCATGCTGATCCGTGGCGCCCTTGTGGCCATAGACGGTCAGTCCCTGCTGGACGACCGTACCCGCGCGGTCGAGTCGCTTGCCGATCGATTCCATGACGAGCTGCTGGACATAGCGCGGGAAAAGAGCCAGGCGATCACGGTACGGCAGTACGACCATGTTCTTGCTGCCACGCCCGCTCCCGAGCCAGTACCACATCAGGGCCAGCATGGTCGCCGGGTTCCGGCGCGGGTCGCTTTCCCTGGTGAGCTTGTCCATCCTCGCCGCGCCGCGGATGACGGCGGCCGTGTCGATGCCTTGCAGTGCCGCGGGGAGCAGGCCGACCGCCGATGTCACCGACGTCCGGCCCCCCACCCATTCCCACAGCGGGAACCGGGCCAGCCAGCGCTCGCGGCTGGCCCGGACGTCGAGTTCGGAGCCGGCCATGGTCGTGGCAACCGCGTGCCGGGCAAAGGTCAGGCCACGGTCAGCGTATGCGTCCTCCAGCTCGGCCATGACCCGCCGGGGTGTTGGGGTCCAGCCCGACTTCGAGACGACAGACACGAGCGTCCTGCCCAGGTCTTTGCCCACGCGGCGAATTAGCCTACTGACACCGTCGGGGTCGCAGTTGTCGATGAAATCCAGCGTGATTGCGCCGTCGTCATTTTGCTGGGACTCGCATAGTAACTGTGGCCCGAGTGCTGAGCCGCCAATGCCGACATGAATTACATGCCTGAACGGCCCGGCTCCACCGTGGACTATGCCACGCTGGACCTGGTCTGCGAAAAGCGGGACGGCGGCTGACGCTTTCCTGATCTCGGCCCGCAGGGCGGCGGAGGGGGCGAGTTCCGGCGCCCGCAGCCAGTAGTGACCGACCATGCGGCCCTCGTCAGCGTTTGCTACAGCCCCCGCCTCCAGCGCCGCCATCGCGTCGATCGCTGATGCCGCAGCCGGCCTCATGCTGTCGATATAATGCTCGGGAAATTGGACCCGGCTTAGATCGAGACGGACCCCCAACCCACGCGCAATGAGACAGTACCGCTGGTAGCGGTTCCATTGGTACGTCATAAGCTCACTGTATAGGCCATGCCGGCTTGGTGCTAGGTCTGCTCGGGCGGGCTGGGGCAAGAGAGGGCATACCGTATGACCGAGCTTGTCGTGTGTTCGCATCGAGGCCCGGTCATCTTCAGTCGCGGCCAGGCGGGGGTGCAACTTGATCTTGCCGGCCCGGGCGGCCTGGTGGCCACCGTCGCGCCAGCCGTCGAGCAGTTCGGCGGGACCTGGTTTTTCGCCCCGGCGTCCGACCACGAGGCAGGGCTCGCCAAGCTGACGCCTGGCGGCGTCCGCCGGGGAATGGTGACCTACCGGGTGCTCGATCTCCCGCGTGCGGCCCACCATGATCACTATGCGACCATCTCGACTGAGCTGCTCATGCCCCTGTTCCACTATGGGCTGCCACTGGGGGACCGGCCGTGCTTCGGGGAGCGCACCCGCAGCGCCTGGAAGCACTACCGCCTGATCAACTCCCTGTACGCCGAGTCGGTCAGTCGGCACTGCGGGGGCGATGCCGCGCTAGTGGAGGACGTGCACCTGATGCTCCTGGCCGCGGCCTTCAGGGCCACGGCGACCGGCCGCCGGCGGGACCTGCCGCTGGCCTACTTTCACCATGTCCCGTGGTGCGAGCCGGATTACTTCGGCGTGCTGCCTGGCCCGATCCGGCAGGAAATCCTGGCGGCCCTGCTCGCCTACGACTCGGTCGGCTTTCACTGCCGCCGGTGGGCAGAGGCGTTCTGGGCATGCTGTGAGCGTTACCTGCCCGGAGTCAGCCGGGCAGGCGACCTGATCACCTGCGACGACCGCCAGACCCGGCTCGTGATAAGTCATGCCACTGTCGACGTTGGCCTGCTGACGACGACCTTGAACTCGCCGCGTACCAGGGAATGGCAGCAGAAACTCACGGAACTCACCGGGCACGGGGATCGTGAGCTGATTGTCCGGGTCGAGCGCGCGGACCCGGCGAAGAACACCGTCCGGGGACTTCAGGCCTATGCGGCGCTGCTTGACCGACGCCCTGCGCTTGCCGAGCAGACGCTCCTGCTGGCGGTCCTGACGCCCGTCCGGATGTGGATGCCGGAGTATCGCCGTTACCTTGAGGACTGTCAGGCGCACGCCGCGGCGATCAACGAGCGGTTCCCCGGGAATCCGGTCTGCCTTCACCTGGGTGCAGATGCTCACGCACATGACCAGCACCGCGCGCTCGCCGCGCTGAGCCTGGCGCGCGCCGTGATGGTCACGTCGACCTACGACGGATGCAACCTCGTGGCGATGGAGGCGGTGCTGGCTGGAGCGCAGCCGTCCCTGGTGCTATCGGAAAACACCGGTGTGCACGCGTGGTTTGGCCAGTATGCGTTCTCGGTCAATCCGTTCGACGCCGCGGAAACGTCCGAGGCGGTGGAGCGGGCACTCGGCCAGGCGGACGGGGAGCGCACCTCCCGCGCCGCGGAGATGCGGAGGATCATAGAGACGCACACTCCGAGCGACTGGATCCGGGATCGTCTCGACGGGCTCCGCTAAACGGCGGCCTCAGCCGATCAGCACCATGCATCTGCGAAAGTCAGGCGCGTCGCGCGTGCATCGCGAGGGATCCGGCCCCTATCACGCCCGCCTTGGTATCGAGCGAGCTGACCACGACAGGGGGCGGGGAGCGGTGACCGCGGGCGAACACGTGTTCCTCCAGGCTGCCGCGCATCGGGGCCAGCAGGAGTTCGCCGCACCTGGCCATGCCTCCGGCAATGACGATCAGCGCCGGATCCAGGATGGCCACCAGCGAAGCAGCGCCCAGACCGCACCAGTAACCGATCTCGCTGAGCAACTCGCGCGCGGTCTCGTCGCCAGCCTGGGCAGCATGGGTGACCGCCTCGCCCGTGAGGGTCACGTTGCCGCCGACCAGCCTGGCCAGGCCGCACCCGGGGTCGCTCGCCACGCGCGCCCGGGCCGCGCGCACCAGCGCCGTTCCCGACGCTCGTGTCTCGAAGCAGCCGCGATTGCCGCATCCGCACAGCTCGCCACCCGGGTCGACGGCCAGGTGCCCGACCTCGGCACCGAGGCAGTTGCTGCCCCGGTAGATCTCGCCGCCGATGATCAGACCACCGCCGACTCCCGTCCCCAGCGTGAGCAGAAGCAGATTAAGGACGCCTCGGCCGGCCCCGAACTGCGATTCCGCCCAGACCGCCATATTGGCGTCGTTATCCACGACAAGCGGCAGGCCGGTGCCATCTTCGAGCAGCTGCCGGATGGGCAGCTCCTTGAAGGCGATGTACGGCGAGTAATGGATGATCCCGGTCGGCCAGTCCACCCATCCGGCGGCGCCGACACCCAGCGCCTCGATGCCGCTATGCCGCGTGCGCAGCCGCATGGTCGTGGTGCAAATCAGGTCGACAATGGCTTCCTGATCTTCGCAAGGCGTAGGTACCACCTCATGATCAAGAACCTCTCCCGTCCCGCTGATAACCCCAAATGCGATCTTCGTTCCCCCGATATCCACGCCGATCGCCAGACCGGAATGTCCCAGTCCGTTATCTTCGTCACGCGCAGACGCAATTCCGTCTAGCTGCAAGGGATTCTCCTGGATGATCGCAGTATGGCGTGTGATAAAGCCTTGTCAATGCTCCTGGCCCGTAAACGCGGCGAGCATAGCATGTCGCATCTCTTGGTGTCCTGCCTGTCGTCCGGCGATCGCATCAAGCAGGACGCTCGCTGCTCCGCAGGCCCTGTCGATGTCGGTGAAGGGCATCGTGTTTATGATTTTCTCCATCGACAGTGCGCCGCGCAACGTTGGGTAGAGCCGGGACTGTGCCTCGCGGCAAAGTGAGCCAAGGAATATCTCTGCGGATTCGGACCGGTCCACAGCCGAATTGCAGAGCTCCGGTGGTCCGGACAGGACAACGCCCTCCAGGTCCACGGTATTCATGAGGAACGATATGCCACGTCCCATCATCGTCCCGGCGTACCGGATGGCCTTGACGGCGGACTCTTCGCCCGCTGCGGCCAGGGCGGCGACGTCGGGCAGTTCCATCTGGCGTTCATGCCGGGCCCGCCGGACCTTCGCTACCATGGACTCGACCCCGACTTCGGCCTCAAGACACCCCCTACGCCCGCAACGGCACTTTCGGCCGCCCGTCGGCCTGACGGTGTAGTGCCCGATTTCTCCCGCGCCACCCTCGCTGCCCCGGTATAGCTCGCTGTTCAGGATGAGTCCCGAGCCGATCCCCTCGCCGCGG
This sequence comes from Streptosporangiaceae bacterium, assembly GCA_035533915.1. Lineage (GTDB taxonomy): Bacteria > Actinomycetota > Actinomycetes > Streptosporangiales > Streptosporangiaceae > Chersky-822. Next base: position 32,618 of record DATLSX010000185.1, read on the forward strand.
GGAGTGATCATCACGACCGCGAACGACCGCATCCGCCCGCCAGCCTCGCCAAATCTCTGTTGGTAGATGGCCAGCACGTTGGCGTCATTCTCCACGACGACCGGCAGCCCGCCGAGCCGGTCATACAGCATGCCGCGTAGCGGAACCTCCTCCCAGCGCAGAGGCGGAGACAGCCTGACGACGCCGTGCTCACCGACGTGGCCAGCGACCTCGGCTCCGACCCCCAGAATCTGGACCTTGCTGCGCCACTCGTCGAGCATCTCGCCGATTGCCTGGACCACCGCTACCTCGGAGACTTTGCCCTCGGCGGTGACGTGCGGCAGCGGATGGGACTTCGTATCCACCTCGCGAGCATGCGCATCGGTGAGCACCGCGCGCACCTCATGCCGGAGGATGCTGACGCCGACCGCGCAGCCGCGATGCGGATTAACCCGGAGCGTTGCCCGCCTGTTCGTTCCCCCGCTGTCCGGCTCGCGTTGGAGGTAGCCCATATCCACCAGCCGCTGGACCGCCGGGCGAACGGCAGACGGCGCGATTTCGGTCTGCGAGATCAGATCCTCTTCCGAGAACTCGTTATCGACATAATGCCTGACCATGAGCGTGTCAAACAATTTAGCGAATACATCGACCAGCGGCGGCGATGACCGCTGGATTCGCAATACTTCGGTGCCGCGCGGGCTGACCTCCCAGCGGTTGATGCGACCCAGCTTCCGCTTATTCGCCAGGCCGTAAGCAATCAGTCGGCGTCCTGCCCGCGAGACCTCACTCTCGTGCAAGTTGAGGAAGGCCGCGATGTCCTGATTGGATGTCCCAGGGCGAATAGCGATCACTTCCAGCACCCGGAATGCGTGGCTCTCGCGATCCAGCTCGACGGTGAATTCCGCAGGCAGGGAACGTTCCAGGCCCCAGTGCGCTACGTCGATCAGCGAGCGGAGCCGACCGTCGAGGAACGGCCCCTCCAGGAACGGTGCGGTTGATCTCTCACGACGCACCTGCCCTAGGAGGCGCTGGGCGCCAGTCCGGATGGCATCGAGACTGGATTCGTCGCGATCGACGCAGGAGTCGGCCAGGAACATTGCCAGGGCCTCAAACAGCGGGGCTGTCCCGTCCTCAGTGGCCTCCTGGCAGGCCTGCCCCAGATCGGCAAGCAAGTCCCCAATATCCGGAGCGCGTGTACTGAGGCCTTCGCTTTCTGGCCCGTAGGCTTCTGCTCCCATCGAATTCCAGACATAATCGTCGGAGCGTGAGATGTTGGCTTAACCCTGTTGTTCGGAGCCGTCTCCCTGATGATGGCAGGTATGTTAAGTGATTGTCAAGTATCAATCGGCCTGGGCCGAGGGCGCAGGAGACTGGCTGCCGCCCGTGACCGACCCGGCCGACCTCTTTGTCATGCTTTATGACTCCCTGCCCGAGGTAACGGCCCGGCAGCGGCCGGAACTGGATCCTGCTTTGTGGCGGAGTAGCGACCAGGAGAACGCCGCCGGACGTCGGCTTGGTGACCTGCTCGACTCGTGGTACATGGACCCCGACGTGCGGCGGTGTGCCGAGCGAGTCCGCGAGCTCGCCTGCCGGGGCTCGGTGACCAGGCAGGAGGTCGTGACCGTCGCGCCGTCAAGCGCCGGGCCGGCCGTCTTCTCCGCACTGCTGGGCCTCGACCGGGCACTGCACAACGTTCACCCTGGTCAGCGGGGAACCTCGATGGTTGGCCTGTCGGCGATGGGTCTGCGCTACGTCCGGACCGGCCGCCTGAACACCGACCGAGTCGCGGGCGCGCTGCTGCCCCGGAAATCACCGTTCGGTGGCTCCGGCGCCTCCTTCCTTGCCCGCTGCTTCCTGTCAGTCGAGCGGATTTCCGCAGAGGTCTGGAACGCCGTCAGCCATCGTCGGCTGCCTACCCACGTGGACCTCGGCTTCCGGACCACGAGCGAGGAGCTGCGCTTGGCCACCGTGCCCCTGCTCACGCGCGACGACCTTGCGGTCTCCGTGACTACCGTAGGGACCGGGCAGCCTGTTGCATTCCAGCTCGTGCCGCGCGACACAGCACATCTGCGCGAGCGCATGCGCTCGGTGCTCGACGCCTTAGACCACAGCGGCGCGGCCATCGCGGTCCTTCCTGATCATGCGCTGTCCGCCAGCCTGCTGACCTGCTGGCAAGAGCTGCTGAGGACCACTCCCGCGCCGGTGGGCGCTCGGCTGAAGTGGGTTCTCGTTGGCGGCGGGATTGTGGACGCGCAGTCGCCGCCGGTGAGCCGCGCCGTAATGCTTGACCGCGATCTCGGTGAGATCGTTCTTGCCCAGGACAAGCTGGTACCCTCCCGCCTGGAACTGCGCCAGCTCACCCTGCGAGGCATGGACACGCAGCACGGCCAGGCCCCCCAGGAGACGCCCGTCGCGGCGTCCGATCAGGTCTCGGAAGACATCGCGGTGGGGACCGGCCTCAACATCGTGGATGCCAGCATCGGACGGGTAGCCATCCTGTCTGGTGACCAGCCGGAGGATCTTGAGTCCGCGCTACGCCATGTCACCTATTTGCTGCGTGCTGGGCTGCCCAGCCCGCTACAGCATGAGCAAATGGTGGACAGGCAGACCGACACCGGCGGCCTGGTCCTGTCCAGCGGCCTGCTTGTTTCCGGGCTCGACCCGGCGGGCCCGCTCGGCGGCGGCGTGATCTGCCTCCCAGCCGAGGAAGGGGCCGAGCGACAGCACGCTGAGATTCTCATGACGACAGCGTTCCAGCCGGACGAGCTCACCGTCACCTCGCTGTCGTCCGGCGCGGAAGACAGCCGCCTGTGGCAGCACACGGGCGAATCCGCGTGGCATGGCGCCGACCGGCTTCGCGAGCTGCAGAGAATCCGCTTTGCCGACCCGGGTGCGCTCTTGCGCGACGGCATGCGGGAGGTCGAGGAGCTTATGTCGCAGCTCGACCCGGTCAGCGATCCGCGGCAGCTGGCGATGGCCGCGCAGTTGGCCGCCCAGATCAACGCGGCGCGCGGTCGGGTGACAGCCGCCAGGAGTGCTGTTAACCGGGTGATATCGGCCGCGCGGTCGGCCGACGCGCAGTTCCTCGAGGCGGCGGCACGTGCGGTAGCCTGCCAGCTGTGCTGCTGGGACGACCAGCCACTGGACCGTGTCGTCGCCGACGTGACCGCCGAGCTCGACTGGGCACAGGCGCACGGCTACCCGTATCTGGAGCTTACCGCGTTCGGCGTTCTGGCCCGGGCGAACTCCCTTCTCGGGCAGTCGAGTAGGGCCACCGAACTGGTGCGCCAGGCGGCCGCCATCGGCGAGGAACTCGTCCTCTGTTCGGACAGCGCTGAGCTGGCGGCGCAGGATTCCACCGCGACCGCCTCAGTCCTGTTGACATCTGGCGACTTCCGGGAGGCGGCCGCGGTGCTGGACCGCAGTGACCGGGGGCTGCGCCGCATCGGGGCGGAACAGCTCTGCCCTCCCGTTCTGGTGCTATCCGCACGGGTACGTCATCACATGGGCGAGTTCGAAGCGGCTCATCGCCTGCTCGACGATTGCGGCGAGCGCACACCGCCCGACGACGTGGCCGTGCAGGCCAGTCAGCGGGGCGTGCGGGCGCTGCTGCTCGCCGACCATGGTGACTACATCGTCGCCGAGCAGCTAGCCAGGTCCGCGGTGCGAGCCAGCGACTGGTCCGAGCGCCTCGACATCCAGGCGCAGGCACGCGCCGACCTGGCCAGCGTCCTGGTCCGGTCGAACCGTCCGGCCGAGGCCGCCCTGCCGGCCGCCTGGGCGCTGCGTATCTATGAGCGTAAGGGTGACGTCGTCTCCGCGGCGGCCGTCCGCGAGGTGGTTCCGCCCGGCGATGGCCTCGACGAATGGCCGTTCCACGCCGAGGCGTGGGTCATGGCGGAAGAGGCGTCTCTCGTGGCGGGGCGTACGGCAAAGATCGGCATGCGGCTGCTCCGACGGGCCACCGTGTCGGCTGGTCCCGGGATGCGTGCCGGCCGGTCGCCTGAGGTCCTCGTCACGCTCCTGGCAGGCAGCGCGGCGATGATCCGGCCCAACGGCCAGCGCCTCCGGCTCCCGGAGAGCGGCTACACCGAGACTCTGGTTTTCCGGGTTACTCCGCGGGCGTCGATACCGCTCCGGCTTCAGTTCTTGGTGAACCTGTACGAGGAGGGGACATTGCTGCAGGAAATGGGGGTCACGATGCCAGTTCTACCTCAGGCGCCGGGAATGCGTTCCGATGAAAGATGAGCGCGCCCTGCTCGATCTGGAAACCATGTTTGCCGCTGCGCCCGGATCGGCCGATTCGGAAGGCGATCCGGAACGACTGGCCCGCACGGGTCATGTCGTATTCGAATATCAGGACGGCATCATGCCCTATTACGAGATCCGCGCTTTCGGCCCGCTCTTCCCCGAGTTGCCCGGCCGCGAGCCGCCCTATGTCGGACGTCTTGAACGGGATGAGGTGTGGATGCTGGGGATGATCCACGATTGCCTCGCCGACTGGGAAGAGTATATCGCGAAGTATTACGATGTGCCACGCGGCGCACCCGCGTTCGTTCCCGATCGGCTCCATCTGGAGTCGGCCGGGATCCGCCTCTCCGAGGCGGGGGAGCGTCTCTTCAGCGTCGTGTTCCTGCAAGGTGATGCGGGACTGAGGCGGATCGGCGAGATGCTCGTCGAGGCCATGCGGACTGGCGAGCAGGTCCTCTCCTTCTATTCGGATCGGCTCTTCGTCCCGTGGTGGATCATGTACAACGACGTCGGCGCGGACGGGATGCGGGGCGACGCCGACTGGTCGCCGCGAGGCTTCTGGGGCTACAGCCATCTGATCGAGCACGACTTCGTCCGCAACACCCTGTGCCCGGACCACCGCATAGCCCTGGAGGACACGCCGCTCCAGGTCAGCCTGAACCTTGACCTTAGCCTGGACAATGGCAACGACGGATTGGTGACCGGGCCGGTTCGCGATTTCTTCAAGGACCGGAAGGATGCCTGCGACCATACGGTCAGGTCGACCAGCCGCGAGCTTCGCCAGGCGTTGATGTCGCGGGAGTTCCGTGACCAGGTCGTGTACTTCTGCTGCCATTGCGGCATCCAGCAGGGGCCGTACGGGGGACCGGCGCGATCTGTGCTCCAGCTCACCGACGAGGCGCACATTACGCCGGGCCACCTGTGCGAATGGCTGCGGGAACGGAACCTGACCTCGAACCCGTTCGTATTCATCAATGCCTGCGGTGGCGGCCTGCTGAGCTCGCAGTTCTACTGCTCGTTCGGGCATGAGCTCATCCGCAAGGCCGCCAACTGCGTGATCGGTCCCCAGGTCCGGATTCCTGCCGTGTTCGCAGGGACCTACGCGGTGGAGCTGTTCTCCCGGTTCCTGGAACCGCACTGTCACCTCGGCCGGGCCATGCGGGCGGTCAGTCGGCACCTGATGGACAACCACTACACGCCACTCGGCCTGGTATACGGGCTCTACCGGGGGCTTGACACCCGGCTGGTGGTCAGCGGCGTTGGCTGACGAGCGGGTCGCGCGGTCCGGGCATTTCCAGGTGCTCGAACTCGGGACGGACGGCCGGTTCATCGACCAATACCGCGACCGCACGCCGGTCTCGTGGCCGAGTCTGTCCTCGTTCCTGGATCAGGCCATCGTCATCCCCCCGGATGTCACCGACATCTTCGTATGGGTGCACGGCTGGCGCAATGAAAAGATCATGAAGGCGGCTGACCTGGCCGATCAGGTGTTCCGCCGCGCTGAGCAGCTCTACCAGGCCCAGCCGGAGTGCTATCCCGGGCTGCGCCGGTTCACGGCAGCTTACATCCTCGTCAACTGGCCGTCGTGGAGCAGCCCGACCTACTGGGGATACGCGCGCATCAGGGAACGGGCCCACGCGATGACCGAGCAAGGCCACGCTTCCCGGGTGCTCGCGTTCCTGCTGGGATACCTGGACCAGCGCCGGGGAGGTGCCGCCGGGCCGGGCGTCCTGCGGATGCCAAGCGGGCAGTATCTGCACTGCGTGGGACACTCTTTCGGCGGACGCTTCCTGGCGCAGGCAGTCATCGACGCGGCCAACCCGGCCACGGCCATGCTGCCTCTGCTGCCGCCCAATGCGCAATATCGGTTCACGGTTGACAATCTGCTCATTTTCCAGATGGCAGCGCCGCCCAATATCTTCGCCGATAGATTCCGGCCACTCCTTGAGAACGCTCCGCTCCAGGGGCCCGTCTGCCTTACCTTCAGCAGGCACGACCAAGCGACTGGCCTGCTGCACGCGATCGCCGAGCACCAGCGTGGCATTGGATACATCGGAGCCAGAGAGCCTATCCAGATGATCAAGACTACCGCACTCAGGAGCGCCGCGGAGCCCTATACCGTCCGTGAGCTCCAGTCACCGATCGTGAATCTGGACGCCACGTGGCGGTATCGACGCCGGTGGCCGCCCAGCGGTGCGCACTCGGACATCGGCTATGCGGAATCGGCCCATCTTCTTCTCAGCCTCGTTAACTTCGCCCGGTGAGGATGCTTTGCTGTGGCCGGGCACAGAGCCCTGAACGGATACATGGAGGTAGGAGCCAGGTGACTGCTAGGTTCTCGCTGAGTACGGCTGGACTGGAGACAGGGAAGCGCGCTCGGCTGCACCGCATACTTTTCGGATCAGGGCTAGGCAATGGCACGGCACTGTTCCTGCCTTATGACCAGGGCCTGGAGCACGGTCCCCGGGATTTCTTTGCGAACCCCGCTGCCGCGGACCCGCGGTATGTCTTCCGGCTAGCGATGGAAGGCGGCTTCAACGGCATAGCGATGCAGATCGGTCTGGCGGAGAAGTTCGCCTGGGAGTTCGCGGGCCAGATACCTCTCATCGTGAAGTTGAATGGAAAGACGGATATCCCTCCGGACGACAACGCGCTGTCGCCGCTCAACGCGACCGTAGAAGACGCGCTCCGGCTCGGCGCCGAGGCGGTCGGATACACGCTCTATGTAGGGTCACCAATGCAGACTGCCGATCTCAGCCAGTTGCACAGGGTGCGCAAGGCGGCGGCACGGTTCGGGATGCCCCTGATAGTATGGGCCTACCCTCGCGGCTCTGCCATGTCAGCTAAGGGGGGAATTAATTCTCTTTATGCAGTCGATTACGCTGCCCGAGTGGCTAGCGAGCTCGGCGCTGACATCGTGAAATTGAACTTCCCGCAGACCGAAGAGACGACCGGTGTCAGGGAAGAGTACGCGAAGTCCATCACACCGCGGGATGCCATGGGCCAGGTGGTACGTTCGGCCGGTCGCTCGTTGGTGCTGGTCAGCGGTGGAAGCATGGCCGACGACGATGTCTTGTACGACAAGGCGCGCATGTCGATGGATGCCGGCGCAACCGGCCTCATCTTCGGACGCAACGTATGGCAGCGCGAGTATGACGAGTCGCTCAGATTCGTCGCGCGACTGCGCAAACTGCTGGGAGATTACCCGAGCCAACCGTAGACCGGTCGCCAGAGCCCAGGTCCAGCCCGACATCGTCATCGAATCGTGCATCGGCCTGGCGTTATCAGGCCCGTTACGGCATCGTATGCATATCGGCTGATCGGCGCGGTTTCAAGCGAGGATTAGGTGTCAGGAGACTTTTACGCAACGCTGGCGCAGGTCCTGCCCTTACTTCTGCTCGCGTTCATCTGGGACTCCGGGTTCTTGGCGCGACTCCGGGGGCAGCGGCGGCTGCCGAGGCGGGTCCACCCTGGAGGGGTATGGTTCTGGACCAAGCCCCGGGTACGGGTCTACACACTCCTCGTCACCGGGGTTGTGATCGTCTCAACTGCCGTGACTGTGCTCGTGATCGCCGGCCTGATCCCCGACAGTCACGCATTGAGGATCGCCCTGTCCGCTGGCCTGGGGCTAGTTCTTATTACGTTGCTAACCCGTATTACTCTCGATGTCCTTTGGGCTACCGCCATCGTCCCAGAATCCACCGATTACCCCGAGCAGTCACCAGACGTCGCGGGTCTGATCTCCTCAGATACTTCGAGTCGTAGCCTTGCCTTGTACTCGAGGGAAGATGAGCCCGGCGTTCCACCAGAATGTAGCGCAGAGGGGACGGACTAGCGGAGTCCGGTAACCGCAGGATATGCCGGGATATGCCTAACTGCTCGAGGGCTTCCCCGGGGTGCCCTCCGCGGGGTGCGCGCGACGGAGTGGGTCTGCTCGTATTCGTGGCTGATGGCCTGCCCTGATGGCGTAGCCGGGGACAGGGAGTCCAGTACGAATACGCTCATATCATCCGTCGCACTTGTGGAGACGCCGCTGAGCGAGTTGCGCGATGTGGTTGCCCTGCTCCTTGCCGGGTCAGTACGTCCGAGGCACTGGCCCGACTGCCCGGCCACTGGTCAGGTACCTCTGTCATTGCTGTCCTTTCGCTCCGGTGGCGTCAGCGCGGCGCTGCGCCGTGACGAGAACCGCGATCGTGCTGGCGCGTATCGGCCGCCCGAGTCGCTGATAGATCGCCTCGTACTCGCGGTCCAGGGCCTGGCGCTGGTCCGGTGAGAGCCGGGCGTAGAACGACATCGTGCGAACGAGAGCACCGACTTCGTCCGGCGTGTGCTCGGTGAGCTTCGGCATGACCGCCGCCTGAACATCGCCGAACAGACGGCCGGCGTACTCTCGCCCTAGGTCGTAGCTGCCGAGCCACGACCAGGCCCGCGAGATATTGCCGCGGCGTCGCTCGATCCCGGCGAGCGTCGCATCAAGATCCCGGTAGGCCGGCCAGCTGGCGGCGATGTCAGGGGCGACCGTCCTGATGGCCGCGAGTGCCGCGTCCTGATCTTGCCTGGTGCGCGCTTCCTCCATGCCGAAGTACTGCACCAGGGCGAGCGTTCCGCAGGGAACAAGCACGTCAGCGGCCCGCTGCCAGCTGACCTCAGGGTCAGCCCAGTGAAACGCGGACGCGGAGAACACGGCCCGGAACCGCTCGCGGGGAAGCCGCGCGTCCTCGAACTGAGCGTTCACGAACTCCACCTCTCCGGCGCCTTCCAGGTTCTGCCTGGCCAGCGATATGAGGCTGGTGCCCGGTTCCAGTGCCGTCACCCGCAGTCCCCGGCCGGCCAGGGAACGCGTGAGCTGGCCGCTTCCGCACCCGACCTCCAGCACCCGATCACCGCTCCCGATCCCCGCGATCCGGCAGGCCTGATCGATGAGCTCGTCCGGATATGCCGGACGGCGGCGGTCGTACTCGGCCGCGATCTTGTCGAAGACCCTGCCGTAACGACGCGCGGCAGGTTCCGGCAGCGGTGTCATTCACTAACCTCCGTTCATGATCGGTACCGTGATCGTCACACGATTGGCCTCGTTCTGAGCGTCCCTTGTGAAGGAACCGGTCGTTATGAAGAGGCCCTTTTCGCCCCGGCCTGCCATAGCGCCCGGGAAATCACGGACATCACGTGCCGGGACGGTGCCTTTGTGCCGATTGCACTGGAAGTAGACGGGCCATGAGACCAGCGACCGCCGATAGGTTCCGACGCCGTCAATGGGCCTTCGGCCCCGATCGTGTTCGAGGCCGTGTCTCCGTCGGCATGCCTGGATCAGACGTGGGCGAGAACGCCGTCCAGCGGCCGGGGCACCTGGTTCAGATCCACGGCGCCGGCCAGCAGGCGCGCGTAGCGGTGCTTGTTGCCGGACCGGCCGCTCATGAAGCGGCGGAGCTGGTCTTGTGCGGGCCGGCCCCGCTGGGCCGGCTGGCGTTGCAGGGTCCGCAGCGACTTGAGCTCGCCCTGCGCCGCGATGATGCGTTCCACCGCGTCGGTCCCGAGCGCCCTGATCAGCTCATCCTCCAGGTCGAGGGTGCATACGAAGAATCCGAGCGCCTCCATCGAGGCGCGAGAGGCCCCGGCACTGATCCCGGCTCGCCGCAGCGCGCGCCGGAAGTAGTCCTCCTCGGCTGCGTCGCAAAGGCCGGCCAGCCTGACATTAAGCCCGCCCGGACCATACCGCTCCAGATAGCGCCCGAGGTTCGTCGCGCCGTGCATAGCGATGATGGCGACGCCGTCGGCGGCGAGGTCACGGCCGTGCCGCCGGGCCAGCACCTCAAGCGCGAGCCGGTCGCTCAGTCCCTCAACCAGAGCGACCGCCTGCGGCGGGCCATCAAGGGCAGGATTCGCGGTCATGTCGGTAACGCTACTGTCGGTCGGCATTCCTGGCAGATGCCGTGTCCTTTCCGCCTTTGCTCCGCATCAGGCAGCCAGGCCTCGTGCCAGTCTCGTCGATGGCGGCCACCGTGAACGGTCCGGGCTTGTCCGCGAGGACGACCCAGGCGCCGAAGTGGTTGTCGGGCCGGCGCCGGTCCTCGTGCCCGTCCTGGATGAGGGCGAGGTACTTCACGGCTGCCGCCGCGGTGCCGTGCCAGATGGTGCCACCGGCGCCGCCGCTGGAAACGATGGCTCGCCCGTCCAGGCCGTAGACGCCGCCGGGATCGGCGAAGGGGTCGTGGAATCCGGCGCTAAGTCAGTGTGTGTCGGCCTTCCAATCCCCGTCCTGCCTGGTGAACGGCCATCAGCGCCATCGGGTCCCAGGTGCGGCGATGGTGGCTGAAGCTGAGGAAGAACACTACGGCGCGCTCGCGTGCTATCCAGTAGGCCATCGGGACGGCCATTCGGCGGCCTCGTCGTCCTCGGCTGGCGGCGGCTCATTCCGTGTCCCGAAGAGATTGCTGGTGCAGGACTGCACAGGACCAGAGGCCAGGGCAGGATGCCATCGTGTTGCGGTGGGCCAGCGCGAGCCGTACCAGTCCGCTCTCCAGGTCGCGCACGTCCAGGTCGCAAGCCGCTGCCAGCGCGCTAAGGCCAGGCATGTCCGCTAGCGTCGAGTTTGCCACTTTAAGTCCGAGATGTCGTGCTGCTGCCGTGGCGCGTTCGTCAAGCGGCGGCGAAGCGCCGGGCCACACTCCCCGTAGCTCGCGAAGGAACAGCCCGATCGTCACCGGTCCCCAGCCGGGAAGAGCGTCCAGCGCCACGCGCAGCGCCGGGTAACTCGTGAACCGCTGGCCGATCATGGCGACCTGCCCGTCGTAGCGCACGGTCATTACCTCGGACAGGTTTGTCAGCTGGGTAGCGGTGCGGAAGTCGTAGCGGGCGTATCCTCCCTCGTCCAGCAAGCCGATCAGGTCGCCGGAGGGCATCTGGCGCGCTTGCGCGATCCGCGTCAGGCCAGCCCGCGTGAGCACCCGATACGTGCGTTCGGCGACTTTCGCGGAGATACGCGCTCCGAACAAAGTGGCCGCCAGGAACCACCGCTCGATCTCACCATCGCCGGCGTCCACGTCGATGCCGAGTTCGGCCGAGTACCGCCCGCCCAGATCGTGCACGACCTGCCGGGCCAGCCGAATGTCATCGCGCGGGTACCTGCGGACGGCTGCGTGCTGCTCACCTTGCCGGACCGCCGTACTGTGGCTTGCGCCTGGCCCTCTAGACATCTTTCCACTCTCGATCCAGACCTCGGCTGGTCGCACCGGCCGATCGGTCCGTCGTCCTGGGACCTTCGCCCTGGCCCCTCGTCCTTGGCCCCTCGTCCTTGGCCCCTCGTCCCTGGCTGCGCTGGTGAATGGCGCCACCCTGCCCGCGGGGCCTTCGGCTGTCAGGACCACTGGTGGTACTGGCGAGGCGTCGAAGGCCGAAGTGAGAGGCTAGTGTCGTGGCTGGTGGCTGCGGGGGAGCCGGATGCGCGGATGACTAATAGCTGGAGGTGAGGGATGGGCCTTCGGATTGTGCCCGGGACCGCCGGCGGGCCGCTCGCCACCACCATCGCGAGGGCGCTGAACACTGAGCCCGTGACCTGTGAGCTTGAGCGGTTCCCGGACGGCGAACTGCGCCCAGTCGTGGGCCACGTTCGAGGACTGGATGTCTACGTGATTCAGCCCACCGGGCCTCCGGTGAACGACCACCTGGTAGAGCTGCTCTTGCTGCTCGATGCCTGCCGCCGCGGTGGTGCTGCGAGAATCACGGCGGTCATACCGTATTTCGGCTATGCGAGGCAGGACCGCCGTGGCCGCGCAGGCGAGGCTGTCGGCGCCCGGGTCGTCGCCGACGCGCTGGCCGGGTCAGGGGCACAGCGCCTGATCGTCGTGGATCCGCACAGCGCCGCCCTGGAGGCCATGTGCGGCATTCCTGTGGAAATGCTGACAGCGGTCCCCGCGCTGGCCGCCGTGCTAGAGCCGATGATCACCGAGGAGGCGGTTGTCGTCGCGCCCGATCTGGGTGCGGCCAAGCTAGCCGAGCACTATGCCTCGCTGCTGCGCCGGCCGGTCGCAGTGGTTCGCAAGACCAGGGTGAGCGGTGCTGCCGTGCACTCTGAGGAGATCGCCGGCGATGTGGCCGGCCGGCCGGCCGTCATCGTCGACGACATGATCAGCACGGGCGCCACGATCGAGGCAGCCGCGGGCGTCTTCCTTGACCGGGGCGGCGCGCCTGACGTCATAGTCGCCGCGACCCACGGCCCGCTGGTGGACACCGCCGCCAGCAGGCTCGGACCGCTGCACGTGCGGTGTGTGCTCACCACGGACAGCCTGGCCGGGGGCCAGATAGCGATGCCCGCGCTCCAGGTGGAGTCCGTGGCCCCGCTGCTAGCCGAGGCGATCAGCCGCCTGCACCAGAATCGGCCACTGGAGGATCTCCTGCTCCGCACCTGACTCCCCCTAGCCGGGCGGTGGCGGCCCGGGATCGCCGGTCACTCAAGTGACCGGGCTGAAGCTGCGGCAAGGTGGCTGAGGAACCAGTCCCGGGCAAGCTCGGCGGCGACGGCCAGGGTGCCTGGCTCCTCGAACAGGTGGGTGGCGCATGGAACCACGGCCAGCTGGTTCTCGCAGCGCAATTCGGCCTGGGCCTGGCGGTTGAGGTCGAGCACGACCTCGTCGAGCTCGCCCACGATGAGGAGCGTGGGCGCGGTCACGGCCGCGAGCCGGGGGAGGGCGAGATCCGGGCGGCCGCCGCGGGAAACCACGGCGGCGATGGCCGCGCCGGCGCTAGCGGCAGACCACAGCGCCGCCGCGCCTCCGGTGCTGGCACCGAAGTAGCCGACAGCGGCATCTGCGGCCTGCGGCTGGGTGTGCAGCCAACGAGTGACATCAGTAAGTCGGCGGGCGAGCAGTTCGATGTCGAACACGTTGGCCCGGTCGAGGTCTTCCTCGGGGGTGAGCAGGTCGAACAGAAGGGTACCCAGGCCAGCTTCGGTCAAGACACTGGCGACGTACCGGTTGCGTGGACTGTGCCGGCTGCTGCCGCTGCCGTGGGCGAATATCACGATCCCGGGTGCTTTCTCCGGCACGGTCAGGTAGCCGGCCAGGCGGACCTGCCCGGCGCTGACCTCGACCTGCACCTCCCTGCCCTCGGCGGGCGGATCACCAGCAGGCGCGGTGCTGACCGGTGTGCTGACCGGTGTGCTGACCGGTGCCGGGGGCGCCGGGGTAGCCGCGCCCGCAAGACAGGCAACTACCTCGTCGTCGGTCGTCTGGGAGAAGTCGCTGTAGAACTGGCCGATAGCGATGAACCATGCCGGGGTTTCCACGCAGACCAGCTCGTCAGCCGCACCGCGGAATCCCGCTTCCCACCCTGGCGGCGCGACGGGCACGGCAATGACCACCCTTGATGCCCCGTGCGCTCGCGCGACCTGGCACGCCGCTCGGGCGGTCGACCCGGTAGCGATGCCGTCATCGACTACCACCGCGATCCTCCCGTCCAACGGCAGGCGCGGCCGGCCGGCCCGGTAGCGGGTAACGCGGGCTTCCACCTGCGCGCGCTCGCGCACCTGAGCCGCGGCCAACTCGGTCTCAGACACTCCGGCCATGTGCACGACCTCAGGGTTGATGACCCGCACCCCGTCCTCGCCAACAGCGCCCATCGCCAGTTCAGGCTGGAACGGAACCCCAAGCTTGCGGACGACGATCACATCCAGCGGCGCATGAAGTGCCCGTGCTACCTGCGAAGCGACCGGCACACCGCCTCGCGGCAAACCGAGAACGACGACTGGCTTACCCCGTAGGTGCGCTAGCTTCGCGGCCAGCCGCCGCCCCGCGTCGGCGCGATCGGCGAAAAGCATCATGATCCCCCGAAGACAATTGTCCCTCCAGGCTGGCCAGCGCCGCCAGGGACCATGGTCATGATCAAACGGACCTTCCTGATCGCACTGGAAGGCGCGCACGTCAGCCGGATACTGGGCAACCTCGGCCTGCGCGAACGAACCAGGCGGTAGTCGGGTCAGCTGGCGCTGACGAGCAGCACGGGGATCGTGCAGGACCGGGCAGCGGTCTCCGCGACGTGGCCGAGCTTCGGATGGATCAGGCCGCCGTCGCCGTGACGGCCGATCACGAGGAGGTCAAAGCCGTGCTCGGCGGCGTAATCGCAGACCGCCGCGGCGCTGCGGCGGCTCTCCACGATGTGCAGGTCGACTCTGGCGGATGTGGTCTGGGCGATAACCGCTCGGGTGGTGTCGAAGGTCGCTTCCGCCCTGCGCGCTTGAGCGGAGATCTCGGCTGGCCCGTCCCTGTCCGCCTCACGCTGGGGAGCCGCCGCCAGCACGGCCAGGGCGACGACGTGGCCCACATTGCTGCCCACGATCGCTGCCGCCGTCCGGAGCGCCGCTATCGAGTCGGCCGAGCCGTCCCATGCCACGAGCACCCGGCGGAAAGGCCCGCTGCGCATCGGCTGCTGACCTAGATTGCCGTCGGCGGCAGTGCTCACGGTGCCCTCCTCTTCCGGCCAGCTTATGGCTCGGTGACGCCGCTCGAAATGCCAGCCCGATTGCGGTACTCAGCTGACTCCGCTGCTAGGTAAGAAAGGCCTGACATGTCTTGCCGTGCTGCCGGTGGCGCGGCAATCCTTACTTTGCAGGAACTGCGCTCGCCTAGGCAAGTGCTGTCACCAGGGCCAGCAGGGCCACGAGCGCGATCAGCATGTAGGCGAGATAGGCGTCGAGCCTGCCGGACTGCAGCCGCTTGGCGGTACGCACGAGGGCCAGGACAGGTCTCAGGGCCGGCCGGTAGACATAGGCCTCGACTATCTCGATCACATCTGAGCTGTAGCCAAGCCGGGGACCGGGGACAGGTGTCTGCGCTGGCGCCGAACCTGGCGCGCCTGCGGGCTCGCCGTGCTCCCCTGCTGGCGTCAGCACCCGTACTTCGGCACGAGTGTGCAGCACGGCCGCCAGCACGCGCCGGGTCGGGTTGGCGAATCCCGTGGCGGTATAAGAGTCTGCGCCCTCCACTCCTGCCGTGGCCGAGCGCCACGCAGGCACTCGCCGCACCTGTGTCATCCGGGGGCCGGCGACGAGGCGGGTGAAAGCCAGGACCACGAGCGCGAGCAGCGGCATGACGATCCACAGCCACGACGGTGACAGCACCGAGAAGCCGCTGAACACCGGCCCGAGCACCCACGGCGTCTGCCGGGCTCCGTTCACCGCCGACGCGGCGACGACGGGAGACAGGCCGGCTGCCAGCACGCGGATCAGCAGCGGCAGCAACGCGGCGGTGGCCAGGCAGCATGCTGACAAGATGACGATGCCGGCCCGGCCCAGCCAGCCGCCGTCCCAGCCGCGGCCGGACGGCGGGCCGGCGGAGTCAGCGGGCCGCGGCCCCAGGACCACGAGCCCGGTCAGCCGCACGAAGGTGACGCCGGCGAAGCCGGCGGTCAGCGCGACCGCGGCACCCGCGATGGCCAGCAGCAGCCGGTAGCCAAGTTCTGGTACCCGGAACTGCTGCAGCAGTGCCTCCAGCAGGAACCACTCGGAGACGAAGCCGACGGTTACCGGCAGCCCGGCCAGCGTCAGCGATCCGATCGCGAGCCCGGTCCCGGACCACGGCCGGTGACGGGCAGACCCGCGGAGCAGGTCGAGGTTGTCGTCCTCCGTGCCCCGCGGGCCGCCCGCTGGACCGCAGGTGATGACGGCACTGGCGGTGAACAGCAGCGACTTGGCGGCGGCGTGCGCGATGATCTGCAGCGTTCCGGCCAGCAGCCCGACCGCCAGCAGCCGGTCGTCGTGTGTCGCCGCACCGACCAGGGCGACGCCGTATCCGGCCAGGATCAGCCCGCTGTTCTCCACGCTGGAATAAGCGATGACCCGCTGCAGCCGGGGCTGGACCGCGGCATGGGCGATCCCGAGCAGCGCGGTCAGGCCGGCCAGCACCAGCAGGGTGCCGGTCAGCCAGGCGGGCGGTGGCCCGAGCAGCGCGAGCGCGCGCCAAAGCCCGTAGAAGCCGACGTTGACCGCGACCCCGCCCATGATCGCCCGCGCCGGGCCTGGGGCGGCGGCATAGCCGCGCGGCAGCCAGACCTGGAACGGCACCAGCCCGACCTTGACCGCGAAGCCCGCGATCAGCAGTGCCTGCGCGGCTGCCCGCGCGGTGCCCGGCGGCACCCGGGCGAACGAGGCGAGGTCCAGCGAGCCGGACCGCACCGCGAGCAGCAGCAACGCCAGCAGCAGCGCCGCGCCGCTGATCTTGCCGAACGCCAGCGTGATCAGCGCGCCGCCTGGCCGCCCGGGTCGCCCGCGCTCGAATCCGGCGAGCAGGTAGAACGCTATGGTCAGCAGCTCCCATGCCAGCAGCAGCGTGAACGCGTCCTGCGCGGTCAGGAACACCGCGACAGCGCCGAGCGTCAGCGCGTAGCTGGCGCCGAGGCCGCGCCGGCCGACCGCGCCCGGCCGCGCCGCCCAGGAAGCGAACGCCAGCGAGACGGCGGACGCGGCACCGAAGCTGATGGCCAGGAACAGGCCAGAGAGCCGGTCCGCGGCCAGCGCCGCGGTTCCGGTGCCCAGCCAGCCGGCGACGGGCAGCCGTGCCGGATGGCCCGCCACAGCGCCTGCGCCGGCAACCGCGAGGCACGCTGCTCCCGCGCTGCCGATCAGGTAGGGCACGGCCCGGGCAGTGTCGCGCCGTGCGCCGGCGACCAGGTCGACGAGCCCGGCGAGAACGAACGCCGTGAGACCGGCCGCGAACGCGGCGCTGGACGCTGTCATCGCCGCTCGCCCGCCGACTCCCGCGGGTCCGGCAGGCGCCCGAGGCCGAGCAACAGGGCGTGCAAGATAGCGAACGGTGGTGGCGGCGAACCCGGCACCCACACGTCGACCGGAACCACCGCGCCGACACCTCCTGAGGTCGCGTAGGAGCCGGCCGCGAGGCCGGGGCTGTCCGGCGCGCTGTCCGGCGCCTCGTCGTCGGCGGCTCGCTGCTGCCGGGTCCGGGTCGCCTCGGGGTCACTGTGACCAGGGATTCCGCCGAGCATGCCGCCGCTGACGGCGTCGGTGCCGACCGCGATGACGATCTTCGGGTCTGGCATTCCCTCGTAGCTGCGGCGCAGCGGCTCGGCCATGCCATGTGCCCCCGCCCCGGTGACCAGGAGCACGTCCGCGTGCCGCGGGCTGGCGGTGAGGAAGATGCCGAGCCGGTGGATGTCGTAGACCGGATTGAGCAGGGCGGCGATCTCCTGCTCCTCCGCGCCGTCGGAGCCGGCGTCCACGTGCCGGAGATGCACGGACCGCCGCAGCGCGCTGGTCCGTGCGGCCAGCGCGGCCCGGAGCGCCACCAGGTTCTGCTCGGTCTGCGCGGCTTCGGGAACGACCAGCCCGGCCCTGCTCAGCGCGGCCGACGCTGTTCCGCGGGACCAGCCGAACACGTCCGGGCGCCGGCCCACGCACCGGCCGCACAAGACGCAACGGCCCTGGTCCAGGACGAGATCCTGACCGGAGCCGACCCCGATGGCGCCGGTGGGACAGAGCGAGGCCAGGCCGGCGGCGTCATCAGGGCGCGGGCGAAGGATGGTGGCCGGGCCGCGCCAGCTGTCCGCATAAGGGTCTGGCCGGGCGGGCCACCGGGTCGTCACCACGCCGTCGCGCAAGCCGCGCAGCACCCACGGGCTCATGACCGGACCTTCCTGTGATCGCCGTGCGGCGCACCCGTCATCACAGCGCCACCCCTGCGACGGACAGGCCGAAGCTGGCCTCGATGAACGGGAAGTCGGTCAGGATGTCGCCGGCGAAGACCTCGTGGAAGAGCACCAGGTTGTGGAACGACGGCGACCGCGGGCGGCAGCGCACGACGTGCCCGTCCTGCGTCCGCACGTCATAAAGGACCTCGCCCTGCGGAGCCTCTGCCCAGCCGGCCGCCCGTCCCGAGCCGACCTCGCACGGCACCATGAGCGGGCTGTCGGGTGCGTCATCGAGTTCGTCGGCAGCCTGCCTGAGCAGGTGGAAGGACTGGCGGACCTCGTCCCAGCGCAGCCGCAGCCGCGCGAGCGCATCTCCGGCCCGGTGCTCGTGCGGGTCACCGAGGCCGAGCCCTGGGTAGGCGTCATACGGCCGGGCGAGCCGGGCATCGTCGCTGAAGCCGGATGCCTTGCCGACCGGGCCGAGCGCGCCGTGCTCGCGGGCACGCTCGGCCCGCAGCGGCCCGGTACCGCGGAGCCGGTCCAGGAAGGACGCTGTGCCCATGAGGACCCGGGCATCGGCGCTGACCGCTCGCTCCATCCGGCCGATCTCGGTCAGGAAATCACCCGCGCTGACCAGCGGCATGCCGCTGACCCCGCCCGGTATGACGACACCGCGGCCGAACCGGCTCCCGCACATCCGGCTGACCAGCCGCGCGACCCGTTCCTTATGCACGCCGAACCTGGCCGTCGCCACCGCCAGCCCGGCCGCGTCGGCGAGCCGCGCCGCGACATCGAGGTGGGCAGCCAGGCGCTCAAGCTCGGCATGGAGCACCCGGACCAGCGCGGCGCGCCACGGTACCGCTGTCACTCCGGCGATCTGCTCGACCGCGTGACAGTAGGCGAGAGCGTGGGCGACTGACGCCACCCCCTCGGTCCGCTCGGCGAGCAGCACGCCGTCACCGGCAGCGAACTGCTCGAACCGCTTCTCGATGCCGCGGTGCTTGTAGAACACGCGCATGTTCAGGTGCGGGATGTCCTCGCCCGGCGTTTCCACCAGGTACTCGATCGACTCCATTACCCCGGACCTGACCGGCCCGTGCGGGATGGTGAACAAGCCCGGCCCGAGCACCTGCCGTGGCACCGAGTGCTCGTCCGGCCAGATCGCCGCGGGAGTGGCGGCTGGCCGGCCGGGCCGCGGCAACGGGTCGTGCTGGCCGGATCGCGGCAGAATCAGCGGTTCCAGCCGGGGGTGGCCCAGCGGGACGATCCCGAACAGGTCGTGCAGTTCTCGTTCGTACCAGAAGGCGGCGCCCAGCGCCGGGGTCAGTGCCGGGTAGGACGTCACGTCAGCCGGAAGGGCGACTTCGCGGGTCGCGACACCGCCCCGTCCGGCCAGGTGCACCGACAGGACCAGCGCGTCGGTCAGCTGGGTGCCCATCAGCCCGGCGAACCGCCGTCCCGCGGCGATGTCCTGGACGACCAGATCCCGCAGGCTGGCCACGCTGGTGGCCAGTGCGCCGCCGGCCGGCGTCACGCCGGTCCCCGCAATGCCGTCACGGCCCGGTCCAGCAGCCCGACGAGCTCACCGGGCGGATGCAGTCCGAGCACGACAAGCGCGACCAGGCCGGCGACTACGGGGACCACCATCCACACGCTCGGCTCACCCCGGACCGCGTCGGGCTCGGGGCGGGGGGTCAGCAGCATCCGGTTAGCGGCTACCGACAGGCCGAGGAACGCGACCGTGACCAGGACCACCAGGATGACTGCCGCGGTGTCGTGCGATGCGGCGAGGCCGCCGGTGACGATCTCGAACTCGCTGCGGAAGATGCCGAACGGCGGCATCGCCGAGAGCGCGAGGATCGCGGCGAGGAAGAGCGGCCCGCTCCAGGGCAGCAGGTCGAGGCCCCCGGTGACCGACAGCATCTGCTTCGTCCCGAACTTGCGCACCAGGACGCCAGCGCCCATGAACGCGTTGCCCTTCGCGGCCGCGTGCGCCAGGACGTGCAGCAGCACCCCGGCCAGCGCGACCGGCGCTCCGAAACTCACGCCGATCGCCAGGATGCCCATGTGCTCCACGCTGGAGTAGGCCAGGAGCCGCTTGTAGTCCTGCTGGTCCAGCAGGTACAGGGCAGCCAGCAGCAGCGAGGCGACGCCGAAGACGAGCAGCACGTCCCGCGGGAACCCGGAGCCAAGCGCGGCGGCGGCGATCTGGTAGAACCGCAGGATCGCGTAGAAGCTGACCGCGAGCAGCGATCCGGACAGCAGCGCCGACACCGGAGTGGGCGCCTCGGAATGCGCGTCGGGCAGCCAGGTATGGACCGGGAACAATCCGACCTTCGTGCCGTAGCCGAGGACCGCCAGGACGAAGGCAAGCCGCACGACCGTGTGCGGCAGTTTCGCCGCGGCGCCGAGCAGCGGTCCGAACGCGAGGTTGTAGGTCTGCCCGAGCACGTGCGAGCCGGCATAGTAGAGGAAGATCGTCCCCAGCAGCGCGATCGCCAGCCCCGCGGAGGCGAGCAGGACGTATTTCCAGGCTGCCTCGGCAGCCCCGTCGGTGCCCTCCAGCGCGACCAGCAGGGCCGAGATGATGGTGGTGACCTCGATGGCGATCCACAGCAGCGCCAGGTTGCTCATCGCCGGGGCCATCAGCATCGACCAGGCGAACACGTTGAGCCCGGCCCAGAAGTGGCGGGCGTAACGCTGATCCCCATGGCCGTGCCTTCCGGCCGTGCGCAGGTAGCCGATCGAGTACACCGCCACGCACGCGTAAAGGAAGCTGGTGGCGAGCAGGAAGACGACGCTCAGCGCGTCGACCCGGACGAAGCCGAGCACGCCGGTGTCCCGGTGCGAGACAGCGGGGATCAGGGCGAGCACGAGACCGAAGCTCGCCACGCCGGTGGCCGCCGTGACTGCCCCGGCCGCGCCGGACGGTAGCCAGATCGCGGCGACGCCTGCCGCCAAGGGCAGGACCAGCAGCACTATGACGACAGCGTTCACGGTCAGCCCCGCAGGTCGGTGAGGTCGGTGGTGGACAGCGTCTCGGCCCTGCCGTGGTGCAGCCGGATCAGCAGGCCGAATACCACCACCGCGAGCAGCAGGTCGAACAGCAACGCCACCTCCAGGATGAGCGGCAGGCTCGCGGCCACCACGAGGGCCGCCAGCGAGATGCCGTTCTCCAGCGAGAACAGGCCGATCGCCTGGGATGCGACATCCCGGCGGTGGATCATCAGCACGAAAGCGACCAGCACGACCGAGAGCGAGACCGACAGCGCGGTCACCGGAGCCCCGCCGCCGCTGACGGGCAGCACTGTCGCGGAGAAGAAGCCGAACGCCGCGACCGCGATGCCGATCAGCACGGTGCTCGCCAGGCCGAGGCCGCCGCTTCCGGCGATATCGTGACTGACGTCCAGCGGGTGGCCCGGCGCGGTCCCGCGCAGCAGGCGCCGCAGCACCAGCGGGATCGCGACCGCCTTCAGCGCGACGGTCACCGCGGCCAGGACGTAGAGCTCGGGCAGGTGGCGGACCGCGGCTACCAGCACAGCCAGCACCGCGATCAGCACGGACTGCCCCGCGTACAGGCGGACCTGGTCGCGCAGCAGCGCCTGGCGGAACATGCCGAACTCGGCGAGCAGGATCAGGACCGCGATCACGTTAGCGGCACCCGTATACACGCTCGGGGCCTGGGCCGGAAGCATCAGCCACCCCCGAGGTACAAGGTGAACACGCCGAGCACCGCCAGCAGGAACGCGGCGGCGGCGAACTCGGTGATCTTGAAGAGCCGCAGCTTGGCGAACGAGTTGTCGATCACGGCGACCACCCCGCCGAGCACGCATGCCTTGGCTGGCAGCGCGGCCATGGCGAGCACCACGGCCCACGGCTGCCGCGTGGCGGCCAGGCCCCAGGGCGCGACGAAGACGTTCAGCAAGATCGTGTACAAGATCAGCTGCTTAGCCGCCGAACCCCATTTCAGCAGCGCGAAGTAAGGCCCCGAGTGCTCGAACGACCGGGCCTCCTCGATCATCCCGAACTCGTTGGTGCCCGAGTGCGTCTCCACCGGGATCCGGCCGGTCTCGTACAAGATGACCATGAACAGCGCGGCGGCAGCCAGGACGTGCGCGGGCCGGATGATCTGCCCTGCCGACGAGCGGACCGTGGCGGCCAGCGCGTACGGCAAGTCGGTGGCCGTCAGCAGCGCCACCGTGAACACGACGAACAAGACCACCGGCTCGGTGATCGCCGCGAACGTCTTGGCCCGGCTCGCACCGAGCTGAGCGTACGGGCTGCCGGTCTCCAGGGCGGCCACGGCGACGAGGAATCCGGCCAGCGACAGGATGAACCCGCCGCCCAGGATGTCGCCCATATAGCCGAGCGGAAGCGGGAACGTCGTCAGGACCGGGATCAGCAGCGGCACCGTCAGGTAGCAGGTAAACGCCGCGACCGGAGCGGCCAGGAAGACCCAGCTCGCCCCCGCCGGCGCCAGCGCCTCCTTACGGAACAGCTTGGCCAGGTCGTAGTACGGCTGCAGCACCCGCGGACCCCGCCGTCCCTGCAGCCGGGCCTCCACCCGCGCGATCACCCCGGAGACGCCAGGCCCGGCGCCGATGATGGTCAGGACCTGGAGGACCTGGATGACAGGGATCGGCAGCAAGGCGGTAACCACGCCTGCGGCGGACGGTGCGGGCGGGGGTGCGGGTGCGGACGGTGCGGGTGCGGACGGTGCGGGTGCGGGGACTTGCATCCCCCAGGTTCGTTGCCGGGCTGCTCCGGCGCCACTTCAGCCACGATGGTTCCTCCCAGGACAGACTCACGGGGTAGAAGCCATCAGCGGCCAGGCCGCGGTTCTGGCGAGCTTCATCGCCAGCCGCCATTGTGGCCTAAGCCCCGGCCAGGCGGCAAATCCTCGGCGCCCGGGTAACGCTAGCGGACCGGCAGCGGGCACGCTGACCGGCCAGCCGCGACGCGCCAGCGCAGGTTCGCCACTGGCCTGCTTGCCTCTGTCACAAGGCGCCGATCAGGTAGGCGAGGAGTATCACCACGAACACATAGAGCAGGTACAGGCGCGGCGGATGCTCGAAGTAGCGGCGCGGCCGGATGGTCCCGGCGAGTGTCGTACGCCAGCCCCGTCGCCTTTACCGTGCACTCTCGCCGCGTCCGGCACCATAGCCTCATCAGCCTGTGCCTTGACGGTGCCATCCGGCGGTTGCCAGACTTGACGCTGGCGATGGGGCTCGCCCGGAACGCGGCTGGAACCGCTGACGGTCCCTGTTTCAGCGAAACTGGCGACGGGAGCCATCATGGCCCGGGTGAGCGGGGACAAGGTCCTGCTGCTGTGGCGCGCGCTGCCCCCGGATCTCACCCGGATCGGCGGCTGAGGTCAGGTGGCACCTGCCCGCCCCGCACCAGGAAGACGCACCGATGCCTAATGCTGCCCGCATGTCTGACGGGCTGAAGCGGCGAGTCTCGGCTGCTTCGCCGGCGCTGAGGTTCGTGCTGATGGTCGGGGTGATGAGCTTCTTCGCCGACTTCACCTACGAGGGCTCGCGATCGGTCATCGGGCCTTATCTGGGCACGCTCGGCGCCGGCGCGCTGGCGATCAGCGTGATCAGCGGGCTCGGTGAGTTCCTGGGTTACGGCCTGCGGTTGTTCTCCGGCCGCGGTGCGGACCGCACCGGCCGGTACTGGCCGATCACGATCAGCGGGTACGTGGTGCAGATGGCGGCGGTGCCGCTGCTCGCGCTGGCCGGGACCTGGCAGGTCGCTGCCCTGCTGATCATCGCCGAGCGGGTCGGCAAGGCGACCAGGAATCCGCCCAGGGACGCCATGCTCTCGCACGCGGCGAAGGAGATGGGATTCGGCTGGGGCTTCGGGGTGCACGAAGCGCTCGATCAGTTCGGCGCGCTGTTCGGGCCGCTGCTGGTCGCGCTGGTCCTGGCGGTCAGCCTGCACGACTACAAGCTCGCCTTCGCCGCGCTCGCAGTGCCTGCCGTGATCACCTTGTCGCTGGTGCTGGTGGCGCGCCGGTTCTTCCCGCGGCCACAGGACCTGTCGGCTGGCCCGGCTGAGGTCACGCCCTCGGGGATGCCGCGGGTGTTCTGGATCTACCTGGCCGGCGCGGCCCTGGCGGCTGCCGGGCTCGCTGACTTCCCGCTGATCGCCTTCCACTTCCAGCAGGCGCGCACGGTGTCGGCGCCGATCGTGCCGGTGTTCTACGCGGTCGCGATGGCCGTCAGCGGTACCGGTTCCCTGATCTTCGGGCGCCTGTTCGACCGCGCCGGAATCGGCGTGCTGATCCCGCTGACCGTCGGGGCGGCGGCCTACGCGCCGCTGGTGTTCCTGGGCGGCCTGTGGGCCGCGGTGGTGGGCGTGGCCCTGTGGGGGCTGGGCATGGGCGTGCAGGAGTCGATCATCCCGGCCGCGGTCGCGCCGATGGTGTCTGCCGACCGCCGCGCTTCCGCGTATGGCTTGTTCACCGGCGCCTACGGCACTGCCTGGGTGCTCGGCAGCGTCGTGATCGGCTTGCTGTTCGGCGTCTCGCTCGGAGCGGTGACGGCCTTCGCGGTGGCCGCGCAGCTTGCCGCGATCCCGTTCATCGTCATGGTCCGCCGCCGTACCCGCGCCGACAGGGGCATGTGATGGCACACCACCGCACACCGGACGTGACGGCTCAGCCCGCGGCGACTGGTCTTTCCCCGCGATTCACCAGCCTGCTGTCGGCGGAGCCGGCTGGGCAAGCCGACTCCGTGCGGGCGGGGGACCTCGAATACCTCTCCGACCTGCGCCTGGATCAGGTCATCGAGGCGGTCGCGGGCGAGCGGGAGGAACGAGATCTGGTGGCTGGGCTGTTCTGCCAGCAGGTCCGCGACATCGACACTCTGACGTACCGGCATGAAGTCTTCCGGGATCTGGAAGACCCTGACCTTTTCGAGGTGGTCAAGGCCTTCGCCGGCCAGCTGCGCCAGGTCCGCGGGCACCTGGGCCAGCTGGCCAAGATGCGATCCGCCCGTCAGCGCGAGGGCTGGTTCCTGGATGCGGCGGTGATCTACTGCGACGCCGTCCGGTCGCTGGCCGCGGGCCTGGCCTCGCGGCCGGTCGCCTCGCGCGGGCTGCTGGCATTTCGTGACTACCTTGCCGCCTACCTCGGATCCGCGGAGTTCGCCCGGCTCGCCGCCGACACCGCGGGCCGCAGGAACGACCTCGCCCAGGTCACCTACCTGGTCCGCATCAAGGGACTGCGGGTCGAGGTGTCCAGGTACGACGGTGAGCCGGACTATAGCGCCGAGATCGAGAAGACGTTCGAGCGGTTCCGGCAGGGCGCGGTGCAGGACTACCGGATCACGTACCGGGGCTGGCCGGGCATGAGCCACGTAGGCGAGCGGATCCTCGACCTGGTGGCGCAGCTATTCAGCGACGAGTTCTCCGCGCTCGCGGACTACTGCCAGCGCCATGCCAGCTTTGCGGATCGAAAGATTGACCAGTTCGAGCGCGAGATCCAGTTCTACCTCGCGTACCTGGACTACATCAGGCCGCTGCGCTCGGCCGGGCTGAATTTCTGCCTGCCTGAGCTCACCGCTGACTCGAAGGAGATCTTCGCCCGCGACACCTTCGACCTGGCGCTCGCTGCCAGGCTGGTCGGCGCCGGCAAGGCCGTCGTCCCTAACGACTTCGAGCTGCGCGATCCTGAGCGCGTCTTCGTGGTCTCCGGACCCAACCAGGGCGGAAAGACCACGTTCGCGCGGACCTTCGGTCAGCTTCATCATCTGGCCGGCACCGGCTGCCCGGTCCCTGGCAGCGCCGCCCGGCTCTACCTGTGCGACCAGATCTTCACCCACTTCGAGCGAAAAGAAGACATCGCCAACCTCACCGGGAAGCTCGAAGACGACCTGCTGCGGATCCAGCAGGCCATGCGGGCGGCCACGCCCGCCAGCATCGTCATCATGAACGAGATCTTCACCTCCACGACACTGCGCGACGCCCGCTTCCTCGGCCGGAAAGTGCTTCAGAAGGTCGTTGAGCTTGACCTGCTGTGCGTCTACGTGACCTTCATCGACGAGCTGGCCTTCTTCGGGGACACGGTGGTCAGCATGGCCGCCGCGATCGTCCCTGACGACCCGGCCCGGCGCACGTTCAAGGTCGTGCGCAAGCCGGCCGACGGCCTTGCCTACGCGCTGGCCATCGCCGACAAGCACCGCGTCACGTACGGGCTGCTCCGGGGGCGGATCACCGCATGAAGGCTTACCTGCTGTATCAAGACCGGGACTTCGACTTCTCCGGCGAGTTCCCGCCCAACTCCGGCGACCTGATCCAGGACCTGGAGCTGACCACGCTGCTTGGCGTGATGGCGGCAGGCGACAAGTTCCTTTACGGGATCTCCGAGCGAGTGCTGCTGACAAGCCTGCGCGACCCGGAGGGGATCCGCTACCGCCAGGGCGTCCTGGCCGACTGCGTCGCCGAGCCTGACGTAGTCCGGGAGCTCTACGCCGTCGCCGTGGGCGCGCTTGAGGACAAGCGCAGCGTGTGGGGGTTCCTGTCGTCGCAGCACCCGTCCTCTATCCTCGCCGCGGCGGTCAGGCAGCTCGAAGTCCTGGTCGTCCGGCTCAGGCAGCTGCGGCGGCTCGCCGACGATCACGGCGGCAGGTTCCGGTCTGATGGGCTGACGGCGTTCTTCCGCACCGTGCAGCGGGAGCTGGACGACGACTACTTCGAGACGCTCGGCCGCCACCTGAAGCAACTACGGTTCGGCGGCGGCGAGCTGATGAGCGCGCAGCTCGGCCGGGACAACAGCGGGGTCAGCTACGTGCTCCGCTCGGGTAACGGCCGGCCAAGCTGGCGGGAGCGAGTGGGAATCGCGCCACGATCCGTCCGCGCCTTCACGGTCGGGCTCCGCGATGACGCCGCAGCCGCCGCCCTGTCGGACATGACCAACAGGGGAATCAACCTCGTCGCCAACGCGGCGGCGCAGGCAGCCGACCATATTTCCAGCTACTTCAGCATGCTGCGCGCGGAGCTCGGGTTCTACGTCAGCTGCCTCAACCTGCGCGGCCAGCTCGTGACCGCCGGCCAGCCGGTGACGTTCCCAGAGCCGGCCGCATCGACTGGCTGGGAGCTGACTTGTGCGGACCTGCGGGACGCCTGCCTGGCCCTGCGGATCGATCATGTCGTCGGCAACGATGTCGACGCCGATGGCACGCCGCTGGTGATCATCACCGGCGCCAACTCCGGCGGCAAGTCCACCTTCCTGCGCAGCCTCGGCGTGGCCCAGCTCATGATGCAGTGCGGCATGTTCGTGACGGCCAGATCCTTCCGTGCCAGCATCTGCGAAGGGATCTTCACGCATTTCGTCCGGGAGGAAGATCCCGCCATGGTCAGCGGGCGCCTCGACGAGGAACTCACCAGGATGAGCACTATCGCCGACCAGATCAGCTCGCGCTGCCTCGTCCTGTTCAACGAGTCGTTCGCGGCGACCAACGAGCGCGAGGGATCGGAGATCGGCCGCCAGGTCGTCACCGCGCTGCTGGAAGCCGGCATCAGGGTCTTCTTCGTCACCCACCACTTCGACCTCGCCGACAGTTTTCACCGCCAGCGCGCACACCCGGCCCTCTTCCTCAGGGCGCCGCGGCAGCCCGACGGCCGGCGCGACTTCAAGCTCGTCGTCGCCCCGCCGCTTCCCACCAGCTACGGCGAGGACATCTACCACCGCATCGGCGGGTGGTTGGGCGAGCGTGATCGCTGAGAGCCGCGACATGCGACCTTGGTCTCTGCCCGCTGGCCGCGGCTGCTGCCACGATGGTCGGGACCGGAACGTCTTGTTCGAGCGCAGGGAGGGCCATCATGACCGCGCCAGCTACGGCTCCGGCTGGAACTGCTGCTCAGATCACCGGCATCGCCGCCCTGGAAATCCTCGACTCGCGTGGCCGCCCGACACTGCAGGTCAAGGTCACGCTTGCCGGCGGCGCGACAGGTGCGGCCGGCGTCCCATCCGGCGCCTCGACCGGCAGCAGGGAGGCGGCTGAGCGCCGCGACGGTGACCAGGGGCGCTACCACGGCCTCGGCGTGCTCGGTGCCGTCGGCGCCGTCAACGGCGAGATCGCCCGGCGGCTCGCCGGGCGCCTGTGGCATGGCCTGGCGGAGATCGATGCCGCGCTGATCGAGCTCGATGGCACGCCGGGCAAGGCACGGCTTGGCGCTAACGCTCTGGTCGGGGCCTCGATGGCCTGCGCGCGGGCACTGGCCGCCGCCGACGGCAGGGAACTGTGGGACTGGCTCACGCCGCCGGGCGTCACGCCGAGGCTGCCGGTCCCGCACTTCAACGTGATCAACGGCGGCGTGCATGCGCCGAACCCGCTGGACTTCCAGGAGTTCATGATCGCGCCGCTGGGAGCGCGCACGCTCGCCGAAGCGGTCCGGGCGGGCGCCGAGATCTACAGCGCATTGCGGAGCCTGCTGGCAGAGCGGGGGCAGGTGACGTCGCTGGGTGACGAGGGCGGGTTCGCCCCGCAGCTGGCCGAACCCGAAGATGTCCTGTCGCTGCTGGTGACCGCGATCACGGCCGCCGGGTATCCGGCCGGGCGGGACGGAGTAGCGATCGCGCTCGACCCGGCGTCCAGCGAGTTCCGCCACGACGACGGGCTGTACCACGTGGCAGGTCAGAAGCTGACCAGCGCTGAGATGATCGAGCGGTATGCCGAGATCACCGAGCGGTTCCCGGTGTGGCTGATCGAGGACGGCCTGGCGGAGGATGACTGGGACGGGTGGGCAGCCCTGACCAGCCGGCTGGGCGGGCGGGTCCAGCTGGTGGGCGACGACCTCTTCGTCACCAACCCCGAGATCATCGCTGACGCGATCGGCCGCCGGGTGGCGAACGCGGCGCTGATTAAGCTCAACCAGATCGGCACCGTGACCGAGACCCAGGAGGCGATGGACACCTGCCGCCGCGGCGGGTACGCACAGCTCGTATCGCACCGATCCGGTGAGACGACCGACAGCTTCATTGCCGACCTGGCGGTCGGCTCCGGCTGCGGGGAGCTGAAGTCAGGCGCGCCCGCCCGCGGGGAGCGGGTCGCCAAGTACAACCGCTTGCTCGAGATCGCCGCCGCCCGGCCAGATCTGCCATACGGACTGACCACGCCCTGAGACGCTGCGGCGGGATCTTCACCCCGGAGCGGATTCTGCGGAGCTGGCGTCCCCGGCGACCGGCGGAGCGACCGAGTCCAGCAGGGTGAACACGTGCCCGATTGCCGCCAGGCGGCTGACGAGTTCCAGGTCACGTGCGGCGAGTTCTTCCGCGGTCGCGCTGCGCAGCCGGTCAGCGTCGGCGAGCGCACCCTCCAGCCGCCCGGTCCCCTCCTGGTAGCGGGCATCGACGGCGCGGATCAGACGGCGGGTTGCCTCTGCCAGCCGGTACTGCAGGTCAGCGCGAGCGCGGCCGATCTGCTGCGGGACCAGTTCGGCGGCCTCCCGGCGCACGTGCTGCCTGGCCCGGTTCCGCCCTGCCTCGCCGGGGAGCCGGCGGCGGATCGCCCCGGCAAGAAGCTCGCTCTGGCCGGCCTGCTCCGCGACCTGATAGAAGAACCGCAGGTCGGGTGCCAGGCGCTGGCCCGGCGCCGCGACGGCCAGGTCGAGCCCGAGCAGGTCAGCCGCTGCCTGGCGGACAGCTTCGAGTTCCGCGCGCAGGCCGTCGGTCAGCCGCTCGTCGAGCAGCGCGAGCGCCTCCTCCAGCTGGTCTGTCCGCTCGCCGCGCCAGGCCTCCGCTTCGGTGACCGCGAGCTCCGCTAGCTTCGCACGTCCCGCCCGCTCGATCTCGGCTGCGGAGGACGACCGCAACGCGTCATCGAGCACGGACGCGAGCTGCTCGCCGACGCGGCGGGTGCACTCGTGCTGAGCCCGCTCCGCTGCCTCGTTGAGATCATCGAGCAGGCGCCCGCACTCCGCCGCCGCAAGATCGGCCGCATCCCGGCGCCGGTGCCGCACAGCGGCGAGCCGGGCATCGAACGCGTCCACCCGCGCCCTGGCGCCCGCGCCGCGCAGCTCCGCCGCGCGCCTGACAAGAGCTGCCTCGTCCCGCAGCGAGCCGGCGATCCGCCGGGCATGGCTTTCGACTGAGCGGCGCAGGTCGGCCACCCGCCGCTGCTCCAGGTAGGCAGTGAAATCGGCCTCGAAGCGGGCGAAGCCGGTGTCGCCAGAACTGGCTAGCGCCGCCCGTGCGGACACCGGGTAGATCCGGACCGGCTCCCGGGCTGCCCGGGCCGCAATGTCGGCGGTGAAGTCCAGCACTTCGGTCAGTTCGGTGCCGGACAGGTGATCGGCCTTGTTCAGGACCACGAACACGGTGACCGACTGCCTCGCGACCTGGGCGATCAGCTCACGCTCGCTGGCCGAGACCGGCGGGTCGGCGGTGAGCACGAACACGGCGGAATCCATGGACTTCAGGGCGGCTTCGGCCTCGGCAGTGTTATGCCCGTAGACCGAGCCTGTCCCCGGAGTGTCCACGAGCTCGACGCCCCGGGCCAGCAGCGGCGCGTCAACCGATACCGTGACCGCCGAGAGGTTCTTGGAGTTGCCCGGATTGCCGCGCTCGGTCACCAGGTCGTCGAGCGCACTGAGCGGGAAGTCTTTGGCCAGGCCGCAGGGAAAGAGCGCCGTGACGCCTTCCTGGCGGCCGTACCTGACCGTCGTTGCCAGCGCGGTGAGAGGCGTCGCCCCGGTAGGCAGCACCGCCCGGCCGAGCAGGGCGTTCACCAGCGTGCTCTTGCCGCGCTTGGCCTCGCCGGCGACCAGTACCCGCAGGCGCTGCCCGGCGAGCCGGTTCCGCAGGCCGACGATGGCGTCCCGTTCCTGATCCCCGCCCAGGGCCGCGAGCTCGTCAAGCGCCTTCAGCAGCGGGTCCGCTTGATCGGATGCGAGCACGTAGCCTCCTACCTGAACCAGGCAGGGACCATTGGCGGCCGCGCCGCGGTTCGCGGCGGGTCCCACCGCCGTCTACCGCCTTCAGGGTACCCAGCAGAGCCGGCCCGTGGCCTCCGCGTACCCTGTGTGACTTCACGCGCACCATCTAGGCTGATCGGAAGAAGATCATGGCTTCTCATGAGGCTGGCGTCCTGCACGCGCCCGGCTACGGCAATGTCGCCACGGTCCCAGCTTGGCTCCGCCCGCCGGACGATGTGAACGAGTTGCTGCCGCAGTTGTGGGCTGGCACGGTACGCCGCAACGACGCGGGTGCGCTCGAGGTGGGCGGAGTCGACGTGCGGGATCTCGCGGCTGAGTACGGCACGCCAGCGTACGTGCTCGACGAAGCCGATTTCCGTGCCCGCGCCGCGGCGTTTCGTGACGCCTTCGACCAGGCCTTCACCGGCCTGTGCGGGGGCGCCGACGTCTACTACGCGTGCAAGGCCTTTCTGTGCACCGAGGTGGCGCGGTGGCTGGCACGCGACGGGTTGCGCATGGACGCGTGCACCGGCGGCGAGCTGACGGTCCTGCTCCGGGCCGGCGTGCCAGCCGCAAGCATCGGCCTGCATGGGAACAACAAGTCCGACGCCGAATTGCGGCAGGCCGTGCGAGCGCGGATCGGACGGGTCGTCATCGACTCCTTGCCGGAGATCGACCGGCTCGCGGACATCGCTGCGGCGGCCGCGGCTCGGGTGCCAGTCCTGCTGCGGGTCACGGTCGGGATCGAGGCTCATACCCACGAATACATCGCAACCGCGCACGAGGACCAGAAATTCGGGCTCTCCCTGGCCGACGGTGAAGCCGCGGCGGCGGTGCGGCACATCCTGGCCCGCCCGGAACTTGAACTACGCGGCCTGCACTCGCACATCGGCTCGCAGATCTTCGGCACCGAAGGCTTCGAGGTCGCGGCCCGGCGGCTGCTCGGACTGCACGCCCAGGTCAGACGCGAGCATGGCGTCACCATGCCAGACATCGACCTAGGCGGCGGCTTCGGCGTGGCCTATACCAGCGACCACGACCCGCTCGCGCCCAGGACCATGGCAGATGCCCTGGCCGGGATCGTCAAGCGTGAGTGCGAAGCGCTGGGAGTCGAGGTTCCCAGGGTCTCGGTTGAGCCGGGGCGGGCGATCGCCGGCCCGAGCACTTTCACCCTGTACAGCGCAGGGACGATCAAGGACGTGAAGCTCGATCACGGCGCCGTCCGCAGGTACGTCGCTGTCGACGGCGGAATGAGCGATAACATCCGCACTGCCCTTTATGATGCGGATTACTCATGCACCGTCGCCTCACGTGCGTCGTCGGCGAAACCTGTGCTCGCCAGGGTGGTGGGAAAGCACTGCGAGAGCGGCGATGTGATCGTCAAGGACGAGTTCCTGCCGTCTGATCTGGCCGCGGGCGAGCTGGTAGCCGTGCCCGGCACCGGAGCCTACTGCCGGAGCATGGCCAGCCAGTACAACCACGTCCCGCGGCCACCGGTAGTGGCTGTCAGGGACGGGGCTTCCCGACTGCTGGTCCGCCGGGAGACCGAGGACGACCTGCTCGGCCTCGATGTCAGCTAGCGCGGGAGCCGGTGGCTTCGCTGGTGTCGGGTAGCAGTTCGGCGAGCAGGTTCTGGACTCGGGTGCCGATGTCGTCGCGGATGCGCCGGACGGTGGCGGTGTCCTGGCCGGCCGGGTCTTGGAGTTCCCAGTCGAGGTAGCGCTTGCCGGGGAAGAACGGGCAGGCATCGCCGCAGCCCATGGTGATGACGACGTCGCTGGCCTGTACGGCTTCGGTGGTGAGCGGCTTGGGGAACGCCGCGGACAGGTCAAGGCCCAGTTCGGCCATGACTTCGGTGACGGCCGGGTTGATGGTATCGGCGGGCGCGGATCCGGCGGAGCGGACGACGACACGCCCGGCGGCGTAGTGGTCCAGTAGCGCGGCGGCCATCTGGGAGCGGCCCGCGTTGTGCACGCAGACGAACAGGACCTCGGGGCGGGCGGGCATGGTGTCGCCTTGCCCGGCGGGAGCGTGGCGTGCGCGGTCGGCCCCGTCCGCGGCGGGGAGGGGACGGGCCCGTGCGGGGGTGGCGCCGGCGCTCTGCGGCCAGGTGAGCCTGCGGTGCAGCCACAGGGCGACGTAGACCAGGCCGAGCAGGACCGGCACCTCGATGAGCGGCCCGACCACGCCGGCCAGTGCCTGCCCGGACGTGGCGCCGAACACGCCGATCGCGACCGCGATCGCCAGTTCGAAGTCGTTGCTGGCCGCGGAGAACGCGAGTGCCGCTGTCCGGGCATACGACAGCCGCAGCCGGCGGGCGATGCCGAACCCGCCGAACCACATCAGCGCGAAGTAGGCGAGCAGCGGCAGCGCGATCCTGACCACGTCCACCGGCTGGGAGGTGATCGTCTTGCCCTGGAGGGCGAACAGGACGACGACGGTGAACAGCAGCCCGTACAGGGCGATCGGCGCGATCCTGGGCAGCAGCCTGGCCTCGTACCATTCCTGGCCGCGGGCACGTTCCCCGAGTGTCCTGGTGAGGAACCCGGCCACCAGCGGGATGCCCAGGAACACCAGCACGGTGACGGCGATCTCGGCGAACGAGACGTGCAGGCTCTGGGTAGGCAGGCCGAGCCAGCCCGGCAGCACGTTGAGGTAGAACACCCCCAGCGCCGCGTAGGCCACCACCTGGAACACCGCGTTGAGCGCGACCAGCACCGCGGCCATCTCCCGGTCCCCGCTGGCCAGGTCGGTCCAGATCAGCACCATCGCGATGCAGCGGGCCAGGCCCACCAGGATCACCCCGGCCCGGTAGGTCGGCAGGTCCGGCAGCAGCAGCCAGGCCAGCGCGAACATCACCGCCGGGCCGATCACCCAGTTCAGTGCCAGCGACGCGGCCATCATCCGGCGGTCGGCGGTGATCCGCCCCAGCTCCCGGTAGCGGACCTTCGCCAGCACCGGGTACATCATCAGCAGCAGCCCGACCGCGATCGGCAGGCTGGTCCCATGGATCGCCACCGCGTTCAGCCCGCCCGCCAGGCCCGGGATCAGCCGTCCCAGCAGCAGCCCGGCAGCCATCGCCAGCCCGATCCACACCGGCAGCAGCCGGTCCACTGCCGACAGCCGCCCGGCTACCTGCTCCGCTTCCGCCGACGCGGACGGCGGGGTGTTCGATGTGGCGTCCCTCATCTGCTCAGAACCTCACTCGTTAGCAGGCCGCACTGATTAGCAGGCCGCACTGATTAGCAGGCCGCACTGACTTGATACCCAGCGGAGCCTTGCCCCGGCGGAACACGACCAGTGCTCATGAGCCCGGCCTTCATTACATTTTCGTCTGCCGCCGCCGACCACTGGTCAGCACGCGGTCGGCTCCGCGGCTGCCCGGTCCTCGGTGCCGCAGCACCCGGGGCCATCCTGGCTGTCGCCGGAGAATGTCGGGCTGTCGGCCAGGACGGTGTAGATCTCCCAGCGCTCCCCGTCCGGCGCGCCCTGCACCCAGAACTTGTCCTGCTTGGCGTAGCAGCAGGTAGTGTCGCGCTCCTCGACGGAGGCGAGCCCGGTCCCGGCCAGCCGGGCCTGCTCGGCGTCCACGGTGTCGATATCGCTGACCTCGACTCCGAGGTGGTTGAGGCTGCCGCCGCTGCCAGGGTTCTCCAGCAGGACGAGCTTCAGCGGTGGTTCGGTGATCGCGAAGTTCGCGTAGCCGGGACGGCGCTTGGCCGGCTCGGTGCCGAACAGCCTGGAATAGAACGCGACTGCCGCGTCGACATCGTTGACATTGAGGGCGAGCTGGACACGGGACATGCGAACCTCCACCAACGATTATTTCGATAGCTGTCTATGTCTTCGGTCGCCGAGCTTGCCACAGAACATCGGAGTCTGTCAATATAGATGTATGTCAAAGTCTCTGGTGGTGCTGAGCCCGGCCGAGACGGCGGCGTGCTGCTCGCCGCTGTCTCGCGAGCCGTTGTCCCGTGCGCGGGCCGAGCAGGTCGCGCCGCTGCTGAAGGCGCTGGCTGACCCAGTGCGGCTGCGGCTGATGTCGCTGGTGGCCTCGCACGCGGGCGGTGAGGCGTGCGTCTGTGACCTGGCCGACGCGTTCGACCTCTCCCAGCCGACGATCAGTCATCACCTGAAGGTGCTGCACGAAAGTGGTCTGCTGGACCGTGAGAAGCGCGGCGTCTGGGTGTACTACCGCGCCCGGACCACGGCACTGTCCAGCCTCGCGGCCCTGATCGGCGACCCGGTGCGATGACTGCGGGCAGGCACGACCGGAGAGCCAGCCCGCAGATCGCGGCCGGGTAGTGGAACGGGCGGTACGCTCGTGAGATCCACTCAGGATCAGGGAGGAGCGGCATGGTCAGCGAGAATGCCGCCAAGCTCGCGGTGCTCATCGACGCGGACAACGCGCCGCCTTCGATCACCGAGGGGTTGCTCGCCGAGGTCGCCAAGCTCGGCACCGCACACGTCAAGCGCGCTTACGGTGACTGGACCGGCACGAGCCTGAAAGGCTGGAAAGACCAGTTGCTGGCCCAGTCAATCCAGCCGATTCAGCAGTTCGCCTATACCAGCGGCAAGAACGCAACCGACGCGGCGATGGTGATCGACGCGATGGACTTGCTGTACTCGGGGCGCTTCGACGGGTTCTGCGTCGTCTCCAGCGACAGCGACTTCACCCGCCTGGCCGCGCGTATCCGCGAGTCAGGACTCATCGTCTACGGCTTCGGCGAGCGTAAGACGCCCAAGCCCTTCGTCGCCGCGTGCGACAAGTTCATCTACATCGAGAACCTGAGCTACGGCGAAGCCGACGCCACGCCCGGCGCGGTGCCCGCGCCGACTCCGCGCACCTCTGCCGCGATGCTCAAGAGAGACACCGCGCTGGTGAGTCAGCTGCGTAACGCCGTGGAGGCGGCTTCCGACGACGACGGCTGGGCCATGCTCGCAGCCGTCGGCCACATCATCACCAAGCAACGCCCGGACTTCGACTCACGCAACTACGGCTACGCCAAGCTCAGCGACCTGATGGCCGCGACCACTCTTTTCGAGCTGGACCGCCGCAGTTCAGGCGACGGTAAGCCAGGGATCATCTACGCGCGTGACAAACGTGCCCAGCCGGACAAGAGGCCCAGGCCAGCTCGGTGAATCCGCGGGCCGACGCTGGCTAAGCTCGCGGCGGGCCAGCAGAATCACCCGTGTCGACCTGAGAGCAGCTCGCCGCCTTCCACGGACAGCATTGGCGCGAGCGGGCTCCAGGTCACCGGGACTTCGCGCATCAGCAGCGCGCAGTCGAGCGTTGGCGAAATGGCTTCTTCGGGACAGGCCGCGCTCAAGAACCTGCTGATGCACAGCGCCAGCGGCCGATGGCGCCCGACCGGTGTATTAACGACAGGACTGTGGGTTATCGCGAGCAGTGCCGAACGGCACTTGCTCCTTTCACCACCGGAGGGACAGCCATCGTGCCGCTGAAGGTCATGACGCTCGGATATGCCGGCCCTTGTCCGTAGGAAAAGAGGTCGAGCTGAAATGCGACCGTCTCGCGCCACGAGATCCAGCGAGCATACCGCCACGGCATTATGCGGGTCAGTACATCCAGGCGCCATCATTTGTCGAGCCAGCGCCCGCCGCGATAGAAAGGCTATGCGTCGGATGATGCGTACTCGTCTGGGCATGACCGGCGCCGCCAAGCCCAAGAGCAGCTGACGTTACGACGCCGAAACCGGCTAACAGGAGAGTTAGAACGAGAATTCCGCGCGTCGCCCACGCGCGGGGCGTACCAGTGGAGAATTCACGGGGAGCGGTGCCTGCCGATCCACTGGTCCGTGTGATGACGTGCCCTAACCACCTTTGAGTCTTCATCGGGAAGATCCCCTCATTGGTAACTTGGAAAGCAGAGCGTCCAAGACGCAGAAACTACACCAGAACCAATCCCGGGATACGGCATTCGGGTTGATCCGTGCGAGAAACTCGCCCGGCGAGCTTCGGATCGTCCTCGGCGGACCGGGAGCCAAGCCGCCCGTGCGCTACTCGCCGCTGCCCGCCGCTGCCGGGTCGTGGCGCACAAGCTCGCCCGAGGATGTACCGGCTGACCTGCCCGTTCCGCGCTGGCCGGCCGGTGCTTCGATCTCCCGGCGCGGTACGCGGCTGTGGTGCTCGAACCCGGCTTTCCTGCTCCGCGATCGCCGGCGACCCCGCCTAGGCGCCGACCGCGCCGGGGCTGACCGCAGCGGCCTGGGGACAGCACCTGGAAAGGTGAAAGCAGCGTGTGACAGGGTTGAATGCCACTGCACGGGAAACTCCAGGAAGAAGGGACTGGGAGCCGCTTCTACCATCAGGAGCTTCTCAGGTCCCGGCAGTAACAGGCACATCACTAGTCGTGTCATGCCACGCTAGCCCACGCTGTACCGGTTATTGCTCACAGGACCGGTCATCGTCAGTCCCGGTTGTAAGGCAAATGCACTATTCTATACGGCATTGGGGTGTCAGCCGGAATCGTGAAACCTGCGATGCAAATTTCATTGCATCATCTGCAAGCCGATAGGCCGTGATCATTTCCTTATCCTGGCCAATTTTCTCAGGATTCGAGTGGGAACTGCCGGTAACCGGGTATTAACGCGACAGATGTTTCTCTGCATCTCCTTCAGGTACTAGTTGCGAGCGTGTCCACAGGCGGTAGAGAATGCAAGGCGATCATGAATTCCGCGCGCTCGGTCCGATTGAGCTTTGGTCGGCTGGCCAGCAACGTGATCTTGGGTCCGCCCGGGCACGGAGTGTCATGGCCATACTCCTGTTGACACCGCGCACGATAGTGCCGGCTGAGACTCTGATCGACCGGCTGTGGGATTCGCGGCCTCCGGCAAAGGCCCGGGAGAGCCTCTCGGTCTACATTGCCAGGCTCCGGGCGTTACTCCGGCAGGCTGTCGGTGACAGCGTGCAGCTTGTGGGGCGCGCCAGGGGCTACTTGCTCGACGTCGATCCTGATGCGGTCGACCTGCATCAGTTCCGCCGACTGCGCCGCCAGGCGGACGCACTGGCCGCGAGTGGCGACTACGATCACGCGGCGTTGCTGCTGCGCCAGGCGGACGGGCTGTGGCGCGGTCAGGCACTGGGCGGGATCCGCGGTGACTGGGTGGCGCGGATGCGCGACAGTCTCGAAGAGGAACGCCGGGCGGCCATCCTGGAGCGCGTCGAGTGCGAAATGGAGCTCGGCCGGCATGCCGACCTGGTGGGCGAGCTCCGGCAGCTGCTGACTCAGTACCCGTTGGATGAGACGCTGACCGCCCACCAGATGGCGGCCCTCTACTGGAGCGGCAGGCCGGGTGACGCGCTGAGTCTCTACCGCGAGACCCGGCACAGCCTGATCGAGGAGCAGGGCACCGAACCTGGGCCTATGCTGTCCGCGCTCCAGCAGCGGATCCTGAACCGTGATCCGGAGCTTGCCGTCAGGCTCGCCGACCAGCGGTCCGGCCGGTTGCCCCGGCCAGACACTCTGCCGCCAGAGACGGTGGAATTCGTGGGCCGCGGCGAGGAGCTGGGGTTGCTTACCGGAGAACACGGCGAAGGTCCCGGGATCAACGTGATCGAGGGCATGCCCGGGGTCGGGAAGACCGCGCTGGCGATCCACGCTGCCCGGGTCGTCGCTGAGCGGTACCCGGACGGCGTGCTCTACCTCAACCTGCATACCCACGACTCCGGGAGCCCCTCACTCGACTCGTCCGAGGCACTGCACCGTCTGCTCCGCATGCTGAACGTTCCGGCTACGCAGATACCGGCCGCTCCCGGCGAGCGGGGCGCGCTGTGGCGAGCCCAGTTGAGCCGCCGTCGCGCCGTCGTGATCCTCGACGACGCCGCCAGGCGCGACCAGGTCCGCCCGCTCCTGCCGGTCGCGGGCCGCTGCCTGATCTTGATCACCACCCGGCGCAGGCTTCCCGACCTCGGGGGCGCCCGCACGCTGAATCTCGACGTGCTGTCCCTCGACGACGCGATCACGCTGTTCCGGCGGATCGCAGGGCCGGACCGGGTCCAGGACGCGGACGAGATCGCCACGGCCGTCGGACTGTGCGGGCGCTTGCCGCTCGCCGTCCAGCTCACCGCCGGGCGGGTCGCGCAAGACCACCCGTCGAGACTCGCGAGTCTGATCGAGGACCTGACGCATTCGCCCGCTCGGTTCGGCGGGTCGGGTGCGGCAAGCCCGGAAGTCATGTCTGCCTTCGACCTGTCCTACCGTGCGCTCGAACCCGACCACCAGCGGTTCTTCCGGCGGCTCGGCATGAGCCCGTGCGCCTATGCGAGCCTGCAGGCCGCCGCGGCCCTGGGCGGCTGCACCCTCGCCGAGGCGGAAAAAGCCCTTGTCACCCTGCTCGACCATCACCTGCTGGCGCGAGCCCCGGCGGGTCAGTTCCGGTTCCATGACCTCATTCGCGGCTACGCGGCCGTGCGAGCGGCCCGTGACGACCCGGAGCCCGAGCAGCGGCAGGCCGTCGCCAGGCTCCTTGACTACTACTTGTACACAGCCGACAAGGCTGACCGGATACTCCACCCGTTCCGGCGCCGGATGCCTTTGTCAGTGACCCATCTACCCGCCGCGAGCCCGGCATTGGGCACGCAAGACGACGCGGCAGGCTGGCTGGAGTCGGAGTGGCGCAATATCCTGCAGGCCGCGCAGCATGCGGGCAGGCACGAGTGGAAGCGGAAGTGCGCCGACCTTACCCACGTGCTGGCCGACTTCATGGATACCAGGGCCTACTGGGACGAGGCCATCGTGGCCCACACACTGGCCCTGCAGGCCTGCCGCGACCTCGCTGATCCGGTCAGGATTGCGCAGGCGTCGCTGGAGCTCAGTGCGGTCAGCCAGCAGACCGGCCGCCACGAGGCGACGCTTCCCCTCGCTGAGGACGCGGCGGCGATCTACCGGTCGGTGGCCGACCGGCGAGGCGAGGCCGAGGCTCTCGATCAGATAGGCATGGCTCACCAGCGCGCGGCCCGTTCCCGTGAGGCGCTTGCCTATTTCAACGAAGCCAGGATTCTGTACCGTGACGCGGCGGACCAGAACGGTGTCGCTAATGCGTTGAGTCACTCCGCGATCGGCTGCTGGCATCTTGGGCGTTACCCAGAGGCCATGGCACATTTGCGTGAAGCGCTTTCGCTCTACCGCGACGTCGGCAACAGGCGCGGCGAGGCGAAGACCCTTAACAATCTGGGCAGGATGCAGCTGTATTGCGGCTACCACAGAGATGCGCTGGACGCCTACCAGAAGTCGCTGGAGATATTTGGCGAGATAGGCGGAGCACAGAACGAAGCGATTCTGTATCACAATATCGGGTGTGTCCATGACTACAAGGGAAGTTACGAGGAAGGGCTTGCTGCCTTCCGGCGGGCACTCGCCATATACCGTGAAATCGGCGACCTTCCTGATGAGGCTGGCGTGCTTAATGACATCGGCGCCATTTACCAGAGCGCGGCGTGCTACGACGAGGCGCTGATTCATCACCAGAAGGCGAGATCGATCGCCGAGGAGATCGGAAACCTGTCTCAGCAGGTAATCGCACTTCGCGGGATAGCCGACATACGTCGCGGGTCTGGCCAGTACGGCGAGGCGTTTGATGATTACCACACGGCCCTCAGGCTGGCCAGGGAAATCGGCGATCCATACGAGGAAGCGAAAATCCTCGAAGGAATCGCGGAATCGACCCTCAACACACAGCGGCCCTACGCTGCGAGGATCGTATTCAAGCAGGCACTGGACATCTTCGAACGGCTCGGCGTGCCAGAGGCAGAGTCCGCACGGATACGCATAGAGACGTTGCATCCCGTCGCCGAGCGCCGCATCTCCTAGTACGGCGCGCAATCCGGCCGCGTGAACCGGTCCTGTCAGCCACCTGGAGCCCGGGCGCGCCGCGTGGTGAGCGCGCCTGACCTGGGTGCCTGACCTGGGTGCCTGACCTGGGAAGCAAAGTAGCCGTCAAGGCGACTGCAATACAGGCGTCCGGACTGGTAGCGCACGCTGTGTGCAGCAGTTCGTAGCGGTGGAAGTCACTGGCTGCCAACTGCCGGAAGGCGGCCAGTAATGCCGAAGTCGGTCCCGTATCCTGCCCGGGCGTCGCTGGCGGGGGATGACACGTTCGCCCTTGACAGCCTGTTGGTCAGCGCCGAGCGGTTCATAACGCTGTTCCACAACGAGAATCGTGCGGGGCCTCCCGGCAGGCGGCTGTGGCAGGTCCGCCGCGAGATCGAGATGACGGGCACCTACCGGCACACGCCGGCCGAGCTGGAGTTCGGCACGCGCGTCGCCTGGCGGAACAGCTCGCGGTGCATCGGGCGGCTGTACTGGCATAGCCTGCGGGTACGCGACCGCCGCGAGGTCACCGGAGCAGCGGAGATCGCCGCCGAGTCGATCGAGCACCTGCGCGAGGCGACGAACGGCGGCCGGGTCCGGCCGGTGATCACCGTGTTCGCGCCGGACGCGCCGGAGCGGCCAGGTCCGCGGATAATCAACTCCCAGCTAGTCCGGTACGCCGGCTACGAGACCGCCTGCGGCGTCGTCGGTGACCCGGCGAACCTGGGCCTGACCCGCCTCGCCCGCGACCTCGGCTGGCCGGGTGGCCGGCCGGCCGGCCGGTTCGACATGCTCCCGCTGCTCGTGCAGGAGGCCGGCGCTCCTGTCACGCTGCACGAACTGCCCGCCGACGCGGTACTCGAGGTAGCCATCGGTCATCCGGAGTTCAGCTGGTTCGCCGATCTCGGGCTGCGGTGGTATGCCGTGCCGGTGATCAGCGACATGTACCTGGACATTGGCGGTGTCTGCTACCCGGCCGCGCCATTCAGCGGCTGGTACATGGGCACCGAGATCGGATCGCGCGACCTAGGCGACCCCGGCCGTTATCACCAGTTGCCAGTGATCGCCAGGCACATGGGCCTGTCCACGGCCAGCGAGCGGACCCTGTGGAAAGACAAGGCTGTGACTGAACTCAACCTCGCGGTCCTGCATTCGTTCAGCACGGCCGGAGTCACAATCGCCGATCACCATACCGAGTCTGTCCGCTTTCTGGCGCACCTGGAGCGGGAACAGCGGCAAGGCCGGAGGTGCCCGGCGGACTGGAGCTGGATCGTGCCGCCTGCCGCATCTTCCACAACCCCCGTCTTCCACCGGTACTACCAGGATTTCGACCAGACCCCGAACTTCTACCGCCACCCGGCGCCCGCTTGGCGGACGTAACGCGACCAGAGACACACCGAAGGGATCCCGCGCACGTGCCCGGGCATCAACACCAGGGACTTTAGGTGTTTGTGGCGTTCCGAGTTGTTGCCGCTATCGTGCTCCGTTTCGGTCTTTGAGTCTTGTTGCGTGGTGCCGCCGCGGGAGTGCGGGCATGGTTTTAGCCCGCGTGTCGCGGCGGGGACGG
>DATLSX010000186.1:0-26628 GCA_035533915.1 Streptosporangiaceae bacterium
CCGGCCGCATCCCAGCTCCCTGGAAATTGTTTCCCTTTCCTCGAACCGGAGTGGCTCGGAGCGGCTCATTCAGACTTCCGTTCTCTTGGAGATTTGACATAATAGCACCCTGGTGTCGCTATGACCGTTTGAGGCCAAGCAGGCTCTCCAGACCTGCCCGCCGTCGTGGACACCGTAAATGCGATTGGGGCAATTGAATGTCCGGATCTTGCCCGCGACTGGCGCGAAACGCGCTGGGACCGCTTCACCGACCAAGCGTCAATGTTCGAGGGTGATGCGTTGCTCTATACGGACATCAACCCCGACAATTTGCTCGTCACTGACAATGGCGTTTCAGTCGTTGACTGGTCATGGCCGACACGCGGCGCAGCGTTCATAGACCCGGCCTGCCTGGCCGTTCAGCTCGTAGCGGCGGGGCACACACCAGACGAGGCAGAACAGTGGGCACAGCGCTGCACCGCCTGGCAGTCTGCCGATCCGGAAGCGATTAACGCCTTCGCCACGGCCACCGTCCGCATGTACCGGCACTTCGAGAGCCGCGATCCAGCACCGTGGCGCAGGGCAATGACCCGTGCCGTCACCACATGGGCCGTTCATCGGAGCATGTCCGGGAAAACCAGGAGCCCACTGGCGTAAACCCGGTCGCCGGCCGCTGCCCGCGCCCTAGACAGCAAAGACGAGACGGCCTCGCGGGCCGGGGCAATAGTTGCCCACGAACTGCGGCGCGGCGCTCTCCGCCCGGTACAGCCAGCTCGCGGCGTCGCCTTGCGTCCTGCGGTCCCTTGCCAGCCCCCGCCCCACGTCCAGGTAAAGGCCCGTGCGCCTGACGGCCGCGCTCAGCTTGGCCGGGTCCG
Organism: Streptosporangiaceae bacterium; assembly: GCA_035533915.1. Lineage (GTDB taxonomy): Bacteria > Actinomycetota > Actinomycetes > Streptosporangiales > Streptosporangiaceae > Chersky-822. The sequence goes on from DATLSX010000186.1 coordinate 855, forward strand.
CCCCGGACGCCAGCTCAAGGACCACCCGGCCGCTCTCCCCCTGCTCGACCGCGAGCGACAGCCGCCAGATCGCCACGTTCGTCGCGCTGAACCACTCCCGCGCGCTTGCCGGATCATCGTCCACGCGGGCAGCGAGCGCCTGCGCCTCCCCGAGCCAGCGCGCCACAGCACCCCCGTCCTGCAATGCCGCCGCCGCCAGGGCGCACCGCAGCGTGAGCATGCCGAGAACCTGACAGCCCAGCGGGTCGCGGGCATGCGGCTCCAGCGCGTTCGCGGCGCGTTCGGACATGGCCGGCGAGTAAGCCCAGCCATGAGGCGCCGTGCCGATCCGCGCGAACTGCGCCTTGCCCATGCTCACCGCGTCTAAAGCTCGCCCACGATGCCGGGCAGCGCGTGCCCGAAATTCACGTAATCACCTGCCTCGTGGGCACGCCGGAGCGAATCCATCTGCGCGGTGACTTCCGGCAGCGGCCGGGCATCGTCAGACGCCGGATATCCGATGGAGTTGACGGCGAACGCCTCGCGCAGCGCCGGTATCGCCTGATGCGGCTCGGACTGAAGCCGGTCGGCCCGGCCCAGATGCGGACCACCCGTCAGTTCCGTTTCCGATACCCGCAGCGCAGCAGCCAGCGCCGCTATCGTGCCAACGGCCAGCGGACGCGCCCCGCTCTCCCACATCGACACGGCGGCATTAGTCACCCCGGCAAGCCCGGCGAGTTCCGCTTTGCGTCAGGCCACGCCAGCGCCGCACCGCTCGCAGCCGCTCGCCGATCGGCCGCACATCCTCGTCCATGGCCTGCGCACCTTCCGCCCGGAGACCGTAAGCCCAGCATAAGCACGAGCCATGAACGCCGGAGTTCCGCGCCAACCGTTTCTAGCCGCCGGCGACCGCGCTCCAGTCGAATTGCTCGCCGATCCGGCGCAGGTCGGCACGGGTCGACTCGTCACAGAGCGCCCCGTGCACGCCCGCGGCGTAGCAGCCCTGCGGCGAAGCCCCGAGCCGCAGTGCGATCTCGTACTCGGTGCCGAGATCGCTGCCGAACATGGCCGGGTCGTCGGTGTTGATGGTGCACTGGACCCCGGCCGCGAGCAACTGCGGTAGCGGGTGGACGGCCAGCGAGCTCACCACGCCGGTGCGGACGTTCGAGGTCGGGCAGACATCGAGCACGACACCGCGGCCAGCCAGTTCACGCAGCAAGCCGGGATCTTCGGCGGACCGGATACCATGCCTGATCCGGTCCGCGTGCAGGACGTCGAGCGCGGCCCTGATCGAGGCCGGGCCTTCCGCCTCGCCCGCGTGCGGTACCGAGCCAAGCCCGCCCTCCCTGGCCTGCGCGAATACCCGTGCGTATGGCTCGTCAGGGTGCTTGCCCTCCGCGCCGCCCAGGCCGACCCCCACGACGCCTTGTCCCGCGTTGGCGATGCCGTGCTTGACGGTCAGCTCGGCCGCTTCCATCGGGTAGCCGCGCGGGATGTCCAGCGTCAGGCCAACCCGCACGCCGTGCAGTTCCCAGGCTTCCCGCACGCCGTCGCAGTAGCCGTCGAAGATCTCCTCCCAGCGCACGCCGCGGCCCGCGGGTTCGGCCGGGGTGCAGATCCCCTCCAGGTAGACGGCGCCGTGGCAGGCGGCCTCGGCGGCGTAGTCCACGACCACCTGCCGGAAGTCACGCTCGGTCCGCAGTGCTTCGGTAGTGTGCAGCCACACGCTCAGAAAGTGCTCGAAGTCACGGAACTCGTAGATCCTGGCCAGTTCCTCGACCGTGTCGGCGGGAAGCGCGACGTCGTTGCGCCGTGCGATCGCAAGCAGCGCGGCCGGACGGACCGTGCCCTCGAGGTGGACATGCAGTTCGATCTTCGGGTAGCTCACGACCACATCCTCACCGCAGGTCCAGGTGGCCACGTCAACGAGGCCTAACAGTTCGATAACCACCAGCCGTCATTTCCGCAACCCCGAAACCGTTTCCGCGACAACTGCGTCCGAAGTTCATGAGTCTCCCATTCCGCACTACCGCACCACCACGACTGCCGCTCATGGCCGGCGCCGCGTGCATGACCGCGGGCCTGCTACTCGCCGCCTGCTCAAGTTCGTCCCCGTCCACGTCCACGTCCGCGTCCGCGTCCGCCGCCGGCGGAGAATTCCCGGCAACAGCCCCGGGGTCGGCTGTGCTCGGCCCCCAGAATGGCACCGCCGCCCCGGCGCCGGACGCCAATCAAAGGGGTACGGTCCGGCTGACCAGGATCGTGCCGACCGGCCGGAGCATCGTCTTCACGGCCGACATCACGCTGCGAGTGCCGGATGTGACAGCCGCCGCCACCGCGGCGACCGGAATTGTCGCGGCTGTCGGCGGCTACGTGTCCAGTGAACACGAGACGGTGCCGCCCAACGGTCAGGGAACCGCGCAGGCCACGCTGGACCTGAAGATCCCGGTCGGGTTGTACGAGCCGACGCTGACGAAACTTGCCACCCTGGGCAGAGGTGTGTCGTTCGACCAGCAGGCGGAGGACGTGACTCAGCAAGTTGCCGACGTGGGCAGCCGGGTCGCCTCGGCTCAGGCCGCCATCAGGCAACTGCGGGCGCTGCTGCGCCGGGCTGGCTCCATCAGTGACCTGCTGACAGTCCAGAACGAGATCAACACGCAGGAGTCGGCACTTGAGTCACTGCTCGCCCAGCAGCAGGCGCTCTCGCATGCGACCAGCTACGCGACCGTCTCGGCATTGCTGCTCGGTCATCATGCGGCTGTTGTGAAGAAAGCAAAGAAGAGACCGCACGGGTTCGGGGCCGGCCTGCGATCCGGCTGGCACGCGCTCGCGGCCGTAGTCACCTGGCTGCTGACCGCGCTGGGCGCGCTCCTGCCGTTCGCGGTGCCGCTGGCGCTGATCGGCGGCCTAGCCGAAGCAGGCCGCAGAAGGCTGGCACGGCGCAGGACGCCGCCCGCACAAGCGCCGCCCGCGGCCGCCGCCTCGTAACGAGGGTGCCCGCACCGCCGGGCCGGGTACCGAGCACCCGGCTAGCTCACCGGTCCGGCGGCGGGAACGGAGTGCACCAGGTCGGTCAGCCGTGCGAGCATGTCCGGGTCGGTGTCCGGCAGGACGCCGTGACCGAGGTTGAACACGTGACTCTCCGCGGTCCGGCCGCGCTTGAGCACGTCCCTGGCGCGCTCTTCGATCACGGGCCACGGTGCGAGCAGGACCGCCGGGTCCAGGTTGCCCTGCAGCGCCTTGCCTGGCGCCACCCGGTGCACCGCCTCGTCAAGCGGCACCCGCCAGTCCACGCCCACCACGTCGGCACCAGCCTCGCCGAGCAGCCCGAGCAGCTCGCCGGTACCGGTGCCGAAGTGCATCCGCGGCACGCCGGACGGAGCCAGCGCGGCGAAGATCCGCGAGCTGAACGGCAGGATGTTGCGCCGGTAGTCCTCCGGGCTGACGATTCCCGCCCACGAGTCGAACAGTTGCACCGCCGACGCACCGGCCTCGACCTGGACCTTCAGGAACGAGATGGTGATATCGGCGAGCCGGCCGAGCAACGACCACCAGAGCTTCGGGTTGCCGTACATCAGTGCCCTGGTCCGGTCGAAATTCTTCGACGGGCCGCCCTCGACCAGGTAGCACGCCAGGGTGAACGGCCCGCCGGCGAAGCCGATCAGCGGAGTTCCGCCGAGTTCGGCGGTCAGCATCGACACCGCCTTGCTGACGTATGCCACGTCCGCGGGCTCCAGGTCGCGCAGCCTGGCGATGTCATCCTCGGCGCGAACTGGCTGGTCGATCACCGGCCCGACCCCCGGGCGGATGTCCACGCCGACGCCCACCGCCTGGAGCGGCACGACGATATCGCTGAACAAGATCGCCGCGTCGACCCCGTACCTGCGCACCGGCTGCAGGGTGATCTCGGTGATCAGGTCCGGATTGGAGCACGCATCGAGTATCGCCGTCCCCGCCCTGGTCGCCCGGTACTCGGGCAGCGACCGGCCGGCCTGTCGCATATACCACACGGGCGCATGCGAAACCGGCTGCCGAAGGCAAGCTCTGATGAAGGCCGAATCAGCGGTTTGCGTGTTCACGCCTGGGATCGTCTCACACGTGCGCGGAGCCCGCGACGGGCGCTCACCATCGCGGCCAGGTCGGTGCGGTGAGCCGGGTAGCCGGGCCGCCACGCACGTTTGACGCCGAAACGCCTGATGACACGCCGTTATAGATCCACGGGATGTGGTCTGGTCCGTGCCAGCATCAATGCAGAGCATGATCCACCGCGGGGCGAAGGCAAACCCGGCGGGCGATTTGAGCCCGGGCGACCTGAGGAGCAGCAGATGATCGACAAGTTCCGTGACTGCCCCGGCTGCGGCACCATCCGCGAATTCGCTCAGCATCACCCGGAGCCTGAGCCGTGCCCGGATGCCGCTGACAGTCAGTGCCCCGAGTGGTACTGCATCAGGTGCGGGACGGCACTGCTGATCGGGGCGTTCCCGGTCGGCCTGGACGCTAAGCTTTCTGGCGGGGACCTCGCCGCGGCTGGCGGCGGCGTCGCCGCGGCTGGTGCGGGCCGCGCTGGCAGACCGCTAGACCGCGTGGCATGAGGACGCCGTGCCGCCAGCTCGCGTTCTGAGGCCTGCTGCCGTGCCGCAAGACCGGCACACGGCAAGCAACTCGGCCTTCCAGGCGGCGGTGGCCCAGATCGAAATTGGCGTAGCCGAGCAACGCCAGGTCCGGCCGGAGGTTATCTTCGAAGGCGAGCCGCCGCCCCGGCGGCTCGCGCCGCAGGCGGCCGCGATCGCCGCGACCGTCGAAGTGGACCGCAACGAGATCGGCTGGGGCCGCTTCGTGCTGCTCTATGATCCTGCCGGGCAAGACGGCTGGGCAGGACCGTTCCGGGTGATCGGCTACGTCCGGGCTGAGCTTGAGCCGGAGATCGCTGCCGACCAGCTCATCCGCGAGGTCGGCTGGAGCTGGCTCACCGAGGCGCTTGATGCGAGGTCGACCGGATACGCGGCACCGAGCGGGACAGTGACGACAGTGCAGACCGAAGGTTTCGGAACTAAACAGGACGAAGCAGTAGTAACCGAGTTTGAGATGCGGGCTTCATGGTCGCCGGTCAGCGACGGGCGGGACGACTTCCGGATTGACCGGCATGTCGGCGCCTGGGTTGACGCGATGTGCGTCGCCTGCGGCCGGCCACCTGCACCACCTGGCGTGGCACAGCTCCGGCCGCCCGCGCCGCTGCGCCGAGCCGAGCGAGCAGCCCAGATCCGACCCGTGCAGCCCGGACCTGAACGGCCAGGGCGACGCCCGTGAGTGTGCCACTGCTGGAGCCCCGTGAGGGGATGCCTCCGCTGGTGGCCACTGCCGACGAACTGGCCGAGGTGACCAGGAGGCTGAGCTCGGGCACCGGCCCGGTTGCTGTCGACGCCGAACGGGCGTCCGGCTTCCGCTACGGACATCGGGCCTTCCTGGTCCAGCTGCGCCGCCAGGACGCCGGCACCGTGCTGATCGACCCCGTTGCCTGCCCTGACTTGTCCGGCCTTGACGCGGCCCTGGCCAATACCGAAGCGGTCCTGCACGCGGCCGGCCAGGACCTGCCCTGCCTGACCGATCTCGGATTCCGGCCGAGGCAGATCTTCGATACCGAGCTGGCCGGGCGCCTGCTCGGCTACCCGAGGGTCGGACTTGGCACCCTGGTCGAGGAAGTGCTCGGCCTGGTCCTGGAGAAGACCCACTCTGCCGCCGACTGGTCCACCAGACCGCTGCCGCAGGAGTGGCTGCGGTACGCGGCGCTCGACGTGGAAGTCCTGGTCGAACTGCGGGACGCGCTCGCCGCGCAACTCACCGAGCAGGGCAAGGTCAGATGGGCAGAGCAGGAGTTCGCTGCCATCCTCGCGGCACGGCCGGCCGCGCCGCGAGCTGACCCCTGGCGCCGCACGTCCGGCATTCACCGGGTACGGACCAGGCGAAGCCTGGCCATCGTCCGCGAACTGTGGCAGGAGCGTGACCAGATCGCCCAGCGGAGGGATCTGTCACCGACCAGAGTCCTGCCCGACTCGGCGATCGTCGAGGCGGCCAGGGCCGCGCCGGGAACCCTGGAAGAGCTCGGCAAGCTGCCCGGCTTCACCGGTCGCGGGGCAAGGCGGTACGGTCCGGCCTGGCTGCGCGCGATCCGCCGGGCCAAGTCGATGCCGGACGAGCACCTGCCTGAGCCGTCCGCACCGCCCGGCGACGGGCCGCCGCCGGCGCATCGCTGGGCGGAGCGCGACCCGGTCGCTGCCAGGAGGCTCGCCGCGGTCCGTGCCGCCGTCGCGGCGCTCGCCGACGCAGGGCACCTGCCCGCCGAGAACCTGCTTGCCCCTGATGCGGTACGACGGCTGTCGTGGCAGCCGCCCGAGCCGATCAGCCCGGACTCGGTAGCGGCCGAGCTGCGCCGCTACGGAGCCCGGCCGTGGCAGATCGAGATCACCGCGGTGCCCATCGCCATGGCGCTGCTCAGGCTCATCGAAAAGGGCGAAGCCTGACGGGAGCCAGCGTCCGTGCCGGTCAGATCACGCGCTCTTGCGCAGCGAGCGCAGGTTGCATGGCTTGGACGACCCGGTGCGCGGCACGCCGGCGCAGGGCAGCGGCTGGACGAACAGCGGGTAGTCCGGGTACACGTTCAGCAGCACTTCGCAGTCGCAGAAACCGCCGCGCTGCTGAAGCTGGCGGAGTAGCACGGCCGGCTGGGATGCCCGCACATCCCGCCACCGGACCGTCCACCGGTAGGTGCCGTCGCAGCCGAACTCGGTAATCAGGCGCAGCAGGTAACAGCGCAAGCACTCTCGTTCCCCTGGTACGGTTAACCGCTCTGCCAGCTCTGCCAGTTCGTGCTCCACGGCCTGCATCATGTCGTCGGCCATCTTCATCCCTTTCCGCTCGGCCGTTTGCCCTCGGCGATACTTCTATCGCCTGCCTCCGACATTTACGGCCGGGCGACATCGACGGCCGGAGAGCTAGCTTGCGAGATCGTGCTGTTCGGACGAGACGAACACGCCGCCGGCGGACTGCACGACGAGGAAGGCGCCCTTCCGCAGCGGCCGGAGCGAAGGCGCGGCGGCGCCCAGCGCGGCGAATGCCGCGTCGGTCAGCCAGGGCAGGTTCTCCCGGTGGGCGCAGATCACGGTGGGCACTCCGGATGCCGCCAGGTCACCGACCCGGCGCGCGGCCTGTAGCCCGATCTCCGGCTCCCCCGGCTCGCGGCTTGATCCCGGTGTTCCCCCTGGCCATGCCGGCAGCCCGGGCACTGGTTCTTGGGCTGCCGCCCCGTCACGGCCAGCCGCCGGCTTGGCCATCTTCGCAGCCTTGGCCTTTCGCCGTGAGCCGGCTTCCGCGAGATCGACTTCTGGCCGGGCAGCCGGAGTGACCGTAAACGCGGGCTCGATCTCCACCGGCACGCCCACGGCCGCGGCGTAGGGGCGGACCGTCGCCACGCAGCGTTCCGCCGCGGAACTGATCACGCGACACGATCCGTAGCTGGTCAGCAGGCCCGCGAGGAGCTTCGCGTCGGCCACGCCACGAGGATCGAGCGGCCTGGCCAGGTCGTCTGGTCCGGCCGCGCGCTTGCGGCCCGCGCTCACGTGCCGCGTCAGGATGAACGGTACGGATTTCGCCGGGCCTGATAGAAATTCGTCGAGCAAGTCCACATCCCGCTGGTAGGAGAGCCGTTCCCTGGCCTGCGCCGCAGGCAGCCACGTCACCTGGTCTACCTCGTGCCCGGGAACGAAGCCCACCGACTCCAGGTAGCGGGCCGCCCAGTAGCTCACCCGCTTGACCCGCCCGCCGACCCGGTAGACCGACGGGGTCAGCGGGCGCCCCAGGATTACCCGCAGCCCGGTCTCCTCGGTCACCTCCCGGATCGCCGTGGCAAGCACGTGCTCGCCGCGCTCGCACTTGCCTTTCGGGTAGGACCAGTCGTCGTACCGCGGGCGGTGGATCAGCGCGATCTCCGGGCCAGCCGCACCGGGCCGCCATACCAGCGCACCCGCGGCGCGGATGACACCGTCGTCGCGGCTCTCAGGCATGACGCGCGGGGCTACGAGCATCAAGGTGGCCCTTAGCGCCGACGACCTCGGTGTCGGGCGTACGGCTCTGCCTGAACCGGATCAGGTGGTCCTGCAGGTCGATCAGCGGCGCGCCCGCCGAGTCCAGATGGTGCCTGGTCCAGATTCCGTCCTGGCCAAGCCACCAGGACGCAACGCCCGGGTCCATCGCCAGGTCGATCAGGCTGCGCAGTTCCCGCTGGTGCGCTGGATCGGTCACCCGGATCAAGAGCTCGACTCGCCGGTCCAAGTTCCTGTGCATCAGGTCAGCGCTGCCGATCCACACGTCATCGCGCGCGTCAACCTGGCCGGACCCGAACGCATAGATCCTGGAATGCTCGAGGAAACGGCCGACGACGCTGCGCACGCTGATCGTCTCCGACAATCCTGGCACTCCCGGCCGAAGCGAGCAGATACCGCGCACCCACAAGTCGATGGGCACGCCCGCGATGGATGCCCGGTACAGCGCGTCGATGATCGCCTCGTCGATGATGGCGTTGCACTTCATCCGGATCCGCGCGGGCTTGCCGTCCCTGGCTAGCTGTGCCTGCTCCTCGATCTGCCGGATCAGGCCGGAGCGCAGCCCGGCCGGAGCGACGAGCAGCCTGCGGTACTCGGTCCGCCTGCTGTAGCCGGTCAGGTGGTTGAACAGATCAGTGATGTCCTCGCCAACCTGCCGGTCCGCCGTCAGCAGGCCGTAATCCTCGTACAGCCTGGCCGTCTTCGGATGGTAGTTGCCCGTGCCGATATGGCAGAACCGGCGCAACGACCCATCGGCCTCCTCGCGCACCACGAGCACCATCTTGCAGTGCGTCTTGAGACCGACGAAACCATAGACGACGTGGCAGCCGGCCTCTTCCAGCTTGTGCGCCCAGGCGATATTAGCCTCCTCGTCACCGCGGGCCTTGATCTCGACTACCACCACCACTTGCTTGCCCGCCTCGGCCGCGTCGATCAGCGCGTCCACGATTTCCGAGTCACCGCTCGTCCGGTACAGCGTGTGCTTGATCGCGAGCACCCGCGGATCCGCCGCGGCCGAGACCACCAGCCGCTGCACGCTGGCGGTGAACGAGTCATAGGGAAGGTGCACGAGCACATCTCGCTCGGACAGCGTGGCGAACACGCTGCGGTCCTGCGGCAGCGCGCCCTCAGCGGGGACGAACGCCGGGTACTTCAGGTTCCGCAGGTCGAGGTCGGCGATGGCCGACAGGCCGGTGAGGTCGAGCGGTCCGGGCAGCCGGTAGACCGCCCGGTGGTCTACGTCAAGCTCGGTAACCAGCTTGTCGAGCACGTCGCTGGAGATCGACTCCTCGACCTCGAGCCGCACCGCCGGCTCGAACCGCCGCCGCATCAGCTCGCGTTCCAGCGATTGCAGCAGATTCTCCGTGACGTCCTCGTCGATCTCAAGATCACGGATCCTGGTCACCCGGAAGGCGTGGTGCTCGATCACTTCCAGGCCGGCGAAAAGGTCGGTCAGATGCGCCGCGATCACGTCTTCCAGCGGAACGAACCGGCTCGGCGAGACAGTCAGGAACCTCGGCAGCAGCGGCGGTACCTTGACCCGCGCGAACAAAGTCAGCCCCGACCGGGGATCGGCTACCATCACCGCCAGGCTCAGCGACAGTCCGGAGATGAACGGGAACGGGTGAGCCGGGTCTACCGCGAGCGGGGTCAGTACCGGATAGATCCGTTCCTTGAACAGCCGCTGCAGCTTGGCCTGCTCCTGTGGCAGCAGTTCCTTCCAGCGCAAGATCTCGATGCCCGACGCGGCCAGCGCGGGCAGCAACCGCTCGGTGAAGCACAGCGCATGCCGCTCCGCCAGACCACGCGCCATGATCAGAGTGTTCTCCAGGATCTGGTCGGGAGCCTTCCCGCTCACGCTCTCTACCGGCAGGCCGGTCGCCATCCGCCGGATCCGGCCGGCCACCCGGACCATGAAGAACTCGTCGAGCGCGCTCGCGAAGATGGACTCGAACCTGATTCGTTCGAGTACCGGGATGTTCGGATCCTCCGCTAGCTCGAGTACCCGCTGGCTGAACCGCAGCCAGCTCTCCTCCCGATCCAGGTAACGGTCGGGCGGCAGATCCGCCGCCAGCCCGGGCACAGCCAGAGCCGGACCAGAGTCCTGGCCCACGCCCGCGATGACCGCCGCGGCCCGCTCCACGCTGTCCCGCTCTGCCGCATCGAAGGATGCCGCCGGCCGCGTCCGGCCCGGGTTTTGTCCAGGCACGCCGGGCGCGACGCCGCCGGGCTCGGAACGCGGCTGATTGCCGTGGCTGGTGCTCCGGGTGGCACGGCCGGCCGGCTTTTGAGCCTTTTTGCTGCCGCCGCCCGGTGGCGTGGCCTGCCCCGAATCCATGTCCCTATACTCCCCAACCCGCCGACAATCCAATACCCCGGCATAGCGGTCATAGTGTCCTACCCGGCGGTGCGATGATGACACTCCCGACAGCACGCGGGACGCGCTGCCGGCCTGTTTGCGTCATGGCAGGCTCAGTCACGAGGATCGGGCTAAATCACCAGAACGTAGATCATCGCATGCGCATCGGAACATCTCTCGCCGAGCCAGGCGGCCCGCAGGCACTGAGCACCTTGCGCGACGGGCCCGATGCGGACGAAGCACGGCGGATTGTCACAGCCGCCGAGTACTCTGCCGGCATGGCGGTGACTCAGTCTCAGGTGAGCAGCATCAAGGAAGACGTGCGGGCGCTCGGCGACACGGTAAGCGAAGTCCTGCTCCGGGTCGTAGCACACGACACTCGCTTCGACCTGGTCGACCGGCGATTCGATGGCGTCGATGCCAGGTTCGACCGTGTGGAAGCCCGGCTCGACGCCGTAGAGACCCGGCTCGACCGCGTGGAGGCCCGGCTCGACGCCATGGAGGCCCGGCTCGACCGCGTGGAGGCCCGGCTCGACCGGGTAGAAACCCGCCTGGACGGCATCGACAGCCGGCTCGGCGAGATCAGCAGCACGCTGCACGAGATCCTGACGCTGGTCCGCGAGCGTCGGTAGTACTGGATCAGGACTGGCGGGCTCGTTCAGGTCCCGGCGAGCCCGCAGGCGGCGTGGATGTCGGCACGGCTAGCGAGCTTGACTCGCGCGCCACGGCCGAGCGAGGCGGCGAGTTCCTTCTCCGCGGTCTCGATCTTCAGCCAGTCGTCGTAACTAATGACCTTGATCCCCCGTGCCGCCAGCAGTTCGGCCAAGCGCGCAGACCATGCCGGGCGGTCGGCTGCGGCCGCGTCGTCCTCGGGCTCGGGCAGTTTGAGCAGTCCCGGCCTGGGCAGCGGCACGTCGTCCGGCCCCGGGCCGCCTGCCAGGTCGGCCAGCAGGCAGCGCACAGTCTGGGCGGCATCGGACTTGTTGGTGCCGATCACGCCCGTCGGACCGCGCTTGAGCCAGCCGGCCACATACTCGCCGGGTAGTGGCTGGCCGTCTGGTCCCAGCACGCGGCCGTCAGCGTTCGGCACGATGTGCGACTTCTCGTCGAAGGGGACCCCGGCCAGCGGCACGCTCTGATAACCCACGCTGCGCAGCACCATCTGCACCGGCAGCGTCTCGTGCTGCCCGGTCCCGACCAGCCGCCCGTCGGCATCCAGCCTGGTGCGCTCCACAGTCAGGCCCTCGACCCGTTGCGAACCCAGAATTTCTACCGGGCTCAGCCAGAAGCGCAGGGTCAGCCTGCGTGCCGCGCCTGCCGGAGCGCGGGCCGCCCAATCGCTGATCACGGTGTAGTTCCCGCGAACGTGCCGGTCGCTCGCGGCCAGCCTGGCACTCTCGCCGCTGGCATCGAACGCGTCCAGGTCGGCTTCACCGTCGCCGACCACCACGTCGACGCCGGCCAGCTCGCCTAGCTCGCGCAGTTCCTTCGTGGTGAACTTGGCCTGCGCGGGGCCGCGCCGGCCGATCACGTGCACCTCGCGGACCTTGCTCGCCATCAGCGCGTCGAGCACCGGTTGCGACACGTCGGTCTCGCGAAGTTCGGCCGGCTCGCGGATCAGGATCCGCGCGACATCCACGGCGACGTTCCCCACGCCGATCACCGCCACCGACTCCGCGTCCAGGGTAAACCTGTCCGGGTCCACGTCCGGATGCCCGCAGTACCAGTTCACGAAGTCGGTCGCCGCGTAGCTGCCCGGCAGGTCCTCCCCCGCGATGCCCAGCCGCCGGTCCCGCATCGCGCCGGTCGCGTAGACGACGGCGTCGTAACAGGACAGCAGGTCCGCTCTGGTGACGACCTCGCCGAGATTCACCGCGCCGACGAATCTGACGCCGTCGTGCTCCAGGACGCCACGCAGGTAGTCGGCGATCGACTTGATCGACTTGTGGTCGGGCGCCACCCCGTAGCGGACCAGGCCGTACGGGGTCGGCAGCCGGTCAAGGACGTCGACCCGGACGGTGCACGGAGGGTCGAGCGCCGATCCCTGCTTGATCAAAGCCTCGGCTGTGTACAGGCCGGCCGGCCCGGAACCGACCACGGCAACGGTGAGGGTGTTCATAGAACGCGATTCTGCACCCTCTGGACCGTCCGGCGCTTGCGGACCCCGCAGCGGCCCGCGGCCGAGTTCGTCGCCTCGGCCGTGACGACCGCTCCGTACCGTTACCAGGCCAGGGTCCTGGGGCCAGGGTCCTGGGGCATGCCAGCGCGGACGTGGGGCTCTCCGGCCTGGAGCCGCCAGGGCCAGGACTGAGCGAGCGGGAAGGTCAGGCCGATTGACCGGGGACCAGGTCACCAGCCAGCCTGGCCACCGCCTCGGTCACCTTCCTGGCCAGTTCCTGGGCAGTGAGGCCGGCCTCGGCCAGCACCTCCGCGCGCTCGCCGTGCTCAAGGAACCGCTGCGGCAGGCCGAACGTGCGCAATGGCGTGTCCGTCTCCGTGTCGCGGAGCAGTCTGGCGACCGCGTCGCCGAAGCCGCCGACGATCCCGTTGTCCTCTACCGTGACCACGAGCCGGTGCCTGGCAGCTGCCTGGGCCAGGGCCTGGTCCAGCGGCTTCACCCAGCGCGGATCGAGCACGGTCACGCCGATGCCCTGGCCGGCCAGCCGCGCTGCCACGTCAATGGCGACTTCCGTCATCGGTCCCACTGCCACCAGCAGCACGTCAGAACCAGTACCCTCGGCCGGGCTGGCGAGTACATCCATTCCCGCCAGCGTCCCGACCGCGGGAATGTCCGCGGGCGCCGATCCCCTGGGGAACCGCAGCGCGGTCGGACCGTCGCTCACGGCCACCGCCTCGCGCAGCAACTCGGTCAGTCTCGTGCCGTCCCTCGGCACCGCCACCTTGATGCCGGGGACGATCTGGAGCAGCGAGCCGTCCCACATGCCGTGGTGGCTGGCGCCGTCCGGCCCGGTGACTCCGGCCCGGTCCAGCACGAACGTGACCGGCAGCTTGTGCATGGCCACGTCCATCAGCACCTGGTCGAAGGCCCGGTTCAAGAAGGTCGAGTAGATCGCGACGACCGGGTGCATCCCGCCCATCGCCAGCCCGGCAGCGCTGGTCACCGCGTGCTGCTCGGCGATGCCTACGTCGAACACCCGCTCGGGGTAAGCCTCCGCGAACTTGGCCAGTCCGGTCGGGTGCAGCATCGCGGCGGTGATGGCCACCACGTCGGGCCGGCGGGCACCGATCGCCAGCATCTCGTCGGCGAAGACCTGGGTCCAGCCCCGCTTCGCGGGCGCCGCGGACGCGCCGGGCGCCGCACCGTTCGCGCTCGGCGCGATGCCGTTGACGTGGACCGGAGCACCCGGCTGCACCTGGTGCAGGCAGTCCTCGTCGTTCTCTTCCGCCAGCGCGTAGCCGCGGCCCTTCTGAGTGATCACGTGCACGAGCACCGGGGCGCCGTACTCCTTGGCCCGTTGCAGCGCGTGCTCGACGGCCTGCTCGTCGTGGCCGTCGACCGGCCCGAGGTACTTCAGGCCGAGATCTTCGAAGAGCACCTGCGGCTGCAGGACGTCTTTCAGTCCTTTCTTGATCCCGTGCAGCGTCTCGAACAGCGGCGGTCCGACCAGCGGCGTATGCGACAAGGTCGTCTTCACCAGGTCGAGGACCTGCTCGTACCGCTGTGACACCCGCACCGAGGCCAGGTGATCAGCCAGGCCACCAATAGTCCGCTGGTAGGACCTGCCATTGTCGTTCACCACGATGACGACCCGCCGGTCCTTGGCTCCGGCGATGTTATTCAGGGCCTCCCAGGCCATGCCGCCGGTCAGCGCGCCGTCCCCGATCACGGCCACCACCCGGCGGTGCGCCTCGCCCCGCAGGCTGAACGCCTTGGCCAGCCCGTCGGCATAGGAAAGGCTGGTCGACGCGTGCGAATTCGCCACCAGGTCGTGCTCGGACTCCGCCCGGTTCGGGTATCCGGAGACCCCGCCGCGCTGGCGCAGCTTGGCGAAGCCGTCCAGCCGGCCCGTCAGCAGCTTGTGCACGTAGGACTGGTGACCGGTATCCCACACGATCCGGTCCACCGGGGAATCGAAGACCCGGTGCAGCGCGATAGTCAGCTCGACCACGCCGAGGTTCGGACCAAGATGACCGCCATTACGTGAGACGGCCTCGATCAGAAACGTCCGGATCTCTTCGGCGAGTACGTGCAGTTCCTCGGGACTGAGCGCCTTGACATCTCGGGGACTCCAGATCGACTCAAGCAATGTCATCTGGTGCGCTCCTCACAGTCGTGGATGGCCCGTCCTGCCTGGTCACCGGCACAGGACGATGCCATAGGGCGGTGCCAACACTGCCGGATCGGAATGCCTGCTCCAGTCCGTGCTCGCTGTTCCCCGTCCGTGACCGGCAGGGAGCGAACCTAACGAGTCTATTTCGCGTGCCGTGCGGCCTGTGCGGCGCGTCTCCCGATCGCTACGATCCCGACAGTACCGAAATCACGGAGGCGACGATTCTGCACGGTATCGCAGTTCGGCGGTCCGGCCAGGCAAGAGGCTGGGTTGCCGCCTGCTGCGCCGCCGCCGGCCTGGCGGCCGTCGTCACGACCGCTGCCCTCGCCGCGGCTACGACGAACGCCAGCTCAGCCTGGACGCTCAAGCTGGCGACCCGGTACTTTCCGCCCGCGTCCAATCACAGTCAGTACGACATCGTGCTGCTGGTACGCGGCAGGGCATGGTTCCTCGGCGGCTCGAACGTGGCCGGTGCCGGAGTGCCAGAAGCCGAGTACCGCACGGACGGCCGGTGGTTCTCGGCGCCACTGCCCGCCGGAACGCACAGCTGGATCGACGCCGCCAGCGCCACGTCACCGGGCGACATCTGGGCCGTCACTTACCTCGGCGGCTCGCTGCTGCGCTGGGACGGCACCCGGTGGACGACCGAGCGCAACGGCGGCTGGAAGGCCCGCACCCAGTTCACCGGCATCCTGGCGCTGTCGGCGCGCGACGTCTGGCTGTTCGGCGCCAGCGGCCGCAGGCACGCGGGCGCAGGCACCTGGCACCTGTCCGGCAGCCGGTGGACCAGGGTGCGGGGAGCCGCCGCCGATCTGGCCCAGGCAAGCGCGGCGTCGCCGACTGACGTCTGGGGTATCGGCGGAACCGGCGGGTCGGTCACCGCGCTGCTGCACTTGCGCGGGACGGCCTGGCACCGGGTCAGGCCCGCGGCCCTGGCCGGCTTCAGGTACTCCCGGATCGCCGCGCTTAGCCCGCGCAACGTGTGGGTCGCCGGAACGGTGGCTGGCGCGGCCAGACTCGGGCACTACGACGGCCGCCGCTGGACCACGCTGAGAATGCCCGGGCAGGTCGCAGCCACCGGCATGTGCCGGGACGGCAACGGCGGCCTGTGGGTGATCGCCAACGCCGGGCGTGGCCCCTCCGTGGTACTCGACAGGTCAGCCGACGGCACCTGGACCAAGGCCAAGGTGAGTTCCAGCGCGGCCGACGAGTTGCTGGCCTGCGCCTGGCTGCCAGGCACGCGTGCCGCCTGGGGAGCAGGCAAGGCCGCGGCGCCGCTCGGAACGGCCGCGGCGGCCTACGGCTACGGTCGCTGACGGCGGGCGGATTGCCGGTGACGATCATCCTTTAGGCAGCGATTACGCTACGGTGACCGACATGCCAGAGTCACCTGCGGCCGGAAATCCGGACTTCATGGCGGGTCGTCTGTGCGTGGTGACCGGCGCCAGCTCGGGCATCGGCAAGGCCGCGTCCGTCGCGCTTGCCAGGCTCGGCGCCAGCGTCGTCCTGGTCTGCCGTGATCGCGGACGTGGCGAGGCGGCCATGGCCGAGATCGGCGTGGCCGCCACCGGCGGCGCGCCCTCGCTGGAGCTGGCCGACCTGTCCGCGATGGAACAGGTCCGTGACCTGGCCGCCAGGCTCGCCGGACTGCCGAGGATCGACGCGCTGGTCAACAACGCCGGGCTCGTCGTCGGCAGGCGGAAACTCACCGTCGACGGACTGGAGCACACTCTGGCGGTCAATCACCTGGCTCCGTTCTTGCTGACCAACCTGCTGCGGAGCAAGCTCGAGGCCAGCGCCGCGGCGACCGTGGTGACCGTATCCTCGCTCGCGCACCGGAGTGCCAGGCTCGACCTCGACGATCTCCAGCTAGAGCGGCACTACGCGGCGATGCTGGCCTACTCCAACAGCAAGCTGGCCAATATCTTGTTCACCAGGGAGCTGGCCAGGCGGCTCGCGGGCACCGGGGTGACCGCCAACTGCTTGCACCCGGGCACGGTGGCGACCAACTTCGGCCAGACCGGGAACCGCTGGCTCAAAGCTGGCCTGGCGGTCGGCCGGTATTTCCTGCGCACTCCTGAATCGGGAGCCAGGACCCTCGTCTACCTCGCCAGCTCACCGGAGGTCAGCGGCCAGACCGGCGGCTACTACGTCAGCCGCCGCCGCCGCGAGCCGTCCGCGGCCGCGCGCGACGACGTCCTCGCCAGGCGCCTGTGGGAAATCAGCGCACGGCTCACCGGACTGAGCTAGCGGTCCTGCCCTGAGCCGACGGTCAGGGCACGGCCGGCCAGCAGCCCGGCCGCGAGCTGCCCGGCCGCGCAGGCCAGCAGTACCCAGACCGGCAGTGCCCATCCGCCCGACACGGTGTGCAAGAAACCGAGCAGCAGCGGCCCGGTGCTGGCGAACAAGTACCCGGCCCCTTGCGCGAACCCGGACAGCGCGGCGGCGGCGTGGCTGTCGGCGGCGCGCGCGGTGAACAAGAAGACGCTCAGCCCGAACGCACCGCCCTGGCCAAGCCCGAGCAGGCAGACGAATCCGATCACGGTGGCGTTCGGCCCGAACGCCGAGCCGGCCAGGCCCACCGCGATCGCGAGCACCGAGATCGCGGCGATCAGCCGCTGGTCCCTGGCCCGCTGCGCGAGCACGGGCACGATCAGCCCGGTGACCGCGTTGCCGAGGTTCATCAGCGCCAGCAGGTTGCCAGCCTGGACCGCGCCGATCCCGTGATCGCGGAACATGGTCGGGAACCAGGACAAGGTCGCGTAGTAGGACAGGCTCTGCAGGCTCATGAAAGCCATCACCTGCCAGGCGAGCGCGTGCCTGCCCATCGCCAGGACGCCGCGGCGGCCCTGCTGCGCGGGGACGGTGCGGAATCGCAGTTGCGGCAGCCAGACCAGCGCGGCGAGCAGGGCGGGCAGCGCCCACATGCCCAGGGTCAACCGGACCGCCGTCGCCGACCCGCCCGCCGCGGTGAATACCGGCACCGCGATGACCGCGCCGAGCACCGCCCCCGCGGTCAGCGTCATCAGGTAGAGGCCGATCAGCAGGCCGGCCCGGTCTGGCTGGCGGCGCTTGATCAGGCTCGGCAGCAGCACGTTCATCAGGGCGATCGCGCAGCTCGCCAGGACCGTGCCGGGGAAGAGCAGAATGCCAGGGGCGGCCGAGCGCAGCCCGAGGCCCGCCGCGAGCAGGACCACCGCGAGCCCGAGCACCCGTTCTTCGCCGAGCCTGCGCGCCAGCACCGGCGCCAGCCCGGAGAAAACGGCGAAGCTGAGCACCGGCACGGCGGCCAGTGCGGCCTCGGTGGCCGTGGACAGCCCTGCCGCGCTGGCCAGTTCCGGGTAGACCGGCGGCAGGCTGGTGATCGCCGCGCGCATGTTAAACGAGACGGCCAGGATGCCGCCTACCAGCAGCGTGCTACCCGACAGCAGGCCGGCTCCGCGCTGTGCGCGCGGGCCGGCCTGGACCTGCACGGCCGAGCCGTCAGCCACCGGCGAGCAGCGACCGGAGCACGTACTGCATGATGCCGCCGTGCCGGTAGTAGTCGGCCTCTCCCGGAGTGTCGATCCGCACGATCGCACGGAACTCCTTGCCGTCCGCGGTGACAGTGACCTCGCGCGGCATCTGCCCGGCGTTCATGGCCTCGATCCCGCTGATCTCGAACACTTCGTGGCCGGTCAGCCCGAGTGAGGCGGCATTCTCTCCGGGCCGGTACTGCAGCGGCAGGACGCCCATGCCGATCAGGTTGGACCGGTGGATCCGCTCGAACGACTCGACCAGGACGGCGCGGACGCCAAGCAGCGCGGTGCCCTTCGCGGCCCAGTCGCGTGAGGATCCGGTCCCGTACTCCTTGCCGCCGAGCACGACCAGCGGCGTGCCCTGCTCCAGGTAGGCGCGGGATGCCTCGTAGATGGAGGTCTGGATCCCTTCGGGCAGCTTGACCGTCACGCCGCCCTCGGTGCCTGGGGCCAGCTGGTTGCGCAGCCGGATGTTGGCGAACGTGCCCCGGATCATCACCTCGTGGTTACCGCGCCGCGAGCCGTAGGAGTTGAAGTCGCGCCGTTCGATCCCGTGGCTGGTCAGGTACTGCCCCGCCGGGCTGTCCGCCTTGATCGAGCCGGCCGGGGAGATGTGGTCCGTTGTCACCGAGTCGCCCAGCACCGCGAGCACCCGGGCACCGTGGATGTCGCGCACCGGAGCCGGCTCGGCTGGCATGCCGTCGAAGTACGGCGGGCGCCGCACGTAAGTAGAGTCCGCGCCCCAGGCGAAGAGGTCACCAGCGGGCACGTCGAGTTCCTGCCAGCGCTCGTCACCGGCGAACACGTCGGCGTAATCCCTGGTGAACATGTCGGCGGCGACCGACCCGTGCACGACCTCCGCGACCTCGGCCGGTGACGGCCAGATGTCGGACAGGTAGACCGGCTTGCCGTCAGAGCCAGTCCCGATCGGCTCGGTCGTGAGGTCGATATCCATCGTCCCGGCGAGCGCGTAGGCGACCACCAGCGGTGGTGAGGCCAGGTAGTTCATCTTCACGTCCGGGTTGATCCTGCCCTCGAAGTTCCTGTTGCCCGACAGCACGGACACCACCGCGAGGTCGTTGCTGGCGACCGCGGCGCTGACCGACTCGGCCAGCGGGCCGGAGTTGCCGATGCACGTCGTGCAGCCGTAGCCGACCAGGTTGAAGCCGAGCTTCTCCAGGTAGGGAGTCAGGCCCGCCCGCTCGTAGTAGTCCATGACCACCTTGGAGCCGGGCGCGAGCGTCGTCTTCACCCACGGCTTGCGGGTCAGGCCCGCCTCCACCGCCTTGCGGGCCAGCAGGCCTGCGCCCACCATGACGAACGGGTTCGAGGTGTTGGTGCAGGACGTGATCGCGGCGATCACCACGGAACCGTGGTCGACGCTGGTCCGCGTGCCGTCCTCCAGGGTGACGGAAACAGGCGACGAGGCCTGCTCGGTGACGCCGCCGGCGACCGGGTCGGATGCCGGGAAGGTCCCGTCAACGGCGTTGTCCAGGCTGGGTGACTTCACGTACGCACCCAGGGCCTCGCGGAACGAGGTCTTCGCGTCGGTCAGCGCCACCCGGTCCTGCGGCCGCTTCGGCCCGGCCAGGGACGGCACCACCGTGGTCAGGTCGAGCTGAAGCTGCTCGGAGTACCTCGCGGCACCGCCCGCGGCATGACCGGCCGGGTCGTGCCACAGTCCCTGCTCCTTCGCGTAGGCCTCGACCAAGGCGACCTGCTCGGCCGGACGGCCGGTAAGCCGCAGGTAGGTCAGGGTTTCCTCGTCGATCGGGAAGATCGCGCAGGTGGAGCCGAACTCCGGGCTCATGTTGCCGATCGTGGCGCGGTTCGCGACCGGGACCGCGGCCACGCCTTCGCCGTGGAACTCGACGAACTTGCCGACCACGCCGTGCTTGCGCAGCAGCTCGGTGATGGTCAGGACCAGGTCGGTGGCGGTAGCGCCGGACGGCAGTTCGCCGGTCAGCCGGAAGCCCACGACCTTCGGAATCAGCATCGAGATCGGCTGGCCCAGCATGGCAGCCTCGGCCTCGATGCCGCCCACGCCCCAGCCGAGTACGCCGAGTCCGTTCTCCATCGTGGTGTGCGAGTCGGTGCCCACGCAGGTGTCGGGGTATGCGGTAAGCCCGCCGCCGTCGGCGGCCTGCGCCGTCATCACTACCCGGGCGAGGTGCTCGATGTTGACCTGGTGCACGATGCCGGTGCCGGGCGGGACGACCCGGAACTGGCGGAGTGCCTGCTGCCCCCAGCGCAGGAACGCGAACCGCTCGGAGTTGCGCTCGTACTCGAAGTCGACGTTACGCTCGAACGCGTCCTGCCGACCGAAGATTTCGGCGATCACCGAGTGGTCGATCACCAGTTCGGCAGGGACCAGCGGGTTGATCTTGGCCGGGTCACCGCCGAGCGCCCGCATCGCCTCCCGCATGCTGGCCAGGTCGACCACGGCGGGGACGCCGGTCAGGTCCTGCATGATCACCCGCGCCGGGCTGAACTGGATCTCGGTGTCCGGCTCAGCAGCCGGATTCCAGTGCGCGAGCGCGTTGACGTGGTCGGCGGTGACGTTGACGCCGTCCTCGGTCCGCAGCAAGTTCTCTAGCAAGATCTTCAGGCTGAACGGCAGGTCATCCGCTCCTGCCACCGCGTCGAGCCGATGAATCTGGTAGCCGATCCCGCCCGCGGTCAGGGTGCCGTGCGCCCCAAAGCTATCTGCCGTCATCGTGACCTGCCTTCCCGCACCCGCCCAGTGCTACCCGCGTCGCGCCACATCACGTCATGCTGCCTTGTCCTTGCCGTGGGCATTGTGCGCATGCCATGGCTTGTGGCCAAGCCGTGCCGTGCTCTACGCCTAACGGCAATCCTGCCTTAGCGCGGTGCCAACATCGCGCGCAGCCCTGGCCCCGGGGAGCGATCGCCATAACTCTCTCGATATCAAGTTACTTTCTGAGCGTAACGGCGCAACTCTCTCGATGTCAAGCTATCCATGATGACCCGGCGCCCGATCGCGGCTGGAGTGTTAACCCGCACACACGGACAGTAAAGACGCCGGGGTACCCCGGACTCAGCCGCTCGGGCAGCCTGACTAACCGGAGGTCAATTCGTCCGCGGCCGAGTAAGGGTCGAGCTTTCCGCTAGCCACCTGACCGGCCAGGTCGTCCAGGCGTGACTCGCCAGGCAGGGCGCCGATCCGGCGCCGGATGTCGGCGACGGCGATGGCCGAGATCTCCTCCCGTGCCCTGGCTACCCGCCGCCGGTCACGCTCGCCGGAACCCCCCAGCCAGGCCCAGTGGGCATCGAGCCTGGTGATGAGTTCGTCGATACCCGTACCGGCGACAGCGGACGCTGTCACGATCGGCGGCTTCCACTCGCCTTCGCCATAGCGGATCATCGCGAGCATGTTCCGCAGGTCCCTGACCACTTCCTGCGCGCCAGGCCGGTCGCTCTTGTTCACCACGAAGATGTCGGCGATCTCCAGGATGCCGGCCTTGGCTGCCTGAATGGAATCGCCCATGCCGGGAGCCAGGATCACCAGCGTAGAGTCGGCCAGCGCGGCGATTTCCACCTCGGCCTGACCGACCCCGACCGTCTCGACGCAGATCACGTCGAACCCGGCGGCGTCGATGATTCGCAGCGCCTGCGGCGCCGCCCAGGACAGGCCGCCAAGATGTCCGCGGCTCGCCATCGACCTGATGAACACGTCCGGATCGGTCGCGTGGTCCTGCATCCTGACCCGGTCGCCCAGCAGGGCGCCGCCGCTGAACGGCGAGGTTGGGTCTACGGCCAGCACGCCCACTCGCAGGCCCTGCGCCCGGTAGCCGCGCACCAGTGCGCCGGTCACGGTCGACTTGCCGACGCCTGGCGAGCCGGTGAGCCCGACGACTCGGGCGTGCCCGCTATACGGCGCGACCGCCCGCATGACCGGGCGCAGTTCCGCTGAGCCGTTCTCCACCAGCGAGACTAGCCGCGCGAGCGCCCGCGTATCGCCCGCCCGCGCTGCTTCGACCAGCGCCTCGGACTGGGATTCCGTGCGCACGTGCGGTCAGTCGCGACCGGCCGCCGGGACGCGCAGCAACAGCGCATCGCCCTGGCCGCCGCCGCCGCACAGCGCGGCCACGCCGAGGCCGCCGCCACGACGCCGCAGTTCGTAGATCACGTGCAGCGCCAGCCGCGCGCCGCTCATCCCGATCGGGTGCCCGAGCGCGATCGCGCCGCCGTTGACGTTGACTATGTCAGCACCGATTCCCAGGTCGCGCATGGACTGGATGGCCACAGCGGCGAACGCCTCGTTGATCTCGATCAGGTCCAGGTCGTCGATCGCCAGGCCCGACTTGGCCAGCGCATGCCGGATGGCGTTAGACGGCTGGGAGTGCAGCGAGTTGTCCGGGCCCGCCACTACACCCTGGGCGCCGACCTCGGCGAGTACCGGAACTCCGGCGGCCGCCGCGGCCTCGGCCGACATCACCACGACCGCGCAAGCGCCGTCGGAGATCTGCGAGGCGGTGCCTGCCGTGATCGTGCCGTCGGCGGCAAATGAGGGGCGCAGCTTGGCGAGCGTCTCCGCGCTCGTATCGGCCCGCACTCCCTCGTCGGTGTCGAAGATCACCGGCTCGCCCCGGCGCTGCGGCACGGAGACCGGAACGATCTCGTCAGCGAACAGGCCGTTCTTGATCGCCGTCGCCGCGAGCTGGTGCGATCGCGCGGCGAACTCGTCCTGCTCCGCCCGGGTAATGCCCAGCCTGGTGTTGTGCCGCTCGGTCGACTCGCCCATCGAGATGTGCTCGAACGGGTCGGTGAGTCCGTCCAGGGCCATCGCGTCGACCAGTTCCGCCGAACCGTACTTGATTCCCTTGCGCGCCGCCGGCAGCAAGTGCGGCGCATGGGTCATGGACTCCATGCCGCCGGCCACCACCACGTCGAACTCCCCGGCCCTGATCAGCTGGGCAGCGAGCGCGATCGCGTCAAGGCCGGACAGGCAGACCTTATTGATCGTAAGTGACGGCACGGTCATCGGGATGCCGCCGGCCAGCGCAGCTTGCCTGGACGGGATCTGGCCCGCTCCGGCCTGGAGTACCTGGCCCATGATCACGTAGTCGACCTGATCTCCGGTCAGCCCGGCACGCTCGAGCGCGGCCTTGATCGCGGTGCCGCCGAGCTCGGCACCGCTGAAGTCGCTGAGCGATCCGAGCAGCCGCCCGATCGCCGTTCTGGCCCCGCCGACAATCACCGCTTCACGCATGCTGCAACGATACAGAGGTCCGAAGGTTCGACGAACGGCCGCATGCGGCGCCAGAGCGGGTGCCGGAGCAAGCGCGCGGCGGCGCAACGACAGGGGGCATGCCATGTTCAAGCGGATCGACCATATCGGGATAGCCTGCCGCGACCTCGACGCCAAGATCGCTTTTTACGAGACAACATTCGGCCTCACGGTTGTCAGCCAGGAGACCAATGCCGAACAGGGCGTCCGAGAGGCCTTGCTCGTCGTCGCCGACGCCCCCGCAGGCATGTCCTACGTGCAGCTACTCGAGCCGCTTGGCCCCGACACTCCGGTCGGACGGTTCCTCGATCGCCGGGGCGAAGGCATTCATCACGTCGGCTACGGGGTAGCCGACATCGAGGCCGCCCTGGCCACGATCGGGGCATCCGGGGTCCGGCTGCTCGACTCCCGGCCCCGGCACGGATCAATGGGTGCTTCTATCGCCTTCCTGCACCCTGCCGACGTCGGCGGGGTGCTCACCGAGCTGGTCGAGTCGGCCGGCCGCTGAACGAGCCTGAGCACCGGAGTTCGCTGGCTACTGCGCGCAGTTCTACTCGCCGCTCTACTCGCCGCGGCCTTTGCCGCTGCTCGTAAGACCGGGCAAGCTGAATTAATTCGTGAGCTAGGCCACGAGCAGCAGCGAACAGGCCACCAAGCGGTGGCGAGCGGAGTACGCTGCCAGGCACCGGGAAAGTGAACTGGCATGCGGGCTATGGCCCTGACAGCCTGAGGCTGCGGGCAAGCCTTGCAAGCAAGCGAGGCAACCGCACCGGCGCGGCCGTCCCCGGTCCAAGCAGGCTCTAGGATGCGATAACCCCCGTCTACCCCAGGATTAGGCGACATGCAGCCCGATATCAATGCTCAGCTCGGCACTTTCTTCGAAGACGACGTGCCGCACCCCCCCTTCTCGCAGAAGATGCGCGGCTACGACCAGGATGAGGTCGAGAAGTACCTGCGGGAGCTGGACGGCAAGCTGCGCGCGCTCCGCGAGAACGAGCAGGCGCTCAAGCAGGAGCTCGCCTATGCGCATCGCCAGATGCAGGAGCAGGAACGTCCGACCTACTCCGGCCTTGGCTCGCGGATCGAGCAACTGCTCCGGCTGGCCGAAGAGCAGCGGGACGAGATCCTGCAGGAGGCCAGGACCGAGGCCAGCCAGATTCTGGCATCGTCCAAGGTCGATGCCGCAGAACTGCGTGCCGCCGCGGAAAACGAGACCGCCGAGCTGCGGGCGAACGCCAAGCGGGAGACCGACGATCTGCGAGGCTCGGCCGAACGGGAAGCGGACAGCATCCGCACTACGGCCCGCCGCGAGTCCGACGAGCTGACCTCGACCACCGAGCGCGAGGTCGCCAAACTGCGGGCGATGGTGGACCACGAGGTGGCGGAAAAGCGTGCCGCAGTGGAGCGCGAGATCGCCAAGCTCCGGACCACCACCGAGCGCGAAGTTGCCCAGCTGAAGGCGTCGTCCAAGCGCGAGCGGGACGAGATCCTGACCACGTCCAAGCGCCAGGCCGACGAGATGCGCAGCCAGGCACAGCGCATCCTGGAGGAGAGCGAGGCGCAGCGCGCACAGGCCGAGGCGGAGTTCGACATCCAGCTCGCCTCGCGTCGCGAGGAAGCGGAGCGGCAGGAGGCCGAGCGGCTCGCGGCGGCGCAGGCAGCCACCCAGCGGCTGGTTTCCGAGGCCGAGCAGCGGGCGTCGACCGCGGAGCAGCGCGCGAGCAAGGCGAGCGCACAGGCCGAGCAGTCCCGCAGAGACGCCGACGATCACGCCAAGCAGCTCGTCGGCACCGCGAAGAAGAACGCCGACGACATCGTCGCGCAGGCCAAATCACAGGCCGATCAGTTGCTGGCCGAGGCCAAGGCCGAGGCCGACCGGCACGCGAGCGCGGCGCAGCGGCGGGTCGACGAAGCCAACAAGCAGTACGAGACGGTGCAGGCGCACCTGTCTCAGATCAGCCAGTTGCTCGGACCGCAGGCCGTCGGCCTCACCACGGCATCCGCGCCCGCGCTGCAGGCGGCGCCCGCCCGTGCGGTCACGACTGCTGCTCCAGCCAACGGTGGTTCCGCGTCGGGTTCCCGCTCCGCCTCGGCGGCCAAGACCGATACGAAGCATGCCAACAGCAAGCCGGCCGAAGGCGACGAGGAGTGGTGGACCGAGTAGCACCGTCCGGCTTCGGGATCCCAGCGAACGCGCCAAGACGTGCGGGCGAGCTGAGACCGACAAGCTGAACTTCGGCGAACGGAAAGTGGCGTCCCCCGCCTGTAGCGGGGGACGC
>DATLSX010000187.1:0-2399 GCA_035533915.1 Streptosporangiaceae bacterium
GCTCGCTCCCCCGCTCACCTGCACCCAGGAGCACTTCGACGAGATGGAGCAGATCCTGCGCGAGGTGCTCACCCAGGCCTGGTCCCAGCTCTGAGGGCGGCGGGGATTGCCGATGGCATCAGGCGACGTCGAGGGTCAGCGCCAGCTCGGGTGGTGCACCGACCTCTTCGATGAGCGCGGTCAGCGCATCGCGCAGGTCAGCGACTGCCTCTTCTGGAGTGGCGCCATCGCCTACCGCACCGACACCAGGCCTTAGCTGGGCCGACGCGCACCACACACCGTCTTCATCCTGCTCCAGCGAGTAGGGCACATGAATGACACGGCTCATGCTCTCGATTCTCGCAGATCTCCGCGGAACCTGGCGCCCGTGGGCCGCCAGAGTGCCACACCCACGATCTGGCCTCGGTGGGCACGTCCGGGCTTGCCTTACTGGCAGACATGTGTTGCCTAACCCTGGGTAATTGACCGATTCCTCTGTGCGATCCTACTCGGCTGCGGTTACATCGAAGGCACACCGCCTGGTGCCGCCGAGCCGGAGGATCCGATGCATCACGCCGCGCGCAGCAGGCCTGTCCACG
The DNA here is from genome assembly GCA_035533915.1 of Streptosporangiaceae bacterium. Lineage (GTDB taxonomy): Bacteria > Actinomycetota > Actinomycetes > Streptosporangiales > Streptosporangiaceae > Chersky-822. The sequence continues at coordinate 579 of DATLSX010000187.1, forward strand.
GGAACTGGATCTGGCTGGTCACGGCGGCGCTAACGGCGACGGTGCTGACCGGCGCCGCCCTCCGTTACGCGGCGACGTCCTGCCCGGCAGCCGCCAGCGGCCCGGCCACCCGCCTGCCCGGTGCGGCCATGGCCAGGACTCCCCCGGCCACCGGGGCCGCCGTCACCCCCGCGGCCACCGGCGAGGCCGTCTTCTACGACCCGGGCAGCGTGGCCGGCAGCTGCTCGCTCGGGCCGTTCGGCGCCCACGGCCTGTATGTCGCCCTGCCGCCGCAGCAGTACCGCAACGGCGCCGCCTGCGGCACCTACCTGGACGTGCGGGGCCCGCACGGCGGTGTGCGGGCCGAGGTGGTGGACCTGTGCCCGAGTTGCGCGGCCACCTCGATCGACCTGGACCGGGCCGCCTTCGTACGGGTCGCAGGCCCGGACGCGGGCTCGGCCACGGTGACCTACCGGCGGGCCGCCAACCCGCCGCTGCGCCACCGGATCTGGCTGCGGGTCAGCACCACCGTCTCCGGCCGGCTCGCACTCCAGGTGATCCACCACGGCAACCGGCTGACGTCGGTCGCGGTCGCGCCGCCCGGCGCCCGCTGGCTGTCTCTGACTTTGGGGCCGAACGACTTCTGGGTGTCACCCACCAGCGCACCCGCCGGCCCGGTCACGGTGCGGATCACCGACACCGCCGGCCATCAGGTGACCCTGCCCCGGGTGCCGCTCACCCCCGGCACCACCATCCACACCCGCACCTGGATGTACCGCCCCGCCACCAGCCCGGCCACCAGCACGACGCTGGGCAGGAACGCGCCAAGGCGCATCCCCGCCGGCGGGGCGGCGTCAGCGGCAGCTGACCCCACTGGTTTTGCGCGGAGCGCACACTGCTCGCTGGGCTTCCCAGTGGACGCTGGACGCCCTGCCAGGTACCGTTACATGTAACAGGAGGGAGAGCTGGACGATGGCTGACACCGGCTCCCGAAGCCGCGTGCGGGCACACCGGACCCGGCTGCGCGCGCAGGGCCTGCGCCCGGTCCAGATCTGGGTACCCGATGTCACCGCGGAAGGATTCGCATCCGAAGCCCACCGGCAGTCACGCGCAGTGGCAACCAGCGAGCAAGCCGAAGATGACCAGGCATTCACCGACGAGATCTCCGAGTGGCCGGCCGAGTGAGACGAGCCGAGATCTGGACCGTGTCCGGCGGCGCTGACTACACCGGCAAGCCACGGCCCGCTGTCATCGTGCAAGACGATCATTTCGACACCGACTCGGTGACCATCTGCCCCTTCACCACCGACCCAACCGACGCGCCGCTGTTCCGGCTTCTCGTCGAGCCAGATCAGGGCAACGGCCTCCAGGCGCCCAGCCGGATCATGGTCGACAAGATCACCACCGTGCGCCGGACCCGGCTCGGCGAAAGGGCCGGCCTCCTCGACGACACCACCGTGCTCCGCCTCAACCGGGCACTGGTGGTCTTCCTCGGCATCGCCAGCAGCACCTGACACCCTCCCGGCCACACCCTCTACTGGTTCTTCCCCCGTTATCCCAGGTGACATGAGGCGGCCACCTCGATCGACCTGGACCGGGCCGCCTTCATACGGGCCGCCGTCACCGTCTCCGGCCGGCTCACACTCCAGGTGATCCACCACGGCAAGGAACCCGCGGCGGACGCGGGCCGGGGTGAGGCGGCCAGGCTGGCAGGGCTGCTGGCCAGGGCATCCGGATGTCTTCGGCGAGGTCGCGGGCGAGGCGGAGCTGGGCGCAGCAGGCGAGGACGTGCCAGGTCCACCGGCCGGCGGCGGCCGGCGGCGGCCGGGTCGCGGAGCTTCG
>DATLSX010000188.1:0-5367 GCA_035533915.1 Streptosporangiaceae bacterium
CAGAGCGGCTGCAACTCGTCGCCCGCGACATGACAGCCAGGGCGCGGACAAGTACGGAACCGGGCCGGGCGGCCGACTGTTCGTCGGCTCGCGCGGCGGCATCCTGACCGACCGCGCGTACCTGGCCATCTTTCATAAGGCGCGAGCTGCCGCGTTCACCGCAGCCGAAATCGCGTCCCTGCTGGCCTGGCATCCGTATGACCTACGCCACGCGGCTGTCTCAACCTGGCTCAATGGCGGGGTCGGCCCGCCGCAGGTCGCCGAGTGGGCTGGGCACAGCGTTGACGTGCTCCTCCGTGTCTACGCCAAGTGCATAGCCGGACAGCAAGACGAGGCGAAACGCCGAATACTCGATGCCACAGGCTCCGCGCCCGCCGAACCTAGCTCGGCTATGCTCGCGTCCGTGCCATTCAAGACCTGCTACCAGCCCAGCCCCGCCGACCCGACTAGCGAGGTCGTCGCTCATGCGGTGGACAACACCAACCCGAATGTGTCCGTAGCTGGCGAAACGCTCTTGCGAGACCTCAGCGACGACATCTGGCCCGGCCACGGCGCATCGCCTTGTCATGAGTGTGAGGCGGCGCTCAAGCTAGGACGACAGACCCCGTAGCTTCGGCACGTATTCGGCACGGCCAGCCGCATACGGACGCCTAGCGCCGCACACAGCCGCACTAGACGGGAACAGCCCTTGACCACGTATCCCCAGGTCAATGGCTGTTTTCGCAGGTGGTGGCAGGTGTTGGGTTCGAACCAACGAAGGCTGAGCCGACGGTTTTACAGCCCGTGTGCGCCATGAGGCGCACTGTTGTATCGCCCGCGCAGCGGGCAGGGATTGAGAGGAGATGTCTCTGGATCTGATGGCTGACCCGGCCCCGAAAGGGTGAACGGGGAAAACAGCAGCCAGGAAACCGGCAGTCGTGCCCAGGCGTATGGGGCGACGTGCCGGGAGATCCGCGCGATAGGGCGAAAGCTGAATTGCCTGAATCCCAGTCTCCAGAAGGTGCAAGTAAACACCTGCCGGAAAGACGCCTGTGACCGGTACCGGCCCCTGCGGCGGGATTGATGGTCGCCCGCCGCACTCCTCTTGGGGCGCAGGAGCGATGCCCTGTCAGGGCATTGAAGGAGACGAACGGGACGCCTACGTCGCGCTAGCACGTGCAGCAGTGACGAACATGGGATCGCCTAAGGGACGCGAGTCCTAGGGCGACGGAGTGCCCGTAGTAGTCGGCGGGGTAACGTCCGCCCAATCTGGAGACCGCTAATGACGGTCCACAGGGCGAAGGGGCACAGGCGCTGAACGGTTTAACTATCACCAGGGATGCGGGATGCAGGAAGCCGAAGTGGTATTAGGCGTTCTCCGCGAGCGCGGCAGGAAGGGCCTGCCTCTGACGCAGTTGTACCGGCAGATGCTCAGCAAGGACCTGTATCTGGCTGCTTACGGCAACATCTACTCCAGCCAGGGGGCGATAACGCCGGGGCCCAGCCAGGAAACCGCCGACGGCATGTCCGAGGACCTGATCGATGAGGTCATCGGGCAGATGCGGCGCGAGCGGTACCGGTTCGCCCCGGCCCGCCGCGTCTACATCCCGAAGAAAAACGGGAAGCCGCGCCCGCTGGGGCTGCCGTCGTGGTCGGACAAGCTGGTCGGCGAGGTGGTGCGCCTGCTTCTGGAGGCGTATTACGAGCCGCGGTTTTCCGGCCGGTCGCACGGGTTCCGCAAGGGGCGAGGGTGTCATACCGCGCTGCGGGAGATACAAAGCACCTGGACCGGGACCACGTGGTTTACTGAGGGTGACATCTCCGACTGCTTCGGGTCTCTGGATCATGAGATCCTGCTGAAGATCCTGGCGGAGAACATCCGCGACCAGCGGTTCCTGCGGCTTATCGGCAGTATGCTGAAAGCCGGGTTCCCGGAGGACTGGCAGTATCACGAAACGCTGAGCGGATGCCCGCAAGGCGGGTTATGCGTAGCTACGCATAACCCGCCCTATGCGCAGTGCTGGATTATGCGCAGTGCCGCCCCATAGTGGCTGGTGAGGGCTGGGTGGGCTGGCGAACGCTGAGCATAACGCCGATGATCCGTTCATGAGGCCCGGCAAGGGCCGGGCCGCGCATGATCGGAGGTCGGCCGGTGGTCGCCTTGCCTGTGCTGGTGTCCGGCCTGGAAGCGGAGATGATCCGCCTGGGCTACAAGGACTCGACGATGGTCTGGTACCGGGGCGCCTGGCGCCGCCTGCGGCGGTACTTCGCTGCCCGCGGCGTCGGGGAGTTCTCGCTGGACGTGGCCATGGAGTGGGTCGATGAGGCCTGCGGCTTCTTCGCGAAGGAGCAGGCCGGCACGCTCAAGCAGACGGACGTGTACTTGTTCAGGGTCGCTCAGATGCTGGGCGACTACGAGGCTCACGGCGCTGTGGTGCGCCACTACTCCCGCACGGTCAGCAGGCTGACTGACGACGAGGCCGCTGTCGTCGCCCGGTTCAGGACATGGCTGCGGGCCGCGGAGCGGAGCGCCTCGACGGTGCGGTCCTACGGGACGCTGGCCGGGGAGTTCACCGCGTTCGCCGGGACGCGCGGCGGGCTCGCCCGCTGTGACGCGGGGACCGTCGGGGCGTTTACTGCCACGCTGGCCGGCTTCCAGGCCAAGACCGTCGAGCAGAAACTGTGCGCCCTGCGGTCCTTCCTCCGGTTCGCGTCCGAGGCCAGGCTGGCCGGCACCGCGACGGCGGAGGCGGTCCCGGCGGTCCCGTCCCGGAAACAGACCAGGATCCCGTCGGTCTGGGACCAGGGCGACGTGGCCAGGATCCTGGACGCGGTCGACCGGGGCAACCCGTGCGGGAAACGCGACTACGCGATCATCTTGCTGATCGCCAGGCTCGGACTGCGCGGCATCGACGTCAAGCGGCTGGAGTTCGCCGATTTCGACTGGCCGGGCAACCGGCTGTCCGTCGCCCAGGCCAAGACCGGGAACAGGATCTGGCTGCCGCTGCTGAAGGACATCGGCTGGGCGGTCATCGACTACATCCGCGCCGGGCGGCCGGCCAGCGACTGCCCGCAGGTGTTCCTGCGGCACACCGCCCCCATCGGCCCGTTCTCCGACCAGGAGCACCTGCACCAGATGCTGGTCAAGTACGCCCGGGCGGCCCACGTCCCGGTCAGCGAGAAGCGCCGCCGCGGCATGCACTCGCTGCGGCACACGCTGGCGACCCGGCTGATGGAGGACGGCACTCCGGTCGAGCAGATCGCCGACATCCTCGGCCACCAGTCGGTGGCCTCGACCGGCGTCTACCTGAAATCCTCCCTCGGCCTGCTCGCCAGGTGCGCCCTGGACCCCGACGAGCCCGGAAGGCGGGTGCCGAGGTGAACGACAGCACGAGCCTGGCCGGGGCCATCACGGCACTCGCCGCCGAGAAGCGCGCCGTCGGCTACAAGTACGACGCCGAGGAACGGGTCCTGACCCGGTTCGAGGCGTTCTGCCATGCCGAGTTCCCCGGCCTGGACACGGTCACCCGGGCCTCCGCCGAGGCCTGGATCACCGCCGCCCGCCAGCGGGGAGTCCGGCCGGCGACCCTGCGGGGCCTGGCCGCCCCGGTCAGGGAACTCGCCCGCTGGCTCGGCCGCCGCGGCACCGCGGCCTACGTCCTGCCCCCGCGCACGCTGCCCAGGCCCGCCCGCTACGTCCCGCACATCTGCACCGACCGGGAACTCGCGGACCTGTTCGCCGCGACGGACCGCTGCCGCTACAGTGCCGAGGTCCCCTTCCGGCACCTGGTCATGCCGGTGCTGTTCCGGACGGTCTACGCCTGCGGCCTGCGCGTCTCCGAGGCCCGGCTGCTCCGACCCGGCGACGTCGACATCAGCACCGGGGTCCTGCAGATCCGCGACGCCAAGGGCGGCAAGGACCGGCAGGTGCCCGTCTCCGGGCCGCTGCGCGGCAGGCTGGCCGGCTACCACGCGCACATGTCCGGGCAGCCGGGCCGGGACTGGTTCTTCCCCGGCAGCAGGCCCGGGGAGCCGATGACGCTGGTGAACGTCTACCACAACTTCCGCCGGTTCCTCTGGCAGGCCGGCATCTCCCACGGCGGGCGGGGACACGGCCCGCGCGTCCACGACCTGAGACACACGTTCGCGGTCAACAACCTGCGGACATGGTTCGCCGCCGGCGAGGACGCCGGCGCGCTGCTGCCGGTCCTGCAGGCTTACATGGGCCACTCCTCAATCGGCGACACCGCCTGCTACCTGCGGCTGACCGCCGAGTCCTACCCCCAGATCGCCGCCCGCCTCCAGCGCGAGTACGGCGGCATCGTGCCGCCCGTTACCGGAGAGCCGGCCGATGGCGACTGACTTCGCGGTCGCCCTGCGCCGCTTCCTCACGTCCTACCTGGCCGGGCTGCGCGGCTGCTCGCCCGCCACGATCGCGTCCTACCGCGACACGTTCAAGCTCCTGATCACCTGGTTCCGCGACGAGCGATCAGTCCCGCCGGCCAGGCTCACCCTCGACCGCATCGACGCCGGCGCCGTCACGGCGTTCCTCGCCTACCTGCAGGAAGGCCGGCACAACAGCGTCTCTACCCGCAACCAGCGGCTGGCCGCGATCAGCTCGTTCGCCACGTGGATGCAGACCGAGGACCCGGCCCGGATGGCCTGCTGGCAGGACATCCTCGCCATCCCCTCCAAGAAGCAGGACCGCCCCGCCGTCAGGCACCTGACCGTTGACCAGGCCCGCCTCCTGCTCGCCCGGCCCGACCGGTCCACCCGGCAGGGCCGGCGCGACGCGACCCTGCTCGCCACGCTCTACGACACCGGGGCCAGGGTCCAGGAAATCGCCGACCTGGCCATCCGCGGCATCCGCCTCCAGAACCCGGCCATGGCATCGCTGACCGGCAAGGGCCGCAAGACCCGCCACGTCCCCCTGGACGGCGGCACGGTCACCCTGCTGGCCGCCTACCTGGAAGAACACCGGCTCGACGAGCCCGGCCACGACGATCACCCGGTGTTCTACGGCCAGCACCGGGCCAGGCTCACCCGCGGCGGCATCGCATGGATCATCCGCAAGTACCAGGCCCAGATCCACGATCCGCTGCTCGCCGGCGCCACCATCAGCCCCCATATCCTGCGGCACAGCAAGGCCATGCACCTCTACGAGGCAGGCGTGCCGCTGCCCTACATCCGTGACATTCTCGGGCACGTCGAGCTGTCCACCACCGAGATCTACGCCAGGGCCTCGACCGAGGCGAAACGCAAGGCCCTCGAAGCCGCCTACCAGGACATCGTCACCAGCGACCTGCCCGAATGGAACGAGGATGCCAGCCTCATCGACTGGCTCACCAGCCTCTGACCGCCCGGAAATTATGCGCAGTGCCCGCTCGC
>DATLSX010000189.1:0-2166 GCA_035533915.1 Streptosporangiaceae bacterium
GATGGAAAGCCGGATGGGCCACAAGCCCAGCGAGCTGTCCGGCGGCCAGCAGCAGCGGGCGGCCGTGGCCCGGGCGCTGGTCACCGCGCCGAGCCTGATCCTCGCCGACGAGCCCACCGGCAACCTGGACACCAGGTCCAGTCACGACGTGATGGGCGTGTTCGACCGGCTGAACGCGGCCGGCCGGACCATCGTCCTGATCACCCACGAAAGCGACGTGGCCGCGCACACCAAGCGGGCGATCCGGGTGTCCGACGGCCAGATCGTGGACGACCGGCGGATGGCTGATCCCGATGGGTACCCGCCGCTATGGCGCCAGGGAGAGCCGGCATGAGCCCCTGGGAGGTGCTGAGCTTCGCCGCGGCCGGGCTGGCCGCCAACAAGGTGCGCTCCGCGCTGACCACCCTCGGCATCCTGATCGGGGTCGGGTCGGTGATCCTGCTGGTCGCGGTGGGCAACGGCTCGTCCCAGGCGGTGCAGGCCAGCCTGCAGGGGCTGGGCACCAACACGCTGACCGTGCTGCACACCGGGGCGGGCGGGTTCGGCCCGGCGGCGTCCAGGAGCAGCAACCAGGCGCCGAAGGACCTCACGGTGGCAGACGCCAAGGCGCTGCTGGCCGCCTCCGGCGTGAAGAGCGTCTCCCCGGTGAAATCCACTTCGGAGACCCTGACCTATCAGGGGGCCAGCCACACGGTCTCGTCGTTCACCGGTACATATCCGAGCTATTTCGAAGCGTCCAACAGCCCGGTCGCTAAGGGCACCTACTTCACCAACTCCGATGTGCTCAGCGCCCGCAAGGTCATGGTGATCGGGGCCACCACGGCGTCGGACCTGTTCGGCACCGCCAGCCCGCTCGGGCAGAAGGTGTACGTGGGCGGGGTGCCGTTCACTGTGACCGGGGTGCTCAAGAGTAAGGGCTCCAGCGGCTTCCAGAACGCCGACGACACCGCGATCGCCCCGCTGAGCACAGTCGAGCAGTCACTGACCGGCTACGGCACCCTGAACAACATCGTGGTGCAGGCCGCCAGCCCGGCCATGGTCAACACCGTGCAGTCCGAGATCACCTCTGTCCTGAACAAGCGGCACAGCGTGACCAGCGCAAACGCCGATTTCCAGATCCTCAACCAGGCCACCTTGCTGTCAGCGACCAGTTCCACCAGTCACACGTTCACCGTCCTGCTCGGCGCGGTGGCGGCCATCTCGCTGCTGGTCGGCGGCATCGGGATCACCAACATCATGCTGGTCACAGTGACCGAGCGGACCCGCGAGATCGGCATCCGCAAGGCCATCGGCGCACCCCGCGGCGCCATCCTCGGCCAGTTCCTGGCCGAGGCGACCCTGCTGTCGGTCATCGGCGGGGCACTCGGCGTGCTGGCCGGCCTGGTTGGCAGCCGCTTCACCATCGTCGGGGTCAAGCCGGTGGTGGTCCCCTCCTCGATCCTGCTGGCGTTCGCCGTCAGCGTCGCGATCGGCCTGTTCTTTGGCGGCTTCCCCGCCAACCGGGCAGCAGCCATGCGCCCGGTGGAAGCCCTCCGCTACGAGTGAACGGAAGACCCATGCTCCGACGTCGCCGTCATGTTCCGGCCCGCGACCACGGCCTGGACATCCTCGCCGGCCGCCGGCCCGCGGCCGGGTCCGCGACCATGGACCCGGAGGACCTGCTCGCCACCCCGCCGGTCACCGATGACCTCGGCGCCCAGCTGGCGGCCAGGCCGCCCCGCGCCACGCTGCCCAAGCTCACCCTGGCGCTCGCGGCCGCGGTGCTGATCGGAGCCGGGTTCCTGGGTGGGCTGACCGTCGGCAAGAGCTCCGCCAGCACCGGCAGTGGTGGCCTGCCCGCGGGGCTCGCGAGCGGCTTCCCGGGCGGGGGCGGCCTGCCCAGCGGCGGCACCGGGGGCGGCTCTGCTCAGGGAGCAGGCGGGGGCGGGTTCGCCGGCGGCGGCACCGTCGGCACCATCAAGCTGGTGGACGGGCACACCATCTACGTCCAGACCTTCTCCGGCTCCATCATCAGGGTCTCCACCTCCGGGTCGACCAGGATCCAGGTCAGCGCCACCGGGACGGTCAAGGACCTGCAGCCCGGCCAGACCGTGGTCGTGCAGGGCAGCAAGCGCAGCGACGGGTCGGTCGCGGCCACCAGCGTGAGCCAGAGCAGCCTGGGCGGTG
>DATLSX010000190.1:0-108763 GCA_035533915.1 Streptosporangiaceae bacterium
GTCATCACCCTATTCCGGCTACAAGGAGTAACCAGGATCACCGAGGAAACCCGCCGCAACGCCCAGAACCCCAGCCGCCCGCTCCAGCTACTAGCCCTCCGGCCAGGCTAAACACGCCCCACGACTTTGACGAATCCCTGCGGGCAGGGGCCGATGCCGTGCATGTCATGACATTGGTCGGGGACGATGTAGCTGAAGTTCGGAAGATCGCCGGTTGCCAGGTCGGTGGCGAGCTGGGTGTCAGGAACCATGTTGGCGAGCGCGCCCTGGGTGCCCGTGAAGTTCAGGAACGGGTTGTGCTTGGAAGCGTAGAGAGCGTCGCTGTTGCTCGGGAACTTGAACGTGTAGGGCCCGTTGGCGTTCGGCCCGGAGGTGATCAGCCCGGTGGGCGGGATCGGCGGAAGGTTCTGGAAATAGCCTTTCCAGGTCAGGCCGGCCGCGGTGAGCTGGTCGCCGAGGTTCTGTGCCGTCACGGTGTGGTCGACCGTGCTCCCCGCGCAGTGCGGATCGGTGCTGGCAAGCGCGGCCGTGCAGTAGAACGCGTTGTCGTCCTGGATGCCGAAATTGCTGCCGCCGATGTTGGCGACGTAGTTCGGCTCGCTCGGGTGGGTAACGCCGAAGTAGTTCGTGGCCAGGCCGTAGTTGTCAGCCAGGGCGTTGAGCTTCGGGGCATTCGGGTTGCCGATGATCGTCGCGTAGCTGGTGTTTTCCAGCATGAACTCGAGGATGTGCTGATAGCGGGGAATGGCGGAGTGCGCGTTGCTCGCCGAGCTGATGCCCGGTGCCGCCATCCAGGCCACTGCCGCGACTGTCATCACGCCGACGGCACTCCACTTTGGCCTCATGATGCTGTTCCACCCTTCGTCGGTCACGACGATCCGCAGCGGGTCCCGGCAGTGCGGGTTCGCCACGGATCCGGTGTGCACGCGGCACCGCCGGCCGCGCGAGCCGACCGTAACAACGCGCGTTGGCCGCAGCGTGCCGCCGAGGTGAGCAGAAGCTGAACCTCATGTGGCGGCACGGAGCCGCGAAGCGATTTCTCGTCAATAGCGGCGTGCGGCCTCGGTGCCGTTTCCATCTACGGAATCACAGCGGATCGCGGAAGGAAAGGCTGCGCGGGTGGCTGGCCGTGCACCTGGTCGGCTGACAGCAACCCCGCTACCAGCAGAGTTTGCGGGGTTGATTCGGTACGGCGACTATTGACGTCTACACATCTTCGTACGCGCACCTGATCCAGCAGGCCTGACGGAGGAAGGCACCATGAGCACGCTGACCCTTGCCGACGGAAGGACCTATGCCTTCGAGGAGTGGGGCGATCCCGCGGGAATCCCGCTGTTCTGGATTCACGGAACACCGGGCGGACGGCTGAGCCGTCATCCCGACCTGTCGCTCTGGCGTCGGCTCGGCATGCGGGTGGTGACCGTGGACCGGCCCGGGTACGGGCTTTCCACCCCGCTGCCCGGCCGGGCCGTCTCGCATATCGCCGCCGATGTCGCCGCGGTGGCCGACCATCTCGACATCGACGGGTTCGCCGTATTTGGCGGTTCCGGCGGTGGCCCGCACGCGCTGGCGGTGGCCGCGCTGCTCGGGGCGCGGATCCGTGCCTGCGTGGCCGTGTGCTCGGCCGCGCCCCTTACCGCCGCGGAGGTCGGCTCGATGCTGGACGTGAACCAGGCCTCTTACCGGCTCATGCACGAGCAAGGCCGGGCTGGCCTGGCGGATTTCCTGCGCAGGCAGCGAGAGCAGTTGCTCGCCGATCCCGTTGCCGGGATGCGGGCACTCCTCGACGACGCGCCCGAGCAGGATCGGGACTGGCTGTCCAGGCCGGACGTGCAGCAGGTCACAGCCGAGTCGCTGCTCGCGGCGCTAAGGCCAGGGCTGGACGGCTGGGTCGACGACGGCATGTCCATCAGCCACGATCCGTGGGGGTTCGACCTGACCGCGATCTCCTGCCCGGTCCGTTTCTGGCATAGCGACGACGATGCGAACGCTCCGCTCAGCGCGGCGCGGCGGCTCGCCGAAGTCATCCCCCTGGCCACGCTGACCGTCTGGCACGGCCAGGGACACACCGCGCCGTCGCGCAACGCCGAGCAGGTGCTTACCGACCTCGTCGAGACGGTCGCCACTGGCGACAGCAGGCCGGCCTGAGCCAGGCCCGGGGTCGTTGTAGCGAAGCGACATCCGGAACTCGCCGCCTTCGCGTGCGTCCAGCAGGTGCGCCTAACCCTCCATCGCCTCAGCGGGTCGTGAATCTTGCGGCCGCCCTCCGGAGTGCGCTGGTGACTTCCGGATAGTCGGCGCCAGCCCGCATCGCGAGCAGGCAGTAACGGCGCGGGCTTGCGTCCCGTAGTGGCACGAGGATCACTCCCTCGGGCAACTGGGGCGGAATCCCGAGCCGGGGCAGCAGGGTTACGCCGCATCCGGCGGCGATCAGGGCAAGGGCCGCGCCGAAGTCCGTGGCGCGGTGGTTCCCGCGGGGTTGGAATCCGGTGTCCGCGCAGATCGCGGAGACGTGGTCATGGCAGGACATTCCCTCTCGCGCCAGGATCCACGAGTCGGCGGCGAGATCGGTGAGCGCGACGGCGTCGGTGCTGGCAAACGGGTGACCGCATGGCAGGGCGGCGTAGTACTCCTCTTCCAGCAGCGGCTCCACCCGGAGCCTGGGGTCACCGAGCAGCGGACGGTTCGGTGCCGCCATGACCACGGCGAGGTCCATCGTGCTGTCGAGGAGCCGGGCCAGCGATTCCTCGCTCTCGGTGTCGCGGACCTCGAACCGCCAGCCCGGGTGCTCCCGGCGCAACGTCCGCATCGCGGGCGCCACGATTCCGGCGATGGCGGTGGGGAAACCGCCGATCCGCAGGGTGACCGGCGCTGACTGCGTCCGCATCTCGCTGGCGGCCCGCTCCAGCAACGCGAACACCGCGTCCGCATGCGAGACGAGGACGCGGGCCGCGTCGGTCAGCGCTACCCCACGGCCGCGCCGCTTCAGAAGCTCGCAGCCGGTGCTCTTGCTGAGCATCGCCAGTTGCTGGGAGACGGCGGAGGGGGTGAGGTGCAGCGCGTGCGCCGCGGCGGAGATCGTCCCGTGGTCGGCCACAGCACGCAGAGTCCGCAACTGCCGCAGGTCGACCACCGGGTCCTCCGTCCATCCGATGAGCTCGAATGTTTAGCTTTGCTTCAAGGATAACGGCAGATCCTTTCGCTGGTGCTTAAAGGTATCCCGACACCAGAATGAGGATCATGCGCAACCCCCGCCATGTGCTGCTGGCCATCGCCGTCGTGATTATCTGGGGAGTGAACTTCGTCGTCATCGGCGTCGCTCTCCGTGGCTTCCCCCCGATCTTCCTGGCCGCGCTGCGCTTTGCCCTGACGTCGCTAGCGGCGTTCTTCGTACCCCGGCCCCAGGTCCCGTGGCGTTGGATTGCCGCGGTCGGGTTGTGCACCCTGGCTGGCCAGTACGGCTTCCTGTTCGCCGGCCTGGCCCAGGGCATGCCGGAAGGGCTGTCCTCGCTGGTCATCCAGTCGCAGGTCCCGTTCACCGTGCTTCTCGCCGCTGGCTTGCTGCGGGAGCGAGTCAGCGTAAGGGGTATCGCCGGCATCGCCACGGCCGGGGCCGGCCTGGTGATCATTAGTGTGGCTCGCGGCGGCGCTGTGCCGCTTGGAGCCCTGCTGCTGTGCGTCGCCTCCGGCGCATCGTGGGCGGCCGGCAATATCTGCACCCGTCAGGCCAAGGCGGAAAACGGATTCGCGCTGCTGGTCTGGGCGAGCCTGTTCGCGGTACCGCCACTGGTCGCGTTGTCGCTGTTCGTCGAAGGCCCGCGGGCGATCGGCGCCGCTGCGACCCACCCGCACCTGGCCCCGATAGCTGCGCTCGGGTTCATCGTCGTCGTAGCGACGCTGATCGGCATGGGCAGCTGGGTGATGCTGCTCAGCAAGAACCCGGCTAGCGCGGTGGTCCCGTATGCGCTAGGCGTTCCGGTCGTCGGCCTGGCTGCAGCCGCACTGCTGCACGGTGAGCACTTGAGCGGCATCGACTTCACCGGAGTCACGGTAGTTCTCTGCGGTCTCGCAGTGACCGTCATGAGCCGGTCCGGAGCGGTGATGAGAACGCAGAGTCGACCGGGGGCCGAGTGCAGGCACGCTGATCTCAGCGCGTAGCCGCTCGATGACCCCGCCGGCGGGCAGGTTTCCCCATCCGGAATGCACACGGGCCGCACATCGGATGCATGGTTGCTGGTTCGAATAGCGATACGCACGGACGACCCTGCTGGCGCGGACTGGAGGGTCAGCGCGGACCAGAAGGATGGTGGCAATGCGCTCGATCTACGTAAATCTGCCGGTAAGGAATCTCAGCGTGTCCACCGCATTCTTTGCCGAACTTGGGTTCACCTTCAGCCCCGAGCTCTCCGGCCGCGATGCCGCCTGCATGGTGGTCGACCAGAACGTGTACATCAAGCTGCTCGCGCAGGAGTTCTTCCAGGATTACGTCAACGGTGATCTGAGCCAGCCCAGGTCGGCCGGAGAGGTCCTGACCTGCCTGTCGGCCGACAGCCCAGAGCAGGTGGACGACATCGTGGCGAAGGCCATCGCGGTCGGCGGGAAGCCGTGGCCCGTCCTGGAGGAGCGTCCGGTCTACAGCGGGAGCTTCCAGGATCTTGACGGTCACCTCTGGCAGTTCATCTCCGCTCGACCCGAGCCCGTGCCGGGTTAGCACTCCGTCCGAAGAGCGGTCTGCCCGGGTCGCGCTGGTCGCGCCCGGCACTGCGGTCAAGCCCATATCGTGGGTTCCATGGCGGAAACAGCATCACCTGAGGCCCGGCCGGGCCTGAGCATCGGTCAGGTCGCTCAGCGCACCGGGCTCAGCGTCCATGCGCTGCGCTTCTACGAGAGCCAGGGCCTGCTCGCCAGCCCAGTGCGGCGCGCGGCTGGCGGCCGCCGCGTTTACAGCCAGCGGGACGTGGAGTGGCTGGATGTGTGCCTCAAGCTCCGCTCCTCCGGCATGCCCCTGACCGCGATCCGCCGGTACGCCGGGCTGGTCAGGCAGGGAGCAGGCAACGAGGAAGACCGGCTCGACCTGCTGCGCCAGCACCAGCAGCGCGTGACCGCCCAGATCGCCGCGCTCACCGCGTGCCTGGAGATGATCACCTTCAAGGTCAGGATCTACGAACATAGTCTTGCCGCCGACACCGCCGATCCCATCTGGACCGCGCCCCGGCAGACATGATGGCGTAATACCGGATCGGGACTGGCGCCTTGTCACTTGGCCGGGCCGGCCGGCGACAGCTTTGCCTGGCCTCCACGTCCCGGGTGAAAGCCAGCAGGCCGCGGGGAACTGGACATAGATTCGGGCCGTTCCATCCCACCAGCGAGGTGGACTACTGCGACCCCGCCGCGGACGACGACTAGGGGCGTGTGCCGCGCGGCCGGGCCTGGCCGCAAAAGGTTGTAAGCCGACACTCAGGTCATAGCCTCATGCTCTGGAATTACCCCCAGGTTTTGCCCTAAGGTCCATCGGAGCAGGCGCGTGACACGACACGCGCGAGAAGGGAAATCTCTGATGAGATCAGCGAGATGGGTGATCGCGGCGACCGTCGCGGTGACGGCCGCGGGGGCCGCTCTGACGGCGCTCCCCGCCCAGGCCGCATCCGGCCGGACGGACCTGCCTGGCAGCCGGCCAGCCTGGGCTGGCGCCACGGCTTTGCTCGGAGGCACGGCTAGCTCTAGCCGTCTGGGATTCCGAGTCTACCTCGGCTGGCGTTCGGACCCGGGCAGCCTGGTCCGGGCGGTGACCACGCCCGGGAGCCCGGACTACCGGCATTACCTGACTCCGGCGCAGTTCCGGTCGCAGTTCGCTCCTGCGGCGGCCGACGTCAGCGCGGTCCAGCAGTGGCTCAAGACGTCCGGCTTCTCGGTGGACTACACGCCAGCGAACAACCTCTACGTGGCCGCGGACGGCACCGTCGCGCAGGTCAACGCGGCGTTCGCGACGACGATCGGCAACTACTCGGTGCATGGGCAGACCCTGCGAGCACCAGAGACCACGCCGTCGGTTCCGTCGTCTCTGCCGCACGTCACCGTCGTCGGGCTGGACGACAGCGCGGCACTGGTGCACACCGACCACGTCGTCGATCCAGGCGCTTCGCCGTCGGGTGGCTTCAGGAACGCACCGCAGTGCGGTGCGTACTGGGGGCAGTACGACACGTCCACCATGCAGGAGCCGACCCCGCTGCTGACCTCGACCGGGACGATCACGTCCCCGTCGGCCGTCACGCTGCCGAACTACCCGAACGGCTCGGGTACGCCCACGGACTTCACCCCGTGCGGTTACACGCCGGCCCAGCTCCGCTCGGCCTACGGGCTGACCAGCGCCGACACCGGTGCCGGGCAGACGGTGGCGATCATCGACGCGTACGCGTCGCCGACGATCGTCGGCGACGCCAATACCTATTTCGCCGCGCACAATGTCACCGTGAGCGGCGGCGCGCTGATCCCGCCACTGTCCTCGGCCAACTTCACGCAGGTCGTCGCTCCCGGTACCTACAACGTCCCGGAGGTGCCGGCGCAGGACCCGCAGGGCTGGTACGGCGAGGAGACACTCGACATCGAGGCCGTCCACTCGATGGCCCCGGACGCGCATATCGTCTTCGTCGGAGCGCCGAACAACTACCAGGACCTCGACGCCGCGCTCAACCACGTGGTGGATGACCACCTGGCGTCGATGGTCTCCAACTCCTACGGCTGGTCCGGCGAATCACTTCCGGCCGGCTACATCACCCCGGTACTCGACATCATGCAGGAGGCGGCCGCGACCGGTGTCGGCGTGTACTTCTCCTCCGGCGACGGCGGTGACGAGACCGGCGGCGTTCCCGGTGCCACGCCGACCCCCGACTGGCCGGCGTCCTCGCCGCTGGTCACCGCGGTGGGCGGGACCAGCCTCGCGGTCGATTCAAGCGGCAGCCGGATCGGAGAGTGGGGCTGGGAGACCAGCAGGGCGACCCTGAAGGGCAGCAACCTCAGCTGGAACAACACGCACTTCATGTACGGCTCAGGCGGCGGCGTCAGCAGGCTGTTCACCCAGCCCTCGTACCAGGCAGGTGTCGTCCCGTCGTCGATGTCGCAGTACTACGGCGGCGCTCCGATGCGGGTGGTACCCGACGTGTCGGCGCTCGGTGACCCGAGCACCGGGATGCTCGTCGGCCAGACGCAGGCATTCCCGAACGGCACGTACTACAGCGAGTACCGGATCGGCGGGACCAGCCTCGCGTCGCCGCTGTTCACCGGCATGATGGCCGACGTACAGGCGCAGGCGGGCAGCGACATCGGCTTCGCCAACCCGTTGCTGTACTCCCGCGCGAGCGCGTTCACCGACATCACCGCCGCGCCCGCGGGCCTGGCGCTGATCCGCAGCGACTTCGCGAACGGCATCGATTCGAGCAATGGCTACGTGGCGAGCGCGCGGCTGATCGACGACGACTCGGTCCTCACGATCCACGTGCGGTCCGGTTATGACGACGTGACCGGCGTCGGCAGCCCGAACGGCCAGTCCTGGTTCAGTGCCCTAGCCGGCCACTGAACTAACCTAAGCGGCGGCGGCCCCGGGTACCCGCCCGGGGCCGCCGCCGTCTCTCGCCGCGGCTGGGCGGAGACCTCGCATCGCTGAGGAGAGTGCAATGACCGGGCTGACGACGTCGTACTGGCCGGCCGACGCCTCGTCGCCGGTACGCCAGACCACGGTGGGAGGGGTCCTGCGCGCCGCGGCCGCCGCCGGGCCGAACCTGCTGGCCATGGTCGGCGGCCTGCCCGAGGCGGGCGGGCGGCGCCGCTGGACGTATGCCGAGTTGCTGGCCGACGCGGAGCGGGCTGCCCGGGCGCTGACGGCCCGGTTCGCTCCAGGCGAGCCGATCGCGGTGTGGGCGCCGAACCTGCCGGAATGGGTGGTACTCGAATACGCCGCCGCGCTAGCCGGCCTCGTACTGGTCACCGTCAACCCGGCCCTGCGCCCGGCCGAGCTGAGCTACGTGCTGAATCAGTCCGGTGCGGTCGGCATCTTCCTGCTTCCTGAGTTCCGCGGCCCGATGGCCGAGTACCTGAGGGAAATACGGCCAGAAGTACCCGCGTTGCGTGCCGTGCTCTACTTCACCGACTGGGACGACTTCCTCACCAGCGCTCCGGACGAGGCCGTGTTTCCCGAGGTGCGGCCGCAGGACATCGCTCAGATCCAGTACACCTCGGGGACCGCCGGCTTTCCCAAGGGCGCCGAGCTGCATCATCTCGGCCTGACCAATAACGCCAGGTTCTACGCCGAGCGGATCGGACTTCGGCCCGGCGAGGTACACGTGAACCCGATGCCGTTGTTCCACACCTCGGGCTGCGGCATGGGCGTGCTCGGCACGGCACAGCACCACGCCGTGCACGTGCCGGTACTGGCATTTGATCCCGGCCTGGTGCTGGAGCTGTGCGAGACCGAGCGGGCCGCCGCGGTCGCCGGGGTGCCGACCATGCTGATCGCCATGCTGGAGCACCCGGACCTGGCGCGACGTGACCTGTCCGCGCTGCGGGTCGTGGTCTCGGGTGGCGCTCCGGTGCCCGCCGAACTGGTCCGGCGGGTCGAGCAGCGGTTCGACGTCAGGTTCAGCATCGTGTTCGGCACCACCGAGTGCTCTCCGCTGGTGACCCAGGTCAAGCTGACCGACGCGCCGCGGGACCGGGCGCAGACGCTCGGCTCGCCGATGCCGCAGACCGAGGTCAAAATCGCCGATACCGAAACGGGGGAATCCGTGCCGGTCGGGCAGGTCGGCGAGTTGTGTGCTCGCGGGTACCTGGTGATGCGCGGCTACCACGACGCGCCGGAGGCAACCGGCGCCGCCATCGACGCCGAGAACTGGTATCACACCGGGGACCTGGCCTCCCTCGACGAGCGGGGTTACCTGCGGATCGAGGGCCGGATCAAGGACATGATCATCCGGGGCGGCGAGAACATCTACCCGCGGGAGATCGAGGACGTCCTGTTCGCGCATCCGGCGGTCGCGCAAGCGGCCGTAGTGGGCGTCCCTGACGCGAAGTGGGGCGAAGTAGTGGCGGCGTTCGTACGCCTGGTTCCCGGCCAGGCCGCGGTGTCGCCGGACGAGCTGCGGACCTACTGCCGCGAGCGCCTCGCACCGTATAAGACGCCGTTGCACTGGCTGTTTGTCGATGAATTCCCGATGACGCCGTCAGGCAAGATCCAGAAGTTCAAACTGCGGGAACGCTATGCCGAACGGCAATCCGCGTAGCGTGCCGTCACCCTGACAGTGACCGGACGGTCGGCCGCACAACGCTGAACGACCGCCGCCGCGCTTCTTGCTTGACCAGCGGGAAACTCAGGTACCTGATCAGCGCGATCCCGGCGGACATCGGTGCCCAGTAGCGCCGGAACCTGCGCCGCGCCTGCGGATCGGTCGCCACGGCCCTGGTCCTGGTCACCAAGACGGACTGGCCTGGCCCGGAGGGCAGGGCCGCGAGCGTCCAGACGATCTTGACGTAACCCGGCTCGGCGAAGGCAGCGAACTCGCCCGGCGGCAGCGAGCGGAACACCACGTCGCGCCGCCATGGCTGGGTGTACGCGCCGACCACGATCTCGTGGCCGGGATCTTCGGCCAGCACGCCCCAGCCGAGCGCGAGACTCTCCGCGAGCAGGCCATGCGCCGCCGTCCGCCTCGGCGGCTGGCCGTGCTGTAGGCCCGGCACGCTGCGCAGCCAGAAGATTCCCTTGACCAGCGGGGCCGCCTGAAGGTCCAGCCGCTTGGCGACCGCCAGGGTGACCGGGGCGGGAGCGTGGACCAGGCACTCCTGGTACTCGTCCACCTCGGGATCGGGCAGGAACCGGTCGAGCAGCCTGTCCCTGGGATAGCGCCCGGTGTCCACACGCCCGTACCGGCTCCAGGCCCGCCCAACGTAACCGGAGGTGATCGCGGCGCCCGTTCCGGTCGTGACCGCCGCCGCCTTGACCAGCCGGGTGGTTGTCATCGGTGTCTCCTCACTTCAGATCACGCCGGGCGAAGACGATGCCGCCGCACGCCAGCAGGGCGATGCTGACTCCGAGCACGGACAGCGCGCCGAGCGCGCTCAGGCCATGTGCCAGCGGCTCGTTGCCGAACAGCAGGTAGAACGGCGAGGCCGGCCGCGCCCCTCGCAGCGCGGTCGTGATCTGGGAAAGCGCGTTGACCAGGTAGCTGGCGACGGCGACGAGCGAAGCCACGCCGCGGGCGAGCGAGGTACTCCCGGTGGCGGCGCCGACGGCCAGGGCAACGGCTCCGGTGAAGATGCCGAAGATGCCAAGCGCCGCGGCCGCGGCCGCGATAGCGCCGGCCCCGAGTTTCATGTCGAACGCCAGCGAGAAGACCCACAACCCGGCGCCGGCCGCCGCGGCGACGACGGCCAGGTCGATCACCAGCGCGGCGAACCGTTCGGCGAGCACGCGGGTCCGGGTGACCGGCGCGGACAAGGTGACCTCCAGGCCACCGCGTCCCTCCTCCCCGGCGATCGCGGCCGAGCCGACGCCGATCGCGTAGATGGCCATCAGGGCCGGTCCGAGGAACCCCATCAGCTCGATGCCGAGATAGCCAGCCGGCGTGCTCAGGTCAATCTGGCCGCCCGCGGTGAACAGCGCGCGGTAGGTCTGCGGCAGGGTGTCGAACAGCTCGCGCCAGCGGGTGTTGCCGCGGACCGACGGCCAGATCACGGCATAAAGCGCTATCATCCCGGCGAACGCGATCGACCAGGCGGCCAGCGAGCGCCGGCCGCTCCGCAGCATCTGACGTGCTATGTCCGCGTGCCAGCCGGATGTGGCACCGCGCCGGGCGGTCCCGGATCGGCCGGATGCGGCTGATTGTCGGGCGGTGGCCGGGTTCACGGCTGCCCCCGCTGTCCGTACAGCGCCAGGAAGGTCTCTTCCAGGTCCGACTCGCGGGAGTTCAGGTCGGCGACGTGATACCGGGCCAGTTCCTTGATCAGCGGGTCCACGACGCCTTGCATGGTGCAGCGCAGCACGCCCGCGTCCATCCGCACGTCCGTGATTCCGGGCACGCGGGCGAACGCGTCGTCCGGAGGCAGCGGGACGGCGAACCGGACCTCGACCGTGTGCCTGGCCTTCTGCCGGAGCTCGGCCAGGCTCTCCAGCATGAGCAGCCGTCCGGACCTGATGATCGCGACCCGGTCCGCGACTCGTTCCACCTCGGACAGTACGTGCGAGGAGAGCATGACCGCGGCGCCGGCGTCGACCCGCTCCCGCAGCACCTGGTGGAACTCCTGCTGGATCAGCGGGTCGAGCCCGCTCGTGGGCTCGTCGAGCAGCAGCACGCGCGGGTCGCCGAGCAGGGCCAGGAGCACCCCCACCTTCTGCCGGTTGCCCCTGGACAGCGCACCGACCGGCCGGTCCAGGTCGAGGTCGAGCCGCTTGGCCAGGTCGGCACTGCGCGGGTCGTGGTCAAGGCCGCGCAACCTGCCCTGCTGCCCGATGACCTGCCTGCCGTTCAGCCGCGGCCACAGCCGCAGGTCGCCGGGCAGGTAGCCGGTGCTGGCATGAACGGCGACGCTGTCCCGCCAGGCATCGAGTCCGTGCACGACAGCGTGGCCGCCGCTCGGTCGCAGGTACCCCATCAGGAGCCGCAGCGTGGTGGTCTTCCCCGCGCCGTTCGGCCCGAGGAAGCCGAGTACCTCCCCGGCCCGTACCTCGAGGTCGAGCCGGTCTAGCGCGAGTGTCCGTCCGTACCACTTCGTCAGCGACTGCGTGCGCACCGCGGCTTGCTCGCTCATCGGGACGCGCCTTCCTTGAGCAGGCTGACCGCGATCTGGTAGGCGGTGTCGGCCGGGACGGCGAATCCCACGCCGATGCTGCCGGACTGCTGGCCGACGTAACCGCCGCCGACCGACGCGATCGCGGTCGTGATCCCGACCACCCGCCCGGACACGTCGACCAGCGCTCCGCCGGAGTTACCAGGATTGATCGCGGTGTCCGTCTGGATGACGTCGAGCACGACGCCCGCCTGGCCCAGTTGCCCGGATCCCTCAAGCGCGGGATTGTCGCCCGCGCTCACCGTGATCTTCCTGTGCAGCGCGGAGACGATCCCCGAAGTAACCGTCCCGGAAAGCCCGAGCGGGCTGCCGATCGCCAGCACCGTATCGCCGACGTGCAGGCTGGCCGCCGAACCCAGGTCGGCTATGGTCAGCCCGGACACGCCCTGGGCACGGATCACGGCGATATCCGCGGCGGCGTCCTGCCCGACGATGACAGCGGCCGCGGACTTGCCGTTGGCAAAGAGCACCCTGATGACGCCAGCGTTGCCAGCCGCGGCCTCGATGACATGGTTGTTGGTCACGATGGTGCCGTCGGAGCGCAGGATCACGCCGGACCCTTCTCCGGTCGAGCCCGGGGTGCTGACGGTGATCGACACGATGCTCGGGAGCACCGCCGCGGCGACCCGTGCGATCTGCTGGGCCGGGCTGGTGCCGGACCGCGGTACCGCCGGGGCAGCCGACATCGCGGTCATGGTTCCCTGGTACCGCAGCGCGACCACGGCGCCCACGGTGCCCGCCGAGACGGCGAGCAGCACAGCGGCCAGGGCGGTCAGCACGTGCCGGCCGGCAGCGCTCCGGCGCCGGGCACGGGCACCTGGCCTGACCGGAGTCGCGGGCGGCTGGGCGTTCGCGCGAAATGGCGTGGCAACGAGGTCGGGTCTGGTGTCAGCAGCGCCCCGCGCTGGACCGGGGATTACCATGACGACGTCGCCTCCCAGGTGCGCCAGGTCACTACCCGCCATGCTGGCTGGCCGGCCTGCGGCGCGGAACGGGCGCAGGTCCCCTGGCCAGCAGGACTTCGGCCCTTTTCGCAACGAAAAGTCACCGGAGCCGGCGGGAACTCACCCGGCCTGGTCTAGCCGAGCAGGAACGACCGGCGCCACAGCGATGTCGCCGGCGGCCCGATCAGGCCCGCGTCGTCAAGGAAGGCGACGACCTTCTCGCCGCCGTACCTGATCGTGTCCCGGTAGTACGGGTTCGCCAGCGCGGCGCGCCTGGCCTCGCGCGGGTCGAGTCCCACGCAGGCATAGACATCCGGGCTGACCAGGATCCTGGACATGACCAGAGCAGTACGGGCGAGCACCATCCGGTGGTAGGGAAGCGCGGCTAGGGGGAGCCGGCGGACGCTCCGGATCAGTTCGGCTCTGGCAAAGCTGACATGCCTGGCCTCTTCCACGATGTGGATCCGGCTGACCATCCGGATCAGGGGCTGGATCGAGTCGTCCTGCACCTGCTCGCGTTGCAGCCGGTCGACGATCTCCTCGCCGATCAGGATCGCTCCCCACAGCGCGGGTCCGCGCGCGGTCGCCGCCAGCAGCGCGCCGAGCCGCCGGATATGGGCGGGCGGCAGGTAGCACGGCGTCCCGAGCCGGTCGATCATCCGGGCGAACATCGTCGTGTGCCTGGTCTCCTCGCCGAGTTCGGCGAGCGCGTACTGGATGTGCCGGCTGACCGGGTCGCCCCAGTAGGCGACTCGTGCCAGCATGCGCATGAGCACGCCCTCCAGGAAGATCCCCGCCGAGGCCACGCTGACGATCTCGTGCTTGCCAAGCTCGATCCGCTGCTCCGGGTTGAGCCGTTCGTACAGTCGCGTCCCGTAGAGCGAGCAGCGGTGCGGGAGCAGGTACGCCATGCCCGGCTCGAGCGGTGCCGACCAGTCGATGTCTATCTCCGGGTCATAGCCGAGCGCGGCCGTCGAGCGGAGCAGCCGGTCGGCGGTGCGTTCCCGGTCGGCGGTGCGTTCCCGGTCGGTCGAGGGCACGGAGGTCACCTCGTTCTGGCTCGAAGGTTACTATGACTTCTCGTAACAGTTACTCCTGGTAGCGTTATCCGTATGAACGCACCTGTCAAGGGCAGCCGCGGCTCCGACGCCCGAAGGGACCGCTGGACGGCGCACAGGGACGGCCGCCGCCGCCAGTTCGTGGACGCCGCGCTGCGGGTACTCGACGCGGACGGACCCGAGTTGCTGATTGACGCGGTCGCCGCCGAAGCGGGTGTCTCCAAGCCGGTGCTGTACCGGTACTTCAGTGACAAGGCTGAGCTTGTGGAAGCGCTGGCGGCACGCGGCTCGGAGTTCCTGCGGGCCAGACTGCTGCCCGCGATCCACTCGAACGGCCCGGTACTCGACAGGATCGCCGGCGCGGTGGGCGCCTACTTCGCCGTAATCGACGAGCACCCCAACCTGTACTGGCTGATCGCGCGCCGCCGTACCGCCGAGACCGGGCACGACGGCGGCACCGTACACCCGGACAAGGAGACGATCGCCAGCGCGCTGGCGGCGGTGATCAGTGACTACCTGTGGGTGTTCGGCCTGGACTCAGGCGCGGCCGAGCCCTGGGCGCACGGGGTCACCGGGCTGGTGCAGTCGACCGGGGAGTGGTGGCTGCACCGCCGGTCGATGAGCCGGGCGCACGTCGTGGAGTACGTCACTCAGCTCATCTGGGCAGCGCTGACCGGCGTCCTCGACCAGGCCGGGATCGAGGTCGACCCGGACAAGCCGCTGCCGGTCGCCCGTCCGCGGCTGACGGTCCGGCGGGCGGATCAGGCATGATCGCGGACGCCGACGGCTACAGCGGCCCGGCGGAGCTGACTGCCGGCGCCGAGCGATTCGACGTCCAGGTCGAGCTGCGCGGACACTTCCAGCCGATCGACGGCCGGTACCACTGGTATGGCCGGGTGGCGAGGAACGACGACCTCAGCGCGGCGCTGCCCGCGGGTAGCGCCGGCGCCGTGATCGACACCGGGCACGGCGCCGTTCCATGCCGGCTATCCGAACCGGATCTATGGCACCGCTACCGGATTACCGGCGTGTCCACTCCGCCTTATCGCATCGGCAAAGATCCAGCCGGCGCTGAGTGAATTGTCCGATGAAGCCCTTGTCATTAGGGCGTTTTTTTGTGTAATTAGCACAAGTAATAGCTATCCGATATGCCCTTTTGTTACTCTTGAGTAGTACTAGGCGCGGCAGGCATACGCGGCAGGCATACGCGGCGGGCAGCGCAGGCGCGGCAGGCCCGGTGACGCGGAAGGCGGAGCGATGCGGCTCAGGCGAATATCGGCGGCGGGGATTCAGCCGGTCCGCCGCGTCGTCGTTGCCGCCGCAGGTTCGCTGGCGGTCGCGCTGGTGCTCGGGTCCGCGGATGCGGGTCCGGCGGTACCGCCAGGGCACCCCGGTCTGGCAGCGCCTGGCGGACGTGCCGCCGAAGTGGGGCTGACCGCCGCCAGGACGCACGGCAGGGACCCTGGATCGGTTCTGCCGCCCGCGCTGGCCGGCCTGCTGGCCGGAGTCCCGGCGCCGCTGGTGAGCCGGTTCGAGCGGCTGCTGGCGGCTGAGCGCGGCAAGGCCGCACTCCGGCCCCCCTCGTGGCTGCTCGCCGGCCTGTCCCCGGCCGCCAGGCAGCAGGTCGAGCAGGCATTCGCCAAGCCGGCCGCCGCCGGCTCAGGGTGCCTCACGGAGAAGCTGCCTGGCGTTCCGGCGGAAGCGATCGTCGTCGGCTTCAGTAACGTGACCAAGCTGCACGGCGCGAGCCTGCTTGGTCCGGCTCTCACCAAGCTCGATATCGGGACGAGCGCCAAGTTCTGCCAGGCGTTTTTCGAGGAAGACGGGACCGCGGTACTTGACTTCCACGGGAGGCCGCAGTTCCCGCCGGTCCGCGCGACCCTGCTGGCGTTCGGCTTCGTGCCGGTCACGGCGACCTTGCTGATTTCGCAGATCGGCACGGGGGACCTGGCAGCCATCGCGACCTCAACTCCCGCGCCGGGCGGCCTGGCGGTGATCCGTGAACGCCTGATGATCAAGGTTGAAAGCGTCAGGGTCAACGGCGTGCCGCTGGCCGTCGGCCCGCACTGCGGGACGTCACGGCCGGTAAACGGAATACTGGCCGGATTCGATCCGACGAACGGGCCCGGGCCAAATTACTACCGGGTCAACTTCGGCGGGCCGCTGACCGGGACGATCACATTCCCGCCGTTCAGCGGCTGCGGGGTAGGCGATGACCTCAACCCGATATTCACCGCGTCGATCTCCGGATCCCCGAACTTCGTCAAGATTACCCAAGGCCGCATATGCAACCTCGCGATACCTGTCAATCCGGACGCGACCTGCCCGCCTCCTGTTCCGGTTCCGCTGCGCTAGAGCGGCCTGGCCTACTGCCGAGCCCGCAGGTGATGGAGAGCAGTGATGAGGGATAACGACCAGTGCGACGCACGGCGCGGCGGCATGCGGGCTCGCCGCCGGCGGCACCGCGCACGGGTCCTGATCTCCGGGCCCGCGCTCGCTGCCGTCGGTGCGCTGACCTTCTCGCTCGTGTCCCCCGTATCCGCTGGCGCGGCCAGCCGCGCCGTGGTGACCTCCTCCGGTCTGGCGCTCGCCACGGGCGGCGTGAACGTGCCCGCGATCGCGGTCGATCCGGCGACGCACACCGTCTGGGCCGCGGTCACGACCGCCGGCAGGTCCGACTACGTCGAGGAGATCAGCGAGACGACCCGGGCAGTGCTGAGGAAGATCCAGGTCCCGGCGGGCGTGGACACCGTCGCCGTGGACGCGAAGGCCGGCCTGGTCTGGGTGGGCTCGCTCAAGTCACAGATCCTTACCGAGATCGTCGAATCGACGGGTTCCACCCGCACCGTTGACCTGTCGGCCGTCGGGGATAACTCCGGCATCTCGGCCGTTGCCGTGGATCCGGCGACGGGCAAGGCATTCGCCGTCACCTTGCTTGGCGTCGTTGTCTCCGTCGTCGAGGGCACTGGCGCATGGCGGATTATCACGACGGTCATCGTGGGCGGCCCGGCGGGCATGACGGTGGACCCGTCGTCGGCGACGATCTGGATCAGCGACGATAGCAGCACCGTGCGCGAGCTAGCCGAGACCGGTGTCACGATCGCCGTGATCTTCGTCGGCAGCAGTCCGTTCGGGCTGGCCGCTGACCCGGTGACGAGGACAGTCTGGGTCGCCAACCAGGACGACAAGACTGTCCAGGAGATCGACGAGCCGGCGGAGGCCGTCGTCGGCAGCCCCGTTCCGGTCGGCCACGCACCGGTAGGCGTCGCGGTCAGCCCGGGGAGCGGCACGGTCTGGGTGGTCAACTTCGGCGACGGGACCATGTCCCAGATCGACGAGGCTACCGCGAGCGTGACAGGCACCCTGTCCGCCGGCGCGGTCAGGTTTCCGTACTCCGTGGCGGCTGATACGGGCAACGGCCAGGTCTTCGTAGGCGGGTATGACGACAACTTCGACGGTGTCGTCACCGCGTTCCTTCCTGCCAAGCCGTCCTTTACCTCGCCCGCGTCGGCATGGTTCGCCGTCGGCGGCAGCCGCGAGGACAGGTTCACGTTCACGACGGCAGGCTTTCCCGCTCCGGCGTTCTCGGTCACCAGCCCAGGTACGCCAGGATGGCTCACCCTGGACCCGATGACCGGCGTACTGTCCGGCACGCCACCGGGCACGGACCCGGGCGGCATCCCGCTGACGGTCACCGCGTCGAACTCGCAGGGCGCGGTGAGCCAGAAGTTCACCCTGCGGCTGGGATCGGACCCCGTCTTCCGGTCCCGGCCGCGAGTGACCTTCGTCGTGGGAGTGAGAGCAAGGTTCGCGCTGCGGGCGACGGGGGTTCCCGCGCCGGCGTTCCGCGTCCTGAAAGGCGCGCTGCCCGCGGGGCTAAGGCTCTCAGCGGCGGGCGTGCTCTCCGGCACCGCCGTCCGCGGCGCCGGCGGCATCCACCAGCTCCGGCTGGGCGCCGTCAACCCGCTGCACCGGACGGTGCTGGCCTTCACTCTGGTCATCGACCAGGTGCCCAGGTTTACCACCGCGACGCGGGTGACGACGCATCGTGGCAGGCAGTGCCGCTTTACCGTGCGCACCACCGGGTTTCCCGTCGCGGTGCTGCGAGTACGGGGCAGGCTGCCGATGGGATTGCGGGTCAGGGTAGCGGCGGCCGGCACCGCGGTCATCAGCGGGGTACCGGCCCGGTCTGACCGTCGCGGCAGGTACACGATCACCTTCACCGCGAGCAACGGGGTCGGCCGGCCGGTGACCCAGATCCTGACGATCGTCATGCGCTGAAAGGCGAGTCCTCCAGTGAGCCAGAGCAAACGCCTGAACTTGGCCCGTGCGGGAGCGGCCGTACTAGCGCCGGCCTGCTGTGCCGCCTTGTGGCTGGCGGTACCGGCACCGGTCCGCGCGGCGGCGCCGCCGCCGTTCGGGGCCAACGTCGCGGCAATCAGCGTCGACACCGCGACGCGCAC
Organism: Streptosporangiaceae bacterium; assembly: GCA_035533915.1. Lineage (GTDB taxonomy): Bacteria > Actinomycetota > Actinomycetes > Streptosporangiales > Streptosporangiaceae > Chersky-822. The sequence goes on from DATLSX010000190.1 coordinate 18,298, forward strand.
GGTGTGGGCCGCGGCGCAGACCGGCGGGCCGTCGGACCTGGTGACCGAGATGAACGAGTCTGACCAGAGCGTCGTCACGAGTTTGGCCGTGCCGGCTGGCGTGAACAGCATTGCCGCCGATCCCGCTTCCGGCACGATCTGGTCCGGGTCGAGCGGTACCGGGCCTGGCGGCACGCAGAGCGTCACCGAGATCATCGAGTCGTCGAATACGGTCAGGACGCTCGATCTGACCAAGGCCAGCGCAGGCTCGGAGATCGTCGGTATAGCCGCCGACCAGCAGGCCGGCAAGGTCTTCGCCGTGCTGGCGAGCGGAATCTTGATCTCGATCCCGGAGAGCGCGCCTGCCTCGTTCAGCGTCATCGCCACCCGAACCGCCGCGACCGCCTCGGCTATCGCGGTGGGAGCGGGCCGCGTCTGGGTCGCCGACCATGCCACGAACACGGTCTCGGCGTTCACGGAGAACGGCGTGCCGGTCGCCGGCCTCGGCGGGATAGCGGTCGGTGCCAATCCGGTGGCTCTCACGATCGACCCGACGGCGCGGACGCTCTGGGTGGCCAACCAGGGCGCGAACTCCGTGACCGAGATCGACGCGGCAACGGGCCAGGTGCTAGCCCACGCCATCGAGGCCGGGAGCGACCCGGTCGCCATCGCCGCCAATCCGGCGGGCCGGGCGATCTGGGCGGCGAGCTTCACCAGCAACGGCGCGATCGCGGAGATCAGCGAGGCCGTCACCCCAGGCCGGCTGACAGGAATCGTCGGCAACCTGCTGCCGAACCCCACGTCCGTGGCGGTAGACCCGGGCACCGGCCAGGTCTACCTGGCAGGCAACGATGGCACGAGCGGTACGGTCCTCTTCCTCGGGCCCCAGGCGCCGGGGGGCCTGCGATCGTCGGCATGGTTCTCGAGTAACAACGCCAGCGAGGACAGCACCGGGCTGGCGGTCTCAGCCTTCCCTCCGGCCCGGTACTCGATGACCGGGGCTCCGGGCTGGCTGCGCCTGAATTCTGCCACCGGCGTCCTGTCCGGGGTGCCGCCGGTCAGCACGCACGTGCTGACGTTCCCGGTCGTGATCACGGCCACCAACTCGGTAGGCACCGACACGCAGCCATTCACGCTGAACGTGGGAACCGATCCGGTAATCACGTCCGCGGCGTTCGTCACCTTCGCCGTCCGGGTTCCCGGCCGCTTCCAGATGACGGCGAAAGCCATTCCGGCGGCGACTTTCGACCTGTCCTTCGGCACCGGGCTGCCCGCGGGCCTGCGCCTCACCCCGGCCGGCCTGCTGTCAGGCACGCCCGCTCCTGGTACAGCGGGTCGCTACATCTTCGGCCTGATCGCGTTCAACCCGGTGAATCCAGGCGGCGTCGGTGAGGTCTTTACCCTGGACGTCATCCCGGACCGGCGGCCGGCCTTCGTCTCCGCGTCCCGGCTGACGGTCAGGCACGGGCGGCGCGTCTCGTTCACCATCCGCGCCTTCGGGATTCCCGCCCCCCGGCTGACCTTCCGCGGCAGGCTGCCCCGCGGGCTGCGGCTGACGCCCGGCCGACCGGGCACCGCACGGATCACCGGCACCGCGAGGCTGCCGCGCCGCCGCTACACGATCACCGTTACCGCGTCGAACGGGATCGGCAGGCCAGTCATCCAGAGACTGGTGATCCTGGTCAGGTGAACGTGTCGATGTTCTCGATCAGCCACCGGCCGTGCCTGCGCACGGCGGTGACGGCGAACATCGAACCGGAGTAGGCCGCACGGCCCGCGCCCGAACGGTCCTGCTGGTCGACGAAGACCAGCAGCCTGGCCCGGTCGCCGGTCAGGAGTTCCACTCCGACGTTCGTAACCTTGGTGGTGAGCACTAGCCGCTCGGTCGGCGCTTTCTGCTGCACTAGTGCGAACAGGCTGTCGTACTGCCGGATCGCCGTTCCGGTCAGCAGCCGCTGAGCTGCCCGCCTGGTCGCGGCCGGATCGGCGTAGCTGTAGGAGAAGATGGTGCCGACCGCACGGGAGATTTGGCCGGCCACCTGCCTGGTGGCGGTCTTGTCCACTACGGCGGTATTCGCGCTGGAACCGCTGGCGGCTCGCAGGCTCGCCGCATGCCCGGCGGCCCATACGGCGAAGCCGCCGAGTACCGCCGTCGCGACGAGCAAGGTAATCGGACGTCTCATGGCTGTCCGCCCGGCGTGGTTCCCGCGCCGGCCGCTGGTCCGGTCGGGACGACCCGCAGGCTGCTCAGCTTCCAGCCAGACCCGGTCCTGGTGAGCTGGCCTTCGAGGCGGTACTGGGTGACGCTGGGCGATCCTTGCGCCGAGCTGACGGTGGTCTGCTCGGCGACGATGAAGGTCGCGGTGCCTGCCCTGACGTTCAGCGTCGTCAGCGCGCCGTCGAGTATCCGGGCTGTCGTGACCGTCCTGGCCGCCGACACAGCGCGCTGCAGCTCTGCCTGGCCTGCTTCGATGCCGGTCAGCAAGGTGCCGGTGGACGACTGCTTCCACAGCCGGATGCCGGCGGCCAGGTGGCGGTAGTCCAGGCTGCTGACATTGATCACCGCTTGCTCGGCGGCCTGCAGCACTGTGTCACGCGACTGCTGCGCCGCCGTGGGCCCGGCTGTGGCAGCCGCATACCAGGACCAGCCCGCCCCGCCGGCCGCCAGGACCGCGATGGCGAAGAGCACCCGCGCAGCCAGCAGCAGCGCGCCAGCGGAGGGCGGCGACGAGGCTTCTGGCGGACGCCGGTCAGTGCCGTCTGGGTCGGCCGCGCTGGCTGGGTCGGCGGCACTGGCCGCCATCGCCTCCATGCTCATCCGGACATCCCTATCCGTTCAGGCCGAGTAGCTGCGCCAGGCCGGGCTGTGCCGGCGGCGGAACGCCACCGCCGGACGGAGCGTGCGCCGACCCTCGCACGTCGATGCCCGAGCTCGCGGGCCGCAGACATCGCGCATGGACATTCAATGTCGGCGCTGGCGAGGTGTCCAGGCCATTGCGGTGAATGGTGCCGCTGTAGCCGAGCGTGCACGGCAGCGGATTGAAGAAGCTGAGGGTCAGGCCGACGTTGAGACCTTTGGCGGTGATCGCGGACGAGAAGTCGACCAGCGCGACCGGGACGCCAGAGAGCAGTTCGTCCAGCGCGCTGATCCGGCTGCTGCCCAGCTCGGAGGTCGTGAGCAGGTTCGCGATCAGTTCGGCGAGTGCCGGGTTGGTGTCCACGAGCAGGTCATCGAGCTGCGTCGCGGCCTGCGGGGCGGCAGCGATCAGCCGGCGCAGGTCCGCGTCGGACCGGACAAGCTGATGGGCGAACAGCCGCGCGCTCGACGCGAAGTTGTTGAGTGCCGCGGCCTCGTTGATCTGCGTGGCGAGGACCGTCTTGCTGTCGCGGACCAGGCCAGCGACCTGGCTGGCGTTGTTCGCGGCGGTTCGCAGAAAGGCGTGACTGTCGTCCAGCAGCACCTGGATGTTGCCGGCCTGCCCGCCGACGCCGAGCGAGAACTCGTGCAGCACCGTGCGCAGCGAGCTCAGCGGCAGCGAATGCGCCAGGGAATCGAGGCTGGTGAGCAGGGTAGTGACCAGTGGCGGGAGCTGGGTGTCAGCTTCGCTGATCACGCTGCCGTCGGTCAGGTAGGGTCCGCTGGTCGTCCTCGGGAGCAAGTCGACGTACTGCTCGCCGACCGGGGACAGGTCTGCCACGACGGCGGTCAGATCGGCCGGGATCGGTGGTGCCGAGTCGGTGATCCTCAGGTCAGCCTCGACCCCGGTCTGCGTCAGCCGCACTGCGTTGACCCGGCCGACGGAGACGCCGCGGTAAGTCACGTCGGCGTCAGGGAAGATTCCGCCGGCATCGGCGAGTTCGACTTTCACTAGGTAGTACCCGCGCAGCCCGATCAGGCGGCCGAGGTTCGCGTACCGGAACGCGGTGTAGCCGACCACGGTCACGCCGATGAGGACGAAGGCGATCAGCTTGAGCCTGACGGAACGGGACAGCATTAAGGCGTTCCTTTCGGCGGCGTCAGCGGCGGGATGATCGTCGTGCCGCGCGGGGCCCTGATCGACAGGTAGGCATTGAGATAGTCGCCCTTGATGTCGTGAAGAACCTGATCGGTGAACGGGAAAGTGAGCAGGACCTGCAAGGCCAGTGGCAGTGACTGTCCGGCGTCGGCCAGCCGCTGCAGGGTCGGCCGCAGCGCCCGCAGGTCGGCCACGATGCTGCGCTGGCTCGCCTGGATGGTCTGGACCGCCACGTCGGACAGGCTGTGCAGGGCATTCAGCATCGCCAGGAGCTGTGCCCGCTGGTCGGCCAGGATCTTCAGGCCCGGGCTGAGGTTGTCCAGCACGTTCGCGATCTGGTCGTTCCTGGTGGCGAGGGTGGCGGCGAGCGAGTTGATGCCGTTCAGCGCGCTGACGATGTCGCCGCGGTGCGAGTTCAGGTTCGCCACCAGCACGCTGAGCCGGTGCAGCAGCTGATGGACCTGCGCCGTGTGCCCGTCGAGCGCGGCGTTCAGCTCGGTGGTGATGGTACGGATCTGGCTGATGCCGCCGCCGTTCAGCAGCAGTGACAGCGCGCCGAGCACTTCTTCCACGGTCACGTCGCTCGTGGTGCGGTAGACCGGGATCGTGGCACCGCCGCGCAGCGCGCCCTGCGCCGGGACACCGGGCGGCGCGGCCAGCGCGACATATTCCTCACCCAGCAGGCTGGACTGGGTGATCTCGGCGATCGCGTTGCCGGGCAGCCGGATGCTGCCGTTCACTTCCATGGTTACCCTCGCGGTCCAGCTTCCGGGCGGCAGGTAGATCCTGACGACCCGGCCGACGGCGACGTCGTTGACCCGGACGGCGGACTGCGGCACCAGGTTGAGCACGTTCGTGAACTGCGCGGTGACCGCATAAGGGTGAGCGCCGAGGCTGGCACCGCCAGGCAGCGGAATGCTGTAGATGCCGTTGAAGCCGGACGAGCCGCAACCGGTCACCGCCGTCACCGCCAGTCCGCAGGCGAGCGCCGCGACCCTGGCCGCCGCTGTCCGAACCGGGCGCTTGCGGCCCGTCGTCATCCTGCGGGGCGTCATCGTCGGCTCGCAGGCACGTCCGCGGTTCCGTACACCGTGCCGACCGCCGGCAGCGGCAGCGGCGGCAGTGCCGTGAGCGCGGCGGCCGGGACCGGGACGGTTCCGGCCGGCATGGTCGTCAGGAGGCCGAATGCTTTCGCCGCCGACCCGAGCGACAGTTCGTTGAGATCACCGCGGCCGTCCAGCGTCTTGTGCGCGGCGTCGTAAGCGTTGAGCAGGTTGTCCAGCGCGAGCGGCGCGGTCGAGAGCGCCTGCGCCAGCGAGGCACGCTCGTCCACCAGCAAGCTGGTGATCGCCGCCAGCTTGTCGACGTTGGCCTTGATCAGGCCACGGTTGCTCGCGATGAAGGCCTGTACCTGCGCCAGTGCGGTGGCGAGCTGATCCAGCGCCCCGGCCAGGTTCGTCCGGTCGCTGGCGAGGAACCCGGTCACGGACGCCAGTTGCTGTTCGGCCAGAGCGACCTGGCTGTTGTTGCTCTTCAGCATCGCGCTGAACGCGCGCAGGTTCACCGCCGTGGCGAAGAAGTCCGCCGACGTGCCGCCCAGCACCCGGTTCAGCGCGGTGAACTGGGTGAGCATCGTGTTCAGGTCCCGGCCGTTACCGCGCAGGTCCGCGGCGCCGATCTTGATCAGGCTGGCCAGCGCGCCGCGGGAGTTGAGCCCGTTCGGCCCGAGCGCGGTGAAGAACTTGCTGAGGCTGAGATAGATCTGGTCGACCTCCAGCGGGACCGCCGTGCGGCTGACCGGGATCACCGCTCCGCTGGCCAGCCGGGACCCGCCGGTGTAGGCCGGGCTGAGTTCGACATACCGGTCGGCCACCACGCCCTCGGTCACCACGATGGCCCGGGCACTGGCCGGGATAGGCACGCGGCCGTCCAGCGCCATCGTGACCTTGACGCCGCCGCCGTGCGGCTGAGTGGCCGAGACTGTGCCGATCGTGACGCCGAGCACCCGGACGCCGGAGCCGGGATAGACGCCGACCGTCTGCGCGAAGTAGGCCGTGACAGTCGTGGTGGGGTGACTGGCCCGGTAAGCGAGCACGCCGCCGGCCACCCCGGCCAGGATGACAAGCGTGACCGCGAGCGCGGTTAGGCGCCGCCGCCGGGGGCTGAGGGCAGGCAGGCGCCAGGTGCCGGCCCGGCGCTGCTCGTATTCGACCTCGACGGCCGGTGCCGCCGCCTCTCCCGGCACCGTCGCAGGGTCTGCCTCTCCTGGTACCGTCGCCGGGTCTGCCTCTTCACCCGGCTGCCGGGCCGGCTGGCCGCGGGCTGGGAACCACCGGCTGAACACCGCTGGCCGCTCGGGCCCGTCGTTGCCTTCGCTCATCGAGATGGCACCTCAGGTTCTCGGGGACATGCAGCCGCGGGCCGGGCCGGTGCCGGGCGGCAGGTAGGACTTGGGAATCAGGCCGCACACGTAGGTGTCGAACCAGCGGCCGTTGCCCAGGGCGTTGCCGAGCAGCCGGTAATACGGGCCGACCAGCGACAGCGCCCGGCGCAAGTCCGCCTGATTGCGTTCGAGCAGGCTGGTGACCTGGTCGAGTTCGGTCAGCGTCGGGCGAAGGCGGCCCTGCTCGTCCGCGACCAGGCCGGACAGCTGAGCGGCGAGCCGCTCGGTACCCACCAGCAGTCCGTGGATGGCGGCCTGCCGTGCCTGCAACTCGGCGAGCAGCAGGTTGCCGTCGCGGATCAGCGACTGGAAGGTCGCGCGCTGGTCGGCCAGGGTGCCGCTCACCAGCGCGGAACTGTGCAGCAGGCTGGTGATCTCGGCGTCCTTGGACCCGATCGACCTGGACAGGTCGGCCAGGCCGGTCAGCGCCTCGCGGACCGACGGGGCCGTGCCGCGGAACGCGTCAGATAGCGTCTGGATGCTCCGCTCCAGCTGGGTCGTGTCGATCCGGCTGAGTTGCTGGCCTACGCCGGTCAGCGCCTGGGTCACGTCGAACGGCGAACTGGTGCGGCTCAGCGGGATCGGCCGGCCTGGGTCTTGCGGCGCCGGACCGGTCGGGTTCACCGCCAGGTACTTGCCGCCAAGCAGCGACCAGAGCTTGATCGCCACGGTGCTCGAGTTCCCGACCCGGGCGTTCTTCACCCGGAACGTGACCGCCACCTTGTCGCCGGCGAGAGTGACTCCGGTCACCTGCCCCACCGGCACCCCAGCGATCCGTACCTCGTTGCCCGGCTGCAGCCCGGCGGCCTGCCCGAAGTACGCCGTGTAGGTGGTGCCCCCGCCGATGACCGGCAGGTCACCGGAGAAATACGTGACCGCCGTGACGGCGGCCACGATGACCAGGCCGACCAGGCCGACCAGGATCGGGTTGCGTTCGGTGAGGGACCTCATGCGCACCTCGCGGCGGTCACTGGCACGCCGGACGGGCCGGGGCCGCCCAGCGAACCGCGGACTCCGGTCACGGTGGCGGAGCACAAGTAGAAATTTACCCACGACCCGTACGAGGCCAGCCTGGCGATCGAGGCGAGCTTGCGCGGGAGCGTCCGCAGGAACGCGCGGACCGTGCCCGAGTTGTCCGCCAGGTTCGAGGCCAGCCTGCCTAGCTGGACGATGTCGCGTTCCAGCGGAGCCCGGCCCACGCCGAGCAGGCCGGCCGTCGCGCTGGTAAGGCTGGAGACCGCCGAAATGGCGCTGCCGATCGGCTGCCGATCGGCAGCCAGCCCGGAGACGAGGTCACGCAGCGTGCTGACGAGTCCGGCAAGCTCGCCGTTCCGCGCCCCGATCGTGGCCAGCACCGAGTCCAGGTTGGCGATCACTTCGTCGATAACCCTGGTCCGCGCGGCAAGGGTGGTGGTCAGCGAGCCGACGGTCGCGACCAGCGTGTCCAGGTCCGGGCTCTCGCCCTGGAATACGGCGATGACCGCGCTGGTCAGCTTGTTCACGTTCCCTGGCGAGAGCGCCTGGTAGAGCGGCTGGAAGCCGTTGAAAAGCTCGGTCAGGTCGAGCGCGGGCGAGGTCCGTTCCAGCGGGATCGTCGCCCCTGGCGGCAGGTTCTCTCCGACCGGGCCGGTGCCTTGGTCAAGCTCGATGTAACGTTGCCCGACCAGGTTCTGGTACTTGATCGTCGCGGTCACCGATACTGGCAGCCGCCGGTCCGCCGCGACCGTGAACCCGACCATCGCCAGGTTGCCGTTGTAGACGCTGATCGAGGTCACCTGGCCGACCCGGACTCCCGCGATGTCGACGCTCGACCCGACCGCCATCCCGGTGACGTCGGTGAAGATCGCGTGGTAGCCCGCCTGCGCGGCCACGCTGACGTTCGCGATGCTGATGCCGAGGATGACCGTTGCCAGGCTGGTGACGGCGATGAAGATGATCGACTTGATCAGCGGTCCGGCTATGCTCGCGCGTCGCATGTTCAGCGCCCCCTTTCCAGGGTTACCGTCGTGCCACGGAAGAGCGGCCCGGTGAGCAGGCTGGACCAGCCAGGCAGCGACTGCGGCGTCCGGCCAAGCGCGAGCGCGGACAGTTCCCTGATCAGCTCGCCGTCGGCCGGCAGCCCGGCCGTCATGGCCGCCGGAGTAATCACAGCGGCGGTGAACCGTGCCGGAATGCGCGCCCCGGGCAGGCGCAGGATCGGCGGCTGGTAGGTCCCGGATCTGATCGCATGCCCGGTCGCCGGGCCGAGCGGCAAGGTGAAGCAGCGCGGACCGGTGTTCCTGGTGAACCGCGGCGTGTCCACGTTCGGCAAGTAGCGGCCACGGGCGGGAACGACGTGCGCGATCACGTGCACACCGGGCTGCCTGGTGCCCTTGCCCAGCGACCTGTTGAGTAGCGGCTCAAGCCTGACGAGATCGGCGAGCGTGCAAGGAAACTCGGGCGCGTACCTGGCCAGTGCCCGCAGTACTCCGGTGCTGCCGACGGAGAGCCGGATGATGTTGTCGTTGTTGGCCCGCAGGAAAGTGGCGAAGTCGGTCGACGCGGTGCTGACGGTGGAGTACAGCGAGCTGAGCTGCGACCGCTCGGCCACGATCGTCTGGCTGGTCACCGTCAGGTCGTTGAGGGCGGCCAGCAGGTCGGGCGAGGCCCGTGCATAGGTACGGCCGAAGCCGGCCAGTTCCCTCAGGTCCGCGTCGAGGGCCGGCAAGGCGGGGTTGAGCTTCCCGAGAAGCTGGTTGAACTCCACCAGGGACTGGCCGAACTCGCGGCCGCGGCCCCGTAGGCCCTGGGCGATGGCCGTGAGCGCCACCGAGAGCTGGTCCGGCCGGATCGCCTGGAGCAGCGGCAGCACATCGTCGAGCACCCGCTGGACCTCGATCGCGTCCCTCGATCGCGCCTGGCCGATCACCCGGACGTCGGCCAGCCGTGCCTGGACCGGGCTGGCCGGCAGGACCAGGTCGACGTACCGCTCACCGAACAGGGTGGTCGGCAGCATCTCGGCCGTGACGTTGGCCGGCAGCAGCCGCGCGATGCCGGGCTGGATGGCCAGTAGCAGCCGGGCGCTGGCGCCGTTGCTGCTGATCTGCCGTACCTCGCCGACATCGACGCCTCTGACCTTCACTTCGGCGCCGAGGCTCATCTCGTTGCCGACGCTGCCGGCGTCCAGGGTGACCATGACTACCGGCGTGAACTGCTTCTGGTACAGCGCGAGCGAGAGCCACGCCGCGGCGGCCAGGACCGCGAGGAAGAACAGGCCGACCAGCCGGCGCCGCAGGGTCGCGGCGACGGTCATGGTCGTGCCGCCGACGGCGCTCACCGTGCCACCCTCATCCCGGCACCCTCATCCCGGCACCCTCATCCCGCCACCCGGACAGTGGTCGTCGCGCCCCAGATCGCCAGGCTCATCAGGAAGTCGATCACCGTGATCATGACGATCGAGGTGCGGACGGCACGACCGACAGCGACGCCCACCCCGGCCGGGCCCCCGGTCGCTCGATAGCCGTAGTAGCAGTGCGTCATGATCACCACCAGGCTGAACAGCAGCGCCTTGCCGAACGACCAGAGCACGTCGGTGGGGACAAGGAACAGCCCGAAGTAGTGGTCGTAGGTGCCGGTCGACTGCCCGGCGAAGAGCACCGTGACCTCCCGGGAGGCGAGGTAGGAGCTGAGCAGCCCGATGGCGTACAGCGGCACGACCGCCGTCAGCCCGGCCAGCATCCTGGTCGTGACCAGGTAAGGCAGCGACGGGATGCCCATCCCTTCCAGGGCGTCGACTTCCTCGTGGATCCGCATCGAGCCGAGCTGGGCGGTGAACCCGGCGCCCACGGTGGCGGACAGCGCGAGGCCGGCCACCAGCGGCGCGATCTCGCGGGTGTTGAAGTACGCCGACACGAAGCCGGTGAGCGATGCCGCCCCGATCTGGTTCAGCGCCGTGTAACCCTGCAGGCCGACGACGGTACCGGTGAACAGGGTCATCCCGATCATCACGCCGACGGTGCCGCCGATCAGGACCAGCGCCCCGCTGCCGAAGCTGACCTCGGACAAGATCCGCAGAATTTCCCTGGGGTAGCGGCGCAGAACCCTGGGCACCCAGAGCAGCGCACGGACGTAGAACAGTAACTGGTCACCGAGCATGTCGAGCCAGTTCAGCCAGCGGTCGAGGCGGGCAGCGGCGCGAGCGGGAAGCGGCGTGGGCGGCTGGCCGACGAGCGGGCGATCCGAACTAGCGACCCTCATCGGCCTCAGGCTCCCTTCGGCGGGACGATCCGCAGGTAGACGGCCGTCAGCACGAGGTTGACGAGGAAGAGCAGCAAGAACGAGATCACCACGGTCTGGTTGACCGCGTCGCCGACTCCCTTCGGGCCCGGCCTGGGGTGCAGCCCCCGGTATGCGGCGATGACGCCGGCGATGTAGCCGAAGATGAGCGCCTTCACGGAGCTGATCACCAGGTCGGGCACCTGCGCCAGGGCGGAGAAGCTGGCCAGGTAGGCCCCGGGCGTGCCGTGCTGGACGATCACGTTGAAGAAGTAGCCGCCGAGCACGCCGACGACCGACACGAGGCCGTTGAGCAGGATAGCTACGAACATGGCGGCGAGCACCCTGGGCACGATCAGGCGCTGGACCGGCGACACGCTCATCGCCTCCATCGCCTCAAGTTCCTCGCGCATGGTGCGGGCTCCGAGGTCCGCGCAGATCGCCGTGCCGCCGGCGCCGGCGATCAGCAGTGCCACGATCAGCGGGCTCGCCTGCTGGACGACAGCGAGGACGCTGGCGCCACCGGTGAACGACTCGGCGCCAAGTTGCCTAGTCAGTGAGCCGACCTGGAGTGCGATCACCGCGCCGAACGGGATCGAGACCAGCGCCGAGGGCAGGATCGTCACGCTCGCGATGAACCAGAACTGCTCGATCAGCTCGCGCACCTGGAGCGGGCGGCGGAAGGTGAGGACGAGGACGCTCGCGCCGAGTGCGAAGAGGCGGCCGGTCTGGCGCAACGCCCCGGCTCCCTTGGCGACGGCGAACCCGTCGCCGGCGTTCTCCTGCTCCGTCATGCGGGCCATATCGGTCACGTTCGTTGCCCCGCCCCGCGATCAGTCAAGCCGGCCGGGAGGCTGGCCATGATCTCGTGCCGCGCTTGCGCTGGCAGAGTAGGCAGCAGGTCGAGCACCCGCTGCGTCCTGCGCTGTACGGCCTGCCTTACGGGAAGCCCCGCGCTCGGCTCGAGCTGCGGCACGATGCCGACTGGCCGGCTGTCCGCCCACTGGTCCCGGTCACCAGCTAGCCACGCACGCTCGGCATCCATGGTGGCCTGGTCCTTCTCCTCGTGCATGCCGATCGGACCGGCCATCCGGCCGTTCACGAACTGGGTGATGACCGGGTCTTCGCTGGTCAGCAAGACTTCGCGCGGGCCGAACATGACGAGGTCCTTGTTGAACAGCATGCCGAGGTTGTCGGGCACCGTCCGCGCGATCTGGATGTCGTGGGTGACGATCAGGATCGTCGCGTCGAGCTCGGCGTTGAGGTCGATCAGCAACTGCGACAGGTATGCCGTGCGCACCGGGTCCAGGCCGGAGTCAGGTTCGTCGCACAGGATGATCTGCGGGTCGAGAACCAGGGCACGCGCCAGGCCGGCCCGCTTGCGCATTCCCCCGGAGATTTCGCCAGGGAACTTCCGCTCGTCCCCGGACAGGCCGACCATCTCCATTTTCTCCAGCACGGCGGCGCGGATCTGTGCCTCCGTCCGCTTGGTGTGCTCACGGAGCGGGAAGGCGATGTTGTCATAGAGGTTCAGCGAGCCGAAGAGCGCGCCATCTTGGAACATGATCCCGAATAGCCTGCGCGTGCGGTAGAGTTCGCGCTCCGAGCACGAGACCATGTCGACGCCGTCAACGATGACATGTCCCTTTTCCGGCCTGATCAGGCCGATGAGCGATTTGAGGAAGACGGTCTTGCCAGTGCCCGACGGCCCGAGCATCACGCTGACCTCACCGGCGGGCAGCGACAGCGAGATGTCACGCCAGACCACAGTGCGGCCGAAGGACTTGCCCAGTCCCTCGACCGTGACCTCGATGCCCATCACGCTCCAGTGCAGGACCCGTACGCACGGTCGGCGGTTCCCGCGCGATTTATTCGTACGTTACTAGAGACTGCAAATAGTTTGGTCATTGCTGGGCATTTTCCTAGAAACGTGACAAGGTGGCACCGCGTTTTTATCAAATGGTGAGTAATCCCGGTAGGAGGGCTCCTTGCGGCCAGATTAGTCCGATTTGGATAACGATGCTTCGGCTGTCGCGATCTGCTCGGGCCGATGCGGCTGGTTCAGCCGCCTTGCCCGCAAGACGAGCTCCATGGCGAACCGGGCGTCGGGATCGTGCAACTGCTCGCCGAGCACGCGTTCCAGGATCCGCATCCGGTACCTGACGGTCTGCGGATGGATCTTCAGCCGTTCCGCGACTTCCGCGGCCTTGCCGCCGGTCTCCAGCCAGACCGCCAGGGTGTCGGTGAGCCGGCGCTGCTGGCGGTCGGGCAGCGCCGCGAGCGCGGCGAACTGCCGCCTGGCAAGCTGGGCGAGCAGCCTTCCCTCGGACAGCCACAACGTGAGCAGATGGTCGTCGCAAACGAGCAGGCTCTCCGGGGGGATGATGCCCGATCTGCTGAGCGCGAGTGCCTGCCTGGCCCAGTAGATCGAGTCGGCCGCCTCGGCGAGCGGCACGGTCACTCCGACGGCGGCCTGCCGGCCGGCCAGGGCGGACTCGAGCATGGTCCGCCGCCCAGTGTCGAGCGCTGCTGGCAGCAGCAGGTGCGGCTGGGTCGCGGTGAAGTCGGCGAGCACGTCGTCGGGGAGCGAGATCTGCGCGTTCACCGGTGCCGCGATCGCGACCAGGGTCACCTGCGCGGGCATCGGCCAGCCGACCAGTTCGGCCAGCTCGACGATCGCCCGGCGGGGCACCGCGGGCTGTTCGAGTATCAGGCGGAGCAGCCGCTGCCGCCACTCCTCCTGCGATTGCGGCGACGTCGCCTTGGCCAGCAGATAGCCCTCGGTGGACAGCGACGCGAGCTCGTCGATGTAGCTGAATGCCGCATCGGCGAGCTGGGACATGACCTTGGACGACAGGTTGAACCGCGTGCCGACCTCGACGGCCCGGCGCCAGGCCATGTGCGCACCTACCCGGTACGCCGCCTGCAGGCTGTCCAGGCTACGTCCCTCGGCGGCCTCGTACTCGCCGAGCTTGCGGCAGACCTGGTCCCGGTGCTCGTGCGAGGCACCTGGGTCGGTGATCAGCTCGACGAACGTGGACAGCGCCTCGCCGACCGCCATCTGCAGCACCCGGCCGTAGGGTCCGTGCAGCGGCCGCGCGTACTCGGGGATGGTCCGCCGGATCTCCGCGACAATATCTTCGGTCAGGCTCGGCAGTTCGGGCCGCAAGATCTCGGCCAACTCTGGCGGGAACACCAGGCGCGGGTCGGTCCGGCGCCCAGCCCTGGGTACCCGGGTTACCAGGCGGACCTCCGCACCGCTTCCCCCCGTCGTGCTTCGTGACATCGACTCCTCCATCTGGCGCTTGCGCGGTCGCCCCGTCTGCTGGACTACGCGCGGACGCCAGGTACAAGCATGCCCACACTAGTACGAATGAAGGGCTTGCTGTAGCTACTGCGCCGTTAGCGATGTTCTTGACACGGTTATCTCCCAATGATCACACAGTGAACGGCGGGCGACGCCGATCGCGCTTGGCGCAATGATCACCACTCATGATCACGAAAATTACTCATGATCCTACAAATTCATTTGCGCTCATGTTGCGCATTCGACAAATACCGCATACTTGCTCTTTGGTAAGCAATACTAACTCTTGCACGGGAAAAATAGCCAGATTAAGCTCCGCCGTAAGCACTCCCGGAACGATACTGCGGGCCGGAGGATTCATCACGGAGGTATGCCGAAACCCAGCTAAACGACATTGAAGGCTCAGGAAGTCCGCACGATCATCAGCATCACCTTTGGTACCAAACAGAGAGGATTATCATGCGCAAGCAACTCGCAAAGCTGGCCTTAGCCGGAGGCGTGATCGTCACCGCACTTGGCGTCGCCATCCCAGCCTACGCGTCGACGTGGACCGTCTCCGGCGGCACGAGCTGGTCAGCGACCAACTCGACAACCGTCACGCTCAAGGACACCACGCACGGCACCAGCTTCAGCTGCTCTGTGGCGAAGGCGGCCGGATCGATGAAGAACGGCACCGGCCTGGCCGGCAGCGGAATCGGCTCGATCACCTCGTCCAGCTTCGGCAACTCGACCAGCAAGTGCAGCGGCTCGTTCGGTGCGACCGGTACTGCCGTACAGGCTTCCGGGTCGACAGAACTCATCAACGCGGTCTCGTACAGCAGCGGTGTGACCACTGGCACCGTGTCCAATATCGACACGATCCTGAGCGTCTCTGACTTGTTCGGGACGTGCACCGCGACGGCCACGGGAACCGCTAACTCGACCTACACGAACTCCTCGGGCACCCTGGCGTTCGTCGGTACGGGTCCCCTGACCATTGCCAGCGCCACGGGCAGCGGCTGCGCTGGTGTGATCACCACGGGCGACTCGGTGAGCTTCTCGGGTTCGTACAAGGTCACCCCCGTTCTGACGATCACCAGCCCGTGAGTTCCTTGACCTGGTGCCTAGCTCGCTAGGCAGGGCGCGGATATAAAGGGTTGCCCGGCGTTGCCTGGGGCGAATCTAGGCAAAGCCGGGCAACCGCCCGTTACTTTGGCGGCCCTGCGGCAGGTGCGGCAGGGCATTGATCAACTTGTTATCCGAATGGTTTCCCCGACGGCAGTGCTCGCGGCGACTCGTACAGCGGTAACGAATGCCGCCGTCGTCACTGTGGCCAGGGGAGGTAACTCGGCACCGTGCGGCGACAGCACGGTCGTCAACTTCATTCCTCAGGAGATCGTCATGCGCAAGCGACTCGCAAAGTTCGCCTTAGTCGGCGCGGTGATTGTCACCGCGCTCAGCGTCGCCGTCCCGGCCTTCGCGTCGGGTTTCACGGTCAATCTACCATTTCCGGGTCGATCAAGAATGGCAGCGGTCTGTCTGGGGCCGGGATCGGCGGCGCCGCTTCATGGACATTCAGGAACTGCAGCGGGTCATTCGGCGTGACCGGGAGCGGCTCAGGCACATCAAGCAGCATCAACCTTGTTTCGTACAGCAATGGCGTGACGATAGGCGACTTCTCCGGTATCGACTGGACCTTCAACGTGTCTGATCTGTTCGGATCATGCACCTTCGTCGTAACGGGAACCACGAATTTCACCTATACGAACAGCACGGCGATCCTCGCCTTCACCGGGTCAGGATCGCTGATCACTCAGACCACCACGGGCAGTGGTTGTGCCGGCGTGTTCACGGCTGGCGACACGGTCGCCTTCACGGGCTCGTACATCGTCAGCCCGGCGCTGACGATCACCAGTCCGTGAGGTCCTTGTCCTGGCGGTAAATTCGCCAGGGCAAGACGCGGGAATGACGAGGTTGTCCGGCGTTGTCTAGGGCGAATCTAGGCAAAGCCGGGCAACTTCTCACTTATCCACGGATCTGTATCATAAACGTAGACATAAATCGACTTGTTACAAAATGGCGATTTACAGTACGGGTCATACCAGGTAAATCGGTCTAATCGTCCGTCGGAGTAGTTATCATGCGCAAACATTTATCAAGGATTTCCCTAGTCGGCGGCATCATCGTCGCTGTCCTCAGCGTTACCGCTCCGGTCCTGGCGGCGACGACCTTCACCGTCACTGGCGGCACAAGCTGGACCGGGGTGAACTCGGGGCGATCACTATCAAGGACATCACCTGCGGCTTCAGCATCACCTGCTCCGTGTCCACGATGGCGGGGACGATCAAGAACGGCAGCGGCCTGTCCGACACGGGGATCGGCAATGTCACCAGGTGGACATTCGGTAACTCGACAAGTAAGTGCACCGTGTCATCGGGTCTTACTCTGATGTCGCAGGGGCTTAACGCGATCGCGTCGATAAACTTCGTCTCGTTCAGCAACGGTGTCGTATCGGGCAACGTTTCCGGCATCGACATAACCTTCAGCGGGTCGGACCTCTTCGGGACCTGCACGTTCCGGATAACGCGAAGCGCGAATTTCAGCTACGCCGGTGACCCATGGAACGTCACGTCGCCGTGAACCGCGGATCAGTCCGCGCGTCAACTCGGCCACACGCACTGGAAAACAACCTCATAAGGAGGATCATCATGCTCAGGCATCTAGCGAAAGCAGCCTTAAGCGCCGGGATCATCGCCGCCGCCCTCAGCGTAGCCGCCCCGGCCTTCGCGACGACGACCTTCACCGTCAGCGGCGGTACAAGCTGGACCGGGGTGAATTCGGGCCCGATCATGGCCGGCGGCTTCAGTTGCTCGGTATCTACCATGGCAGGGACAATCAAGAACGGCAGCGGCCTTTCTGGCACCGATATCGGCGAAATTACCTCGTGGACATTCGGGAACTCGTCGAAACCGTGCACCGGGTCATCGGGCTCCACCATGACGGGTGCACAGGCGTCCGGCGTCAACGCGCATATCAACTTCGTCTCGTTCAGCAACGGTGTCATCACCGGCAGCGTGTCGAACATCGACTTTATCGTGCACATCTCTGATCTCTTTGGGACATGCACGGCAGCGGTTTCGGGAACCGCTAATTTCACCTATTCCGGCGGTGACCTCGACTTCACGGGCACGGGGACGCTGACGGTGTCCAGTGCCACGGGATCGGGCTGCGCGGGCGTCATCACGGCGGGCGATTCGCTAACCCTGTCGGGCAAGTATGTGATCACTCCGCCGTGGATGGTCAGTTGAACGACGGACCTGGTACGGCAGCCGCACTTCGGGTTGTGACCTGCGGCGGGGCGTGAGGGTGCTGGTTCGACAGGGGGCAGCCGCCTCGCGATTATGCGTTTGTGAAGACAACAGAACCGGAGGCGGCTGCTGCCGCCAGGATAGGCGCCGGGCTGGCGCGGCGTAAGCGTGATGAGCTGGCGGGGGGCGCGCGTCTTCTTCGAGGCCGGCGACCAGGGATACGTGCTGCGGGTCCCGCCGGACTTCCGCGTCACGCTGGCCCGCGGCGTGAAGCTGACCTGCGCGGAAGCGGTCAGTCGGCTGCTGAAGGACGAGCGCCGCCGGGAGACCCGCTCCGCGGGGAAAGGCTCCAAAGGCGACCGCTGGTACGCGCGGGCGTGGACCGGCACCGCGTCCCTGCGGCATTACCTGCTGGTCCGCCGCCACCTGAAGACCGGTGAGCTGGCCTTTCACTACTGCTACGTGCCCGCGGGCCAGTCCGTCACCCTAACGCGGCTGGTCCGAGCCGCCGGGCTGCGCTGGCCGGCGGAAGAGGATTTCGAGTTCGGGAAGGACCGCTTCGGCCTGGACAGTCCCAGGTCCGGATCCATACCGCGATCGCCAGGCACACCGTGCTGGTCATGGCCGCGCTGGCGATCCGCGCCGTCACCGCCGCCCTGCTCGGCGACCGCACCGACCGCCGCCAGTCCGGCCGGACCAGGAACCACCCCCAGATCCAGGCATGCTCCCGCTGACCGTCCCGGAGATCAAGCGCCCGCTCGCCGCCGTCCTGGCGAGGCCATACCCACCTGGCCACGCGGAGCACTGGTCCGGCCGGACCCGCCGCCACCAGGCCCGATCACGCTGGTACCACCAGCGCGCAAGACTCGCCAGAAACATCGAGATCGCCCACGTCAGCTAGCAAAGTGCGGCTGCCGTACCGGGAACCAAATCCCCGGGCCACCTTTTTCTGTTCCTGCCATACCTGAACTGGCGGCTTACCCTGATAGAACGTATTCACGTTGGTGAGAGGCCGAAATCAGTGGCATGAAGGGATTCAGGATGAAAGGACGCTTAATGAAGGCATCGGACTCTCTTGGCGGGAGATATCGAGGGCGAACCGTGACAGTCGGCATCGTGGCGGCTACGCTTGCCGCTTCCTCCCTGGCCTTCGTCTTGCCTGGCGTCGCTACCGCTGCCGCCGGCCCCGCGCTGGTCTGGTCGGCGCCGGCCACGGTCGAGACCGCGCCGTTTGGCACGGGGACCACCATGTACTCGGTCGCGTGCCCGACGGCCAGCCTGTGCCTGGCCGGCGACTCGCAGGGCAACATCCTTACCTCAGCCGATCCCACTAGCGGTTCGCCGACCTGGCACAAATCGCTCGTCGTCGGACAGGCTCGCATCAATGCGCTCGAGTGCCCTTCCACGTCCTTCTGCCTGGCCGTCGTGGGCGCGGGCGGCGGCCCGGACATCTACACCTCCACCGACCCGGCTTCCGGATCCGCTACCTGGGTCGCGGCACGCACCGAAGTAGTGACGGGGTCCATGACCTGCCCGAGCGCGCAATTCTGCGCGGCACCAGGCAAGGGCGAGATCACCACTTCCGCCAACCCGGCTGCCGGTGCGTCCTCCGTATGGAAGGTGACCTCTCTGGACGGCGCGAATAACATCACCGCGGTGTCTTGTGCCACCGTAACGCTCTGTGTCGCCGTCGATGGCGCGGGTAACGTCCTCACCTCGACGAATCCGGCCGGCAGTGCGTCGGCGTGGACCATCACGAACATCGACGGCTCGGTCGGGATGACGGGAGTGACCTGCCCGTCCACGTCGTTCTGTGCGGCGTTGGACGGGTCGGGACGGCTGCTGTACTCCACCAGCCCGGTCGGCGGCGCGTCGGCATGGCACCGGACGACCGGTCCGGCCACGGCCTTTCCGCCGCGCTGCTTGAGTGCGACCTTCTGCACCGCGATCGGCGCTGAAGGCGAGTTGCTTACCACGTCCGATCCGACCCGCGGCACCGCGAACTGGCAGACCAGCGACATCGACGGAACGATTCGGATCAACGACGTGTCCTGCGCCAGCACGGCGATGTGCGTAGCGGTCGACGATCGGGGCAACGCGCTCGCATCGACCAACCCGGCCGGCGGCCCTTCGGCCTGGCAGGCGGTGACCGTTGATGGTGTCACCTCGCTGGATAGCATGGCCTGTCCGGCTGCCTCGCTGTGCGTCGCGGGTGACAACGCGGGCAACATCCTCAGTTCGACTAACCCGGCGGGCGGACCGACGACCTGGCATGCGGCAAACGTCGAAGGGCCGCACGGCGACATCAAGGCGATCAGCTGTCCGAGCACAACGCTTTGCGTGGCTGCCGCCCGCCAGGGCAACGTCCTTACCTCCACCAACCCGGCTGGCGGCCCGTCCGCGTGGTCCGTCGCCACTGTCGCCAGCATCGGCATCGTGTCGGTCACCTGCCCCACCCCGACGCTCTGCGTGGCCGGGGACGGGGACGGGGACATCCTGAGTTCCGTTAATCCGACCGGAGGCGCCTCCGCCTGGAACGCGGCGCACATCGGCGGGCCCGGCGCGGACCTGAGCGTCAGCTGCGCGAGCAGCACGTTCTGCGTGGCGATAGAGATGTCTACCGGAACTACGTTCACCTCGACCAACCCGGCAGGCGGGGTATCCGCCTGGCAGTCATCGGCGCAGTTCCCTGGCACCTGGAGCCTCGGGCCGGTGGCATGCCCGGCCACGACGCTGTGCGTGGCACCCGGCGTCTACCAGTTCGATGGCGACAAGGTCCCCTCGCCGGTGATCTTCTCCTCGGCCGATCCCGCCGGGGGAGTCGCGACCTGGCAGATCCTCCGTGCGGGACCCGGCGACGACGGAGTGACAGCCACTTCCTGCCCGGACACCTCGTTCTGCGCGGTCGCCTCCGACGAAGGCGGCCTGTTTGTCTCGGCCGATCCGGCGGGCAGCGATCCTTCCAGCTGGCAGTGGGCCGGGTTCACCGCGGGGACGGTAGCGTGCGCGAGCAGATCGCTGTGCGTGGCGGGAACCGATGCCGGCCAGGTCAGCGTCGGCGTGCCACCGGTGCCGACTCAGACGACGATCACGTCTGCCACCGGGTCTCCCGTAGTCGGTCAGCGGATCAGCGTGCGTGTCCAGGTTGCCAGCACGATGGCCGGCCTGACGACTCCGGCCGGAGCGGTAACTGTCACCGACGGCTCGCAGGTCTGCGCGGCACGGCTCTCCGGATCTGCGGGCATCGCGACCGGCGCGTGCGACCTCACCGAGTTCAGGCCAGGCAGCTACTCGCTGTCGGCCAGCTATCCGGCCCAGGGTTCGTTCGCAGGAAGTCAGACGGCCGTACGGACCGATGTCACCGTGCTGCGGGCGCCGACGGCTACCGCGCTGAAACTATCCTCCGGCCGGATCGTCTTCGGTCACGAGCAGCGCGAGCACCTGACCGTCACCGTGCGTCCTCGGTTCGCCGGCGTGCCGGCAGGCACCGTCGTCATCTCGGCGCGGGGCAAGGCGCTGTGCCGGCTGGTGCTGCGGCACGCCAGTGCGTCCTGCTCCCTTACCGGCAGGCAGCTCAGGCCAGGTACTTACCGGCTGACCGCACGTTACCTGGGCAGCCCAAGTTACCTGGGCTCCCGCTCGGCGGCCATGCTTGTCACCGTGCTGCGGCGCCGTTAGCGGGACTAGCCGCGCCTAGCTCTCGGCGAGCCTGTCCTGTCCGGCTGGCTCAGGACGGCTCGCCGAGTATGCGCAGCCGTAGCAGTTGCGGCATCTGCTCAAGCTGCTTGGCCACGGAAGCGGGCAGGGTGTCTGTCTGCAATTCCATGATGCTGTAGGCATAGTCGCCGCGGCAGTCGTTAATCAGCTCGATGACGTTGATCCCGGCGCCGCTGATGACCTGAGAGAACTGCGCGATGACGCCGGGCGTGTTCTTGTGCGTGAGCGTGATCCGCAGGTGGCCGCGCCGGGGCAGCGACACCGCGGGGTAGTTCACCGAGTGCCTGATGTTGCCGTTCTCCAGGAAGTCCTGGAGCTCGTCCGCGATCATCACGGCGCAGTTGTCTTCCGCGCTGCTTGTGCTGGCGCCCAGGTGCGGCAGCACGATGACCTTGTCGTGGGCGTAGACGACCGGGTTGGGGAAGTCGGTCACGTAGCCACGCAGCTGCCCCGAGTCCAGCGCGGCGATCAGCGCCTTCTCGTCGACCAGTTCGTCCCTGGCGAAGTTGAGCAGCACCGCTCCGGATGGCAGCAGCCGCAGCCGGTGCTCGTCGATCAGTTCCCTGGTGGTGTCGGTCAGCGGCACGTGCAGCGTCACGAAGTCGCTTTCGGACAGCAACCGGTCCACGTTGTCCACCCGGTGCACCTGAGCCGACAGTTCGTCGGCGTGCTCCTCGCTCATCGCCGGGTCGTAGCCGAGCACTCGCATGCCGAGGTCGACGGCGGTGTTGGCGACCCGGTAGCCGATCGCGCCGAGCCCGATCACGCCGAGAGTGCCGCCGCTGATCTCGTGGCCGGCGAATCGCTTCTTGCCTTTCTCCACGGCCTTCTTCATGTCCTGCGGCGGCAGCGACTTGGCGTAGGCGAGTGCGGCAGGCAGGTTACGCGCCGCCAGCAGCATTCCCGCGACGACGAGTTCCTTGACCGAGTTGGCGTTCGCCCCTGGGGCGTTGAACACCACCACTCCGCGTTCGGCCATCGCCTGGACGGGGATGTTGTTCACGCCCGCTCCGGCCCGGCCGATGGCAAGGACACCGCTGTCAATGGTTTCGTTGTGCAAATTGAACGACCGGAGCATGATCGCATCGGGCTGTTCGACGGCGCTGTCCACCGTGTAATCGGTGCTGAACCGCCGCAGCCCGACGGGCGAGATCGCGTCGTAGGTTCTGACCTGGAACTTACCCATGTCTGGCCTCGAATTCCCGCATGAAAGTGACGAGCGCGTCGACGCCCGCCTCCGGCATGGCGTTGTAGATGCTGGCCCGCATGCCGCCGACGCTGCGATGCCCTTCCAGGTTCACCAGCCCCGCTGTCCTGGCTTCGGTGCGGAAGCGTTTCTCCAGGTCCGGTTGCGCGATGGTGAACGGCACGTTCATCCGGGACCGGTTAGCCGGCGCGACCGGGTTGGCATAGAAACCGGATTCCTCGATCGCCGCGTACAGCTTCGCAGCCTTGCGCTCGTTGATCTTCGTCAGCGCCGGGACGCCGCCTTGGTCGGCGGCCCACCTGAAGACCAGTCCGGCGAGATACCAGGCGTACGTCGGCGGCGTGTTGATCATGGAGCCGGACTTCGCGTTCTCCGTCCAGTCCCAGACCACCGGGGTATCCGGTCTGGCCTTGCCGAGCAGGTCGTCACGCACGATCAGCACCGTCAGGCCGGCCGGGCCGATGTTCTTCTGTGCCCCGGCGTACAGGACGCCGAACTTAGTCACGTCGATCGGCTGGCTCAAGATGATCGAGCTGACGTCGGCGACCAGCGGTACCGAGCCGGTGTCCGGCACCGACTCGAACACGACGCCCTGGATCGTCTCGTTCAAAGTGATGTGCACGAACTGGGCGTCGTCGGAGAGGCGCCAGTCCTGCTGCGGTGGCACATAGGTATGCGGACTCGTCTTGGCCGCGACGTTGATGCCGTCGAGGTACTTGGCGCCCTCGGTGTAGGCGCGCTGGCCCCACATGCCGGTGATCACGTAGTCCGCCACGTCACCCCGAGCTGCCAGATTCATGCCGAGTGCGGCGAACTGGCCGGTGGCGCCGCCTTGCAGGAACAGCACGCGGTAGTCGTCAGGGATGGCCATCAGGCTGCGCAGGTCAGCTTCGGCGGCCTCCGCGATCCGCAGGAACTCCGCGCCGCGGTGGCTCATCTCCATCACGCTCATGCCGCAGCCGTGCCAGTCGGTCAGTTCCTCCTGCGCCTGCCGGAGGACGGGCTCGGGCAGCACGCCCGGCCCGGCACTGAAGTTATAAACCGTACTTGATCTGTCGTTTCCGCTCATGGCCCTTAAGTATCGTAATAACGAAATCTGGCTTCTCGCTCGCGCGAATTGCTGCCGGCTGTTCCCGTGGTTCCCGTGGTTCCCGTGGTGCCCCGGCACGGCCGCTCTCGCTGGACAGCGCCGTCGCAGCCGCGACCCGCTCTTCACAATACCGGTGCGGGCATGGTCGCAGTGACAGGCAGTAGCCGCGGCGTCGCCTAGTCTGCGTGATCGTGGTCGATTCTCGGTGCCTGCGGCTGAGAATCGACCACGATCACGGAAGCCTTTCCGAACTAGCTGGCGGGATGGCCGGCCGCCCGGCGCAGGGCGGCCTCCAGGGCGGCCCGGTCGAGCCGGGGGAGAACGGCAGCGAAGTGGCCGTCTGGCCGCACGACGTGCACGCTGTCGGGGCCGGCCGCAAGGGCGGCCCGCAGCGTGCCCGCCTGGTCGATCTCGTCGAGCGCGTACGCGGTAACCGGAGCCGCGACAGCCCGGACCGCCAGTCGCCGGGCCGCCGCCGCGGCCGGTGCCGTCTGGGTGAGGACGACGAACGAGCGGCCGAACAGGCGGCGCAGCCGGGTCGCGACGCCGTCGGCGACGACTGGCCCGTCCGGGCAGATCACGCCGGGTACGGCCGGCCTGATCGCGCCTGGCGCGGTGGGGAAACCGTCCAGCGGCGGTCCCGGCGTGGTGAGCGGACTGGCCGTGTACCAGTACGGCTCGGCCAGCTTGCCCGAGTCGATCAGCGACCTGGCGTCCGGGTCGGTCAGCGCCCGGTCGAGCGTGTCGGTGCGCCAGCGGCGCGATTCGGTGGTCCGCGGCACGAGGAACTCCATGGTGGCGCTGGTCACGCGGAGGTTCTCGGCCGCCGCCGCCGACCGTTCGGCGTGGTAGCTGTCCAGCAGGTCAGGTGGCGCCCAGCCATGTCGGACGAACGCCAGTTTCCAGGCCAGGTTCTCGGCGTCGGCCATGCCGGAGTTCAGGCCGCGCGCGCCGAACGGCGCGTACAGGTGCGCGGCGTCGCCGGCCAGGAACGCCCGTCCGACGCCGAACGCCTGCGCTACCCGCTCGTGGAACCGGTACGCCGTCGCCCACACGATCTGGTACGGAATCTCGCCGGTGATCCGCCTGACCCTGGCGTCCAGGCCACCGCTGGCGCGCTCGGCGGCGAAGTCGAAGCCGGCCGGCACCTGCCAGTCGATCCGCCAGACCCCGTCGGGGCACTGATGCACGAGCACCTGGCGACCCGGATTCCAGCGCGGGTCGAAATAGAACCTGCGCTCGCTGGGGAACGGCAGGTCGGCCCGGATATCGCAGATCAGGAACTGATCGGGGAACGAGCGGCCGGGGAAGTCGACTCCGAGGCACTCGCGCACGGTGCTCCTGGACCCGTCGGCGCCGACGAGGTGGCTGCCGCGATACCTGGTACCGCTGCCTGCCTGCGCCTCGGCCCGGTCCTGGTAGCTCGCCAGGTCGACCAGCGGGTCGCCGAACCGCAGCTCGATCAGCGGCTCCGCGACGGCCCTGGCCAGCAGGAAGCGTTCCACGCTGGACTGGGAGATGTTGATCCACGGCGGCAGCACGCCCGCGCCCTGGTCGGGGAACTCTACCGCGAACAGTTCCTGCTCGCGGTAGAAGGTGCGCCCGGTCGTCCAGGTCACGCCCTCGGCGACCATGCCGTCGGCGCAGCCGACCCGGTCGAAGATGTCGAGTACGTCGCGCTGGAAGCAGATCGCACGGGAGCCGCCGGCTGACCGCTCCGCGGCCGCTTCGAGCACGACGGACGGGACCCGCCACCTGGCCAGCAGCAGCGCCGTGGCCAGCCCGACCGGACCGGCGCCGGCGACGAGGACCGGTTCCATCCCGTCAGCCCTGAAGCTGGTCCCAGACCCGCCGGTCGCGCTCGGCGGTCCAGATGGCGGGCCGTCGCACGCCGGACAGTTCGTCCCACAGCCGGGAGACGTTGAACGGCATGCAGTGCTCGAAGATCGGCCACCGGCCGTACCGCGGCGCGAGCGCACCGTGCGCGGCGGCGAAGGCCTCCCTGAGCGTGCCGCCGGCCTCGTGTACCGCGCCGACCTGGTCCAGCATCGTCGTCAGGAATTCCCGGGTCTGGCCGATCGCCGCGGTCACCGCATCCGCGCCGCGGGCGACCGCACCGCGGCCGCCAACCAGCGCCTGCGCGCCGAACGTTGCCACCGCGTCCAGGGTGCCGGCCGCCCAGTCCCGGTGGTAAGCGTCGCCGGTGTACAGAGCCGCCTGTGCCTCGACCAGATCGCCGGCGAAGAGGATCCGCTGGCTGGGCAGCCAGGCGACGATGTCGCCCTCGGTATGGCCCAGGCCGCAGTGGGCAAGCACCAGCTCGCCCCTGGCGCCGCCGAGGTCGATCGTGAACCGGTCGGAAAAGGTAGCGGTCGGCCAGGTCAGTCCAGGGATGGACGCGGGGTCCGTGAACAGCCGGGGCATCCGGCCAAGCTCGGACTCCCAGTCCTGCGCGCCGCGCTCGGCGATCAGGGCGCGGGTACCCTCGTGCGCGACGATGACGTCCGCGCCGAAGGCGCTCGCCCCGAGCACCCGCACCGCGTGGTAGTGCGAGAGCACCAGGTACCTGATGGGTTTGCTGGTGTGCTGGCGCAGCGTCTCCAGCCAGGCGCGGGCCGCGACCGGGGTTGCCATGGCCTCGAAGCAGACCAGGAAGTCCTCGCCTTCGATCGCGCCCACGTTCGGATCGCCTGCCGCGGTCAGGGCGTACACCCCGTCGCCGAGTATCTCCAGCGTTTGCTCTTTCATTTCGAGGTCGGCCGAGGAGGCGAACGACTTCATCGGGTGAGCTCCCATCCCGTTCCGGCTGGCCGCGGTGCCCGTGCCGCCGCGCACATTCCAGGAGTACACCCCGCACGGCTCCGTGGCCAGCGGCTCGGTATCGAGCTTTTCGTCGCCGGAGTGCAGGCTCTGGCTCCTGGTGGGTAGAAAAGCCGGATAGGGGTAGCGCAACCAGCCGTAGGGTAGCGCCCGCCCGGAAAGTCAGGTATAAAGCCCCATGAGTGTTTATCGGTGCAGCTCTCCCGCCGCCGCCCGGCTGACCTGCGAAACCTTGCGGGCCGCGGTGTCCTGGCGGGCCCGGCGGTCAGGGCCTCGCGATCATGGTTGCTGAACCGGTCGGCTGGCCCGCGCGAGGCGTCGGCGTCCGCAGGAGGGGGCCTGGCGCGGACCGGCAAGGAGTCGGTGTCCGCGTTCAGGAGAGCCCAGCACCCGCCCGGCGGGTCTTCGTCCGTACCCGACCGCGTACGGCGCTGGTGCTCGGAGCAGGCGGAGTGCTCGGCGCGGCCTGGATGACCGGTGCCTTGCCGGCCGTGCAGGAACTGCTGCGATGCCAGGTCGGCGAAGTAGACGTGCTGCTCGGGACCAGCGCTGGAAGCGTGCTCGCGGCCGCCCTGCGGTGCGGCGTCAGCATCGAGGAGATGATCGCGTACCAGCACGGTGAGCCAGTCGGCCCGCTGGCCGGCATCGCCGACATCGACGGCGGGCCATGGCCGCGCCCCCCCAAGCTGCGGTTCGGTTCGCCGCGGCTGATGATGTCCGCGCTGACCGCGCCGCACCGGACGCATCCCACAGTGGCCGCCAGCGCGTGGCTGCCGGTCGGCCGCGAGCGCCATCGCGGACTGCACAACATGGTGCAACTGCTGCACGCCCACGCCGAGTCGCACGCCCGCCGAGCCGGGTCGGAGCCCTTCCAGCCAGCCGAGCCTTGGCCTGCGCAGCCCGAATCTCAGCCTGCGCAGCCCGAGCTTCAGTCCACGCAGCCCGAGTCTCAGGCTGCGCGGCCAACCGCGTCAGACTGGTTCGAACACGGACAAACCTGGATCGTCGCGGTTGATTACGACTCGGGCTCCCGTACGGTGTTCGGCCGGGCCGGAGCGCCGCAGGCTAGCCTCGCGGACGCGGTGGTCGCCTCCTGCTCCATTCCTGGCTGGTATGAGCCAATGGTCATCGGCGGCCGCCGCTACGTGGACGGCGGGGTGCGCTCGTCGACCTCGCTCGGTCTGCTGGCAGATGCCGGGATCGACGAGGTCTGCGTGCTCGCGCCGATGGCCAGCTTGGTCAGGGATAATCCGCGTAAGCCGCATACGCGGATCGAGCGACGGATGCGCGCGCTGATTACCTATTCGCTGCAGCGTGAGGTGCGAGCACTGCGTGCTGCGGGGATGAAGGTCACTGTCGTCACGCCGGGCCCGGAGGACCTGGCGGTGATGGGCCTGAACCCCATGGACCCTCGCCGCCGCGCCGCCGTACTCGAAACCTCGCTCCGCACCTCGCCCCGCACTCTCGCCAGCGCGGGCCGGCAGGTTGCCCACCTCGGACCACCTCGCACCCACCCGCCAGTCAAGACATGACCGCTAGCGGGCACCGCAGCGTTCCGCACACCGCTGACCTGCGGATCGAGGCGTGGGCCGAGTCCCGGGACGAGTGCCTCGCGCAGGCCGCCAGCGGTCTCGTAGCGAGCTTCGCCGAGGTGACGGACGACATCACAGCGAGCCGGACCGCCGAAGTGCACCTTACGGATGAGTCAGACGAGGATCTGCTCGCGGCGGTGCTCGACGAGATTATCTACCGGGTGGATGCCGACGACCAGGTACCTGTCGCGGTCACCGTGTGGCCGGCTGCGGACGGCGGGGTCAGCCTCCGGCTCGAGCTGGTGGACCTGGATCGCGTCACGATCATCGGCGCGGCTCCCAAGGCGGTCTCGCTGCACGAGATCCGATGCTCCGCCGACCCGGCAGGCGACTGGTCGTGCACGGCTATCGTGGACGTCTAGCCGGCGTCGGGCCGGCGTCCAGCCTCCGCTCCGCCTAGCCTCCGCCGCTTAGCCTCCGCTCAGCCTTTGACGACCCCTACTGGCACGAGCTTGGCCACCTTGCGGCACAGGCCTGCGTCCTGCGCCGCGCTGACGACCTCGGTCACATCCTTGTACGCTTCTGGCGTCTCCTCGGCGAGACCGCGCGCCGACGCGCCGCGCACGGCGATGCCCTGGCGCTCCAGTCGCTGCCGCAGTTCATGGCCGGTGACCGACCGGGCGGCCTGGTGCCGACTCAGCAGGCGGCCAGCGCCGTGGCAGGTGGAGTAGAAGGCACCGCCGCCGCGGATGCCCGCCAGGACATAAGAACAGGTGCCCATCGATCCGGGAATCAGCACCGGCTGGCCGGTTTCCCGCAATTCGCCGGGAAGGTCGGGGTGACCAGGCGGCAGCGCTCTGGTGGCACCCTTGCGATGCACGCACAATCGGGCGCGCCGCCCGGCCACATCGTGCTCTTCGAGCTTGGCCAGGTTGTGCGAGATGTCGTACACCAGGTCAAGGTCTGCTCCGCACACTCGCCGGAACACCTGCCGGGTCGCCTCGGTGAGCAACTGGCGATTGGCGCGACCGTAATTCGCCGCTGCGGCCATCGCCCCCAGGTATGCACGGCCCTCTTCCGAGTCGGCCGGGGCACAGGCGAGCTGACGGTCGGGCACCGTGATGCCGTAGCGCTGCATCACCCGTTCCATCACCCGGACATGGTCAGTGCAGATCTGATGGCCAAGACCGCGCGATCCGCAGTGGATCATCACGCAGACCTGGCCAGGACGCAGGCCGAACCTTTCGGCACTGAGCGGGTCGAAGACCTCGGTGACCACCTGGACTTCGAGGAAGTGGTTCCCTGAGCCAAGGCTGCCTACCTGGTGCAGGCCGCGCTGGACCGCCCGTTCGCTGACCTGCCCGGGGTCGGCGTCGGCGACCATGCCCTCGTCCTCGCAGCGGACCAGGTCGCGTCCCGTTCCGTGGCCCTGGCTGACGGCATACCGCGCGCCGCCAAGCAAGATCTTCTCCAGCTCGGCACGCCCGCTCAGGCTCCAGACGCCGCCCCGGCCGGCGCCGCGCGGGATCGCGGCGCTCAGGCCGTCCATGACCCGCTCGGCGACCGGGGAGAACTCGTCGCCATCTAGTCCGCAGGCCAGCAGGCGGACACCGCACGAGATGTCGAAGCCGACGCCGCCAGGCGAGACCACGCCACCAGCCGACACCTCGGTCGCGGCCACCCCGCCGATCGGGAAACCGTAGCCCCAGTGGATGTCCGGCATCGCGTAAGACGCCTCCACGATGCCGGGGAGCGTCGCCACGTTCGCGACCTGAAGCAGCGCGTGATCATGTGCGAGATCGGGAACGAGCGTCCGGGTCGCGAACACTACGCCAGGGACCCGCATCTGCCCGCTGGCAGGGATCACGAACCGATACGGAGTTTCCTGCACGACCTCCATCCGCCGAATCCCTCCCGTGAGCCACTCCAGCGAGTCCCGAGCACGGCCGGTCCAGTCGGCTAGCCCTTCAAGCCTTCAAGCAGTCGTGCTCGTCCATCCAGGGCCGAAGGTCCTTGCATCACCCCGAGCACAGGGCGCGGTACCTGGCGTGGTTCGCTGGGCGGCGGCGGGTCTGTGCGAAGGTAGTCGGATGAATTCACCGGCCACAGTTGTGATCAGCGGAGCGGGGACCGGCATCGGCCGGGCGGTTGCGCGCCGGATGGCCGCCGAGGGACTGCACGTCACAGCGGTGGGCAGGCGGCGGGAACCGCTCGAGCGCCTTGCCGACCAGCTCGGCCAGAACGTCGACGTGATCGCCGCCGACGTCGGTACCGAGATGGGAGCCGTCACAGTCGCCTCGCACATAGTGTCGGTCGGCAGGTCATGCGTCGCGGTGGTGAATGCGGCCGGCGGCCTGTCGGCCGGCGGCGGGTCGCCCGATGACCTGGAGAAGATACGCCGGACCTGGCAGGAGTCGTTCGAGTCGAATGTGCTCACGGCTGTCCTGCTGGTGGAAGCTCTGCGCGAGATGCTTGAGCTCAACAGCGGCCGGGTCGTGCTGATCTCCTCGGTCGCCGCGTTGCGCGGCAGCGGCGGTGGTCCGTACGGCGCGATGAAGGCAGCGCTGCATAGCTGGGTGTACGACCTGGCCCGCGAACTCGGCGCGCACGGCGGCACGGCCAACGCCGTAGCCCCGGGCTTCGTCCCCGACACCGAATTCTGGACCGGCCGGCTGACGGAGGAGTCCCGGCGGCAACGCGCCGGGCAGACCCTGGTCGGCCGCGAAGGCAACCCAGAGGAGATCGCCTCGCTGATCGCGTGGCTGCTCGGTCCGGACGGCGGATGGGTTACCGGCCAGATACTCTCGCCGAACGGCGGAGTCGTACTCGGCCGGTGACACCCGGCGCTAGCGGGACCTGCCGCGCGGCGGCGGACCGATCCCCGGCCAGGGCGCGGCGCGGGCGTTTCGATCGTGGACGTAATTCAGTGAACCTAACTGACGCACGTCCGCGATCATGGTCGCGGAGGGGTGGTATAGCCAGGATTCCGTCAGTAGAGTCGGGCGGGGCTGGTCGTTAGAGAAAACGTTCCGCCCACCGATTACTACGGCATTCTCAGGAGATTGGGGAAATCCATGCGCCGTATCAGACGGGCTGGCATGCAAGTTGTTGCGGCAGGCTCGGTGATCACTGCGTTGACGATGGTCGGGGCCATGCCTGGCCTGGCGTCGTCCGCAGGGCATCCGGGCCCAGCAGGGCTGCTGGCTGGTGTCCGCGGCCTGCATGCCGGAATGCACAGGGCGGCGGCCAGCAACTCAGACACCGGGCAGTCCGATGAAGTCCTGACCTCTGCCGCTCAGTACGCGGCCATTCGCACCGCGCCGGCCCTGACTGTGAGCGCGCAGGCTTTCGCTGCCGCTATCGCGCAGGCGCGCAGGCTCCGCGGCTTCGGCGGCGGCTGGCAGGAAGTCACCCGTAAGCCGTACAACTCCGATGCACTCGGTTACCGCGACCCGATCTGGTCGAACTCCAGCGGCGGGGCCGGCGACGTGGCCGGCCGGATCACCGCGCTGGCGGTCGACGGCCATACCCTCTACGCCGGCGCGGCGGCGGGCGGTGTCTGGCGTTCGACCGATGGCGGCAAGCACTGGGTCCCGGTCTTCGACCGGCAGTCGGACCTGTCCATCGGCGCGCTTGCAGTCAACCCGGCTGACCATTCGATCTGGGTCGGTACCGGCGAGGCCAACACCAGCCAGGACTCCTATGCCGGCAATGGCATCTACCGGTCGGTCAACCACGGCAGGACCTGGCGCCTGATCGGCCAGCCACTTCTTAACCACACGGTTTTTCAGATCACTTTTGACAAGGCTGGCCACGTGTACGCGGCTACCAGCCAGGGCCTGTACCGGCGCACGTCGTCGAACTTGTGGGCACCCTGGGTGCCGGTGCTCAACCCGGTCGACCACCCCGGTTCGCCTTACGGGACCGCCTCCGTCACCGACGTGAAGGTACGGCCGGGGACCGGTGGCCAGACCGTCATCGCGGCGATCGGCTGGCGCGGCGGCACCCTGCCGATCGACTTGACCAACAACGGCTTCTACTCCTCGACCGACGGCGGCCACAACTTCAGCGAGGTCACCCTCACCGGCGACCTGGCCGGGGCAACCGATATCGGCCGGACGACCTTCGCCTACTCGGCCGACGGCAAGGTGCTCTACGCGCTGGTCGAGAAGACCACGACCCTGGGTCTCAAGGGCGTGTACGAGTCGGCGAACGGCGACCTGGCCGGTCCGTGGAAGCTCATCGCGGACAGCGCCAAGCTGGCCGCCCCCGCCGTCAACTCGGCGTACGCGCTGTCGGGCGGCACGCCGGGCGCGCAGGCCTGGTACAACCAGGCGATCATCGTCGACCCGTCCAACGACTCGCACGTGTTCGTCGACCTCGAAGAGGTCTTCGAGACGTCGGATGCCGGCGCGACCTGGTTCGCCACCGGGCCGTACTGGAACTTCCCGTACCCCTGCTGGAGCGCGGACCCGACCAAGGACACCTGCCCCAACACCGTCCACGCTGACCAGCACGCACTGGCGATCAGCGGTGGCACGCTGTACACCGGCGACGACGGCGGCGTGTACGCGCACCCGCTCGCCGACGTGGACGTGGTGAAGTGGGCTGACCTGAACGCCACCCTGCACACCCTGGAGTATTACTACGCGGCTGTCGGGCGGGCGCCAGGCGGCGGCGTCGACATCTGGGGCGGCTTGCAGGACAACGGCGTCAGCCTGCTGTCGCCGCACTCGCGGCAGATGGTCTCCCCGTTCGGCGGCGACGGCGGCGACGTCATCGTCAACCCGGCCAACGGCGACCAGGCGGTGAATGAGTACGTCGACCTGAACATGGCCTCCACCGTCAACGGCGGCCGTTCGGACGGCACCACCGAGTCCTACAACACGATGAACCCGTCCTGCTTCAACGTCCTGTTCACGCCGAGCCCGTGTGACCCGAACCCGCGGTTCATCGCTCCGTACACCGCGGACATCCACAACATCAACCACTGGGTGGCCGGCGGCGAGTTCGTGTGGGACAACCAGTCCAAAGGCTGGGCCACGAGCTGCTCGCCGACGACATGCGACTGGGTGCCGGTGCACGATGTCGGCGCCGGCAACTCGATCAACGCCATCGCCGACAGCGGATCGGTGACCTACGCCGGCTGGTGCGGGAACGGCTGCAACCCGGGCGGTGCGAGTCCCTTTATCTCGGGCATCGACACCAACTTCGGCGGCACCTGGCACACCGTCAGCTCGCCGGTGCTGCCTAACCGCATTCCCACCTCGTTCACCATCGACCCGCGCAACGCCGCACACGTCGTGGTCACGTTCGGCGCGTTCTCACGCAAGTGGATCGCCGGCGGCGGGGTCGGACATGTATTCCAGTCGTTCAACGGCGGTGCCACCTGGACCAACGTGAGCGGCAACCTGCCTGACGTGCCGGCCGAGGCGTCGGCGCGCTGGCACCGCCTGCTAGTCGTGGGCACCGATATCGGGGTGTTCGCCACGTCGGCGCGCAACCCCGGCCGGTGGTTCCGGCTCGGGTTCGGCCTGCCGGCCGCGCCGGTCGACGACCTGCGGACGTCACCGGATCAGGGCTTCCTGCTGGTGGCTACGCACGGCCGTGGCCTATGGCGGATCGGCTCACGTTTCGGCATCTAGGCGACAGGGAGCACAGGTAAGTAATAGCGCCTGGCGGGGCCGACCGATCACACGGCCGCTCCCGCCAGGCGTTTTCCTGCGGGCGCGGTTGGATTCCGGCAACACCGATGGCCCGTTGGTGCTGCTGTAGGCGCACCAACGGGCCATCGGTGCGGTAGCAGCGTCAGGTCCGGTCGGCTACCCAGGCGGCGATCAGGTCGGCGGCTTCGGCCCGGGCACCGGCCGGTTCGAGCAGGTAGTGGTCGGCCTTGATCAGGCGCAGGTGCTTGTCGTCGGCGGCGATGGCGTCGTACAGCCGCTTCGCGTCGCTGTCGTAGACGCAGGCGTCCGCGGTGGCGTGGATGACCAGCGAGGGCACGGTGATCCTGGCCAGATGCGGCGCCGCGGCGCACTGCGAGGTACGCAGGCTCCACATCGACAGCCAGCTGCGCAGCGTGCTGAGCGTCCCGATGCCGAAGACACCGTAGTTGGCCTTGACCGGCTCACCCAGGTAGCACCAGTTCGGCCGCCGGTCCGACGGTTCGATGTCCGGGTCGATCATCCTCAGGTCGGCCCAGGTCCGCGGCACCGTGAACAGCCGGTCCCTGGCCCTCGTCCCGTCCAGCGCGGCAAGCTGGTCCAGCGCCCAGTCGGTGATCCGCTCGTTGCGGGCTCGCTGGGCCGCGCGGTACCGCTGCTGGAACTGCTCGCTGTACGGCGGGCCGTTCTCGGCGTTGAACGGGTCGAGCGCCGGGTCGGCCGACAGCGGGTCGGTCTCGTCGGTCACTGAGGCATCGAGCCAAGCGGTCAGCACCTCCGGCCGGCCCGAATGCGCGGCCAGCGCGATGAACACGTCACCAGGCGGCAGTTGCTCGATCGCGGGCAGCGGACGCATCCCGGTGACCGGGGTGACGTTGGGCTCGACGGCCTGGGACTGGTAGGCCGCCATCAGCGAGCCGCCGCCGGAGTTGCCGAGCAGCACGATCCGCTGCACGCCGGCTGTCCCGCGCAGCCACCTGACCCCGACGCCGATCTCGGCCAGCGCGTGGTCGAGCAGGAAGTGCGCCTCGTTGCCGCGGAACCGGGTGTTCCAGCCGAGGAAGCCGTAACCGCGCTCGGCCAGGTAAGAGGCCAGGTAATGCTCGGCGAAATCCACGTTGTAGTGGGTGGCGATAAAGGCGGTCTTGGGCCAGGTCCCGGCCGGGTGGTGGTAGATGCCCTGGCACGGGTGACCGCCGGCGCCGGCCCGGCCGACCACCGGGGCCGGCAGGCCGACGAAGTCCCTCGCGATTTCGGTCATCTGACCTCCATGGACCGCGTCTGGTGCGCCCTGGCGCGTGGCTGAAACTGAGTTTAGATTTAGCTACATATCCGCACCAGGCCGAAGCCGAAGGGGGCCGATCATGGAGTGGCGTAATCAGGAATTCCACCTCGGCGGCGTCAACCACCTCGCGCTGGTGTGCTCGGACATGAAGCGCACGGTGGAGTTCTACACGCAGGTCCTGGGCATGCGGCTGATCAAGACGATCGACCTGCCTGCCGGTTCTGGCCAGCATTTCTTCTTCGACATGGGCGGCGGCAATGCCCTGGCATTCTTCTGGTTCCCCGACGCGCCTGACCCCGTCCCTGGCGTCTCGGCTCCGGTCACGCTGCCAGGGCTCGGCGAATGGACCAGTGCTGTCGGATCGATGAACCACCTGGCGTTTGACGTCCCCGAGGAGAAGTTCCTTGAGTACCGGGCCAAGCTTTTGGCCAAGGGCGTTCAGGTCAGCCCGGTGCTCGACCACGACGACAGCGAGTTCGGGGTCGCCAGGGAGCTGCACCCGGGTGTCTTCGTCCGGTCCTTTTACTTCCAGGACCCGGACGGGATCGTGCTGGAATTCGCGTCCTGGCGGCGGACGATGGGCCAGCCCGGCGACGTGCGGCATGAGCCGAAGACGGCAGCGGACCGCGCAGTCCGGGTATAAGCGGGCCGATCGCTGGCTGACCGTCGCGGACCGGGCGCAGCGGCGGGAATTCGCCACGATCTGGGTGAAGTCGATGTACTGGCGCCCCGAGGCCGGCTGATGCCGCCCTCCGCTGCGCCGTCCGCAGGATCCGCCGCCGTTCCGTCAGCGGGCTCGCCGGCCAGCTGGTCAGCCATCGCGTGCTGGTACGACGAATTGCTGACCCGCGGCAGCGGCCCGCACGAACTCGCGGTCGCTGTGACTCTCCGGCTGGTTCCCGACCTGCACGGCCAGCGAGTGCTCGACCTCGCGTGCGGCCAGGGCCTTGCCGCACGCGCGCTGGCAGCGAGCGGAGCCGCGTCGGTGACCGGCGTGGATTTCGCGCCAGAGATGATCGAGCTCGCCCGGGGCCACGAGACGGCGCGGCCACTTCGGGTCAGCTACCTGGTCGACGACGCCCGGTCGCTGTCGAGCCTAGCTGACCAGTCGTTCGACCTGGTGACCTGTCAGCTCGGGCTGATGGACATCCCCGACCTGGATGCCACTATGAAGTCGGTCAGCCGGGTGCTGCGAGCAGGCGGCGCCTTCGTGTTCGTTATCGGCCACCCGTCATTCCTGTCTCCCGCGGCCACGACCGTTCTGGGTCCGGACGGCACGCCTGCCAGGCTGGTCGGTGACTACCTGCACGAGCGCTTCTGGCGTTCGGCGAACCCGGAGGGCGTACGCCGGGCCGGGAACTACCACCGGACGCTGAGCACCTACCTGAACGCGCTCGTTCGCAACGGCTTCACCGTGGAACTCACCGAGGAGCCGGCTGCCACCGGACGGCTCGCCCGCGAGCAGCCGGTGTACCGCAGCGTCCCGGTCTTCTTCGCCGCCCGCGCCGCAAAGACGTAGCGCACTGCCAGTCGCTACTGCCGCCGGGTCACGTGCGCGAGCAGGTCGCGGGCCGCTCCCACGGGCGGGAACTGGCCGCCCGACCAGATGGCCCGCAGCGAGCGGCGCAGGTTGATGCCGTCGACCTGGACCCGGGTCAGCCGGTGCGAAGCGAGATCTTCGGCCACGGTGAGCTCGCTCAGCACGGCGGGCCCTGCGCCAGCGAGCACCGCGGCCCGCACTGCCGCCGTGGTCGACAGCGCCAGCGCGGCGGGTGCGGTGGTGCGGGCAGCGGATGCGCGTCTCGGGGCGGTTGCCGTCAGCGCCGTGGCTAGCGCGGTAGCGAGCGCGTCCCGCGTGCCCGATCCTTCCTCCCTGCTCACCAGCCGGGCCGAGGCCAGTTCGCCCGGGCTCAGCGGCTGCCGCCTGCGGGCCCACGGGTGGTCGGGACGGACAACGACGACGAGTTCGTCATGGCCGATTACCCGGCTGCGAAGGCCATCCGGCCTGGTCGGCCCCTCGACGAACCCCAGGTCCGCCTCGCCGCCGCGGACTTGCTGTGCGACGGTCTCGCTGTTGGCTGCGGTCAATACGATCTCAGCCGGCTGCTCGCCGCGATGCCGCGCGGCGGCCTGGAGCGACACCAGCCAGCCGGGAAGTAGCTGCTCGGCGATGGTCATGCTGGCGCTGACCCGCAACCTGGCGTGATGGTCGTTGCGCAGCGCCGCGAGCCCGGCGTCCAGTTCGCTGGCCACGGCGAGCAGGCGCGCGGCCCACTCGGCCACGACTTTCCCTTCCGCGGTGAGCGTGGATCCGCGTGATGTCCTGGCCACAAGCGCCACGCCGGCCTGCGCCTCGGCCGACTTGATCCGCGCCGAGACGGCCTGCTGGGTGACGCCGACTTGCCTGGCGGCCGCGTTCAGGCTGCCGGTCCTGGCGATCGCGAGCAATACTTCAAGCGCGGCGAGGTCGGGCACCCGGGCGCTGAGCGGCATAAGTCATGGTAACTATCCGGTCAGCCCGTCGCGACAAATCCGGCTTGTAGCTCTCTCAGCGCCTTGGCGGTGCGTGCGGCCCGGTCCGCCCACCAGGTACGCGGGTCAGGCGGCCGGTACCGGGTCGCGGGCACTGGCTGCTGTGCGGCGTGCCAGCCGGACCAGCCGGCGGCGAACCGGTTCAGCCAGCCAAGCGTCGCCGCGGCGTCCTGGTCGAACAGGGCCTGCAACGTGTACCTGCGTTCGCCGATCCGGTAGCCGATCCCGGCGGCTTCCGCGGCGGCACGCAGGTCCGCGCCGGTGAGGATGATGCCCGAGCGCACCGGCGCGAGCAGCGAGTCGAGCAGCAACCGGGAGCGCGAAGCCGCACGGCCGTCCATTTCTTCCAGGCCGAGCGCCGCGGGTGCGTCGCGCAGCGCGAGCGGCAAGGCGGCGGGCGCAGCCGCCCGCCTGGCCTGGGAGGCGAGTACCCGCAACGTGAGATCCGCCCAGGGACCCAGTGCCGGGGTGTCGAGCCGGCGCACCGCGGTCAGGTACCCGGGCGCCCACGACCACAAGTGCTCCCACAGCAGCGCGTCCCTCGCCTGCGCGAGCCGGGTCCTGGCCCGGCCGGTTCGCGCGGCTGTCGCAGCGTCGCCGAGTTCGGCGTGCAGCGCCAGCAGGGCACCGAGGTGGTCGGCGTCCGCTGGCGGGCTCAGCCCGAGCGCCCGCCAGAACCCGGCGACCCGGTCCAGCCCCTCGCCGCCGAGCTTGCCGTCGGCACCCAGGTGGATGGCGGCGTGCGGCGGCGCTGCGAGCACGAATACGGCCGTATGCTCGGCGGCCGACGGTACTGGCAGGCTGAGCGCGGCGGCCGGCGCGGCGCAGAGCGGCGGCGGGCTGCTCGCTACCGCGCCGAGCGCTCGCAGCAGTTCGGACGCCAGGCCCGGCGAGTCCCGTTGGTCAGCCGGGTCCGGAAGGTCAGCCGGGTCCGGAAGGCCAGCCGGTCCGGGGAGCCTGGCCGGTCCGGCAAGGCTGGGAGTACCAGGCGGCGCGCCGGTCATGGCGCGGCCCGCACGCGGTCTGGCACCGCGAAGACCTCCCTGGCCGGCTTCAGCGGCCGCATCAGCCAGGTGGGACGGCGCAGCGAGCCGGGCGAGTGAGCCCCGGCCGGGCGGGCAAGCTCCAGCCACTCCCGGTAGGTCTCCCTGGACTTGCCCGTGTCCACCGCGATGTCGCCATGCCGGTCGCCCGGCCGGGCCGGGCTCACCCGTACCGCCTGGTGCCAGCAGTGCATGCCGGAGATCGGGTCCGGATGCACCGGGAACGTGATGTTCTGGTGCACGCCGGTGTCGCCCCACCAGATCCGCCGGGTATCGGGGTCGGCCGAGGCATACGGCGCGACCTCGGCGCGCCGCTCCATGCTCCAGCCGTCTTCGCCCCGGCGCAGGTCGACCGTGGCCATCATGCCGCCAATCCCGCGCGGCTGGCCGTCCAGGCGCCACCGGCCCATGTGGTGGCTGCACGCCACCACCCCTGGCCTGATTCCCTCCGTGATCCAGGCCTTGGCCACGAAGTGGCCGATGTCGGTCTGCACCCGTACCAGGTCGCCGGTCTTGGCAACCCGCAGGCGTGCGGCGTCACTCGGATGGATCCAGACCGGGTTGGTGTGCGCGAGCTCGTCGAGCCACTTGGCGTTGGCCGACCTGGTGTGGATCTGGGTGGGCAGCCGGAACGTGGACAGCAGCACCAGCTGGTCGGGTGCCAGCCGGTCCGGATGCACGTGGCTCTTGATGTAACCGGGCAGCGCGTGCTCCGGCCACCCCCAGGCGGCCAGCGTCGACGACCAGAACTCCAGCCGCCCGGACGGGGTAGGGAAACCGCGCAGCACGGCTCCGTCGACCTGAACGCCCACCGCCCGCCGGCCCTGCTCGTCAGGTTCCGGCGCGCCCGTCGGCACGATATTCGGGCTGAACGGCTTCGCGGCGCCGGTGTAGACCCGTCCGGTCGGCGTGATCGAGACGTCGGCGAGTTCCTCCCCAGGTACCGGCTGGGCATACACGGCGCCCTGGCCCGAGGTGATCTCGAACGCGCCGTACCTGCGCATCCATTCCAGCGGGGTGAGTCCCTCGCTGGCGGCCCGCTCCGGCAGGCCGGGCACCGAGTTGGCGAACATCCAGCCGTAGTACTCGTCCACGGTGAGCTTGGTGCCGGGGTTGGCGCGGGACTCGTGGTACCGGCGGATGCCGAGCGAGCCATCCGGGTCGATCCGCCAGGACAGCTCGATCCAGAACTCGTTCTCCTCCCACACCTCGCCGGGGCTGACCTGCCGGGTATCGGTGATCACCTCGCCGAGCCGTTCCCGCGCGGCGCGCAGCACCGGCTGGCGGAACCCGATCCACTGGCCGTCGTACTGTTCATAGGAGTGCGTGTCGTGCCGCTCCGAGCTGTGGCCCATCGGCAGCACGTAGTCGGCGAAGTAAGCGGACTCGTTCCAGGTCGGCGTCAGCGCGACGAAGCAGCCGACCTTGCTCTCGTCGGTGAGTGCTTCCAGCCAGCTCGCGCCGTCCGGGTTGGTCCAGACCGGGTTGTAGACGCGGATGAAGTAGGTATCGAGCTTGCCGCGGCCCTCGGTCAGGAAGTGCGGCAGCAGGAAGGACATCTCATTCTGCGCCAGCGGATATTCGAGCGGCCAGGACAGGTCCTGCCAGACGCCAGGGTGCGGCGGGGTGTGGATCGGCTTGGGCACGAACTTGTTCAGCCCGTTCGGGAAGACCCCGCCCTGCGTGGCGACCGCGCCGAGCAGCGCCGAGATCAGGAACAGCGTGCGCGCGACCTGCCAGCCGCCGAGGTTGGCTGCGGCCGCGGACCGCCAGACGTGCGCCGAGAACCGGGTGCCCGCTCCGGCCACGATCTCGGCTACCTCGGCGAGCACCGCCGCGTCGATCCCCGACTCGGCCGCGGCGTAGTCGAAGGTGAACTCGGCGTACAGCCCCGCCAGGATCTCCTCGAACGCCTCGAACGTGACCGGGGTGTCCGGGTGGCAGGCCCGCAGGTACTCCGCCCAGTTCCACCAGGTGCGGACGAACTCGCGGTCGTAGGTCCTGGTGGCGATCAGGTGCTGCGCGATCGCCAGGTTGATCGCGGCCTCGCTGCCCGGCTGGGGCGACAGCCAGTGGTCGGCATGGGTGGCGGTGTTGGACAGCCGGGTATCGAGCACGATCACCTTCGCGCCGTTAGCCCGCGCCTGGGTGATCCGCTGCGCGTGCGGGTTGAAGTAGTGGCCCGCCTCCAGGTGCGCGCTGATCAGGTAGATGACCTTGGCGTTGGCGTGGTCCGGGCTGGGCCGGTCGGCGCCCATCCAGAACTGATAGCCGGTGCGGCCGCCGCTGGAGCAGACGTTGGTGTGGGAGTTGTGGCCGTCGACGCCCCAGCTCGCCAGCACCCGCTCGGTGAACCCGTCCTCGCCGGGACGGCCGATGTGGATCATGATCTCGTTCCGGCGCTCTTCGGTGATGGCCGCCCTGATCCTGGCCGCCAGCGCGTCGAGTGCCTCGTCCCAGCCGATGCGCTCCCACTGCCCGCTGCCGCGCGGGCCTGACCGGCGCATCGGGTACAAGATCCGGTCCGGGTCGGTGACCTGGTTGATGGTCGCCGGACCCTTGGCGCAGTTCCGGCCACGCGAGCCAGGGTGCTCCGGGTTGCCCTCGAACTTGCGTACCTGCCCGGTCTCGCGGTTCACGTACGCGAGCAGCCCGCAGGCGGATTCACAGTTGAAGCAGGTCGTGGGTACCAGCAGGTAATGGTTCTCGATCCGCTTCGGCCAGGCGCGCGAGTCGAGTTCCACCCAGTCGTCCCAGCGTTCCTTCGGCGGGAACGACGCGAGATGGGTCCCGCTCGGCCCGGCATAGAAGGTCTCGCCGCGGGCTTGCACCGCGGCCCTGGCCGCCGATACCCGTGCCGAGAGCGCGTCGAGGGCGCTGTCGTCAGCCGCGCCGCCGTTCACGGTGCCGCCGTTCGCGGTGCCGCCGTTCGCGGCGCCATTACTGGTCATCGGTCCCTCCTCTGCTAGGCCAGCGGCACCGACTGGCCGGCCTGGACGTATGCGTGCTCGTGGCCGAGCAGCCCGGCCAGCGCCAGCGGCGCCGCGGCGACCCCGATCCACGGCGCGGCGATCGCGATCGCGACCAGTGCCAGGCCGGGCCAGAAGAACCTGGCGAACTTCCCCTTGGTCATCTCCCGCACGGCCAGGTGCGCGTGCGCGCTCACGTGCGGCAGCGTGATCTCGCCGCAGGCCATCGCCACGTGCACGGCGGCCGCCACGGCGAGTGCGACCGCGTCGGCGCGGGCCGCCCGGCCGGGGGACAGCCAGGTCAGGACCGGCAGCATCGCGGCGGCCCCGGCCAGGACCGCCTGCACCGCGAGGTGCGGCGGGAGCAGCGGGCTCTGCCACAGGTCACGGGCCTTTGCCTGGGCGAACAGGTACGCCGTGTAGACGGCGGTGCCCGCCGCGAGCGGCAGTCCGGCCGCGCCGAGCACCTGCCTGGTCACCGTCGGGCCGGCCAGGGCGGCCAGGAAGTACAGCGCGAGCACGCCGCCGTAGCCGCCGACGATGAACGCGCCGCGTACCAGCCAGCTCCGCCAGTGGTGCCTGGTAAAGATCAGGTAGAACCGCGTGGGGTGCTTGAGGTCGGCGATCAGCAGCGCACCGGTGATCGCCAGGAAGACCAGCGCGAGGACCGGTGCCGCCCAGCGAAGCGCCGGGTCACCCCAGCTCAGGTGGCCGAGCAGGGCGAGCAGCACGGGCACGGCGAAGGCCCCGGCCGCGACGGACTTGGTCCACGTGTACAGGCTGACCCGCCAGCCCCACGGCGCGGAGTGCGGCACGTCGTAGGAGAGCAACGCCGCGGCGGAGGACGTCGGCGTGCCCGGGTGCCCGGAGGTGACCAGCTGGGGGCCGGGTGCGCCCTGGGTGGCCCAGGCGAAGAGCCCGCCGTCCGGCCTGCGCGCGGCCAGCGGATCGAGGGTGGCCTGATGGGCGCCGGAGTAGAAAACCCCAGGCCCGGTCTCCTTCTCCGGCTTGCGCACCTGCACCGGCTGGCGGTTGATCAGCCGGGCCACCGTGGAGTCTGGGTCGTTCAGATCGCCCACCAGGATCGCCTCGGTCGGGCAGACGGTGACGCAGGCAGGTTCCAGGCCGATGTCGAGCCGGTGCGCGCACAGGTTGCACTTCTCGGCGCTGTGGTCGTCCGGGTTGATGAAGATCGCGTCATAAGGGCAGGCGGCCATGCAGGCCTTGCAGCCGATGCAGGCGGACTTGTCGAAGTCGACGATCCCGTCCGCGCGCCGGTACATCGCCTGGGTGGGACATGCCGCGACGCACGGCGCATCGGTGCACTGGTTGCACCTGGTGACCTGGAACGCCCGGCGTACCTGCGGGAATTCACCGACGTCCACGGACTTCACGTAGGTGCGGGTGACTCCGACCGGGACCTCGTTCTCGCTCTTGCAGGCCGTGGTGCAGGCGTGACATCCGATGCACTTGGACTGGTCGAGTACCTTCACCCAGCGCGTCAGAGTGTCATCGGCAGCTGCCATGCCGTGACCGTATGCGCCGGTGACGGCACCGGATAGCCGGTCATTTCTTGTACCGGTTACAAGGAGCGTTTGTAACCATCGGTCCGGCCGGACGTGGGCCGGCGAGGTCGAGCGGGCGACTCGGGGCTGGCGGTTGCCCGATCACCTCGTACTATCGAGGCAATGCAGGTCGAGGGAGCCCGCAGCAGGCATGAGGGGGTTCCCCGGGGAGGAGTACGCGTGCCGCGCCAGTACGCAGCCGAGATCTACGAATTGCACGCGCGCGTGTGCAAGGCGCTTGCGGACCCGACGCGCTTGCTCATCATCAACGAACTGCGCGACGGGCCGCGGCCGGTCGGGGAGATCGCCGAGGCACTGGAGATCTCCCAGCCGAATTGCAGCAGGCACCTGGCGCTGCTGCGGGACCGGGGACTCGTCACCACCCAGCGCGCGGGCAGCAACGTCTACTACGCGCTGACGAGCCAGAAGATCGTGCGCGCGGTCGACCTGCTCCGCGAGTTCATGGCCGAGGAACTCGGCCGTCATCCGGCCAGCGCGTCGCCCGGCACGCCCACGCAGGGGTAGCGGGCCAGCAGGGGTAGCGGGCCAGCAGGGCAGCGGGCCAGCAGGGCAGCGGGCGCAGGGCAGCGGGCGCAGGGCAGTCAGCCGACGGGGAACCTGAACGTGGCCGGGTCGAACTTCGGCCGCACCGTGCGGAGCGAGTTGAGGAACACCGCGGCGTCCGGCGCGCACAGCCGCCACGAGGCGGGATCGTCGAACCGGCGCACGTGCAGGCTGCCCAGCCTGCTGGTCGGCGTCCCGCAGCTCGCGCAGCGGCGCTGATCCGCCGTGTCGCCCATGCGGCGGACGGCGTCAGCCCAGCACGGCTGGCACGCGAGCCCGGAGTCGTCGCGGAATTCCGGCTTGCCCGGATGGTAGACGAAGCGCACTCCGTCCAGCGGTCCTGCCAGCATCTGGCCGCAGAAGTCGCAGCACAGGTCGTTGATCGTCATGGCTTGCCGACCGATCCGTGAAAAAGAATGTGCCCAGGCACTAGACAACCACCACTCGCAGACATCAGCATATCTGCACATACGAATGTGTCCTGCGACACATCGCCTCGGACTCCAGGAGTGTGTGGTGGCGGAATCCCCCGGTCCAGCCGCGGACCAGGTACTCGACTGCACGGGCTTGCAGTGCCCGCTGCCAGTGATCAAGACCGCTCAGGCGGTCAAGGCGATCGAGGTCGGCCAGGTGCTCGAGCTCCTCGCCACCGACCCGGGAGTCGAGCCGGATATGCGGGCATGGAGCGGGCGCACCGGCAACGATCTGCTCGGCATTACCAAGCAGGGTGAGGTCTTTCACGTGCTCATCCGTCGTGCCAGGTGAGGGGCGCCGCTGATGTGGGCTGGTGACAGTGAGGGCAAGGTCCTTTACGTTCAGACGCACGGGATCACTGATCCGGGACGGTGCGCGACGCCGTTCTTCCTCGCGGCCTCGGCCGCCGCGATGGAGTGCGAGGTCATGATCTATTTCACGATGTACGGGCCGACGCTGCTGCGCAAGGACGTCATCGACAAGATCGGCCCGAAGGGTGAGCAGGGCCAGCCGCTGCGCTACTTCATCGAGCAGGCCACCGGCCTCGGCGTGCGGCTGCTGGTCTGCCAGCCGTCGCTCGACCTGAACGACCTGCGCCTGGACGAGCTCATCGACGGCGTCGACA
Source organism: Streptosporangiaceae bacterium (assembly GCA_035533915.1). Lineage (GTDB taxonomy): Bacteria > Actinomycetota > Actinomycetes > Streptosporangiales > Streptosporangiaceae > Chersky-822. Next base: position 62,670 of record DATLSX010000190.1, read on the forward strand.
TGATCGGCGGCGCCGCCTTCAATGATCTGGCCCTCACCGCCGACGCGGTCATCAGTTTCTAGGACGGCCATGACGCAGACGGACGCGCATTACAAGAGGCCGCAGGTCGCCGGTTACGCCGACGTGCCGCTGGCGGAGAAAGAGCGGCTCTTCGAGCAGGTCAAGAGCGACATCAGGTTCGGCGACTACCTGTACGGGTGCTACGAGTGCGGCATCTGCGTGGCTGCCTGCCCGTCGGCCAGGTTCTACGACTTCAGCCCGCGCCGGATCGCCCAGGCGGCGGCGCGCGAGGACGCCGAGCTGATCTACCAGCAGATGCAGGAAGACATCTGGGAGTGCTCGCAGTGTTTCTCCTGCCTGCGCTGCCCGCGCGGTAACAACCCCGGCGGCATCATCACGATCATGCGCGAGGTCGCGGTGAACAACGGCCTGGCCTCGGCCAAGGAAGCCCTGATGGGCTACTCCCGGATCATCTACAAGATCATGTCCACCGGCACCCAGGTATCACCGGACATGCTCCAGCCGGATGCCTTCCCGGACTGGGGACCCGAGACCAGCGATGTCTCGGTCAATCTCGACCTGTGGCGGCGGGCGCTGCCGCCCGAGACCCTGCACACCACGTCCACCGGCTGGGCCGTCGCCGACAAGACGCTGATCGAGCTCTACCTCATCTGGTTCCACACCGGCGCGCTCGACATGATCGCCGAAGTGGACCCGGGTCTGCACGCGATCCTCGCCGAGGTCATGGAGGAGCGCCTCGAAGAAGAAGGGATCGAGATATGACCATTCCGATCGAGGCGCTGAAGCGCAAGAAGGAGCATTTCGAGCGCGGCGAGGACCGCCGGGCGCTGGAAGACCCGCGCGCCGAGCTGCTGCACCTGGAGGAACAGGGCGAGCTCGTGGTGCAGAAGATCGACCGCGAGACGATCTCGGTAAGCACCAAGTACGGCCGCGAGAAGCGGATACAGAAGGCGCATCTGTGGCACCACAAGTCGTGCGGTCAGTGCGGTCACATCCCCGGCTACTCCACCTCGATCTTCTGGGTGATGCGCAAGCTCGGCTACGACTACAACGACCCGCAGGACCAGACCTCTTGCACCGCCTGGAACTACTACGCCAGTGCCACGTCCAATTCGGCCGCGCAGGCGGCGGTGGCGGTGCGGAACTTCGCGGCCGCGAACGAGACCGGCTACTTCCCGCTGATCCACTGCGGTACCTCGTACGGCCACTACAAGGACGTGCGGGAAGAACTCATCCGCCATCCCGACCTGCGCGCCCAGGTGCGGGACATCATGGCCAAGATCGGCAAGCCGCTCGTCCTGCCCGAGGAGATCGTGCACTACTCGGAGTGGTTCCACGCGCTGCGGCACGAGATCAAGGCCAAGCAGGTCAGGGACGTCTCCGGGATCAAGGTCACCGTGCACCCGGCCTGCCACTACTACAAGCTGGTCGAAGGCGACGCGATCTACGACCCGGACATCTACGGCGGGCAGCGGACCGCCGTGGTGACCGGCCTGGCGCAAGAGCTCGGCGCGGACGTCCGCACCTACTCGACCTGGTTCGACTGCTGCGGCTTCGGTTTCCGGCACATCCTGGTGCAACGGGACTTCACCAGGTCGTTCGCCACCTTGCGCAAGATCGAGGTGATGAAGGAAGAGGCCGATCCCGACGTCGTGCTCACCCACGACACCGGGTGCGTGACCACGCTGGACAAGAGCCAGTTCGCGGCCCAGGCCCACGATCGCAACGTGGGGGTCGCGGTGATGAGCGAGGCCCAGTTCGCCGCGCTGGCCATGGGCGCGCACCCGTACAAGGTCTGCCAGCTGCACTGGCATTCGGCCGACTACCGGCCGGTGCTGGAAAAGATGGGCATCGACCACGAGCGGGCATGGGCCGAATTCCAGGCCGACCTCAAGCGGCTGGAAAACGGCGAGAAGCGCTATCTCGACTGGGATGACGTGGGCTGAGACCGGGCTACAGACCAGCACTCACGCGGAGCAGCATCCGCGCGATCAGACACGAGGTGATGGATGTCCAGCGACACGATTGTCGTCATAGGCGGTGGGCCGGGCGGTCTCCGGGCGGCCCGCGGCATCGCGGAAATCGGCGGCAAGGTCGTGCTGATCGAGCAGCGCGACTTTCTCGGCGGCACGCCGATCGCGGAGAACTACGCGGGCCTGACCCCGCTGAACGAGCCGGCCAAGCCCGCGATGCAGCGGATGATCGACGCGGTGACCGCTCAGCCCGGCGCCGACATCAGGCTGAGCACGCAGGTGCGGGCCGTCGCCGGTGACGCGGGCGCGTTCACCCTGACCCTGCGCGGGCCAGGGGGCGAGGAATCGCTGGACTGCGGGGCGATCATCATCGCGACCGGGTTCGGCCACTTCGACCCGGGCCGTGAGACCCAGATGTACGGGTACTACGAGTTCCCCGACGTGATCGCGCTGCAGGACCTGGAGGCCATGCTGTCCGATCACAACGTGGTGCGGCCGTCCAACGGCCAGCCGCCGGAGCGGGTCTGCTTCATCCAGTGCGTGGGCAGCCGGGACCGGCACATCGGCAACGAGTACTGCTCCAAGGTCTGCTGCGGCGTCGCCTCGAAGGAGGCGATCGAGGTCCGTCAGCTCCTCCCGGACTCCAAGGTCTTCATCTTCTACATCGACATGCGGATGTATGGCTTCTGGGAGAACGAGATCTACTGGCCGGCCCAGGAGAAGTACCACGTCCAGTACGTCAAGGGCATCATCACCGAGGTGCTGCCGAAGGACGGCAGGCTGCTGGTCCGCGGCGAGGACACCACCATGGGCCGCCCGATGGAGGTGCCGATGGACCTGGTGGTCCTGTCGGTGGGAATGGAGCCGTCGCCTGGCACCAGGAAGATGGCCAGGCTGCTCGGCGTGCGGCAGAACAAGTACGGCTTCGTCGACGCGGTGGCCGGCCCGCTCGACCCGGTATCGACGAGCCGCGAGGGAATCTACGCCTGCGGCGCCGCGCTCGGCCCGGCCGACCTGGAGGACACCGTCTCCTCGGCCTCCGACGCGGCGATGAAGGCGTTCGCCTTCCTGCGCTCCCGCTCCGTCGCGGCCGCGAGCTAGGCGATCACGACGATGATGTCCGGGCCCGTCGTCGACACCGCGAGCGCGCAGGAGTTCCAGCGCGAGGTCCTGCAGCTGATGCGTCGCGAGGATCTCGAGTCGATCGCGGCCGACCTCGCCAGGAAGTCCGCCGCGCTGCGCGAGCTGCTCGGCGGCGGCGCGCAGCGGCTGGACCGTGCGGCGCTGCGCCAGGTGCTGCGCTGGGTGTTCGCCACCCGGCGCAAGGCCGACCGGATACTCGACGAGATCGGGCCGCAGCGAGTCGGTGCCGCGATCGCCGCCCTGCTGTCCCCGGACGAGGCACCCGCCGTCCGGATCGACGAGTTCGACGCCGTCTTCGCCGGCCTGGGTGACCTGGCCTTCGACCTGCCTGGTGAGCTGCTCCACTTCAGTTATCCCGACCAGTACTGGCTGTGGACCAGGTGGATGTGGGACCCGCGCACCGAGACCGGCGCGCTCGCCCTGGTGACCACCGACGACGTCGACCTGACCGAGGGCGCCAGCAGGGGAGCGGTCTACCTCACGGTCGGCCAGGCCACCGCGTTCGTGGAGCAGACCGGCAAGGCCGCCGGATTCACCGCGGCCGGCCCGGGGCTGCTCGGCACCGACGTCTTCCTCGCCGCTGTCTACGGGATCTACATGTACACCGTCCTGCGGATGCGGATGACGCAGGAGTTCAACCGGGTCGTTCCGGCCCTGCCGGACCTTGTCCGCCGCTTGCTCGGCGTCTACCACCTGGAGGTCTGAGGATGCCTGTCTCAGGACGGAAGGTCCCGCCGCACGCGATCGAGAAGGAGCAGGCGACCGTCGCCTCCCCGATCTCCGGCCGCGAGGTCGAGCTTCCCGCGATGTGGAACCGGATGTTCGAATCCCGGGTCCTGTCCGACTACGGCCCCGACGGGTTCGCGAAGATCGGCGCGCTGCCGGGCGGTGAGTCACTGGAGTGGTGTTACGGCTGCGGGAAGTGCATCCCGGTCTGCCCGGTCGACGTGGTCGGCGAGTACGGCCCGCGCAAGCTGCACCGTAAGGTGCAGACCGGTACGGACCTGTTCGGCGATCCTGACCTGTGGCTCTGCACTACCTGCGGGAACTGCCTTCGGGTCTGCCCCAAGGAAGTCGACATGATCCAGATCATGCCGGCGGTGCGGGAGTCGGCGATCACCGACGGCGGCCAGGTGCCCGCCGAACTGCAGGACGTGTTCGAGAAGACGTTCAGGTACGGTAACGCGCTCGGCGCGAACCCGAGGCGGCGGGCGCAGTGGGCCGCCAGCGCGGGCGTCCCGGTCCGGATCCTGGCCAAGGACCCCGCCCCGGTAGACGTCCTGTTCTATGTCGAGGACTACTGGAGCTACCACCCGCGCGGCCAGGAAGCCGCGAAGGCCTTCGCCCGGGTGGCCACGGCGCTCGGCGTGGACTGGGCGATACTCGGCCCGGAGGAGAAGACGCTGGGCGACTCCCAGCGGCTGGCCGGCGAAAAGGGCCTGTTCGATTCCCTGGTCGAGGACGCCGCTGCCACCTTGGCCAAGTACTCCTTCCAGCGGATCGTCACCCCCGACCCGCACGCGTTCAACGCGCTCGTCAAGGAGTACCCCAAGCGCGGGCACGAGTTCGACGCGCTGCATTACACCCAGCTGCTCGCGCCGCTGGCCGGCCAGATCACCTGGGCGAAGACGCTGAACCTCAAGGTCACCTTCCACGACCCCTGCTATCTCGGCAGGCACAACGGCGAGTACGACGCTCCGCGCACCCTGATCGAGGCGATCCCCGGCGTGGAACTGGTGGAGATGGGCCGGTGCAGGGAGAACGGCTACTGCTGCGGCGGTGGCGGCGGCGGCATGTGGCTGGACGGGTTCAGCCGTGACTACGCCTCGGAGCGGCTGTCCGAGCGCCGGGTGCGCGAGGCGGCGCAGACCGGTGCCGAGGTACTGGTGGTGTGCTGCCCGTACGAGGTGTCGCGGTTCGAGGACGCCGCCAAGTCGACCGGCAACGACCACCTGCGGGTACTCGACATCATCGAGCTGATCGACGAGGCCATGGGCCTGCGGCCAGCCGATGGCTGACGTGCTCCGGCTGATCGACTTCGGGCGCGTCTCGCCGCTGCGCTCGCAGACCCTGTGGCACGCGGTCGCCCGCGGGGTCAGTGCCGGCGCGCCGCCCACGTTGTCCTTCGCCCGGCCGGCCGCGCCGTACGTGTGCCTGGGGTATCACCGGGGCCTGGACGAGGTGGACGCGGGCTACTGCCGGGCGCATGACCTTCCCGTCTACCGCAGGATGGTCGGCGGCGGCCCGGTCTACCTGGACGCCGGCCAGCTCTTCTTCCAGATCTGCCTGCCCGCGGCGCGGGTGTCCCCGTCCCGGGTCGATGCGCTGCGCACCTTGCTGGCCCCGGCGGTGGCGGCGTTCGGTGCGGTCGGCGTGCCCGCGAGGCTGGACGAGAACACCGAGATCTGCGCCGGCCAGGCGAAGATCTGCGGGCACGGCGCCGGGCAGATCGACGGTGCCGTCGTGGTCTGCGGCAACCTGATCGAGCGCTTCGACCACGTGCGGGCCGCCCGGGTGCTCGCGTTCGACGACCCGGAGCACCAGGCGCAGACGCTCGCGCTGATGCGCCGGTTCGTCGCGGCCACGCCGGTCGATCCGGCCGCGTTCGCGACCGCGATGACGGACGCGTACGCCGGTGAACTCGGCCTGACCGCGACGCCAGGCCAGCTCGGCCCTGCCGAACTGGACAGCCTGCGTGAGCTGGACGAGGAATTCACCAGCGCGGAATGGCTGGCCGGCCCGGTCAGGCCGGCGGCCGCCCGGGTACGGCGGGTCCGGCAGGTCAAGGTGCGGGCCGGGGTGTGGACCTTTGCCGCCGACGGCGACGCCGGCGCCCGGGTGGTGGCCAGCGTGGTGCACGGAACGGTCGACCGGGCGTGGCTGAGCGCGCCCGGCCTGAACGGCAGCACGAAGGCCGCCCAGCGCGCGCTGGGCGGCCTGCCGCTCGGCGCGGTGCCCGCGGTGCTCGGCCGTTTCGGCGAACCAGGACGTCAGCTAGCCGCGGCCTTCGCCGCGGCTGACGGAAAGAGGCTCTGATGGCAGCAGGGACCGGGGCAGCAGGGACCGGGGCAGCAGCGACCGGGGTGGCAGCGACCGGGGTGCGGGTCGTCGGCGGGTTCGCCCTGGTACTTGACCGGCTGTTTCACGCCGACTCGCACATGTGGGTGGCGCTCACCGGGCCGGTCGCCGCGGCCGGGCCAGGTGACCGGGCCAGGATCGGCCTGGACGCGCTGGGTGTCGAGACCAGCGGTACCCTCGCCCAGCTCTCGCTGCCCGTCGCCGGCGCGGCCGTGACCGGCGGCAGGTCGTTCGGCCAGCTAGAAGCGGCGAAGTTCGTCGGCCCCCTGGTCAGCCCGGTGTCCGGCACGGTGCTCGCGGTCAACGAGGCGGCCGCGGCCGACCCCGGCCTGACCGAGCGTGACCCGTACGGCGCTGGCTGGCTGATCGAGATCGCGCTGAGCGACCCGGCCGCCGAACTGCACGGACTGCTGGCCGATCCAGCCGAGATCACGCGCTGGTTCGCCGCCAAGGTCGAGGACTACCGCAGCCGGGGGGTGATCGCACAGTGACCGTGCCAGCCCCCTCGCCTGCCGAGGTCCGGCGGGCGAACTTCCCCGACGTGATGGACTTCTACGCGCCAGGACTCAAGCGCTGGCAGACCCCGGAGTGGACGCCGCGGAACCCGCGCAGGTTCCTGCCGGTCTCGGTGACCGGCTCGGCCTGCGCGCTGTCCTGCGACCACTGCCAGGCCAAGGTGCTGGAAGGCATGGTCTCGGTCCGGGCCGACCAGGACCTGTTCGCGCTGGCGAGCAAACTGCACGCCAGCGGCAGCGAGGGACTGCTCGTCTCCGGCGGCTCCACCAGGACCGGCGGGGTGCCGCTGCTGCCGCACCTGCGCCACGTCCCGCGGATCAGGGAAGAACTCGGGATGAAGGTGATCGTCCACTCCGGAGTGGTGGACCCGAAGCTGGCCGCCGGGCTGGCTCAGGCCGGCGTGGACGGGGTGATGCTGGACATCATCGGCGCGGACGAGACACTGCGCGACGTCTATCACCTCGACCTGACCACCGCCGACCTGGACCGGTCACTGCGGCTGCTCGCCGAGCAGGGCCTGCGGATCATCCCGCACATCGTCCTGGGCCTGCACTACGGCCAGTTCCTCGGCGAGCACCGCGCGCTGGAGATGCTCGTCCGGTACCCGGTGTCCACGCTCATCCTGGTCGTGCTGGTGCCGCTGACCGGTACTCCGATGGCGCATATCCCGCCGCCACCGGTGGAGCAGGTCGCCGACTTCTTCGCGACCGCCCGGCTGGCCGCGCCGCGAACCACCATCAATCTCGGCTGCGCACGTCCGCTCGGGCAGGCCAAGACCGAACTGGACCAGGCCGCGATCGACCTCGGCCTGAACGGGATCGCCTACCCGGCCGACGGGGCGATCGAGTACGCGCGCTCTCGCGGCTTTGAGCCCCGGCTGTACGAGTACTGCTGCTCGCTGACCTGGACCGGCGCGCAGGAGACCGGTTACGCGAAGGTCGAGGTGAGCCAGTGAGCGAGCAGATCGGGGCGGGCACCATTGGCAGGGGTCCGGGCAGCCCGCGGGGCGGAACTTGGCGGGGCGGAACGTGGCGGCTGCTGGCCGACGATGGCGCGGGCGCAGCCGAAGGGCTGGCGCTGGACGAGGTGCTGATGGCCGGCTACGCGCGCGGCGAGCCGGAACGCCCGCCGACGCTGCGGCTGTACTCCTACGCCAGCCACTGCGCGCTGATCGGCCGGTACCAGAACCTGGCCGCCGAGGTCGACCTGGCCGCCTGCGAGCGGACCGGCACTCAGGTCAGCCGGCGGCCCACCGGCGGCGGCGCGATCATCATGGGCTCCGGCCAGCTCGGCGTCGCCTGTACCGGCAGGGTACCGGTCGGCCAGCGGCCGAAGGAGATCATCGAGGCGCTCTCGGCCGGCCTGGTCGCCGGGCTCGCCGGGCTGGGCATCACGGCCACCTTCCAGGGCAAGAACGACCTGGAGGCCGGCGGCCGCAAGATCGCCGGGCTCGGCCTGTACGTGGACACGGCAGGCGCGATGCTCTTCCACGCCAGCGTCCTGGCCGACCTGGACATCGGCTTCATGCTCGAAGTGCTCCGCGTCCCGGCCGCCAAGCTGGCGGACAAGGCAGCCGCGGCGGTCGCCGAGCGGGTGACCACGGTCAGCGAACTGACCGGCCGTCAGCACGGCGCGGCCGCCGTCCGCGACGTGATCGTGGCCGGGTTCGCCGCCACCTTCGGCGCACGGCTTGAGCCGGGCACGGTGTCGGCAGCCGAGCGTGACCGGGCCGCGGCGCTTGCTGGCCAGCGCTACGCGGCGCCGTCCTGGCTGGCCGAGCGCAGCATGTCGGCGGACGGCAGCGGGTCGGCCGCGCTGAGGACACCGGCCGGGCTGGCCAGGGTCTACCTCACCACGCACGGTGACCTGATCAAGAACGCCATGGTGGTGGGGGACTTCAACGAGCTTCCGCCGGCTCTGGCCGCGATGGAATCGGCGCTGCGCTGGCGCCGGCTGGACGAGGCATCGGTGACCGGCGCGGTCGCCGGCTCCGGAGCTGGCCAGGCGCTGGGCGTCCCGGACGGGCGGCTCGCCGCCGCCGTCCTGGACGCGGGCCGGCAGGCAGGCGAGCGGGTCACCGCCGCCCCGGTCAGGTCGGCAGGCTCCTGCTACTTCCCCGAGCCCGGATCGAAAGGGGCATGACGTTGGTCGTCCGTCAGCTACCTCTGCTGCCCGTCGCGGGTCTCGCGGCACAGCCGCGGATCAGCCCGGAGCATGTGCGGATCTCGATGGCCAGCGCGATCGCGCTGCGGATGCGGTCCGGCAGGTTCAGCAGGGACTTCGACTTCGGCGGCATCAACCTGCTGCTCAACTACGATGAGGGCTGCCTGTCCGACTGCGGGTATTGCGGGCTCGCCCGCACCAGGCCGGGCTCGTACGAGGACAAGTCGTTCATCCGGGTCGAGTGGCCGCTGGTCGGCACCGACGAACTGGTACAGCGGATGGCCGACCACGAGTCCACCCTGACCCGGTTGTGCATCTCGATGGTCACCCACGGGCACGCCTACCGCGACACCTGCGACATCACCCGCCGGATCACCTCGGCGGTGCGCACCCCGCTGTCCATCCTGGTGGCACCGCCCACGCTCAACCGCGAGCGGCTGGCGAACTTCAAGGCGCTCGGCGCCGACATGATCGGGATCGGGCTGGACGCGGTGACCGAGGAGCTCTTCCGCAACTTCCGCACCGACGTCCCGGCCGGCGGGCTGAAGTGGGAGAAGTACTGGGAGGTCGTGAACGACGCCAGGGAGATCTTCGGCCCGTGGAAGGTCAACGTGCATACCCTGGTCGGCCTCGGCGAGACCGACCAGGACCTGGTCCAGATGTTCCTGGCCCTGCGCGAGAAGCAGATCTTCTCCTACCTGTTCTGCTTCAACCCGGAGCCTGACTCGCGGATGGCTGGCCACCCGAAGTCGCCGCTGGCCCGCTGGCGCCGGATGCAGCTCGCCAGGCACCTGATCGAGACCGAGGGCCACGGCGCCGATCAGTTCGACTTCGACGAGACCGGCACCCTGGTGCATCTGCGTGCCGACCGCGCCGCCGTAGCCGCCGTGGTGAACGCCGGGGTCGCCTTCATGACCAACGGCTGCCCGGGCGAGAACGGCGAACCCGGCTGTACCAGGCCCTACGGCTCCTACCGCCCGGCCGAGCCGTTCCGCGACTATCCGTTCCCGCCCACCGCCGACGACCTGCGCGACATCGGCGCGCAACTGGGCCTCGACGGTCTGTTGAGCTGAGAGAAGGTGACCCGCACGTGCGCATTGTGGTTCCGCTGAAGACGGTCCCCGACCTGGTCGAGGAGATCGAGTTCACCGGTGAGGGGACCGGCATCGACCGGGAGTACCTCAAGTTCGTGCTGAACGAATGGGATGACCAGGCGCTCGAAGAGGCGCTGTGCGTCAAGGAGGCCGCCGGCGGCGAAGTCGTCGTCGTGGGACTGGCCGACGACCCGGACATCGAGCAGGTCCTCTATACCGCGGTGGCCAAGGGCGCCGACCGGGCGGTGCGGATCAGCGGCGGCGGCGAGTCCACCCATGCCAGGTCCGCGCTGCTCGCCGCCTACCTGTCGGGGAGCCCGGCCGACCTGATCATCACCGGGGTGCAGGCGGCTGACGACCTCGACGGCCAGCTGCCGCCGATGCTGGCCGCACGGCTGGGACTGCCGCACGCGGGCGTCGTGATCGCGATCGAGGCCGGTGACGGCTCGGTCACGGTCCGCCAGGAATTCGCCGGCGGCCGGTCGGCCGAACTCACGGTCACGCTGCCCGCGGTCATCGGCGTGCAAGCGGCCAGGCAGACGCCCAGGTACGCCCCGATCACCAAGATCCGCCAGGTGATGCAGGCAGGCGGCATCGAGGACGTGACGGTGGCGGCGCAGTCCGGCGGACACGGCCTGACGATCCGGCGGATGTACAGCCCGGAGCGGACCGCGCACGCCCAGATGCTGGACGGCGGCGCCGACGCGGTGGCCGACAAGATCATCGAGTTGCTGCGCTCCCGCGGCCTGGTAAAGGGGTAAGTGCAATGGCCAACGACATCCTCGTGCTCGCCGAACATTCGGGCGGTCAGCTGTCCGACTCCACTTACGAACTGCTCGGCAAGGCCAGGGAACTCGCGCGGTCGACCGGCGGCAAGGCGGAGGTCGCGGTGTTCGGCCCGGCGGACCTGGCCGGCCAGCTCGGCGCCGCGGACACGGTGGTCTGGGTGGACCATCCGGCGCTGGCTGGCTACGTTCCCGAAGCGTACGAGAAGGCACTCGCGCACGTGCTCGCGCAGCGATCGCCACGGCTGCTGCTGCTGTCTAACGCGACCATCGGGCTGGATCTCGGTGCGGCCCTGTCCGTGCTGTGGGACGCACCGCTGGCGGCCTACGCGGTGGACCTTATCGTCGAGGACGGCACGCCGGTGGCCACCTGCCAGGTGCTCGGCGGCAAGGTACTCGCCGAGGTCGCGCTCGACGCGGACCGGGCGATCGCCACGGTGGTCGGCGGGTCGTTCGGGCAGGCGGCGGGCCAGGCCGACGGCACTGCGCAGGTCGTGCCCGTCGCGCCGCCCGCGAGCCTGGACGAAGCCAGGATGAGCGTCCGGCGGGTGATCGAGCCGGAAGCCGGCGACGTGGACATCACCACCGCCGACCTGCTCGTGTCGGTCGGCCGCGGCATCGGTTCCAGGGACGACATCGAGCTCGTGCAAGAGCTTGCCGACGCGCTGGACGCGCCGCTGTCGGCGTCCCGGCCGGTCACCGACAGCGGCTGGCTGCCGAAGTCCCGCCAGGTCGGCAAGTCCGGGCTCAAGGTGAAGCCGAAGGCCTACCTCGCGTTCGGCATCTCCGGGGCGCCCGAGCACCTGGAGGGGATGCGCGACGCCGAGCTGATCATCGCCTGCAATACCGACGCTGGTTCCCCCATCTTCGAGATCGCCCACTACGGCACGACCGCCGACCTGTTCGACCTCGTTCCCGCCCTGACCGAGAGGCTGTCCGGCTGACCACGCCAGCCAGGCGATCCCCGTTCATCATCGAGAGCCGTGCGGCCCTGACGCCCGCACCGGCGCGAGGCTTAAAGGAGGGAACTGTGCTCGTGCGATTCGTGCTCGGCGCGGTGATCATGCTCGGCGGGCTGGCGCTGGCCGGCCGCCGGCTGGCGTGGCTCGGCCGCCTGGTGCGGTCCGGCGCTCCGGCACCTGGCCGGGTGAGCAACGTCCCGAGCCGCTTGGCAGCCCAGCTTGTGGAGGTGATCGGCCAGCGCAAGCTGCTCAAGCGCTGGCGGTCCGGGGTGCCGCACGCACTGGTGTTCTGGGGATTCCTGATCCTGCTCTTCACCGTCGCCGAAGCGCTCGGTGACACGTTCGTCAGCAAGACCTTCGCGATCCCGCTGATCGGTCACGCCGCGGTGCTCGGCTTTATCGAGGACCTGTTCACGGTGATCGTGCTGGCGGGCCTGGCCGTCTTCACCGGCATCAGGCTGGCCGACTCGCCGGCTCGCCGGGGCAAGAAGTCACGGTTCTACGGTTCGCACACCGGGGCCGCGTGGATCACGCTCGGGATGATCGCGACGGTCATGATCACGCTGCTCGGGTACCGCGCGGCGCAGGTCAATACCGGTGACTTCCCGTACGGCAGGGCGGCGTTCGCCAGTCACGGGCTGGCCGCGGTCATGCGCCCGCTTGGCACGTCGGCCAACGCGGGCCTGGAGACGTTCTTCCTGCTCGCGAACGTCGCAGTGATCATGGGATTCCTGGTGTTCGTCACCTACTCCAAGCACCTGCACATCTTCCTCGCGCCGCTCAACGTCACGTTCTCCCGCCGTCCGCGGGCGCTGGGAGCGCTTGGCGAACTGCCGTCCGCGCCCACCGCGGCAGGCGCGGGGAAGATCGGCGAACTGTCCTGGAAGCAGTTGCTCGACACGCTGACCTGCACCGAGTGCGGGCGCTGCCAGTCCGTCTGCCCGGCGTGGAACTCGGGTAAGCCATTGTCGCCGAAGCTGCTGATCATGGATCTGCGTGACCACCTGATGGCGTCGGCAGGCGGTCAGGACGCGGCTAAGCCGCTGGTCCCCGACGTGATCGGCCAGGACGTGATCTGGTCCTGCACGACCTGCGGAGCGTGCGTCGAGCAGTGCCCGGTCGACATCGAGCACGTGGACACCATAGTCACGCTGCGCCGGAGGCTGGTCGAGGAGGGACGGATGGAACCGTCCGTCCAGCAGGTCCTGCAAGGCGACGCGCAGCAGGGCAATACGTTCGGCAAGTCCGGCCGGATGCGCGCCAGGTGGACCAGGGACGTCGGGTTCACCGTGAAGGATGCCCGAAAGGAGCCGGTGCGGTACCTGTGGTTCGTCGGTGACTTCGCCTCCTTCGACGACCGGCTGCAGGCGTTGTCGCGGCGGCTGGCCGGGATCTTGCACGACGCTGGCGTCGACTTCGGGCTGCTCTTCGAAGACGAGCACGACGACGGCAACGACGTGCGCAGGGTCGGCGAGGAAGGCCTGTTCCAGATGCTCGCCGAGCACAACATGAACAGCTTCGCCAAAGCCAGTTTCGACGAGATCTTTACCACCGACCCGCACGCGTTCAACACGCTGCGCAACGAGTACCCGAGCTTCGGCCTGGACAAGCCGGTGTCGCACTACTCCCAGCTGCTCGACAAGCTGCTCGGTGACGGCGCGATCGCGGTAGCGCCGCTCGGGCTGAAGGTCACCTATCACGACCCCTGTTACCTGGCCAGGCATAACCGGCTGACCGACCCGCCGCGCCGGGTCCTGCGGTCACTCGGCTGCGACCTGATCGAAATGCCGCGGCACGGCCTGAACACCTTCTGCTGCGGTGCTGGCGGCGGCCGGATCTGGATGACCGACAGCGTGCCGGTGGGGCCGCCGGCCGGCGGCGGCTCGGGCAACGGAGCCGCACGCCACGGTGCGTCCGGCGACGGTGCCGCGGACCAGGGCACGGCAACCGGGAGCCCGCCGGGTACCGAGCGGCCGAGCGAGAACCGGATACGCGAAGCGGTCGCCCTCGGCGTGAGCTATTTCGTGGTGTCCTGCCCGAAGGATTACGTCATGTACACGGACGCGGCCAAGACGACAGGCAACGCCGACCGGATCGAAGTGGTCGACCTGGTCGAGCTGGTCGAGCGGGCACGTGCCCTGGCCGTCCCGGTGTTCGAGGAGGTGTAGGGAGCCGGTGGTGACCTGTCCGTGGTGCGGGTTCCTGGCTGGGCCCCGTGCGCTGCACGCCCACCTGAGCGCCGAGCACGGCGACGCGGTGCGGACGATCGAGCGGAACGGCAGGGTCTTCTACGAGGTCGTCTGCCCGCGCTGCGACGCGCGGTACGAGCACCTGGTCAGGAAAGGCGCACGCGACCGCGGTTTCGTCACCGAATTCGGCCAGCAGATCTCCATGGTCGCGCTGGACATGCTCGTCCATCACCTGATGGCCGAGCACGAGCAGCCAGAACCCGAGCAGCCAGAGCACGAGCAGCCAGAGCACGAGCACCAGCAGACAGGAGAATGAACGGTGGCGCTGGTCAACAACTGCAATATTCCCGAGGACCTGTACTACGTCATCGGAAAGCACGTATGGGCGCGCCGCGATGGCGAACTGGTCACTGTCGGCATGACCGACGTGGCACAGAACCTGGCGAAATCCATCATCGCGGTGACCCCGAAGGCGGCGGGCAAAGCCGTCGCGAAGGGAAAGAACATCGCGACCGTGGAGAGCGGCAAGTGGGTAGGTCCCGTTCCCGCCCCGGTCGGCGGCGAGATCGTGGAAGTCAACGAGGCGCTCGCGGCCACGCCCGGGCTGATCAACTCCGACCCGTACGGAGCCGGATGGGTGGCCAGGTTGCGCCCCGGTGACTGGGACGCGGACGCGGCGGACCTCGCGTCCGGCCCGGAGGGCATCGAGGCCTACCGCGCGTTCCTCGACGAGGAAGGGATCGCCTGCGGCGGGTGATGGCGGGTGGCAGAACTCCTCTGGTACGGCTGCGCCGTCCCCGACGACCTGTTGTACGACGTGGACCTGAACGTCTGGGTCCGATTGGACGGCGAGTTGGCCGTGCTCGGCATGACCGACATCGCGCAGAGCATGGGCGGGCGAATGGTGCAGGTGACCTGGCGGAAGGTCGGCCGCGAGTTCGCCAGGGGCCGGCCGGTGGCGATCATCGAGAGCGCCAAGTGGGTCGGTCCGTTCCCGACGCCGCTGACTGGTGAATTGGTGCAGGTCAACGATGCCGCGTTCGCCGCCGACGTCGCCATCGCCAACCGGGACCCGTACGGGGCTGGCTGGCTCGCCAAGATCCGGCCGTCCCTGCTCGCGGCGGAGCGTGGCCATCTCGTCGACGGCCGGGCCGCCTTCGAGCACTACAAGGCCTTCATCGACGAGCGGGACATTCGTTGTTTCCGCTGCGCCGACTGACCGAGACAGGCACCCCCGCCGCGGCACCGGCCCCTCGATGCCGCTCAGCCGAAGGAGAAGCAGTATGGAGAACGCTGACGGTGCCGCATCCGCGGCGCAAGAACAGTCCAAGCGGATGGCGATGATCTGCTGGAGCAATGACCTGGACAAGGTGTGGCCGGTGCTGATTCTGGCGACGACCGGCGCGGCTTCCGGGCTCGAGGTGGACATCTTCTTCACGTTCTGGGGCTTGCGGGTGCTCCAGCGCAACAACAAGAGGATCACCGGCAAGAACTGGATGCAGAAGGGCGAGTCGGTCGTCGACCGCGGCGGTACCGACCACCTCAAGCTGGGCAAGATCCATTTCGGTGGCGCCGGCACCAAGATGATCAAGAATCTCGCCGGCCAGTACAAGGTCGCCAGCCCTACTGACCTGCTGGAGATGGCGATCGACCTGGGCGTGCGCCTGCACCCGTGCCAGATGACGATGGACCTCTACGGGCTCTCCCAGGAGGACTTCATCGACGGCTTGCAGCCGACGCTCGGTGCCGCGAGCTTCATCGACATGGCCGTCAAGGCCGATATCACGCTCTTTATCTGAGCCGGCCGGGCCGACGGAAGGAGTTTCCTGGTGGCTGCCGGTGATCCGGTACCGATGCCTGTCCTGGTCATGCTCACCGGCGACCTCGTGATCGCCCGGCGGCTGCGGCAGGTCGCCGCGGAGCACGAACTGACCGTGGCTGACATCAGCGACATGGCGCAGGACTGGCAACTGGCCGCGGGCGGCGACCAGTCCAACGCCGCCAGTCCGTCAGGCGGGGTCGCCAGCCAGCCGGGTAGGGCCGCCAGCCAGCCGGCCGTAGCCGTCATCGACCTGCTGCGGCCGGACGCCATCGACCGGGTACGTGCCTGGCGCGCCTCCTGGCCGGAGGCGCTGATCGCCGCGTACCTCGGTGTTCCCGACCGTGACTTGTGGGTCCGCGCCCAGCGAGCCGGCTGTGACCTGGTGCTGAACCGGGGCGCACTGGTGCCGCGGTTGCGTGACCGGCTGTCGCGGCGGCGCGGTCAGCCGGGCCGGCGGTTCCCGCTCTTCGACGTCGCGGAGGTGGCCGGGCGGCTGGGGCTGGTCTTCCGCACCGACGACAGCCCGGTCGGCCCGGTGGCGGTCTACCAGGTCGCCGGAGGCTTCCACGCGATCGCCGATCACTGCCCGCATGCCGGGGCGGTGCTGTCCGGCGGAGAGGTCGAATCCGCTGTCGTGACGTGCCCGGCGCACGGCAGCCGGTTCGATATCTGCACCGGTGAGCGCCTGCGCGGGCCGGCCGACACCGGTGTCGCTCGCTACCGGCTGAGCCAGGACGCTGGCCAGGTGTTCCTGCTCATCCCGTCCGGATAGTCGCGGCCGGTGCCGCGAAGACGGCGGCGGCGGCGTCACCCGGCAGCCCGAGCGGCGTCACCCGGCAGCCCGAGCGGTGACGCCGCCGCGACGGTGGTCTGGAACCGCCGCGACGGTGGTCTGGAACCGCCGCGACGATGGTCTAGAACCGCCGCGACGATGGTCTAGAACCGGCGGTGGCGGCGCCGGCCGTCATGCAGCCAGAGGAAGGCCACCACGGCGATCAGCAGCCAAGGGAAGACCGAGTGCAGCAGTGGGCGCGTCGCCACGGCGGCGATGACCACGACGAGCGCGAGGAACAGGATCCGCGGCAGCGGGTAGCGCCGTCGCGGTCGGATGATCGCCGCGGCCCGCTGCGCGCCTGGCGCCGGCTCGGCCGGCTCGTCGGGCAGGTCAGTGAACAGGCCGTGGAAGTCCGCCCGGGTCTTGGCGTTCATGGCCCGCTCGAGCCGCTCGTTGAACTCGGCCTGATCGAGCCGCCCGTCTGAGTAATGCTTGGATAGCTGGTCGGCGACGTCGGAACGTTCGGCGTCGGAGACTCGCATGTCGGAGTTGCCGTAGCGGAACGGCCGCCGGTAT
The DNA here is from genome assembly GCA_035533915.1 of Streptosporangiaceae bacterium. Classification (GTDB taxonomy): domain Bacteria; phylum Actinomycetota; class Actinomycetes; order Streptosporangiales; family Streptosporangiaceae; genus Chersky-822. Next base: position 79,767 of record DATLSX010000190.1, read on the forward strand.
GCCGAGGCGAATGTTCCGGCACCCCGCGATGGATTGGACGGCGATGGCATTTGATTGTGACCTTTCTGTGTGCCGTTGCTCACGATTACCGCGCCTGGAGCGAGCCGATGAACTCGCTGGCGATCGACTGGCTGGCCCCTTCCTCGGGGATCAGCAGCCAGGCGGCGAGGTAGAACGGCACGCCCGCGCCCCCGACGACGGCGAGCACCGCGAGCACGATCCGTACGGCCGTGACATCGACGTCGAGGTAGCGCGCGATTCCGGCGGCGACTCCCGCGAGCATTCGGTCGTCGACCGGACGGCGCAGTGCGTGCGGGTCGGGTGCGTGCGAGCCGAGGCCGGTAGCTTCCTGGCCGGTAGCTTCCTGGCCGGTCGTGTCCTGGCCGGTCGTGTCCTGGCTCGCGGACCGCTGACCTGCTGCCTGGTTCGGGTCGGGGTTCTGGTCTGTGGTGTTCATGTCCTCAGCTTGCGTCCGGGCGCGGGCAATGAGCTATCGGGAAGAACCCCGATTCGACCCTGACCGCGAGCCGGCCGGAGCGGGGATTGCCCTGATAGCCGCGTCGGCGAAGTGGCGCGATGATAGACGGGTGGATGAACGGACCGCGTCCGCTCCGCCCGGCTATCCCGGCGAGCGGCACTTCTCTGGCGGCACCTGGGCTCGGTGGGCCGAGCCTGACTGGGCCGGTGACGGGCGGTTGGGCGGGCGGCACTGGCGCGGCGGGCGACGGCACTGGCTCGGCGGCGTGATCAACGGCGCCCCGAAGGGCAGCGGCCCGCTGCGCCGGGCGCGAGCAGATCGCGTCATCGGCGGGGTCGCGGCCGGAATCGCCGTCCGGACTGGCGTGCGCCTGCCCGTCGTCCGGCTCGTGTTCGTCGTGACCGCGCTGACCAGCGGCTTCGGCCTGGTGGCCTACGTACTGGCCTGGCTCTTCCTGCCTGCCGAGGGTGAGTCAGGCGCGATCGCCGGCCGCGCGATGTCCGACCTGCGCGGCATCGCGCTGGCCATCGTCACGACCTGCACGCTCGTGCCGCTGCTTGTCGTGACCTCGATCCTCGGGGTGGCCTGGCTGAGTTCGTTCTCCGGGCCGCTCGTGGTCGGGGCGGCCGGCCTGATCCTGATCTGGCGCAATGCCGGCCCGGACGAGCTGGCCAGTGTGCGGGCCGTCGCCCAATCGCTGACCAGCCAGGCCGGAGCGGGCGGCAGGTCGAGGATCAGGCTGCGGATAGCGGTCGCTGGCGTGCTCGTCGTCAGCGGGCTGGGCACCCTGCTTGCCGTCCGCAAGACTGTCGTACTGCTCCGGCCGCTCGCCGGTGTCGCGCTGCTGCTGGCCGCGATCGTCGTGCTGCTCGGGCCGTGGTGGCTGCGCATCGCCCGTGACTTGATGAGCGAACGGCAGGCCAGGGTCCGGGCCGAAGAACGAGCCGAGATAGCCGCCCGCGTGCACGACTCGGTACTGCAGACCCTCGCCCTGATCCAGCGTCGCGCCGACAGCCCGCAACAGGTCGTCGCGCTCGCCCGTGCGCAGGAACGCGAGTTGCGGTCCTGGCTGTTCGATGGCAGGGCACCCGGGTCGATGGACGACCTGGCGACCACCCTTGCCAGCGGCGTCCGGCATCTCCAGCAGGACGTCGAGGCCCTGCACGGAATCGCGGTGGAGGTGGTCACGGTCGGAGACAGCGCGCTCGACGAGGACCTGGCCGCGTTGCTGGCCGCGGCCCGCGAGGCGACCGTCAACGCCGCGAAATGGTCTGGCGCCCCGGTCGTCTCGCTCTTCGCCGAAGTCGAACCGGACGGCGTGTCGGTCTTCGTGCGTGATCGCGGGCGAGGCTTCGATCCGGCAGCGGTGTCCGCGGATCGCAAGGGGCTGGCCGAGTCGGTCCGCGCCCGGATGGCACGGCACGGCGGCTCGGCCGCCGTCCGCAGCGCTCCCGGCGAGGGCACCGAGGTCAGCCTCACGATGCCGCGAACCGCGGCTGGGGACAGCCGGGATAGTAAGGGCAGTAAGGGCAGTCAGGCATGACCGAGCACCAAGACCCGCCCAGGGTGTTCATCGTCGACGATCACGGCCTGTTCCGCTCCGGGGTGCGTGCCGAACTCGGGGACGATGTTCAGGTCGTCGGCGAAGCCGACGACGTCGAGCCGGCGATCGCCGGGATCAGGCAATGCCTGCCGGAGGTCGTGCTTCTCGATGTCCACCTGCCCGGAGGCGGCGGGCAGGTGGTGGTCAGGGAAGTCACGCCGGATCATCCGCAGGTCCGCTTTCTCGCCTTGTCTGCGTCCGACGCTCCCGAGGACGTGATCGCCGTGATCAGGGCCGGTGCCCGCGGCTACGTCACCAAGACGATCTCGGGCGCCGACCTGGTGGACGCGGTGCGGCGGGTGGCCGCTGGCGACGCGGTGTTCTCGCCCAGGCTGGCCGGCTTCGTGCTCGATGCCTTCGCGCTGCAGCCAGGCGGTCCGCAGCCGCAGCCACAGCCCAGCTTCGATCCCGAGCTCGACCAGCTCACGCCCAGAGAGCGGGAAGTGCTCAGGCTGATCGCACGCGGATACACCTACAAGGAGATCGCCAGGGAGCTTTACATCTCCGCCAAGACGGTCGAGAGTCATGTCTCGTCCGTGCTGCGCAAGCTGCAGCTGTCGACGCGGCATCAGCTCTCCCGATGGGCGGCGGAGCGGAGGCTGGCCTAGTGGCCGAGCTTTACGAGTACGACGCGGTGACGCTGGCCGCGCTGCTGCGCGGCCGGCAGGCATCCGCACGCGAGGTGACCGCTGCGCACATCGAGCGGGTGCGGGCGCAGGACGGCGCGATCAACGCCATGGTCACCCGCACCTTCGAACAGGCGCTCACAAAGGCGGCCGCCGCCGACGAGTCGCTGGCCGGCGGCGCCGAACCTGGACTGCTGCACGGGCTGCCGGTCGCGCACAAGGATCTGGTGGATACCGCGGGTGTCCGGACGAGCTACGGATCGCTCCTGTTCGCCGACCATGTGCCCGACCGCGACGCGTTGCTGGTGAGCCGCATGTCCGCGGCCGGGGCGATCAGCCTGGGCAAGACCAATACTCCCGAGTTCGGTGCCGGGTCACACACGGTGAACCGCGTGTTCGGCGCCACCAGGAACCCTTACGACACCAGCCGCAGTGCTGGCGGCAGCAGCGGCGGCGCGGCAGCGGCACTGGCGGCCCGGATGATCTGCCTCGCGGACGGCAGTGACCTGGGCGGTTCGTTGCGTAATCCGGCGAGTTTCTGCAACGTGGTAGGCCTGCGGCCATCGCCGGGCCGGGTGCCCGCCTGGCCGTTCACCGACGTGGTGGACACGATGAGCGTCGAGGGACCGATGGGCCGGACGGTAGCCGACGTCGCGCTGCTGCTCACGGTGCTTTCCGGCGCTGACGCGCGGGTGCCGCTGGCGCTGGACGCGCCGCCGCCGCCGGTCACCGACCCCGCCCAGGTACCTGGGCTGCTGGCTCGTGACCTGCGCGGCCTGCGGGTCGGCTGGAGCGCCGACCTCGGGCTGCCGCTCGCGCCGGACGTCCGGGCGGTGCTCGGGCCGGCCAGGGGCGTCCTCGCCGACCTGGGCTGCGACGTCGTCGACGTCAGCCCCGACCTGACCGGGGCGGACGAGGTGTTCCGCACCTGGCGCGCGTTCCGGTTCGCGACGAACTTTGGTGACCTGCTCCGCGGCTACCGGGACCAGCTTGGGCCGAACGTGATCTGGAACACCGAGCGCGGGCTGGAACTGACCGCGGCCGACCTGCGCCGGGCCACCGTGCTACGGGCCGCGCTTGCGCAGCGGGTCAGTGACTTCTTCGCGACCGTGGACGTCCTGGCCTGCCCGGCGACTCAAGTAGCCGCGTTCGACGTGGAGCTCGACTGGGTGCACGAGATCGACGGCGTCGCCCAGCGGACGTACCTGGACTGGATGGCGTCCGCGTACCTGATCTCCGCGACCGGCTTGCCCGCCATGTCGGTGCCGGCCGGCTTCACCCCGGGCGGTTTGCCCGTCGGGCTCCAGCTCGTCGGACGGCGCCGGGCCGACTGGCCGCTGCTGGCCGTGGCGCACTCGTTCGAGGCGGCTACCCGGCACGCCGCGAGAGCCCCGGTACTACCCCCGGTCACAGCCGCTTGATCCGGTCCCTGGCGACCTTGGTCAGCGCGGCGGCTCCGGTCACCGGCTGGAACCGCTCCGCGGCGGCCCGCAGCGTGCGGTACTCCTCGTCGGTCAGCTCGAGTTCCGCTGCGGCGACGTTGCTTTCGAGCTGGGCAACGGTCGACGCGCCGGGGATGGCGACCACGGCCGGATCGTGGATGACCCAGGCGAGGGCGATCTGTGCCGGAGTCGCTGAGTGCGCGTCCGCGATCGCCTGCAAGGTGGCGATCAGGCCGACGGCACGCTGGAGGTTCTCCGGCAGGAACAGCGGGTTGGCCGCCCTGACCCGGTTCGTCGGCCGGTTGTCCTCGTGGTACCGGCCGGACAGCAGGCCCTGGGCGAGCGGGCTGTAGGCGATCACGACCCGGTTGCGCTCGCGGGCGTACGGCACAAGCTCCCGCTCTGGCCTGCGGTCCACCAGGCTGTACCTGACCTGGTTGCTCAGGACCCGGCTGCCGAGCGCGGTCTCGGCGGCCTGCCATCGTCGCAGTGAGTAGTTGCTCACTCCGACCTCGCCCACCAGCCCGATCCGCTGCAGCGCGCGCATGCCGCGCATGATGGTGCCGTCCCGCACCGCCGGGTTCGGCTGGTGCACCTGGTACAGGTCAAGCGTGCGAGCGCCGAGCCGGTTCGCGCTCGCCACGGCGCGCTGCTGCACGACCGGCGCCACCGGCCAGACCGGAAGGATCTTGGTAGCCAGGAATACCGAGTCCAGGTCACCGGCCAGCGCCCGGCCGAGTATCCGCTCGCTGCGACCGAAACCGTAGATCTCGGCCGTGTCGAAGAGGGTGACCCCCAGGTCCAGCGCGCGGCGGACAATGGCGCTGGCTTCCGACCCCGCATATCCCTCGCCGTAGCCCCATTCCCTGGACCCGAACTGCCAGGTGCCCAGGCCGATCTTGGAGATCTTCTTGGCTGTGTCGATGTTCAGATAGCGCATGGATCTAGTGTTGCCTGCCCGGCCGCCAGCCGCGCGGCGATCCGGGTCACCGCCGTAGGCTGTCCGCTATGACCGTCAGCATCTACCGAAGTGGCGGGGTAGCCAAAGTTGAGCTGAACCGGCCTGAGCGGATGAACGCCTGGAATACCCAGTTCGGGGTCGATTTGCTCGCAGCCGTGCGGGCAGTGGCCGCCGATAACGAGATCCGGGCCTACGACCGGATGGACGATCAGCTCGAGTTCGAGGCTCGCATTCAGCAGGAAATGGCCGCGTCGGGTGACTTCGCCGAAGGGGTGGCTACGTTCACCCAGAAGCGCCGGCCCCGGTTCACCGGAAGCTAGGCCGTCCGTGCGGACTCGCGGCTGAGCCCGCCGTTGGCGAGTTCCAGCCAGCCGGAGGCAAGCAGCCGGCCGGTAGCCGACCCGACCACCCCAGGATCGGTGCTGGCCAGCAGCTCGCCCGCGTAGTCGCGCACGAGCGGGTGCATCCGGTAGGTGATCCCGTCGGCTTGCCCGGCACCGGTCACCCGCTGCAGCAGGCCCGCGTTGGCGAGCGACCGGGCATGCTGGCGCGCGACCGGATCGTCGAGCAGGGAAGTGATCAGCCACTCGGGAGCATCGCGGGGCCCGGCCGCCGCGAGTACCACCAGAGCGGTCCTGGCGGCAGCGCTGACCGCCTGAGCGGCCGCGGCGATCCTGGCCCGCACGGAGCTCTCGCCAAGCGTCAGCTCGTCGAGCCGCCGGCTCTGGTCGGTGAGAGCGCCGGCCAGTCCGGCCAGGGTCAGGCCCGGGTCGTCGGCGAGCCTGGCACCAGCGATCCGCACGGCGAGCGGCAGGTGCCCGCAGGCCGCGGCGATGCTCATGGCCGACTCGAAGTCGGCGCCGGAGAGACGGCGGTCGCAGATTCTGACCAGCAGGCTGACCGAGTCGGCCGGGAGCATTCCGCCGAGCTCGATGAATCGCGCCCCGTCCAGGTCGGCGAGCCGCCCGCGGCTGGTCACGATGACGGCCGAGCCCTCCGAACTCGGCAGCAGCGGGCGTACCTGCGCGGCACTGCTCGCGCCGTCGGCGAGCAGCAGCACGCGGCACCGGGCGAGCACGGACCGGTACATCGCCTCCCGCTCGAACCGGCTGGCCGGGATCTCGCCGGGCGGCACGCCGAGCCCGCGCAGCAACTCGCCGAGTACCACCTGCGGGTCGCGGGCCTGGCCGCCGTCGTCTAGCCAGGCGCAGAGCTGACCGTCAGGAAAGCAGGGCCGGGCAAGATGCGCCGCCCGGATGGCAAGCTCGGTCTTGCCTGCCCCGGGCATGCCGCGCAGCACGGTGACCGTCATGCCGTCGGCCGAAAGTCGGCCGAGCAGCCTGCTGAGCTCAGCCGCCCGGCCGGTGAAGTCGGCGACCGAGGCCGGAAGCTGGGATGCGGACCGCCAGGAGCCAGGTTCGGCTGAGAGTACATTGGCCGGGGCTTCGGCCGGCCGCGCGATCAAGGGACGTGCGGCCGCGGCCGCGGCCGTCAGCCGGGTCGCGGGCAGCGCCTGGCGCGTCACCATCAGCGCCGGGTCGTCGGCCAGTATCTGCCTGTGCAGTTCCTGCAGTTCCGGACCTGGCTCGATGCCGTAACCGCTGACGAGCGTCATCCTGAGCCTGCCGAAAGCGGCCAGTGCCTCCACCCGGGAACCGCACCGGTACAGCGCGGTGATCAGCTGTGCCCAGGAGTGCTCGCGCACCGGCTCGGCGGTGACGATGCTCCGGCACTCGGCCAGCACCTGATGATGCAGGCCGAGTGCCAGCTTGGCATCCAGCAGCGCGCTCTGCGCCTCAGCGCGCTGCTCGATCAGCTGGTCCTTGCCCCGCACCTCAGGCAGGTCAGCGACCGGCGGCTCACCCCACAGGCCGAGTGCCGCTGCCAGCAGGGTCATGGCCTCCCGCGGGTCGCCGCGGTCGAGCGCGTCCCGCCCCCGGCTGCTCAGGTCGCGGAATTCGTGCAGGTCAAGCTCGCCGGGCCGGACCTGGAAGAGATAGCCGGCCGGATGGGTGCACAGCCGCTGCGCGTCCGGGAGCAGCTTGCGGATGCCGTAAATGCAGCTGCGTAACGAGACCTCCGGGTTCAGCGGCGGATCTTCGCCCCACACCGCCGCGATCAGGCAGGCCGCCGAGCGCGGCTGGCAGGCGTCGAGTAACAGCAGCGCGAGCATCGACCGGTGTAACCGCCTGGTGACGGTCACGGCCGCCCCGTCGTCGGCTCTGATTTCGAGCGGGCCAAGGATGTTGAATCGCATCGTGGTACGCCTGCCGTCGGGGACCAATCAAAGGGGAAGTGCTCATGGTAGTGACGCCATCGCGGTAAGCGACCGGAAACGGCGGAATACCTGCCGGCCCGGCCGTCCAGCGCCCAGGCGGTCATGCGTCTAGCTGCGGGTTCACTGCCAGATCACGCGTTGTTGACGGGCGCAGCCGTAGAGTCACCCATCGCGGGCTCCGTTGCCGGGTAATCCACGCCAGCTGACCTGGCGGCGGAGCACGAGCCGAAGCTCAAGGAGCGGGTATGCGCATGATCAACGGACTGGCCGGCCGGGGCTTGGCGGCAGGCCTCTTAGCTGCGGGGCTTGCCGCCGTCGCGGCGTGCGACAGCAGCGCCGCGTCTGTGGCCCTGCCGAAGAAGCCCGCGCGGGCACAGCTTGCCGGTGCCGCCCCGGCACGGCCGACGGCCCGCCAGCTCGTCGTCGCGGCCTACGAGGGCTACTGGCAGGCGACCAACGCGGCACTCGATTCGCGCAGCGGTGCGCGTGCCCGGACGATCCTGGTCGGCTACATTCCCGGCGCGGCGATCCCGTCCCTGGTCAGGGGCATGCAGGTGCTCTGGCGACGGCACGAGGTGGCGTTTGGCAGCCCGGTGTTCCACATCATGAGCGTGAAGCTCACCAGCCGGCGGACCGCGGCGGTGCACGACTGCGTCGACCTCAGTCACGTGGGCTTCCAGGACCAGCAGACCGGCCAGGTCGTCGGCGGACTTGGCCAGTCACACGACTACCTGATCACCACGCTCGTGCTCGATCACGGGCGATGGCTGGTCACCGGCGCGATCCCGGTGGTGCAAGCATGCGCATACTGAATCCGGCAGTCCTGGCGGTCGCCCTCGCCGCCGGAGCGCTGGCCAGCCTGGCTGCCGCCATCGCCGGCCCGGCCGCCGTCACGGCAGCTGCGTCGGCCGCGCGGCTGGCGGCTGGCGGCGGCGGCGGCAGCGGCGGCTGCTACCCGATCGGTTACACCTGGATCTGCGTCTACAGCGGCGGCGGCCCAGGCAGCGGCGGGTCCGGTGGCTCGGCCACCTACACCTGCACGTACGCGCCCGCGAGCCAGGGCGTCCTGCAGCGCACCGGCACCGGGCCACCGCAGCCTGGCTACCAGTGGGACATCATGACCTGCCCAGGCGCCAACCCTGGCTCGCTCGGCGGTCAGCTTGTCCAGGTAAGCAAGAAGACCGGAGTGCCCGCCATCAGCCCGGTCGACCTGCTGAAGATCGCGATCGCTGACCTGACCGTGCCTACCCTGAGCGCGGCGACGGCACCGCCGAAGGGCAAGGAGGGACTCGTCGGCCTGCCCGAATGGTTCTGGGTACCGCGCAGCCAGTGGCGGCGGGTCAGCATCATGGTGACCGCCGGTCCGGTCTGGGCGAACGCGGTCGCCATTCCCACCACGATCAGCTACGTCCCTGGCGGCGGGATGTCGGCGGTGTCCTGCCGCGGGCCTGGTTCCGTCTTCGACCGGAAGCTGCCGGCTAGCCAGCAGCACACCGGCTGCTCCTATACCTACCGCCGTCCCTCGGCCGGGCAGCCGGGAAATGCCTACCAGACAGCGCTGGTCGTCACCTGGACGATCAGCTGGACCGGCTCGGGCGGGGCAGGTGGCGTGATCACGAACGGGTTCACCACGGCGACAGCGTTCGCGGTACGGATCGCCCAGGCCGAGGCGCTGGTGACCACGCCGTGAACGGGCGGAACGGGCCAGCGGTCGGAACGGCGTTCCACCCCCAGGCCGAACCCGACCTGAACGGCCGCGCCCGGGCGGCGCAGTCGCCGCTCTATCTGGCCAGGCTGCCGCGCCGGCGCAGGCCGGGCATGATCGCACTCGCCTGCGCGCTGGTCGGCGCGGGCATGCTGGCCAGCACCGCCGTCTATACCGCAACGAACCATCGGGTGCCGGTCATCGTCGTGACGGCCGATGTGCCGCCCGGCGCGGTCATCGAGGCCGGCTCGGTCGGGACCGCTGACGTGTCGGCCGGCTCTGGCGTGCAGGTCATTCCGGCCAGTCAGCTGTCCGGGGTGATCGGCCAGATCGCGGGGACCTCCCTGCACCCCGGCATGCTGCTGACCGCTTCGGAGCTGGCGAGATCGCGCCCGCCAGGGCCGGGCCAGGTGCTCGTCCCGCTGCCAGTCCGCCCCTCGGTGCTGCCAGCCGACGGCCTGGACCCCGGTGACCAGGTGCTCGTGGTGGCGACGCCGGGCGCGCAGGGCCAGAGCGGGTCGGCGGGCGGTGCTCCGGCGCTGGGCTCTCCGGTCGCCGGAGTGGTCGAGAGTGTCAGCCAGGCAGTCGACGCGGACGGTTTCGAGGTGGTCGACCTGATCGTCTCGGCCGGGGCCGGTGCGGTGCTCGCCCAGCAGGCGTCCACCGGCCAGTTCGCGCTGGTCATCACCAAGCGGGTGACCTGATGACGTTGTACGCGCTGGTCTCGCCCGGCGGGGCGGCCGGAGTGACGACCACGGCGCTTGCGCTCACGCTGACCTGGCCCCGGCCGGTCCTCCTTGCCGAATGCGATCCAGGGTGCGGAGACATCCTGGCCGGCCTGTTCGCCGGCCATCTGACGGCTCCGCGTGGCCTGCTCGGCGTCGCGTTCGAGGCCGGCCGGGGCCCTGCGGCGGTGGCCGCCGAGCTTGGCAGTCAGCTCGTGCCGCTCGACGGCAGCGGCCAGCGGGCCTTCCTCGCCGGGATCAGCGATCCGCGCCAGGTGACGAGCCTGGCGCCGGCCTGGCCAGCGGTGACGGCAGCGCTCGCCGGCCAGGCCACCGATGTCATTGCCGACTGCGGCCGGCTCGACGCCGGAGAGGGTTACCCGCTGAGTGTGCTGTCCCAGGCCGCCGCGGTCGTGCTGGTGCTGCGCCCGACGCTGCGCCAGGTCGCGGGTGCCAGGCCGCGGATCGAGATGCTGTCGCAACTGCTCGGCGGTACCGAGCGCCTCGGGCTGGTCCTCGTCGGCACCAGCCGGGGCCACGGCGGGGCCGAGATCGCCAAGGCGCTGGGCGTGCCGGTACGCGGATCGCTGCCGATCGACGTCAGGACGGCCGAGGTGCTGTCCGACGGCCGCGGCCGCCGGACCAGCCTGGCCGGGCGCCCGCTGCTGCAGGCCGCGAAGGCGGCCGGGCAGGCGATGATCCAGGCCGCCGCGCACGCCAAGCCGGATGAGCCGTCGGCAGTGCCGAGCGGGAGCATCCGGTGACCGGGCTGTTGTGGCCGCCGGTTCCGTCCGGGACAGCGGAGTCCAGGAAAGCGGAGATCGCCCGGAACGAGTACCGCCCGCAGCCTCCAGGTCTCACCGATGCGCGGCTGCTGGCTGGTGTGCCAGAGGTCCTGGGCAGCGTCGCCGACGTGCTCCCGGACCGGGCACCCCAGTCCGAAGTGATGCCGCTTATCCGCGACGCGGTCAGGGGATGGACGCAGCGGCAAGTCAGGCTCGGCGCGCAAGTGCCAAGTCCGGCCAGCCTGGACACGATGGCGCAGGCCGTCTACGACCAGCGGTACGGCCTCGGCCCGCTCGCCGGATACCTGCGCGACCCCGAGGTGGAGAACGTCGACATCAACGGATGCGACCAGGTCTGGGTGACCTATACCACCGGTGAACGGGTGGCAGCCGCGCCGATCGCGCCGAGCGACGAGGCGCTGGCCGCCATGATCCGCACCTGGGCCAGCCGTGGCGGCCAGACGGCACGTGACTTCTCTGGCGCCTCGCCGCTGGTGAACGTGGCGCTCATCGGCGGAGCGCGGCTGACCGCCACCATGTCGGTGACGCCGCGCCCGTGCCTGTCACTGCGCAGGCACGGGCAGCTCGACGTCACTCTCCCCGGTCTCGTCAAGCTCGGCACGCTCGACCAGGTGACCGCCGACTTCCTCGGGGCCGCGGTGCGGAGCCGCTGCAACATCATCGTCACCGGCGGCGTGAACGCCGGGAAGACCACGCTGCTGCGCGCCCTGGCCAGCGAGATCGCACCTGGTGAGCGGATTGCCACGCTGGAGACGGAGTACGAGCTCTACCTGCACGAACGGGAGCAGCATCCGGATGTGATCGCGTTCGAGGCGCGGGAGGCCAACTCCGAAGGCGCGGGATCCATTTCCCTGCACGACCTGATCGCCCATGCCCTGCGGCACAATCCGCAGCGGATCATCGTCGGAGAGGTACGGCGCGGCGAGATCATGCCGATGCTCGAGGCGATGAACTCCGGCCAGGACGGCTCGATGTGCACGCTGCACGCCAACTCGCCGTCCGAGGCCTTCGACCGGATCTTGATCCTCGGGCTGCGCGGCGGCCTGGCGCTGGCCGAGCGTGCCATCCACATCCTGGTCGGCATGGCCGTCGACCTGATCGTCCAGGTGCGCAAGCGGTACGACGGGCATCGGACGGTGCGCTACGTGTCCGAGATCCTTGAGGTAATGCCGCCCGGTGATACCGAGCGCCCATCCGTCAACCGGCTGTTCCTGCCGTCTGGCGCCACCGGGAAGGCGGTCGCCGCGCATACTCCGTCACCGGGCATGCTGGCCCGGCTGGAGGCGGCAGGTTTCAACGCGCAACTGCTCGACCGGCACCGGCCGACGATTCAGCCGGGCAACTGGCGGTGAACCGGTGACCCTGCTCGCTGCGCTGGCAGGCGCGCTTGTCGCCGGTGGGCTGGTGCTGCTCGTGGCCGAACTCACCCGGCGTGCGAAGCCTGCTGCCGTCCCGTCCAGGCTCGCCATCTCGCCACGCAAGCTCACCGCTGCCGCCAAGCGCAGGGCGCTGTTCGCCATGATCGCGGGCCTGGCCATGCTGGTGGTAACCGGCTGGCCGGTCGCCGCGCTCGCTGCGGCGGTGGCCGTGGTGTTCATCCCGCGGCTCACCGCGACCCGGGCCGCCCGGCAGCGAACCGCCGTGCTCGAAGGACTGGAGCAGTGGACCCGGCGGCTCGCCGACATGCTCACGGCCAGCCGCGGCCTGGAAGACGCGCTCGAGGTCAGCGCCAGAACGGCGCCGGCCGCTATCGCGGCGCCGGTCACCGCACTGGCCAGGCGGCTGTCCGCGCGAGTCGGCACAGCGCAGGCGCTGCGGGCCTTCGCCGACGAAATCGACGACCCGGCCGGCGACCGCATCGTCGCCGCGCTGATCATCGCTACCGGACAGCGCGGCGGCGGGGTGCAGGGAATCCTTGCCGCACTCGCGGAACTGCTCGCCAAGGACGTCGCGGCCCGCAGGGAAATCGAGGCCGACCGGGCGCAGCACCGGACCACGCTGCGCTGGATCGTCGCCTTCATCGGCGGGTTCACCTTGTTCGCGATCGTGAACAAGGCCTACTCGGCCCCGTACGGCACGTTCGCGGGCGAGGGAGTCCTCGCGCTGGTCGCCGGACTGTACGCGGCCGGCCTGGCATGGCTGCACCGGCTTGGCGCGATCCCCGTTCCCGGCCGGTTCCTCGACGAGCCGCCGCAGTACTCCGACGACTACCAGTCCGAGCCGATCGCCGGGGGAGTGCGGTGAACCTGCTCGTGACGGCGGCCGGCGCGCTGATCGGCCTGGGCCTGTATGCCGCCGTCAGCGAGATACTGCCTGGCGGGCCGCGGCTGGACGCGGCATTGGCCAGGATCGGCGGGACGGCCGGGGACGACCTGGATCCGCCGGCGCGGCGATCGCTTGGCCGGCGGCTCGCCGCCGCGCTGCCGTGGCTGCCGGTACCCGCCGCCGACCTGGCAATTCTCGGCCAGGACCGCGAGCAGTGGATGACCAGCAAGGTCGTCTGCGGGCTGGTCGGCCTCGGCATCGTCCCCACCTTGGCGGTCCTGCTCGTGGCGGCCGGGCAGCAGCCGCCGCTCGCCGTGCCCGCGGTTGCCTCGATCGCGCTGGGGATTGTGCTGTTCTTCGCGCCTGACCTGGTCACCAGGGTGAACGCGGCCGAGAAGCGGGCCAATTTCCGGCACGCTCTCACCAGCTACCTCGACCTGGTGGCGCTGGAACGCGGGGCCGGAGCGGGGCCGACCGAAGCGCTCGAAGCCGCCGCCCAGATCGGCGGCGGCTGGGCGTTCGCCAGGATCGCCGACTCCCTCGCCGCGGCACGCAAGGCAGGCCGGCCGCCCTGGGACGGGCTCGCCGCCCTGGCCGCGCAGACCGGTGTGGCCGAGCTAGCCGACCTCGCGGAGATAGCCGAGGCCGCGGGCCACGAAGGCGCGAGCATCCTGCGGACACTGGCCGCCCGCGCCGAGTCGATGCGCGCGGAAGCGCTCGCCACGACCAGGGCCAAGGCTGGTTCGCGCAGTACCACGATGGTCGTCCCCATCGCTCTGCTGGGAGCCGGGTTCCTGTTGCTGATCGTCTTCCCGATCGTCTACCGGACGTTCGGGTGAACTTCCGTCTTGACGAAGGAGACACCTGATGGACACGATGTGGCTAGCCGTGAGCTACCTGGCGGCTCACGCCCGCAGCCGGGGCCGCGCCCTTTTCCGAGGTAACGAAATCGGTGCCCTCACCCTCGAATGGATCGTGATCGCGGCCGCGCTGGTTGCCGCCGTCGCGGTCGGTGCGGGGATTTTCCGAAGCGCGATCCGTGCCGAAGCGCGGAAACTGCCCTAGCGTGCGGGAGTTAGATCCGAGCCGCGGGGACCCGAGCCGCAGGCACCCGCGCCGCATCTGGTCGCGCCTGCGCCGAGGCGGCGCGATGGCGGACGCCGGAGCGCTCATGCTGAGCTACGTGATCGTCGTCCCGGTGTTCCTGGCGGGCATCATGGTCATTGCCCAGGCGTCGGTCTGGTACCTGGCGCGGGAGACCGCGCTGGCGGCGGCACGGCGCGGTGCCGACGTGGCCCGGACGGCGCAACCCCCGCCAGGACCAGGCGTCCGGGCTGCCGTCGCCTTCGCAACGGCGGCGGCGCCTGGTTTCCTGGTCGCCCCGGTCGCCTCGGCGGCCGGAAGCTCCGCGACGACCGTACGGATTACGGTGAGCGGCCGGGTGCCGTCCCTGGTACCTGGAATGGTGATCACCGTACGTGAGGTCGTCACCGCGCCAGTCGAACGGTTTACCGCAGTCGGGTCGGCTGAGCGGCTCGCCGCGCCCGGGCACCTGCTCGCCATGCCCGGGCAACGGGCAGTGACCGGCTGGCCGGTGACACGTGGCTAGTCGCAGCCTGGCTCATCGAGCGCCCTGGGCCTGTCCGGCGCTCAGGACTCGCGGAGCATCGCTGTCCGGCCAGTGCCGGACTCGCCAGTGCCAGCTTCGCCAGTGCCAGCTTCGCCAGTGCCAGCTTCGCCAACACTGCCACGCGGTCGCCGACCGGGGTAACGCCGCGCTTGAACTAGTGATCATCGCTCCGGTCATTATGTTTCTCATCGGCCTGGTCATTGCCGCAGGACGCACCTCGGTGGCCCAGAGTGCGGTCGCCGCCGCCGCGCGAGACGCCGCGCGGCAAGCGTCTATCTCGCAGTCAGCCGCCACCGCGCGGCAGGCGGCACTGCTGAGCGCCGGCGCCGCGCTCCGGGGCGACGGCCTGCACTGTCGGCCAGCCGTCTTGCTGAACCTGAGCCAGTTCGCCACACCGCTGGGGCAACCAGCCCAGGTCAGCGTGGTCGTGACCTGCACGGTGCCGTTGTCTGACCTGCTCGTCCCCGGCATGCCGGGTTCACGCAGGCTGACCGCCAGGTTCAGCTCGCCGCTCGATCCCTACCGGTCAAGAGCGCTCGGGTTCAGTAATTCCGCAGGCCACTCCGGCGTCAACCCGAGTACCGGCGGTGCCTGATGAGCGCATCTGGGTCCTCGGGTTCGGGAACTCAAGGTAGCCAGAGCCCTCGGGCCGCGGTGCTGTCAGCACTATTCGGCGTCCCAGGCTGTCGCGGGACGGCGGTCGCTGGTCACGTGCGGTCCTCAGCGTACCGTCGTACTGGCGCCGGCTGGCTCTGTGCCTGCTGGCCAGGGCAGGACGGTGAGGCCGGGCCATTGGCGCTGCCAGCGTGCGGTCTTGGCTTGGTAGATCTCGCGGGTCGCCAGCACCTGGTTGGGGCGCACCACCAGGTTGAACACGTCGGCCAGCCCGTGCGGGGCGTAGATGCGCCACCGCCCGCCGGGTTCGGTGCGGACGCCGAGGCAGGCGGTGGTGGCTTCATAGGTGTCGATCGCCGCCTCGGTCGACTCATGCGGTGGGCAGGGCACGCCGAACTTCTGCTCGTACCACAGGTGGACGCGCGCCTGATTGCGGATCTGCACCGGGGCGGGCAGGTCGCCGAATATCTTGTGCCCGGCCTGGATGGCCGCGTCCTCGGCGTCCCAGGACAGGTCCGAGTCGTCGCAGTAGGCGAGGTCGTAGTCGAGGATTCCTGCCTCAGGCGGCTGGCCGGTGACCACGTTCCACACGGTCTGATACAAGCACCCGGCAACCAGGTACCAGCCTGGCAGGCCCATCCGGGCTGCTCCGTCAAGCACCCAGATCAGCGTCTCGTTCTGGCGCAGTGCCGCCTGGAATTGCGCCGCCTGTTCATCGATGGGAAGTCGGCCAGCCCGCATGCGGAATGTCTATCAGCTGGTGCCGACGCCGGGCGAAGCCACCACAGGTCTGGTGCGCCGGTGCTGGTTACGTCGCGAAGACTTGTCCACCACGAACCAGCAACACTTCCCACGCGAGCGCTCGGCATTCCTGTCACGGCCGTGTCACACCTGCCTGCGCAGGATCAGCTACCAGCGCCGATGCACTAAGAGGAGTCCTGAATGCTGCGACATCTCGACGCTGCGCTCACCGGCAGCGAGCGTGACCGCGGCTCGCTCACGCTGATGCTCGCCGCGCTCATGGTGGTGCTGCTGGCCTTGGCCGGGCTGGTCATCGACGGCGGGCGGAAGCTGAACCAGACGGAGAACGCCTATGCGGTCGCGCAGGAGGCTGCCAGAGCCGGGGCCGGGATCGTGGACAGGTCGGCCGCGTACAGCGCCGGCCGCTTCCAGGTGGACCAGCCGCAGGCTATCGCGGCCGCGCGCGCCTACCTGGCCAGCGCCGGCTACCACGGATCGGTGAGCGCCTTCGGCACGGAGAGGATCCGGGTCAGCGTGACGGTCACCGAGCGGACCGCCGTGCTCTCGCTGGTCGGCATCGACTCGATGACCTCGACGGGCACGGCGGTCGCGTCGCTGGTCACTGGCGTGACGGGACCCGGCTCATGACCACGCGGCCGGCCAGGGACTTCTTCAGCGGCCTGGCGGCGATGCTCACGCTGATGGCGATGACGGCCGGGCTTCCGCTGCTGCTCTACAAGCTCGGTGGTTCACCCATCCCCGCACACCTGCCGTCGTGGCGGCATGTGATGTTCCTGTTCCTGCACCGTGACAACGGCAGCCTGTTCCTCGGCGCCGTCCGTGAGCTTTCCTGGCTGGCCTGGGCGGCTTTTACCGTGGCGGTGGTCACCGAGACTCAGGCAGCGCTGCGCGGCCGACGGGCTCCCCGGCTGCACCTGGCCGGCCTGCAGGGCGTGGCCGGCCGACTGGTTGCGTTGTCCGCCCTGACGTTCAGCGGCCCGGCTGTCGTCACGCTGGCCGCGTCGTCGCCGGCGATCGCGGCTACCGTGACGCCGGCCGGCTCAGCCGGGCTTGCGACCGCGCAGAACGCAGCGGCTCCGCAGGACAACACAGCCTGGACCGTCGGGACGGCGCACAAGCCCCCGCTGCACACGATCGTGGTGCGCCCCGGCGACTGCCTGTGGACGATCGCGCAGCGTTACCTTGGTGCCGGGGACCGCTATCCCGACATCTTCACGCTCAACGTCGGGCGTGACATGGGCGGCGGCCGGGTGTTCACCAACCCAGCGCTGATCCTGCCTGGCTGGCACCTGTGGTTGCCGGACACGAGCACTGGCACCTCCGACGCCGCAGGCGGTCAGGGTGGCGCGAGTCAGGGCGGTGCGAGTCACGGCGGTCACCCATCCGTCCATCGCAGTTTCCGTGAACCGCACGCCGCCGCGGGCCACGGCGCGGCGCCAGCGTCAACCAGGCCGGCGTTGACCAAGCCTGTGTCGAGGCCAGCGTCGACCGGGCCAGCGTCGACCGGGCCAGCGGGCGCGAGCGGCCCTGAGGCGGCCGGCTCCGCGGGCAGGGCTTCCGCGCTGACCCCCGGTCAGCACGGGCAAGTTGCCGAGGGCGCGCTCTTCACGCTCGGACTGCTCGCGGGCGGCGCGCTGGCTAGCCTCGACCGGCTCAGGCATCGGCAACGCCAGTATCGGCGGCCAGGCCGCCGGATCGCACTGCCGACCGATCCGGCGGAGCAGAGCATCGAGCGCAAGCTTCGGGCTGCGGCTGCCTATGGTCCGCCTAACTGGCACGAACCGATGCCCGAACGCGAACCGCTGGTGCGTCCGCAGCCGCTCAGCCCGCAGGAGACGACGGAGCCGCTCGATGCCGCGGGACGGCTGAGGTGGGGCACTGGGTCAGGCGCAGACCAGCCGGAAGTCTCGATCCTGCCAGACGGAACTGACGCACTCGCCGGTGCCGGCCCTATCGGGCAGGCGACCCTTGATCCGGCGGGGCACCTGCGCGGCTGGGACCAGGCCGACGACACAGAACGGCCTGACTCGCTGGGCGAGGCGTTGCGTGCCCTGAGCGATGGGGTCGCTCTCAGCGGCGCGCCGCTGCCGCCCATCGTCGGCATCCACCTCATCCCAGGTTGCCTCGACGTCCTGCTGTCCGCTCCTGCTGCCGCGCCGCCGCCGCCACCGTTCGTGATCGCTCCGGCTCGCCAGGCGATGTGCTGGACGGTTGATCTCGCCGAAGCCGCGCTGGAGACGATCATCGGACCGCCGCTGCCCGGCGAAGTGGGCGACCTGCTGCCTGGACTGTTCACCGCCGGGGCCACCCAGGATGGCGGCTATCTGCTGCTCGACCTGGAAGCCATGCGGGTCACCTGCTGTGATGGACCAGGCGATCTGACCGACCGGCTGCTCGTCACCGCTGCGACCGAACTGGCGTCCAGCCGGTGGAGTGGCTGGTACGACCTGGTGCTTGTCGGCTGTGACGAGCTCGACGTGCTGGGACGCGCGGAGCTGTGCGCAGACCTGGACAGCGCGCTTGACCTGCTCGAGGCCAGAGCAGACACGGTCGCTAGCCGGCTCGGCGACGGCGGCCCTGCCGACGTCCGAACCCGCCGGGTGTCGGACCCAGAAGACGAGGACTGGGGCCTGACTCTCCTGGTCAGCCGGGTACAGCCGACTCCGGCTCAGATGTCGCGGTTGCTCGAACTGGTGGACGGACCTGGCGGGATCGCTGCGCTGGTGGCCGGAGACACCCAGGCTGACGACGGCAAACTGGCGCCGGCCGTGTTCGAGCTCGAGCCCGACGGCGAGGTCGCCGGTGACATCGTCGCCACCATCACCCTGGCCTACCTGGGCCCGCAGCACAAGATCACGGTCTGGCCGCAGACGCTGACCGTTACCGAGTACGAAGCGCTGATCGGTGTCTTGGCCACGGCCATGGATACGGCCGACGTCGGGCCGGGCGAAGCTCCGTATGACGACTCAGGCGCGCCGCCCTGGATGACGCTGGCCGCCGCGCCGGTTGGCACCCTCGATTTGCGTGACGAGGCGTTCCTCCGGCCGGTCGGCCGCCCCGAGCCGGGCTACCCCGAAGATATCCGCGAATCCGAAGTGATGCGCGGACTCGAGGATGATCTGCGCGAACTGGAAGACCGCGACGAGTCTGAACACTTCCGCGAGACCGGCGATCCGGGCGCAGCCGCTGCGCCCGCTGCGCCCGCTGCGCTTGCTGACTCCGCTGCGCTTGCTGACTCCGCTGCGCCCGCCGACTCCGCCGAGTCCGGCGACGGAGCTGTCTGGCGTCAGTCCGCCGGGCTCTGGCGTCATCCCGGCCCGGGTCCCCGGCACGCGGCTCCGAGCCTGCGGGTGAACGTGCTCGGCCCGGTTCAGATTCTCGGCCCGGCCGAACCGCTCCAGCCGAAACAGGCCGAACTCTTGCTGGCGCTGTCTTTGCACGCTCCGATCGGGCTGTCGAACTCCGCGTTGTGCACGCTGCTCGGTGCCGATGCCGACCATCCTCGTCCTGCCGACTCTGTGCGGCAGCTCATCACGCGCGGTCGCAAGCGCCTTGGCCAGGCTCCCGACGGGCAGGAGTACATCGTCCACCTCGGCAGCGGAATCTATGTCCCGCACTCCGACGTGGGCCTGGACTGGTCCACGTTCAGCGCGCTCGCAAGACGCGGCCGGGCAGACCAGTGCCGGGCGGATCTCCGGGCGGCACTAGCGCTTGTTCGCGGTCAGCCGTTCGCCGACTGCTATCACTGGTGGATCGATGTGGGCCTGATCGAGACCATGAGAGCCGAGATCGTCGACTCGGCCGAGTTGCTCGCGCAGCTGGAGTTCGCCGCCGGTGATCCGCACGCGGCGGGCCGCGCTGCCCGGGCTGGCCTGACCGCCGAGACCGCCGCCGAGCAACTGTGGCGGGTGGTCATGCGGGCTGAGCATGAGGCAGGTAATCCCGCCGGTGTGACACAGGCCTGGGGTAAGTGCCTCGACGCGATAGCCGAGGTCGCGCCTGGCGGTGAGCCGCATCCCGACACCGAGCGACTCTTCCGCCAGCTCACTCGCGGTATCGCGCCCGCCGCAGTGCGCTAGGGTCCAGGTAACGGGGTGTCGGCCGAACCGGGGGGTTGCCATGGCGCAGACGCTGTCTTTCACGATCGGTGCGGACGCGACCTGTGCGGACGGAGTCTGCGGGACGGTCAAGCGCGTGGTGGTCGATCCGGTCGCACGGACGATGACGCACCTCGTCGTCGAGCCGAAGCACCGGCTGGGTCTCGGCCGCCTCGTCCCGGTCGAGCTCGCGACACCCGCGGCGGACGGGGTGAACCTGAACTGCACGATGGCCGAGTTCGAGCGCTTCGACTCCGCCGAGGAGACACAGTTCGTTCCAGGTTCCCAGGGCTACCAGATGTACGGCGCCGAGCAGGTGCTTTCCTGGCCCTATTATGGCCTGCACGGCGGACACAGTCTCTCGGGCGACTCCGTCCCCGGCGTGTCCAAGACGGTGACGTACGACACCGTTCCGCCCGGCGAGATCGAGGTGCGCCGGGGCGAGCCGGTGTACGCCACTGACGGCGCGATCGGCCGCGTCCACGGGCTCGTGATCGAACCGGCCAGCCACCACGTCTCGCACGTGCTGCTTGCCGAAGGGCACCTGTGGGGGCGCAAGGAGGTCGCCATCCCGGTCAGCGTCATCACTGACGTCGAGGAAGGGATCAAGCTGCGGATCAGCAAGCAGGAGGTGGCGGATCTGCCGCCGGTCGATATCGACCGCTGACCCCGGCCGCTGCCCCCCCGCGACTGGCCCCAGACTGCGAGTACCTGCCTCACTTCGCGTCGGCGTAGCAGTCCACGACGGCCGTGCTGAGCGGGAACGCGACCTGCGTGCGGCCGAATACCAGCCGGGCAGCGTCACTCGCCGCCCGCGACGCCGCCGCGACGACCGCATCGGCCTGTTCGGCCCGGCAATGCACGATCACCTCGTCGTGCTGGAAGAAGACCAGTTCAGGGCCCTTGTTGAGCTTTGCCAGCTCGGTTCGCAGGCCGACCAGGAGCACCAGCGCCCAGTCAGCGGCGCTGGCTTGCACGACGAAGTTCCTGGTGAACCTGCCTCTGGCGCGTGCGGCGCGGCCGGCCTGCGGGTCCCGCGTACCGTCCGGATCGGCGGACTCCTCGGTGAGCGCACGCCAGCTGGCCGACGGCGGCGGGCAGGTCCGGCCGAGCACCGACCTGACGACCCGGCCTTCCTCGCCCGCCCGTGCCGCCGTTTCGACGTAGCCAGCCGCAGCGGGGAACCGCTGCCGCAGTACCGCAAGCAACTGGCCCGCTTCGCCACCTGCCCCGCCATACATGGCCGACAGCATGGCCACCTTCGCCTTGGCCCGGTCGCCGCCGAACGCGCCGGCAAGTTCCGCGTACAGGTCGCCGCCAGCGGCCGCCGCCGCGAACGCCCGGTCCCCGGCGAGTGCCGCGAGCACGCGGGGCTCGAGTTGCGCCGCGTCGGCGACCACCAGGACTGAGCCAGGATCGGCCACGACGGCGCGGCGCAGCATCCTCGGGATCTGTAGTGCGCCACCCCCGTGCGAGGCCCAGCGGCCAGACACGACGCCACCGACCACGTACTCCGGCCGGAATCTTCCGTCGGTTACCCAGCTGTCGAGCCAGGACCAGCCGAAGGCCGAGTGCAGCCTGGAAAGCTCCTTGTACTCAAGCAGCGGCGGGATGGCCGGATGATCGACGTCACGCAGTACGGCCAGCCGAGTCGACGGCAGCCGGATTCCGTCCGCGGCGAGCGCGCGGAGCAGTTGTGCGGGTGAGTCCGGATTGACCGGCCCGCGGGTACCGAAAGCGGCCGCGATCCGCGCCGCGAGCTCGACGAGTTTCGGTGGCCGCGCTGCCAGGCCGGCTCCGGACCTGGCGGCGAACCCGGCCGCCGGCGGTCGTGGTCCGAGCAGTTCGGTCAGCAGCGCATCATGCACCTCCGGCCGCCAGGGCAGCCCGGCCAGGCTCATCTCGGCTGCGACGAGACCACCGGCGGACTCGGCGGCGACCAGCATGCCGAACCTGGCCGGATGCTCGTCGGCAGCGATCGCGGCCAGTTGGTCCGCATGCACCGCGATCAGTGCGTCGAGGGCGTCGCGGGTGCGCGCCGGGTCCGGTTCCTGGCTCGCGGCCCCGACCTGAGCCGCGTCGAACAAGGCCTGCTGAACGGTCGCCGTTCCGGACGGCACCCGCCAGCGCGCCCGCGCCGTCCGCAGCCGGTCCATCGCGTCCGTCGGCCGTCCCGCCGGGCCGTCCCGGCCCGCCAGCAGCGCGTCGGTTAGCGCGACATCATGGCAGCGTGCGACCCGCACCCCGGCGCGCAGCAGCGCGGGGTAAAGATCAGCGGAGGAGGGCCAGACCCACCGCAGGTCTGTGTTGCGCTCATATTTCTCGATAGCTTCGAAGAGATCCCTGGCTTCAACGGGCCGCCCGCGCGTGGTGCCATCGTCGTTAAGCTCATGCAGCAGCCCGGATTGCCCCGGTCCGGGCACCACTGCTACGCGCACGCTTCGATTGTGCCGCCGAGGTCTGACGAGATCTGACGAGGAGCCGAGATGTTGCGGAACGGTTGCGCACTGCATGCCCGTCCTGGTCGGCGACGGTGACCAGCCAGACCGCGCCCGCGCCCGCCCTGGCCGCCGTCAGCGACCTGCATGTGGGCTACGAGCAGAACAGGGAAATCGCAGCCGGCCTTCGGCCGCGCACGTCCGGTGACTGGCTCATCGTGGCCGGGGATGTCGGCGAGTTCGCCGCGGACATCGAGTGGGCGCTCGGCACGCTGAGTGAACGCTTCGCGAAAGTGGTGTGGGCGCCGGGGAATCACGAGCTATGGACGCACCGCAGGGAGCAGTTCGGCCTGCGCGGCACCGAGCGGTATCAGTACCTGGTGGATCGCTGCCGCAGCCTGGGCGTAGTCACTCCCGAAGACCCTTACCCGATCTGGGACGGCGAAGGCGGCCCGGTGTTCGTCGCGCCGCTGTTCGTGCTGTACGACTACACCTTCCTGCCGGACGGAGCGACAACGAAGGCGCAGGGACTGGCGCATGCTTTCGAGACGGGGATCGTGGCCACCGACGAGATGCTGTTGCACCCGGACCCGTTCGGCAGCAGGGAAGAATGGTGCGCGGCCCGGCTGGCCTACACCGAGCGCAGGCTGGCCGAGCTGCCCGCGGCGGCCAAGACCGTCCTGGTGAACCATTTCCCGCTGGTCAGGGAGCCGACTCGGGTGCTGCGGTACCCGCAGTTCGCGCAGTGGTGCGGAACGGTGCACACGGCCGACTGGCATGTCCGTTTCAACGCGGCGGCCGTCGTCTACGGCCATCTGCATATTCCTCGCACGACCTGGCATGACGGCGTGCCGCATCACGAGGTCTCCCTCGGTTACCCGAGGGAGTGGGGACGGCGCGGCGCGGCGCCGATGCTGCCGCGTCAGATACTGCCCGCTCCCGAGCCGCCCGGCCATCCTGGCGGGTTCCTCTATACTCGCCGCGGCTAGCCTGCCGGGTCGTTAGCTCGTCGGGGCGCTAGCTCGCCAGCGATCGAGCAGTTCGGCTTCGCGGTCAGGTGCCAGCCCGATTCCCGGCCCGGCTGGCGTCGGTGACTTCAGCTCCGCGGCGTGGATCTCCGCGATGCTCTGCTCGATCGGACGCGGCTGCAATCCGGCGGCGTAGGCGGCTGCCGGGTCGGCAGCGTTGATGTCGCGCTCGCTGTCACCGCCTGGCCATAGTGGCAGGCTCGCGTCGGTCTCCCCGGCCGCCAGCAGGAAATCCTTGCCCACCCAGGCAAGCTCGGTGCCCGGCGGCGCGACCTGCGAGCTGATCGCCGCGAGCAGGTCACCGAAGCCGAACGGCGGCGCCGGGCTTACCGCGTGGAACGTACCGGTCACTGACCGGGCGATCAGCGACACGACCCAGTCCGCCAGATCCCTCGCATCGATGACCTGGATCGGGTCGCTCGCGTCGCCAGGTGCGAGCACGGTGCCGCCGCGAGCGATCCGCTGTACCCACCAGGGGAACCGGCAGGTGTAGTCGTGCGGGCCGATCACATAGGTGGGCCTGACGATCGTGGTCGCGTCATACAGTTCGGCGGCAGCGCGCTCGCAGGCGACCTTGAGCCCGCCGTAGGTCTGGTCGGTGATCACTTCCGTCGTGGGGTCGGCAAGCTCGGCCAACGGCGCGTTCTGCTCGGTGAATCCTGGCGCGATCGGGGTCCGGTAGGCCGACGTGGACGAGATGAAGACATGCTGGCCGCCCCGGGCGCCGAGCACGGCGGCGAGCGCGCGCACCTGGCGCGGCAGGTAGCCGCAGACGTCGACGGTCGCGTCCCACTTCCTGTTAGCGAGCGCGGACAGGTCCTGGTCGCGGTCGCCGGTCAGGTGGGTGGCCTGCGGGAACAGGTCGCGGCCAGTGCGGCCGCGGTGGAACAGGGTGACGTCGTGGCCGGCGGTGAGAGCGGCCTGAGCGAGGTGCCGGCCTACGAACGCGGTGCCGCCGATGATCAAGATGCGCATGCCCGCATGATGCCAGGCATGATGCGAGCACCAACGGGAAGGAGCTACTTGTGAGTAATTCAGCGCTTTACGGTGGATACGGTGTGGTCAGCCGTGATGAGACCCGAACCCTCTTCAGCCAGACGATGGCGTATGTCGCGCTGACCGCCGCGCTCTTCGCCGCAGGCGCTTACGCCGGGCGTCATCTCAGCTATGGTCTCGGGCTGGTGAGCTTCATCGCGGCGTTCATCTGCCTGATCGCGATGAACTTCGCAGTCCGGCGCTCGCCGCAGCTCACGGTAGCCCTGCTGGTCGGCTTCGGCCTGCTGGTCGGCGTGGCACTGGCCCCGACCCTGGCTTACTACGCCGGGACCGACCCGCAGGCGCTGTGGACGGCGGGCGGGGCGACCGCGTTGTTCATCGCGGGCTTCGGTGCCGCTGGCTACGCGGCCAGGCGTGACCTTTCGGCGATCGCCAGGGTTGCTTTCTTCGCGCTGATCGCGCTGATCGTCTTCGGGATAGTGCTGATCTTCGTCCGGGTTCCGCATGGTGCGCTGATCTACTCGGTGATCGGCTTGGTGATCTTCGCGGCCTTCACGATGTTCGACTTCCAGCGGCTGCGCCGCTCCCGCGACATCAGGTCGGCGCCGCTGCTGGCCGCGTCGATATTCCTCGACGTGCTGAACGTGTTCCTGTTCTTCCTGCGGATCTTCACCAGAAGCAACAGGTGAGGGCGTAGCCCGCGTTCGTCCTCGGCCCGCGTTCGTCCTCGGCAGGTCGAGTAGTCGAATGTGTCGGCGAAAATGTCAGACCCACTCGCTAGTGTGATCGATAACAAGCCACTGAAGTGCGGGTGAGTGGAGAAATCATTGAGCGGTCCGCCGATGGACGAGCAACCAGGAGCAGGCTTACCTGACTCCGAGCGAAGCTGCTCAGGCCACCCCGAGTCTTTGATCCCGGCCGATGCCGGGCACGGATCGGTCCCTGACGGCTCCTGTCCTGACGGCTCCTGTCCTGACGGCACTCGCGGGACTGCCGCTGGTCGCGAGTCAGGTGCCGCCGAGATGCCTGGCAGGTTCGCCGCCGGCGAGGCACTGGATCTGCTCGCTCCCGGTCCGGTGCTCGCGGGATTCGCCGCCGATGCCTGTGACTCCGGGCTCGCCCGGCTGTCCGACGATGAGCTCGTGGGCTTGCTGTGTGCCGCACGGCGGCTGTCGTCTTGGCAGGCTTCGATGGAGTTCGCGGCCGTATGCGAACTCGATGCCCGGCGCAGGCGTGCTGCGGCGAGGCCCGAGTCCTCAAGGCTCGGCGACCACATCAGCGCGGAGCTTGCCGCGGCCCTGACGCTGACCGCGAGGTCTGCCGATTCGCTGCTCGGCTTGGCCCGGTGCCTGGCCCGGATTCCAGTCGTGCTGCGGGCACTGGCGGCGGGGCTGATCGACCGGGGCAGGGCCGAAGTCTTCGCCACCGAGCTGTCCGCGCTGAGTGATGTCGCTGCCGCCGCTATCGCGGCCGCGTTCTGCGGCCCAGCGGCCGCGATGACGACCGGACAGCTGCGCGCGGCGCTGCGGTCGATGGTACTCATGATCGACCCGGACGCGGCCCGGCGGCGGGCGGAACGGGGCCGTGCGGACTCCCGCGTCGAGACTTGGCAGGAAGGCACCGGGAACGCGGCCCTGGCAGGACGGGAGCTGCCTGCGGCGGAGGTTGTCGCCGCGGATAAGAGGATCGCAGCGATCGCCCGAGCCCTGAAGCAGGCGGGTGCCTCTGGCAGCATGGACCAGCTTCGGGCTGCCGTGTTCAGCGCCCTGCTTACCGGCCGCGACCCCCAGGACTTGCTGCCCGAACCGCCGATTGACCAGGCCCCTGCTGGCTCGCCGCAGTGCCCCAGCCGCGACCAGCCCGACACTTCGCGCCCGAGCGCCAGCCAGGCCGACGCCGCGTCCGCCAGGTACGGCGACCAGCCGGGCCGCGGCCTCGCGGCGCTGACAGGGTCGGTCAACCTGACGATGCCGTTGTCGGCGTGGCTTGGCCAGTCCGACGCCCCTGGAGAAGCCGCCGGTCTCGGACCGCTGGACGCGGATACCTGCCGGGATCTGGCCGGGCGGTTGGCCGCCGGCCGGGACACCCACTGGTGTATGACGCTGACTGGTCCGGACGGCCGAGCGCTCGCCCACGCGTGCGCTCGTGGTAGCCCTGGGGCTGGCGGCACGTCGCCGTCCGCAACTGCCTCCGAGCCAGCTAGGTGGCTTGCGACGCTCGACTTCAACTGGCTGGAACGAGGCTCCTGCACTCACCAGCGCCAGACCCGCGCTTACCGGCCTGGCGACACGTTGCGAAAGCTGGTCAAGGTCCGGCAGCGAACGTGTGCCTTCCCTGGTTGCCGTCGTCCGGCGACAGCATGCGACGACGATCACACCATCGCCTACGAACAGGGCGGTCGCACGTGTGAATGTAACCTTGCCCCGCCGAGGTAGGCATAACCACACAGGTTTGCCCGGCGGCTCCGAAAAGGAGCCGGCATGGACCAGGCCAACGACGGCAGGTTCCCCGACGACAGCCCCGTAGAGATCCGCTACCCCCGGTCCGAGGACGAGGAGCGCGGCAGCCGGCTGTCCTGGCCGTGGCTGCCAGGCTCGATTCTAAAGCAGTGCGGACCTGATGAATGGCATGTGTGCGTCGAGGTCCGTGAGCTGGCCGTGCTGGCCGACGGGCGGACGGCACCGCGCGGCACGGCGGCAGGGAACCTGTACTACCCGTGCTGCTACCGGGACGCCTCGGAGATCCGGCCGCGCGCTGCCCTGGGCGCGGACGCGAGTGCCGGCGCGGGCCGGTGAGCGGCGACAGGCTCATCCGCGCGGCGACCGCTGCCGTGGTATGCGCGGTGGCCGCGTTCGCGGCCGTGGTCAGCTACTCGCACATCTACGACCTGGGCCGCTCGCATGGCCAGACCGGCACGGCGGCCCGGCTGCTGCCGCTTTCCGTCGACGGGCTGATCCTGGCGGCATCGCTGGTGCTGCTGCATGAAGCCAGGAACGGGCGGGACGCGCCAGGACTGGCCCGGCTGATGCTGTGGCTCGGCATCGGTGCCACGGTCGGCGCGAACATCGCCTACGGGGCACAGTCCGGCCTGCTCGGGGCGGTGATCTCGGCCTGGCCAGCGGTGGCGTTCATCGGTGCGGTCGAACTGGTGATGCAACTCGTGCGCCGGGCACGCGGGCCGCAGCGGACCACCTCCGGGCCAGCGGGCCTGCCTGTACCCGCGAACGTGGAGCAGGCGGTGCTCGCCGCGTACGCGGCATCGGCCGCGACCGGGTCGCCCCTGAGCCAGCGGGCCATGGCCGAGCGGTTCGGCCTGTCCCGGCGCAAGATCAGCCAGCTAGTCAGCACGACTGCCGCCGGGAGCAACGGGCGCGGTCCAGCCGAGGACGGCGAGGCCCAGTCCGCGCAGCCACCGGGCCACTAGGGCCCGGTTACCAGGTGATGGTGAACGTGGTGGCCGGGCGGTGGATTCGGGCGCCGCCGGGCATGCTGCGTTCCGGGCTGCCGGCGGGGGAAGCGGTGATGACGGGCTCGCCAGGATTGTCGCGGTGCCACCGGTGCAGCAGGCTGATCGTCCGGCTGACGAGGGAGCAGCTGGCCGGGCCGTGGGCGGTGACGCCGAGTTCGTCGGCTGCATCGGAGACCGGGCGGAGGGTGAGGTAGACGAGGGTGCCCGCCCCGTCGTGCAGGGCCGCGCCGCCCCAGCGGCGAGCCGGGGTGACTGACCCGGACTGCCGAGCCTGGTCGCTCTCGGCGATCCGCGCGAATCCTGGCGTGGCCGTGGCGAGCCACAGGTCCAGGTGCTCGGCGGGGTCAAAGTCAGCGATGATGCCGGTCCACGCGCGGACCGGCGGGTAGCTGAGCGCCTGGCTGAGTGCGCTGATGCCGGTATCGGCGGGATCGACGCTGACGGTGCCGCCGCCGGCGAGCTGAACGGTGCGGCCGGTGGCTGAGCAGGCCCCGGTCAGCGGGACGAACCCGCACATCCGTGCCGATGCGCTGGTCATCTGGTCCGGGCGGTTCCGGTCGAAGGCGATGCAGCGGGTCAGGTCGCTGGAGTGCAGCCGCAGCGGGACCACCAGCCGGCCAGCAGGGCCGAGCTGGTCCCACCAGGCTCCGGGTATGTCCCATGCGCCGGCGGTGACGATGATCCGGTCATAGGGAGCGCCAGCCGCATGCCCTGCCGCGCCGTCCCCGCAGATCACCTCGACGTTGCCGTACCCGGCGGCGGTCAGCGCGCGCCGGGCGCCTTCGGCGAGTCCAGGGTCGATCTCGATCGTGGCGACCGTGCCGCGCGGGCCAGCCAGTTCGGCCAGAAGCCCGGCGTTGATGCCGGTCGCGGTGCCGATCTCCAGGATGCGGTGGCCGGGCCGGACTTCGAGCTGTTCCAGCATCGCGGCGACCAGGTTCGGATGGGACGCGGACGACACGGCGGTCCCGTCATGACCGCGTTTGGTGACCACGACCTTAGGGGCGTAGGCGTCGCTGAGCGGAACGCCGGGCAGGAACAGGTGCCGTGGCAGCCGCCGGAAAGCGCCCTCG
>DATLSX010000191.1:0-97254 GCA_035533915.1 Streptosporangiaceae bacterium
TCAAATGGCTCATCCCCGCCGGCGCCGCAGCGATGGCCGTTCCGCTGGCGTTCGTCTTACTCGCCTCGGCAGTACCGACGCTCAGTTCGGCCAGCGCCAGCCTGGCAGGCGGCCCCAGCGCTGCGGCCCTCACCGATATCCCGCCGGGCTACCTGGCGCTGTACCTGGCCGCGGCTCAGACCTGCCCCGGCCTGCCGTGGGGCGTCCTGGCGGGGATCGGCACGGTCGAAAGCGACAACGGGCGCTCGGATCTGCCCGGCGTGCACTACGGCGCGAACTATGCCGGGGCCGAAGGGCCGATGCAGTTCGAGCCCGCCACCTTCGCCGAGTTCGCGGTCAGCACCGGCCCTAGTGCGATGCCGAGCCCGTACGACCCCGCCGACGCCATCTACACCGCGGCGGCGATGCTCTGCGCTGACGGCGCCTCGGCCGGGACTCCGGCCGGTATTCAACGAGCCGTCTTCGCCTACAACCACTCCAGCGCCTATGTCACAGACGTACTGACCTGGGCGGCCCGGTACACCATTCCGGCTCCCTCGCCAGCAGCCGCCGCGATCGCTTACGCCGTCCGCCAGGTCGGCAAGCCCTACCAGTGGGGCGCTACCGGGCCGGCTGCCTTCGACTGTTCCGGCCTGGTCTTCGCTGCCTACGGCGCCGCCGGCATCCCGATCGCGCGGACCACGTTCGGCTGGCGGCAAGACGGCCCGCAAGTCCCGCTGTCCGAGATCCAGCCGGGTGACCTGCTGTTCTCTGCCGGGGCCGACGGCACTGCCGCCAATCCCGGTCACGTCGTGATGTACCTGGGCGGCGGGCTGGTCATCCAGGCGCCGCAGCAGGGCCAGGACGTGCAGATCGACCCCTTAGACCTCGCCGGGGTGGTGGTCGCCACCCGGCCAGCCGCCCTGCCTCCGGTCAGCTGACCAGTTCCCGTTCCAGGAGAAACCGATGCCGATGAAACCAGTCACCATCAGCCAGCTACGCACCAGCGCGACCGTCGACCTGATGACCGCAGCCCGGGCGCTCGGCTTGGGCCGGACCAAAGCCTACGAGCTTGCCCGCCGCGACGAGTTCCCGTGCCGCGTCATCAGGATCGGCGACACCTACCGCATCCCCACCGCCGGGCTGCTCGAACTGCTCGGAGTCAGCGCCGAGCAGCGGCCCGTCCCCGTCCCGGTCGCTCCCGAACGCACCGCCCCTGCCGGTCCCGGCCGGCTGGGAACCCGGCGATGACCCGGTCACTGCGCGGCCCGTCAGCCGCGGCACCGGATCAGCCGCCCACTGGCCGGCGTTCGCCGGCGCGACCGGCGTCGCGAAGCCCGCTGCGCGACCCGGTGCCCTGGCTCCGGTCGGCTGACTGGCGGCCCGCACAGGTGCTGGTATGGGGCGCCCACGGCGGTGCGGGCACCTCGACGCTGGCTGCCTGGCTGCAACCGGCTTGCGATATGGGGTCGATGCGGCCAGGGCTGGTTCCCCGCTATCCGGCATGGGTGGCCAACGGCCGGCCGGTGATCGTGACCTGCGGCACCACCGCTCATGCCGCGCACGCAGCCACCGCAGCGGTGACGGCCGTGACGAGAGCCGGCGCAGCCGTCTGCGTGCTCGCGGTGGTCAGCGACGGCTGGCCAGAACCGCCGGTCACGGCCGCGAGGTTCCGCCTGCTCGAACCTCAGATTGGCGCGATCGTCCGGGTTCCGTTCGTGCCCGGGCTGCGCCTGGCTGACGACCCGGCCGCGGTCCCGCTGCCCCGGCAAGCCAGGCGCGCGGTCGAGCAGATCCGCGCGGCGGCCGGCCTTCCCCCGGCGCTACCGCCCGTTCCAGATCTTCCGCAGAGGAGCTAACCGATGTCAGTACTCATGTACGCGCTGGCCTTGCACCATGCCGCCGTCACCCACGCGGCGACCGCGGAGCCTGCCAGCACAGCCGCGCCGAGCGGCCTGGCGGGCCGTGTCCCGAATCCAGCGCCTGCGGCGCCGCCTGGGCTGGCGAGCCGGGTGGACACGCTGCTGGCGTGGTGGAAGTGGGGATCGCTGATCGCCGGGGTGTTCGGGCTGGTCGCCTGCGGCGCGATGATGGCGATCGGGCGGCGCAACCGCTCGAACCTGGCCGCCGACGGAGCTGCCGGCATCCCCTGGGTGCTGGCCGGGCTGACGCTGATCGCCCTGTCCTCGGGCATCGTCACGGTCTTCGTCTGAGGTCACGCGATGTTCTGGCACTCAGACTGCTATCACCACTGCCGGCACCATCACCACGCCTGGTACAGCTTCCGCCGCGGCATGGTCGCGATGCTGATCCTCGCCTTCGCCGTGATGGGACTGCTGGACTACCACCCGCACCGTGGTCACACTCGCGCTCATCACAGCGTGAGCCATGCCGCAACAAGCCACCGGCACCATCGCCCAGGCCAGGCCGGCCAGCGTCGTGGCCGGCCCCTGCCGAAGCCCTCCAGCACGCATCACCGGGTCAGGCAGATCCGGCCGGCTGACCGGCGTCATGAACCGGCAGGCGGCCTCAGCACCGCGACCGCGGCCGGCCAGGACCTCAGCTGGAACGACTTCCACGGCATCCAGCTGCCTGTCTCCTCGACGGCAGGCCCGCGTCACACTCGCGGCGGCCTGGCGAGCGGATTCACTGACACGCCGCAAGGTGCGCTGCTCGCGGCGGTCAACATCGCGGTCCGCACGGCCGCCCAATGGGGACCGGCGGTCTTCCAGCCCACGATCAGCGGCCAGGTGACCGGCCGCTACGCGCTGGCGCTGCTGCGAGCCGACATCCTTTCCTACGCCCAGGCCGGGGCATCGAGCGGAAAGCCCGTGCAGCCAACGGTGTTCGAGCTGGCTTACCGATTCCTGGCCTATAGCCACGCCGCGGCAACCATCAGCCTTGTCACGAGCGGGCCCGGCGCCAACGGCACCTCCGTGCTGGCCGCGACCAGGCTCCGGGTCGTCTGGCTGCGTGGCGACTGGCGGCTAGCCGCACCGCCTGGCGGTGACTGGGCGCGCCTGGCCGCGCCGATCTCATCCCTGGCCGGCTACGCGATCTTCCCGAGCGAAAGGTGAGTTCCCGATGCTCTGCAACCCCCTGATCGTCCCGGCCTGCATCATCACCAGGCTGCTTCACCCCGGCACCGGCACCGTGACCGGTGGCGTCCTCGGCGGCATCGCCAGCGCCATCGACGACGGCATCCGCTGGATCGTCGTGAACACGGCAACCTGGTGGATCAAGATCCCGTCCCCGAATCTGGCCGCAGAGCCCGCCGTCGTCCGCATCCAGGGCTGGCTGTTCCCGGTTACCGCCGCCATCGCGGTGGCCGGCGTGATCGCCGCAGGCCTGCGGATGGCACTGACGCGGCGCGCGAATCCGCTGCTCGACGTGTCCGGCGGCCTGCTCAGCCTGGCGGCCGCGGTCACGCTCGGCGTCATCGTGCCCGCACTGCTGCTGCGAGCAGGTGACGCCTGGTCATCGTGGGTCCTCAGCGTATCGACCGGCGGTCACTTCACCCAGCGCCTGATGGCGGTGCTTGACCTAGGCGGCAGCGCCGCCCCCGCCGTGGTCGTGGTGTTCGGCATCGCGGCGATGATCGTGGCCTTGGTCCAGGCGGTACTGATGCTGTTCCGGCAGACCGCGCTGATCATCCTCGCCGGGGTGCTGCCGCTGGCAGCCGCCGGAACGGTAGCCCCGGTGACCAGGCCGTGGATCCGCAGGATCACCTCGTGGATGCTGGCGCTGATCTGCTACAAGCCCGCCGCTGCGGCGGTCTACGCCGCGGCGTTCACGATGATCGGGTCGGGCGGCAGCACCAGGACGATGCTGATGGGCTTCGTCACGCTGCTGCTTTCGGTGATCATGCTGCCTGCGCTGATGAAGCTGTTCACCTGGGCCACCGGCTCGATCGCCGCCCAAGGTGGCGGTGGCGGACAGCTGCTCGGCGCAGCGGCCGTCGGCGCGGTCGCCGTCGGCGCGACGCGCTCTGGTTCAGGCAGCGGTGCCGCCGCTGCGGCGCAAGAACAAGCCGCCTACCTGGACTCGCGCCTGGCCCCGCCACCGGACGGCAACCCGCCGGTACCGCCGAGCCCGTCCAGCCCGCCCAGCAGCCCACCCGGTGACTCGCCGCCAGCCAGCGGTCCCCGCACAGCCAGCGGAACGCCACCAGGTAGCACCGCGCCGTTCCGCACAGGTGCGCCGATCGGCGCGGCCAGCGCCGGACCCAGCAGCCACGCAACCCCCGGCGACTCTGGCATCGGCTCGGCTACGGGCTCAGCCAGTAGCGCAGCCGCAGCGTCAGGCATGGCCGACGCGGCCGGCGGTTCAGCACCCGCCGCAGGCGGCACGGCAACAGGCGCCGCGACCGGCGCGACGGCAGCCGCGGGCCCGGCGGGCCTGGCAGCGGCAGCAGCGATCCAGGCAGGCCAATCCGCCGCTGACAGCACAGCAAGGCTCGCGGCTGGCGCGATGGGACCGGAGGAAGGCCCGTGATGACACCCGGCCAGGAACATGCGCAGATCCGCACTTACGGCGGCTGGCGGCGCACCCGGGGCATCGGGCTGCTCGGACTCGGCCCTGCCGCCACCTTCATCCTGCTCGGCGGCCTCGTCTTCGTCCTGATCATCGCCGCCCTGTCGCTGCGCACCCTGGTCTACATCGTCCCGCCGGTCCTGCTGGCCGCGCTGGCGGCGCTGATCCGGCCCGGCGGCACCCCGCTGGCTCAGCTCGCGCTCCAGCGGCTGCGGTGGTGGCACGGCACCCGCACCGGCCAGATTGGTTACCGTGCCGAGGTCGTGCTGAGGCACGCCGGCGTCCTGCAGCTGCCGGGCACGCTCTCCGCGACCGAACTGCTGTCAGCCGAGGATGGTTACGGCGGCCGGTACGGCCTGGTCCGCGACCGGCACACCGGCTACCTGACCGCCACGCTGCGGGTCATTCCGACCTCGACCTGGCTGGCCAATACCGGCGACGCGGACTCCTGGGTCGCGAACTGGGGTGCCTGGCTAGCCTCGCTCGGCTACCTGCCCGCCGTCCGGTGGGTCAGCGTCACCGTCAGCACCGCGCCGGACCCTGGCTCCACCCTCGCTGACCAGGTAGCGGCGACCGTCGACCCGGCGGCGCCCCGGCCAGCGCTGGACATCATCAGCCAGCTCGTCGCGACCGCACCAGCCGCTGCGGCCGACGTGGAAACCCTGGTCAGCGTCACCTTCAACCCGGCCGCCTACCCGGCCCAGCCGCGCACCATCACCGCCGCTGTCGCCGAAACCGGCCAGGCACTGACCGGCCTGGCTTCAGCGCTCGGCTCCTGCGGCCTGACCGTGCTCGGCCGGGCCCGGGCTGCCGACATCGCCGGCATCGTCCGCATCGCCTTCGACCCCGCCGTCCGCGGCGCGGTCTCCAGGCTGCTGGAAACCCGGATCAGCCCGGATCTGGAAGCACAGCTGAACTGGGCCAGCGCCGGGCCGGTCGGCGCCGAGGAACGCTGGGACTGCTATCAGCACGACTCCGGCACGTCGGTGACCTGGACGTGGCGGGAGGCGCCCCGGCAGAACGTCCGCAGCGATGTGCTCGCCCGCCTCGTCGCCCCCGGCGCCTACCCGAAGCGCGTCACTTTGCAGTACCGGCCGATGCCGGCAGCGGCAGCGGCGAGCGCGCTGGACAGCGAGGTCCGGGCGGCCGAGTTCCGCCGCGAGTACTCCCGCCGCACCCGCCGCGACCTGACCGCGCGCGACGCACATGACCAGGCTCGCGCCTGGCAGGCCGCCGACGAGGAAGCCCGCGGCGCCGGCGCCGGCCTCGCCGGCCTGTACGTCACGGTCACCGTCACCGACCCCGCCCGCCTCCGCCGCGCCGTCGCCGACACCGAAGCCTCGGCCGAGTTCTCCAAGATCCAGCTCCGGCGGCTGTACCGCAGCCAGGCGGCCGGATTCACCGCGACCCTGCCATGCGGCGTCTGCCTGCCCGAGCTAGCAGCCCGCCTGCGCCACTGACCACAAGAGAAAGGAGCCTTCCGTGCGTCACGCAACCACGCCCCCGGCTCGCCCTTCCCGGCCTCATCGCGGCCGGGCGGACCCGCGCGACCGAGCCGGCACCCGGTCCGGCAGGCAGCGCGCTCTCGGTACGCCGCTGGCCCCAGCCTGGGGCTGGCGGATCACAGACGGCGGCCGCGCCGCCCACGTATCCGCCGGCCCGGAATACCAGGGCACCACGACGCAACTGTGCGGCCTGTACCCGTTCGTCGCCGGAAGCGGCACGCCGACGGCAGGCACACCAGTCGGACGGCATCAGCTGTGGGGCGAGGTGGTCTGCCTGGACCCGCTGGCCTGGCTGCGCGCCGGCCTGGTCACCAACCCCGGCATGTTCGTGCTCGGCCAGCCAGGCACCGGCAAATCCGCCCTGGTCAAACGCCTGGTCACCGGTGCCGTCGCGGCCGGGACGCGGGCACTGATCCTCGGCGACGCCAAGCCCGACTACGCGCCGCTGGTGCGCCACGTGGGCGGGCAGGTGATCCGGATCGGCCGGGGCCTGGACAAGATCAACCCGCTGGACGCCGGGCCGCTCGGTGCCGCGCTCACGCGGCTGACCGGCCCGCACGCCACCCAGCTCCGGTGGGAAATACGGTCCCGGCGGCTGGCGCTGCTCATGGCGCTCGCCACCTTGATCCGCGGGACACCGCTGTGCAATGCCGAGGAGGTCGTGCTCGGCCGGGCCGTCGACCTGCTCGACGACCGTAATAGCGGACGGACAGAGCCCACCGTGACCGACGTGCTATCCGTGATCGAGGAAGGCCCGGACACGCTGCGGTCAGCCACCCGGACCAGCACACCGGACCGGTACCGTGCCCGGACCGCTGACCTGGTGTTCACCTTGGATCTGCTGTGCTCGGGGTCGCTGGCCGGCGTGTTCGACGGTCCGACGTCACAGCCGATCGACCTGGACGCCCCGGCGGTCAGCATCGACCTGTCGGCGATCCGCGCGGCGGGAGACAAGCTGCTGACCGCCGCCATGCTCTGCACCTGGAGCTACGGATTCGGCTGCGTCGACGCCGCCGCCGCGCTGGCCGATCTCGGCGCCGCACCCCCGCGTTCGTACCTCGGAGTCATGGACGAGCTGTGGCGGGCGCTGCGCGGCGCACCCGGCCTCGTCGAGCACGCCGACTCGCTCACCCGGCTGAACCGGGCACGCGGCATGGCGAGCATCATGATCACTCACTCCCTCGCCGACCTGGACGCGCTGGCCGCCGAGGAAGACCGGGCGCGGGCACGCGGGTTCATGGACCGGTCGGCGATCACCGTGCTCGCCGGGCTGCCGCCGCGCGAGCTTGACCGGGTGAACGAGATCACCCCGCTGACCGGCCCCGAACGGGCGCTCGTCGCATCGTGGTCAGCACCGGAGTCCTACCAGCCAGGCGCCCGGCATCCCGGCCGCGGCAAGTACCTGATCAAGACCGGGGAACGCCTCGGCATCCCGGTCCAGCTCACCCTGGTCGGCCCAGAACGCGAGCTATACGACACCGACCAGGCGATCCGGGCCGGCCACGGCGCGAGCGGGCCGATGCCGGGGCTGTCATGAGCCGGGCGCTCGGACCTCGCCCGGCGATGACACCCGGCGGCTCGGCCGCCGGATGGGCGGTGCTGATCTGCTGCTGGGGCCTGCTCGGCGCCGGGGCACTGGTGTGGGTCGCGGCATGGCTGTCCTCGGAACTGACCGCCGGCCACTGCGAGCCATTCGGAATGAATTTCATCGCCGACGTAGCCCACGGCGACACGGCGGCGGCATGGCCGCACACGCCAACAACGGTCGTGGTCACGATCACCGTCGTGCTCGCCGTCGCCGTGCTGGCCGCGGTCATCGCGATCGGCTGGGTCATCTCGCGGTATCGCGGTGCTCCCGGCGATCCGGTCGCCGCGCTGGCCCGCAACCTGCGGATGCGGGCGATGACCCGGCTGCCCGCCGCTCGTGCCGCCACCGGGCTGCGCACGTCACTAGCCGGAGCCCGGCCGCGGACGGTCAGAGCGGCCGACACCGGGCTTGTACTCGGACGGCTGCTGCGACAGGGCCGGCGGCGCGGCCCTGAGGTGTTCGCGAGCTGGGAAGACACCGTCGTCACGGTGATGGCGCCACGATCGGGCAAGACAACCGCCCAGGCCGTGCCGTTCGTGCTGTCCGCACCGGGCGCGGTGATCGCGACGTCGAACAAGGCCGATCTGTGGGCGGTGACCGCGACCCTGCGGGAACGGTCGACCGGCGGGCGGGTGTGGCTGTTCGACCCCCAGCACATCACCTGGCAGCCGCAGACCTGGTGGTGGGACCTCCTGGCCGGGCTGCGGACCGTAGAGGACGCGCACCGGCTCGCTGGCCACTTCGTGCTCACCGTCGCCGACGAGCAGCGGCGCGACTTGTGGGGGCCAGCGGCGCAGGACCTCCTCGCCGCGCTGTTCCTGGCGGCGGCGAGTCCGAACTCAGCTTGCGGGATGTGGCCGGGTGGCTGACCGACCCGGCCGTGCCGACCCCGGCCGAACTGCTCGCCGAGGCCGGGTTCACCGCGATGGCGGCGTCTCTGCGCGGCGCGCAGAACGGCGCGGCCGAAACCAGGGACGGGATCTACCAGACCGCGCGGACCGCCGCGAAAGCCATGTCGGACCCGGAGATCATGGCCTGGGTCACGCCGCCGCTCAGCAAACAGCTGCCGGTCTTCGACCCGGAGGATTTCGCCGCGAGCCGGGACACCCTCTACCTGTTGTCGAAGTCGCGGTCAGCCGCGGCCCCGCTGATCGCCGCGCTCTCCGACACCGCGATGCGGGCTGCCGAGCGGCGAGCCGAACGGCTGGGCGGGCGGCTTGACCCGCCGATGGTGGTTCCGCTGGACGAGGCGGCGAACATCTGCCGGATCGCCGACCTGCCCGACTTGTACTCTCATCTGGGCTCGCGCGGGATCGTCCCGGTCACGATCTTGCAGTCCTACGAGCAGGGCGTGACCGTCTGGGGCGAGCACGGCATGGCCGCGCTGTGGGGCGCGGCGACCAAGAAGATCATCGGCGCCGGGGTGGACTCGCCGCGGCTGGCACGCGACCTTGCGACTCTGGTCGGCCAGCACGACGTCCCGGTGCGGACAATCAGCTACGGCGACGGGCGGGCCAGCGAATCGGTGTCGCTGCGACGGCAGGACATCCTCGAACCAGCCGCGATCCGGGCGCTGCCGCCGGGCACCGCGCTGCTGCTGGCCACCGGCATCAAGCCCGCGCTGATCCAGCTCACGCCCTGGTACTCCGGTCCGAGCGCCACTGAGATCGGCCAGGCGATGACGGCCGCGCAGCAGCTCATCCGCGATGGCGCGGTCCGCGCTGACCGGCCCGCGCAGGGATGACGCGATGACCGCGGACGGAGCCGCGCCGGCCGAGGTACCTGAGCCGATGTACACGGCTGTCGAGGACTGGCTGGCCGGTTACTTCCTGCCGATGTTCCGCCGCCCGCTGGGCGGCGAGTTCCGCTGGTGCGGGCAGTGGTGGCAGCACGGGGAGGCGATCAGCCGGCTGACCGCGCTCTGGCACGCGTGGGAAGTGCTGCGCCTTCAGCCCGGCACCGGCATCGCCACCTGGTACCGCGACCACCTGGACCACCAGCTTCCGATCCTGATGGGACCGCGCGGCCCGTTCTGCCAGTGCAGCGAGACCGCGCACCGCGAGCCACGCCAGCCGATCGCCGAGCCCGCGCCCGAGGACTGGTGGGACACCGGCCGTGATGAGTACCTGGCCGACGAAGACGACTACCTCACTGATCCTGGCGCCTTCAGGTCATGACTTCCGCGGCGGACGTTGCTCTTACGGCCGGGATTCGGCTGGGGCCGGTCGGGCGGGCACGGGCCGGCTTGCGGGCACTGGAAGCGCTTGACCGGCTCGGCGAAGGCGGCAGCGAACCGGCTGCCGCGGACCTTGAGGAACTGCGGGGCTGGGCTGGCTGGGGGCCGATGGCGGCGGCGTTCGCGCCGAACCGGTCCGGGGCCTGGAAGGAGATCGGGGAGCGGCTGGAATGGCTGCTGCCTCCCGAGCAGTTACGGGAAGCCCAGCAGGCCACCCCGAACGCCTTCTACACCCCGCCCGGCACCGCCGCCGGGTGCTGGCAGATCCTGCGCCACCTCGGGTTCGCCGGCGGCGCGATCCTTGAGCCGGGCTGCGGAGCGGGGGCGTTCATGTCCGCCACGCCGGCAGGCGTTCCGGTGGCCTGGACCGGGGTGGAGCGTGACCCGGTCACGGCGCGGATCGCCGCGCTGCTGCACCCCGGCGCGGCGATCCTGAACGAGCGGATGCAGAACGCCGCGCTGCCGGCGCACAGCATGGACGCGGTGCTGGGGAACGTGCCCTTCGGCGAGACAGCGGTCTACGACCCGACCGCCCCTAAACCGGTGACCAGATCACTGCACAACTACTGCATCTGGCGGTCGGTCCGCGCGCTCAAACCCGGCGGGGTCGCGGTGCTGATCACCTCCCGGTACACCCTCGATGCCCGGGACCAGGCCGCGCGGCTGGCCATCGCCGACGAAGCGGACCTGATCGGCGCGATCCGGCTGCCCGGTAAGGCACTGTCCCCTGGCGGCACCGAGGTCGTCGCCGACATCCTCGTGCTGCGCCGCCGTGACGGCCAGGGCGAGCCCGCCGACCAGGCGTGGATCGAGACCTCCCAGCTCAGCGACATCCGCCCAGAGCTGCCCTGGATGTACGACGAGCGGATCAGCCAGTGGTTCGTGACGAACCCGCGGATGGTGCTCGGCGAACTGCACCCCGAACGCGCCGCCGGATACGGCCGCACGGTCCGGGTCGACTGGCCGGCTGAGGCACCGCCGATCGAGCAAGCGCTCGCCGAGACCGCCCGCCGGCTGGCCGCCCGGGCACGAGCCGGCGGCCTGATCTGGAACCCGCCGCCGACCCAGATCCCCGCAGCCGGAGATCTCGGCGTCCCGCAGCGCGCCGACGGCCGCAAGGAACAGTCGTTTCACCTCGCCGACGGCACAGTCGTGCAGGTGCGGGACGGCCTGCTGATTCCAGCCGGCAAGCAGGGCAAGGAACTGGCCGAACTGACCGCGCTGATCCGGCTCCGCGACGCCGCGGCCGGCTTGCTTGACGCCGAGGCTGACTACGAACGCAGCGAAGAGTCACTTGCCCCGCTGCGGGCCAGGCTCAACACCGCCTACGACCAATACGTGGCGGCCTACGGGCCGCTGAACCGGGCGACGATCACCACGGGCGACGCTGACCCGGAGACCGGGCTCGCCACCTTCTCCCGGCGCCGGCCAAGGATGGGCGGGTTCCGGCAGGACCCCGACTACGCCACCGTCCTGGCGCTGGAGAACTACGACGACGAGACCGGCCTGGCGGCTAAGGCCGCGATCTTCTCCCGCCGGGTCAACCAGCGGCCGGACCGGCCCGAGCGCGCCGGTACCCCAGCCGAGGCCATCCGCATCTGCCTCGACGCCCGCGGCTGCCTCGACCTGACGGTCATCGGCAGGCTGCTGGACATTCCCCCGGACGAAGTACCTGACCGGCTCGGCGGCCTGGCCTACCTTGATCCGGCATCAGGCGACTGGGTCACCACCGAGGAGTACCTGTCCGGTGATGTCCGGACCAAGCTCGCCGAGGCTCGCGCCGCTGCCGGGAAGGCACGCGGCGCCGAAGCTGGCGGTGGCTCGCCGGACTGGCAGGCCAACATCGCCGCATTGGAGGAGGTCCAGCCCGGCGACCTGGGTCCTGACGAGATCCGTGCCAAGCTCGGCGCGCCGTGGATACCGCCCGACGACATCCGGGTGTTCGCCGCCGAGACACTCGGCTACCCGCCCGCCGTGACGTACCTGACGGTCATCGCGCAATGGGAAGTCAAGATCGGCCGGGGCCTGGCCGACACGGCCGCGGCGACCGAGGAATGGGGCACCGGCCGGATCGACGGCTACCGGCTGCTCGAACTGGCGCTGAACGGCAAGGCCCCGGTCGTCTACGACACGGTCACCACACCGGACGGCGGCGAGACCCGGGTCAGGAACCAGGCCGAGACCATGCTCGCCGAAGAGAAGCAGCGTGCGCTGGCGGCCCGGTTCGGCGAATGGGCGTGGGAAGACCCGCGGCGCTGCGACCGGCTCTGCGCCGAATACAACCGGCGGTTCAACTCGGTGGTGCTGCGCCGTTACGACGGCTCGCACCTGACCTTTCCCGGCCTGGCGAGCGGATTCGCCCCGTACCCGCACCAGCTCGACATGGTGCACCGGATTATCTCCACCCCGGCGAGCCTGTGCCCGTACCCGGTCGGCACCGGCAAGACCCCGACCATGTTCCTGACGGCCCGCAAGCTCAAGGAACTCGGCCAGGCCGCCAAGCCCCTCATCATCGTCCCGAACCACCTGCTAGAGCAGACCGCACGGGAAGGCAAGCGCCTGTTCCCCGCGGCGCGGATCCTGATGGCCGCGCGAGAAGACCTGGCCAGCGCTCAGGCGCGGAAGCTGTTCGCCGCCCGGTGCGCGACCGGTGACTGGGACGCCGTAGTGATGACGCATAGCGCGTTCACCGCGATCCCGGTGCACCCCGCCACCCAGGCCGCACACCTGACAGACCTGGCCGCCAAATACCGGCAAGCGCTGACAGCCGACCCCGGCGGTGGCCGGCGGACCGTCAAGCAGCTCGCCATGATGGTGGACGCGTTCGAAACCCGGGCCAGGACACTGCTGGCGCACCGCACCGACGACGGCGTGTGGTTCGAGCACCTCGGCTGCGACTTCGCCATGGTCGATGAAGCGCACTACTTCAAGAACCTCGGCCTGCCGGTCCGGACCGACGGGTTCTCGGTCGCGGCGTCCAAGCGCGCCACCGACCTGGACATGAAGCTCACGCTCCTGCGCGAGCGCGGCAGTAAGGTCGCCGCCCTCTTCACCGGCACCCCGGTGTCCAACTCGCTGCTCGAAATGTACGTGCTGCAGCACTACCTGCACCCGCAGCGGCTCGGCCAGGTCGGACTGCACAGTGCCGACGCGTGGGCGGCCACGTTCGTGGAGTTCGCGACCGCCGTAGAGGTCACGCCGGACGGCACCGGATTCCGGCTCAAGCGGCGGCCGTCAAAATTCGAGAACGTTCCCGAGCTGCTGACATTGTTCGGTGAGGTCGCCGACTTGCGCGAGCCTGGTTCGTTCGCCGTCCAGCGGCCGGGCGCGCGGCATCACGCGGTCGTCATCAGCCCGTCGGCTGAGCTGCGGGCCTATGCCGCCGGGCTGGCCGAACGGGCCGACAAGGTCCGGCAGGTCGACTCGCACACCGACAACATGCTCAAAATCTGCAGCGACGGGCGCAAGGCAGCGCTCGACCTGGAACTCGTCGGCATCACTGCCCAGCGAGCGGGGAAAGTCGGCGCGGTCATCGCCAACGTCGCCCGCATCTACCACGACACCCGCGAACTGACGTTGCCCGGGGACGACCCGGCCGCGCCGCGCGGCGGGTTCCAGATCGTGTTCTGCGACCTCGGCACCCCCGGCGCGAACGGATCGCAGGTCTACGGGAAGATCCGGGCCGGGCTGATCGCCGCCGGGGTGCCCGCGAGCGGGATCCGGTTCATTCACGACGCCAGCACCGACCTGGCGAAAGCCGCGCTGTTCGCCGACTGCCGGGCCGGGAAGGTAGCGGTGCTGCTCGGCTCAACCGACAAGCTCGGCGTTGGCACCAACATCCAGACCCGGTGCGTCGCCTTACACCACGTCGACGCGCCCTGGCGGCCCGCGGACGTCGAGCAGCGCGAAGGCCGCGCGCTCCGGCCCGGCAACCTCAACCCGGTCGTGGACCTGTACCGGTACGTGAGCGAGAAATCGTTCGACTCGTTCATGTGGCTTCTTAACCGTGCTAACAGTGCCGGCGAGCCTGCCCGATCTGCGGCGAGGCGATGTCAGGATCAGTGCGTCCCCCCGTCCGCGCCTTTGGCGGCCGGCTTTGTGCGGCTGAGGACCGGCGAGATGGTGGCAGGTTCGGATGCTGCGTGCGGTTCGGGGTCCGGGGAGGCCGGGGTCCGGGATATGGGCTCGCTGCGCGTGCCGCTGGCGGGGTCGGTCGCGGGTTCGGGCGCTGCTGTGCCGTACCGGCTGATCTTTCCCCGCGATGTGCGGGCGGCGGCTGCGGCCAATGCGTACCTGGCTGATCTGAGTGATACGTTCGCGCGGCCGCTGACGTTGCGTTCCTATGGCTATGACATCTTGCGGTGGCTCCGGTTCCTGGCCGCGGCCGGCGTGCTGTTTGATGAGGCGTCGCGGGGTGACTACAGCGATTTCATGCGCTGGCTGCAGGCGACCGGGAAGACCGGCGGCGCGCGGCGTCCGCGGGCCGGCCCGGCGGGCCGGCGGCTGAACCGTGAGACCGGGAAGGTGGCGCCGGATGACCGGGAGTTCGGCCCGGCGACCCTGGCGCACTCGCGGATCGTGCTGCATGAGTTCTATGAGTTCCTCCTGGACCGGGGCCAGCGTCCGCTGGTCAACCCGGTCCCGCACGCGCAGCGGCGTGACCACGGCCAGCTGCGCCAGTACCCGCACCACAATCCGCTGGCGGACTTCGGCCGCACGGGCAGGAGCCGCAAGCGCTATGACCCGCCCGACCCGAAGGGCGTGCCCCGTCACCTGCCCGACAGGCATTACGACCGGGTGTGGGCCGAGCTGACCTGCGACCGGGACCGGGCGCTGGTGAAGATCGCCACTGACTGCGGCGCGCGGCCCGCGGAGCTGCTGGGCATGAGCGGAGAGGACATCGACTGGGGTGATGCGCTGATCCGGGTCCTGCGCAAGGGCGGAGCGCATGTCCAGTGGCTGCCTGTCTCGCGGGACGCCATCGTGTGGCTGCGCCGCTACCAGGCATCGTCGGGGTACGTCGCCGGCCCGGGTGAGCCGGTGTGGGTGGCCGGCCGTGGCCAGCGGCGGCGGATGAGCTACGAGGCGTACCGGGCGGTCTTCACGCGGGTCAACCGGCGGCTGGGCACGAACTGGACACCGCACGATCTTCGCCACACCGCATGCGTCCGCATGCTGGATGCCGGCATGGCGCTGCATCAGGTGCAGTATGTGATGGGCCACCGGCATCTGGCCACCACCCAGCAGTACCTGTGCCCGCGGATGGACGAGCTGATCGAGGCCCACCGCGAGGCGCTGGCCCGGCCGCGGCCCTGGCCATCTGGCCCTGGCCCGTACGCTCAGCAGGACCTTGAGGACCTGCTCGGCCCGGGGCTGCTGTGAACGCGGGACCCGGCGCCGCGGGCACCGTGGCCGGCCTGAGCCCAGCCGGCGTGCCGCGGGCGCCTGCACGCGAGCCGGTGCTGCTCGCGGCGGCTCCGCAGCGTCATCAGCGCGACACCGCCAGCGTGATCGTCGCCCTGGCAGCCGGATTCGACGGGCCGGATCCGGGAGCGGTGACGCGCCGGGCACAGGGCACCGGGTGGCTGCTGGCTTACCTCGCGGAGTTCCCCGGCCAGTCGTGGCAGGACCGGTGGATCGCCAGCGGCCTTGAAGATGGTGGCCCCCTGGCCGTCAAGGCGATCGTGTGCCAGGCGCTCGGCATCGAGCCGGCCACGGCCCGGATCTACTGCGTCACCGCCGGCCTGGGTGCCCTGCTGGCCCTGGACGTCGTGCGGCCCGGCTTGGGTTACATGCTCGGCCTGCGGCTCAGCAAGCTGCTCCCGCAGCTGATCACCTGGCGTCGTGATCCCGACGAGGACATCCTGCGTGCTGCGCCCGCGAGCGCGCAGAGCCGCTCGCACGCGGCGGCCGCCCTGGGGCGCCTGCTGGTCCTCACCGGCCGCCCCGTCGCTAGCCTGACCGCGCAGGACCTGCTGACTTACCGCACCGCCGTCCTGCAGCGCCGCACTCAGACCGTGGGCCTGGAGCACCTGTGGAGCTGCCTGCAGCGCCGCGGCCAAGTCGACGGCACGCTGCGCCAGGCCCTGCGGCCCGGGCAGAAAACCGTGACC
Organism: Streptosporangiaceae bacterium; assembly: GCA_035533915.1. Lineage (GTDB taxonomy): Bacteria > Actinomycetota > Actinomycetes > Streptosporangiales > Streptosporangiaceae > Chersky-822. The sequence goes on from DATLSX010000191.1 coordinate 15,955, forward strand.
CAGCTCGTCGGCAACTACCCGATCCGCAGCGACCGGGTCCGCGGCCTGCTGATCGCCTACCTCACCGAGCGGTCGCTGACCGTCGACTACTCCACGCTGCGCGCGCTCGTCCAGGACCTGTGCCACCTGTACTGGCTGGCCGTCGAGTCGATCGCCCCGGGCATCGACACCATCGACCTGCCGCCCGAGGTCGCCGTCGCGTGGAAGGAGCAGCTCCGCTGGCGACTCCTGCCTGGCGGCCAGCGCGTGCCTCGCCGCAACGCGCTGAACACCCTGATGACCGTGCGGGGCTTTTACGCGGACCTGCTGCAGCTCGCCTACGACGATCCCGCCCGCTGGGCGCAATGGCCCTGCGCCGCGCCGGTCAGCGCCAATGAGGTCAAGCGCTACCACAAATGGCGCGGCCAGCTCCGCAGCGAGATGCACGAGCGCACCCGGGTCCGCGCCGTCAGCATCACGAGCCTCGCAGATGCCGCCGAACGCCGATACCACCAGGCCCGGGTCCTCTACGACACCGCTCACGGCCTGCCCTGCGGCGGCGGCGCGACCATCGCCGGCACGGCCTATGTCCGCGTCGACGCCGCCTCGCACCCGCTCGCGCACCCGCGGCTAGCCACGATCACGCCCGATGGCGCGGTGTCCCCCGGCCGTTTCGACGTGGTCCAGGACGAGGAAGACGCGTTCTGGGGCCTGGCCATCGTGGAGGTCCTGCGCCATACCGGCATCCGCATCGAGGAAATGCTCGAGCTCACCCAGCTCGACGTCCACGAGTACGACCACCGCGACCCGGCTGTCGGCAAGGTCCTGCTCCTGCACGTCAACCCCTCCAAGCTCGACCAGGAGCGCATGGTCGTCATCGCCCCCGAGCTCGCCGCCGTCCTGGCCTCCATCACCCGCCGCATCCGGCACGCAACCGGCACGACCGGCACCGCGCTGCCATCCCTGGTCCTTTACGACTACGCCGAATGCCAGAACAGCGAGCCGCTCCCGTTCTTCTTCCAGCGCACCGCCGGCAAGGGCTTCAAGGGCACCACTCGCCCCATCACCAAGGGCTACGTAAGCCGCGTGCTCGCCAGGGTCTGCGCCGCGGCCGGGCTCACCGGCCCCGACGGCGCCGCCATCGCGTTCACCGCCCACGATTTCCGCCGCGTCTTCGCCACCGACGCCCTCGCCGCCGGCCTGCCGCCCCACATCATCCAGAAGCTGATGGGCCACGCCTCCATCACCACCACCCAGGGCTACGCCGCGATCTTCCCCGACGACGTCATCCGCGCTCACCGCGCCTTCAACGAGAACCGCCGCAAGCTCCGGCCAGCCGACGAGTACCGCGACGTCACCAGCACCGAATGGAGCGACTTCGAGGACCACTTCGCCAAGCGCAAGATCGCCATCGGCGACTGCATGCGGGCCTACGGAACCAGCTGCGTCCACGAATACGCCTGCGAGCAATGCAAGCTCGCCCGCCCCGACCCCGGCGCGAAGCCCCGCCTCCAGCGCACCCGCGACAGCCTGCACGAGCAAGCCGGCGAAGCACGCGAACGCGGCTGGCACGGCGAAACCGAGCGCCTCACCTACATCATCGCCGGGATCCAGGACAAACTCGACCAGATCGAACGCTCCGAACGGCGAGCAACCATCGTCCAGCTCGACCCCCCGCGGATCCGACACGCACCCGAAAACCCGCAAACATCACGGCTGTGACTTGACAACCGAGTTAATACGGAGAAGGCCCGATCACCGTACGGCGATCGGGCCTCTGACCTGCACTTCCTAGTAGCGGGGGCAGGATTTGAACCTGCGACCTCTGGGTTATGAGCCCAGCGAGACGCCGCGTCAAGTGACTCACTGGACTCAGCGGCGTCTGGTCAACGCGTGATGCTAGTTCGATCCCTGGCCAGTGATGTCCGCAGCCCGACCTTGTCAGCCGCGCGGCGCGACTGTGTCGGCGAACACCTTGCGGAGTCCAGCGAGATCGCGCCGCGCGCCCAGCAGTGCCAGGCACTCAGGCAGGGTCCAGGTCACCAGATGGCCGAACCGAGCGAGATAAAGGCCGACGCGGCCTATCTGGTAAGCGTCGTGGTAGTCGAGGAGCACGTACCCGATGACCTGATAGAAGTCCTCACGCTTGATCGTCGCCCGCGCGCTCGCCTTCACCTCGAGCAGCAGATCACTAATGATCATGTCGGCATCCGCGCCGCCCACGTCACGGAACCCGGCAAAATCCGGCCCCAGCCGCACCTGCGCCGGCTGGCACGCCGCCCGCAGCCCAGCCAGGCGATCGGCCGCTAGGTAAACCTGCGCCTGCAGGTCAGCGACAGCGTACGGGGGGACGGCGGCGAGCAGTTGCGATGTGCTGAGGCTCCGGTCAGCGTCACCCAGCGGAGTTCCTGGCCACAGGCGGCCGGTGCGGTACACCTCCTCGAACCACGCCATGGCATAACAGATCCTCAGGAGGCGCTCCTCCGCGTAGCCCGCCAGCGGGATCGCCCGCGCCCGGTCGGAAGGCTGCTCCTGGCTGATCAGGTCCGCGAGAGCGGCACGCAAGCCGCTGGCGGCCAGGTCGATCGCCTCAGTGACGGCTCGGTCGGGTCCTGCAGCTGCGAGAACCATGCCTGTGCTGACTGCTGTGGAGGGCTCGTCTCGGTCAGCGAACGCGTACCGCAGCCGGTGGTCGATCGCCTGGCCGAGGGTGCCCCACGCGGGCCTTTGTATCCCCTCCGGCGGTTGCGGTCGCAGGGCATCGGTGTCAGCGGGCCGCTGGGCACGATATGCGGCCTGCAGTTCCTTGAGACCGGGAAGTTCAGCCGCCATGAACTTGCTGATCGGGCTGTCCCGGTCGTCGAGGGCCGAGGTGAGAGACATGTCTGGACAGTAGCCCAGGCCGGCGACATTCGGGCAGCCGGAACGCGGATACCGCAGGCCAGCCGCGCTGCGTGGTGTACGGCCACGACAGTGATCAACGCGTCCGGGGACTGTGTCCAGTCCCGCCAACTGCCTTGTACGGGACAACCACGCCACCGACCCTCACTGGCCCACATGCCCTCCAGCCTGGCGCCCGCAGGCGACCGTGGCATGTCACACCAGGCCGAAATCAGCCCCACAGACATGCCGACGATGCCTTCTCAGGGCGCCCACTGCCGGCCAGTGACGTCAGAAGCTCAGTGACAAACCAGTGACAAATGATCAGGGACCCGACCGCGTCCTCTGCGATCAGGCCCTTGACCTGCACTTACTTCTGTAGCCCCGACCGGATTTGAACCGGCGCTACCGCCTTGAGAGGGCGGCGTCCTGGGCCACTAGACGACGGGGCCAGGCACATCAGTCTTTACTGCAACACACAACGACCGCAAGGCTAGCGCACGATGCCGGATGCGAACGAACCGGGCACCCGAGAAGGAGCACAGTCACATCCGACGCCACAGCAAGCCTGCCGAACCGAACATGCGGGGTGCGACAGCCCTGCCGAGCACCGCACCGAACACACGTCGCTGGGGTACCAGGACTCGAACCTAGACTAACGGGGCCAGAACCCGTCGGGCTGCCAATTACCCCATACCCCATGGGATCGAGCCCAGCCGGGCTCGGGTCGCGCGTGTGAAGTGTAGCCGAACCACGCCGGTACCTCCAACCCGGATGACACGCAGGGGTCCAGCCGGCCACATCGTCAGTCCCGGTCGGTCACCGGATTGGCGAGCGTGCCGATGCCTTCGATCGTGACCGACACCTCGTCCCCCTTGTCCATCGGCCCTATCCCCTCAGGCGTACCAGTCAGCAGCACGTCCCCGGGAAGCAGCGTCATCACCTGGCTGACGAACATGACCAGTGCCTGCACGTCGTGCAGCAGCAGCGACGTGCGGGAATCCTGCTTGACCTCCCCGTTCAGCCGGGTGGTCAGGCCCAGGTCGGCAGGGTCCGCCTCCGTCTCGATCCACGGTCCCAGCGGGCAGAAGGTGTCGAAGCCCTTCGCCCTGGTCCACTGACCGTCCCTGGCCTGCAGGTCACGCGCCGTAACGTCGTTGGCGCAGGTGTAGCCGAAGATGACTTCGGCCACCCGGTCCGCAGGTACCTCGCGGCACAGCCGGCCGATCACGACGGCGAGTTCGCCTTCATAGTCGACCCGCTGCGAGAGTCGCGTTGGCCTGAAAATGGGATCGCCGGGGCCGCACACGGCGGTCGACGGCTTGAGGAAGATGATCGGCTCCGCTGGCGGCTCACCGCCCATCTCCCTCGCGTGTGCCGCATAGTTCTTGCCGATGCAGATCACCTTGCTCGGCAAGATCGGCGCGAGCAGCCACACGTCGTCCAGCGCGAAGCGGGCGCCGGTCAGCTTGATGTCGTCGCTGGTCCCGCCAAACGGGTGACCCGAGAGCTCTGCCACGATGAGGCGCTCAGATTCCGCACCGGCTGTCCCGCCGGGGTCCGGCGCTCCGTTCACCTTGAGTACTCCGGCGACATCAGCCGGCCGGCCGGCCGCGCGCAGCACCAGCCCGTAACTGACCTCACCGTCATGGGAGAACCTTGCGATCCGCATGCTGAGAGCGTACCGAGAAGTGGCCAGGCTCCTCGCTACTGCAGGTACCCCTCGACTTCGGAAGCCGGCCTGGGCTCTGCGCTGGCCGGATCGGCACCGAACTCCCGGTGCGCGCGGCGCTGTCGCAGCAGGTCCCAGCACTGGTCGAGCGCTTCCTCGGCCGACTTCAGCGCCGCGCGCTCTTCGTCCGAGGTCAGTTCGCCAGCAGCGAGCCTGGTCCGCAGCGCATGCTCGGTCCTGATCAGGTCGTCAATCCGTCCGAGGATCTCCTTGTCGTCCATCCACCCACCCTACGGGGGAACTCCGGCTCGGCACCGACGTCGGCCCCGGTGCGGCCTGACTGCGGCCTGAATTCGGCTAATTTTGACGAATCGCACGCTCCCATTGAGATCTTTTACGATCTAATTTGCTTTTCAATTCCCATTACTCTGGCAACCCTGGCGCAAAGCATGTGGCTATTTGCACATTTTCAGACGTTAAGGCCGACGGAGTTTCTGGGGCCTTTTCGTCATACTCAACGCCTGAGGACAACCGGTATAGCGACTAGGCGGCTGTTCCCTGTGTACGTTGGCCGTATGCAGTTGACCAGGGAACGAATCGTCGCCGCCGCGGCCGACCTGATCGAGCGCGAAGGCGTGACCGCGATCTCCATGCGCCGGATCGCGGCCGACCTGGGCTGCGCCGCGATGTCGCTGTATAACTACGTACCAAGCAAGGAGGCACTGCTCGACGCGGTCGCCGAGTACGTGATGTCCGGAATCCAGGTCGAGGTTGCGCCCGATGCCGACTGGCAAGACCAGGTTCGGGCCCAGGCCAGGGCGTTCCGCCAGATCGCCAGGGCGCATCCTCGGTGCACGATGGTGGTGGTCAGCAGGCCGAACAGATCCGCGGCCGCGCTACGCCCCATCGAGCAGGCGCTCGGGACGCTGGTCAGCGCTGGCTTCGGCGGTGCCGACTCGATCCAGGTCGTCCGCACCTTCATCGCATACGTAATGGGCTCGCTGCTGCGCGAGGTTGGCGTGGCACCGTCGCTCACGCTCCCCGACGAGCTCGTGCACCCCGACCGCACAGCCGGCACCGGCTCGCCCGATCCGGCCGAGTTCCCGCTGCTCAACAGCCTCGCGAACGAGTTGCGGCATCGTGATCACGACGCCGACTTCGAGTTCGGCCTGGACCTGCTCGTCCGTGCCGTTGCCGAACTGCGGCCAGGCACGACCACCGGCACGTCCTGAACTGAACGGCCGCTGGCCTCCGACCGCCCGCCGTCCTCCGCTAGCCCCGCGGACCTCCGCCGACCCCGGCCGTTGACACACGTACGCCGTACGTGTTTCAGTCGATCCAGGACGGACCACGGCGCAGGAGGCAGCGTTGTCAACCCAGGAGATCTACACCAGGTTGCCCGAGGATCCAGGCTGGGACGTCCCGATGACCGGAGCTGCCCGGTGCACCTGGGAGTACGACGACGGCCGGGCACGCCTCCTCGCCCTGTACCAGAAAGGCAAGGACAAGCAGTGGGACGCCGTGCGGCGGATCGACTGGGACATCGAGGTAGACCCGCACAATGTCCTCGGCACGCCTGACCAGGCACTTGCCATTTACGGGACCAAGTACTGGGACATGCTCGGCCCGGAGAACATCAAGGAACTGCGACGGCACTCGGCTGCCTGGCAGTTCTCCCAGTTCCTGCACGGCGAGCAGGGCGCGATGATCACCGCTGCCCGGATCGTGGAGTCGGCACCAGATCTGGACGCCAAGTTCTACGCGGCGACGCAGACCATGGACGAGGCCAGGCACGCCGAGGTGTATGCCAGGTTCCTGCATACCAAGGTCGGGCTTATCTACCCGATCAACGATCAGCTGCAGGCGCTGCTCAACGACACGCTGAGCGACTCGCGCTGGGACATGCCGTACCTCGGCATGCAGGTACTGATCGAGGGCCTGGCACTGGCCGCGTTCGGAGTGCTACGTGATATCACCCAGATGCCGCTGCCCAAGCAGATCCTCGCCTACGTCATGCAGGACGAAGCCAGGCATGTCGCCTTCGGCCGGATGGCGCTACGGGACTATTACAAGCAGCTGAGCGACGCCGAACTTGCCGAGCGCGAGGACTTCGTGATCGAGGGCTGCTACCTGATGAAGGAGCGTCTGCGCGGAGACGAGATCTGGGACAACTTCGGCATTCCCCGCCAGGAAATCCGTGAGCTTACTGACAATTCCGACTACTCGCGGCTGTTCCAGTCACTGCTGTTCAGCCGTCTCGTTCCTTGCGTGCGCGATATCGGGCTGTGGAGCGAGCGGCTCCAGCAGGCCTATGCGGACATGGGCGTGCTCGACTACGCGAAGGCCGACCTGGAAGCGCTGATGAGGGCGGACGAGGACGTCGCCGAAAAACTGGACGCCGAGCGGTTCGCCGCGGAAGAAGCGGCCCGCGCCGCCGAAGTCGCCGACGTCATCGCCCAGGGCGCGCAATCCTGACGCACCCGGCGCAGGCTTTCTCTCGGTCGCGGCACCGTTCAGGCCCGGGGCGCCCGGAGCGCCCGTGGCGCTGCCAGGCCGGCTCCCGCTGCTATGCAAAGCGCGAGGGCGGCTGGCAGACACAGCGCCGGGCCCAGTCCCGCCGCGCTCGCCAGGCCGCCGATCAGGACAGGGCCGGTGAGCAGCCCGACGTAGCCAAGCCCGGCGACCCTGGCGATGGCACTGGCCGGCCGGTCCGGCCTGACGTTTCCGGCCAGCGAAAGCAGCTGCGGGAAGGTGCAGGAAAGTCCTGCCCCGTAGGCAGCGAACCCGGTGATCGCGCCGATCGGCCCCGCCGCCGCGACGGCGAGCACCATGCCCGCGCCGGCCAGCAGGCCGCCGGCCCGCAGCAGCCTGATCGGGCCGAACCGGTCAGCCAGGCGGTCGCCGACTAGCCTCCCGAGCGCCATGGTGAACGCGAACGACGCAAACCCAACCGCGGCCAGACCCGGCGAGGTGCGAAGGTCGTCGCGCAGGTAGACGGCACTCCAGCCGTCTGCGGCACCTTCGCTGAGCAACGAGCAGAGCGCGAGCGCGCTCAGGACGAGCAGCGGCGAGAGCCGCCCGCCCGGCACCCGATGGTCCACGGCCGACGCGTTCGCCCGCGGTGCCGTCGCCGCGCCCGCCTGCGCCGACTCCGACACCGGCCCCCCATCCGACACCGGCCTGCTGTCCGACACCAGCCGTCGCCCCGCTGCCAGGGCCAGCACAGCCAACGGGGCGCCTACCACCGGGAAGTTCAGGGCGGGGCCGACTCCGGCCCAGGCGAACGCGCCGCCGATCAAGCCGCCACCCAGCGCACCGAAGCTGTAGCTGGCGTGAAACGACGTCATCACCGGGCGGCCCAGGTCCCGCTGGATCCGGACGGCCTGTGCGTTCATGCCGACATCGAGGACGCCGGCGACAACGCCGAAGGCGAACATTCCGGCTATCAGCGCGGCCTGACCACGGGCCAAGCCGAAGGTGGTCGGCAGCAAAGCCACCGCCACGCCGGCCAGGGTCGTGGGACTGCGGCTGCCGACCCGGTCGAGGAAAGCGCCGGCGACGGAGGCAATGGCGAACGACCCAGCGGGCCCGGCAAGCAGGGCGAGACCGAGCACGCCATCCGAAAGGTGCAGGCCATGCGCCAAGGCGGGGATCCGCGCCAGCCAGTCGCCGTTCGTGATGCCGAGCACCACGAAGAACGCCGCGATCGCCAGCCGTGCCTGCCGCACCCGACCTCGTCTCGCCTGACTCCTGTCCCCGCACTGCCCGGCGAGGCGGCCCGCGATCGGCCAGCCAGCGACACCGGCAGCGGCACAGGCAGCGGATACAGCTAGAGGATCTTATGCACCCAGCCGTAGGGGTCAGGCAGCCGGCCGAACTGGATTCCCATCAGTTCCTCCCGCAGCCGCAAGGTCACCGGGCCGGGCTGGCCGTCACCGATGGTCCAGCCCCCGGTCGCGCTCTTGACCTGGCCCACCGGCGTGATCACCGCGGCAGTACCGCAGGCGAACACCTCGGTGATCTCGCCGGACTCACAGTCGGCGCGCCATTGCTCCACCGAGATAGCGCCTTCGGTCGCCGGGATCCCCAGATCGGGCGCCAGGATGAGCAGCGAGTCCCTGGTAATGCCGCGCAGCAGCGAACCAGTAAGCGCGGGAGTCATCAGCCGTGCGTCCGAGCCCGAGCCGTAGACGAAGAACAGGTTCATCCCGCCCATTTCCTCGACCCAGCGGTGCTCCACCGCGTCGAGCCAGACAACTTGGTCACAGCCGTTGTCGAGCGCCTGCTGCTGCCCGGCGAAGGAGGCGGCATAATTGCCGCCGGTCTTGGCCTCGCCGGTACCGCCGCGGGCTGCCCTGGTGAAACCCTCGGCCAGCCACACGGACACCGGGCGCAATGCGCCGAAGATTCCGCCGGACGGCGACGCGATCAGCAGGAACAGGTAGGAGCTTGACGGCTTGCCCACGCCGAGCGCGGGAGTGGTCGCGATTATGAACGGGCGCAAGTACAGGCTGTTCTCGGAGTTCGCCGGCACCCACTCCCTGTCGTGCGTCACCAGCAACTCGATCGCCTGCAGGAAAGCCTCGTCCGGCAGTTCGGGCATCGCCATCCGGATGGCCGAACGCCGGAACCGCGCCGCGTTCGCCAGCGGCCGGAACGTCACGATCGGCCCGGCCTCCTGCCGGTAGGCCTTCAGGCCCTCGAAGATCTCTTGGCCGTAATGCAGTACGGCTGTCGCCGGGTCTAGCACCAGCGGGCCATACGGCTCCAGCTTGCCGTCATGCCAGCCACGGTCCGTCGACCACTTGAGCGAGACCATGTGATCGGTGAATACCTGGCCGAAGCCGGGCGACTCCAGCAGGTTCGCGCGCACCGCGTCGGGCACTCGCTGCTCCGATGTGTGCAGATCGAAGTTGATCATCGGTGTCAGGCTGGCGTTCATCGCAGATCCTCCCTTGTGCGGACGAAGCCCCGTTGCTCGGCCCGCAGCGGCCTGCCGTCCCTGCCGACGGCCCGCACTTACCATCTTGACTACTTATTAGTGCGACTGGCCATCCGGCTGGCAGGACCAGCTAGGCCAGTCACCGTAACGCCGACTGGCCTAATCGGACAGCGGGCGCCTATCCGGATACTCGCTCGGCGGTATCGTCGCCAACGTCGGCCGCACCGCGGGCAGCCCGCTCTCGCTGACGCTCATGCAGGTCGTCAGCGACCGCTTGCTCGATCCGTGCTGCCTCCGCGGTCATGCCTAGATGCTCGCACAACAGAGCCGCCATGCGCGGATTTTAGCGGTCAGTCGGGCCGGCCGCGGGCCGGGTCCCTGCGGTCTCGCTCCGCGACCGGTGTCAGGCCTTGGCTGGCAACTGCGTGCCGATGGCCTCGACCTGGCCGCCGCCCGCCTCCTTCGCTCTCGTCATGGCCAGGTAGGCGGTGGCCAGGATCTGGTCGGCGCCGCCTGCCGCGCTCACGGCCACGCCCACGCTGGCCGTCAGCGAAATCTCCTTGCCCGCGACGCTGAACGGATCGGCGGCGATCTCGCCTGCCAGACGTTCGCCTAGGTTCATCACTTCCGCCAAGACGGCGACAGCCGGCACCGAGCCGTCCTCGGCCAGACCGCTGGCCAAGACCGCGAATTCGTCGGCGCCCCATCTGGCCACGGTCGCGTCTGGCGGTACGGCTGCCCGCAGCCGACGACCTGCCTGCGCGATCAGCAGGTCCGCGCCGGCCAGGCCGACCATGTCGTTCACCGCCGAGTAGCCGTCGAGGCCGACCAGGATCGCCGCTGCCATTCCCGGGTGGCTGCCAGGCTGCTGACTGAATTCCCTGACCCGGTCCTCGAGGTAGAAGCGATTCGGCAGTCCGGTCCGGCCGTCGTGGAACGTCAGCTGCGTCAGCTGACGGCGCAGCGCCACCAGGTCGCTCACGTCATGACAGGTGACGAGCAGCCGCTGCGGCTGGCCGGGCTGGTGGTACCTGGACAGCGTCGCCTCCACGTCCCGCCAGGAGCCGTCAGAGCCCCTGACTCGGCCAGTGAACCTGGCCTGACCCGACTCGCCCAGCAGCCCGATCGTCGCGGCCCGGATTCCGGCCCTGCGATCTTCCGGATGTACCAGCTCCGCCAGCCGCTTTCCGACGAGCTGGTCTGGGGTGTACCCGAACTCGCTGACCGCCTGGCTCGCGTAGCCGATCATGCCGTCCAGGTCGCATCTCAGCACGGCATCGCTGGTCTTGGCGACCAGGGCACGAAACATCGCCTCGGCTTCGTGCGCCGATTCGGCCGCTCTGGCCGCCGCGACCGCGAACCTGGTCAGCATGGCCGCGAGCAGCAGCACAAGCAGTGACTCGGCGACCGCCAGCACCGGGGTGACCACGATCTGTCCGAAGATCGCGAATCCGGTAATGGTCAGTGCGCCGACGGCGACTGTCACCGGCGCGGCGAACCGGGCCAGGCGAGCCCAGCGGTCGGCGTGCTGATCAGCTCCTGGCGCGCCGACCGCCAGCAGCCCGAGTGCCCCGAGCAGCGCGAGGTGCGATCCGGCGCCTGCGGTCAGGCCGCTGGCCCTGGCTCCGACGGCCAGCGAGTCACCGACCGCGGCGAGCAGGAGCGCGAGTACCGGCAGCAGCGTCAGGCGAAGCTGGCGGAACGAGAACGGCAGCAAGATGCCGAGCGCGATCAGGTCGGCGACCGGGCGGATCAGGTCGAGCGCGAACGCCGCGACCCCGATGCCCGCCCGTGCGTAGTCCGGCAGGAACACGGTCACCAGGCCGACCACGAACAGCGAGGCCGCGATCAGGCTGCCGTCGGCCGCAGCCTGGGTGGCCGCCCAGGTGAGGGCCGTGCGGTGCGGGCCGCCACGCTCGCCGGCCGCGCTGTCGGCGGTCAGCGTCGCGATGCCGATCACGAATGCTGGCAGCGCGGCGAGGCTGAGCAGGTCGGCTACCCGCAGCGGCTGAGCTCCGCCAGCCAGGCCGCCGAGCAAGTGCTGAATGACTCCGCCAGCTCCCAGGCAGACCGCCGCGACGGCAAGCCAGCGGTAGCCATTCCGCGCTGCGGGCTCTGGCTGCCGCGACCTGCGCAACAGCCGAATGGCTGCCGTCGCGGCCAACGCAGCCCATACGGCCGGCCAGGCCAGGGTGGCCGCGTTCATTCCTCGCCCCCGAATGCTGTCGCCCGCACTATGGCCTCCTGCGTCATTCCCAACGGACTGTGCCCCCGCCGTTGGGTTCTCAGCCGCACGATCTACCGGCTTGATGCGCCCGGGCGCGTCTGACGGCGGGCGGCGACACTGCGGCCTGCCGGAAACCAACGCACGCGCTGAGCGACCGGGAATGACTCTACGTGCCGGAGGTCACGCTTCGATTGAGGAAAGACGTACGCCAGACCACAAACTGCTGAAGGCAGCCTCGGTATTCGCCGATGATGGCGTTAAAAGGCTGAGATGGGAAGCTCGGGCCGACCGGCTCGGGCTACCTGGAATCGGCACCGCATCGGGCCAGGATCAGTTCCCGGACGCTGGCCGCATCCGCCTGCCCGCCGGTGGCCCGCATGACCGCCCCGACAAGCGCGCCAGCCGCGGCGATCTTGCCATCCCTGATCTTGGCCGCGACATCCGGGTTCGCCGCGATGGCGTCGTCCACCGCGGCGGCGAGTACCGCGGAATCGGTCACTACCGCCAGACCGCGAGCCGCCACTACCTCGTCAGGTGAGCCCTCTCCGGCGAGAACGCCGTCGAGTACCTGCCTCGCCAGCTTGTTGTTCAGCTCGCCTGAGTCGACGAGTGCGCAGATCCGCGCCACCTGTTCCGTGCTGACGGCCAGGGCGCCGAGCTCGAGTCCGGCCTCGTTCGCCCGCCTGGACAACTCGGTCAGCCACCAGTTGCGGGCCTGCTCCGGCGACGCGCCCGCCGCCACCGTCTCCGCGACCAGGTCCAGCGCACCGGCGTTCACCAAGGCGGTCATGTCGAGCACCGACAGTCCCCACTCCGCCCGCAGCCTGGCGCGGCGCGCAGCGGGCAGTTCAGGCAGCCCGGCGGCTATCCGCCGCACCCATTCGGGGGCCGGGGCGACCGGCACCAGGTCAGGCTCGGGGAAGTACCGGTAATCCTGCGCTTCTTCCTTGCTCCGGCCTGGCGTCGTGCGGCCGGTGTCCTCGTGGAAGTGCCTGGTCTCCTGGACAACCCTGCCGCCCGCGTCGAGCACGCCAGCCTGGCGCTCGATCTCGGACCGCACGGCTCGCTCCACCGAGCGCAGCGAATTCACGTTCTTGGTCTCGGTCCTGGTCCCCCACTGGGCAGCTCCCCCAGGGGCGATCGAGGTGTTGACGTCGCAGCGCAGCGAACCCTGCTCCATCCGCACGTCGGAGACGCCCAGCGCGCGCAGCAGGTCACGCAACTCGGTCACGTAAGCCCTGGCCACGACGGGCGCCAGCGCTCCGGTACCGGGGATCGGCTTGGTGACGACCTCGACCAGCGGAATCCCGGCCCTGTTGTAGTCGACCAGCGAGTAATCGGCGCCGTGGATCCGGCCGGTGGCGCCTCCGACGTGCAGTGACTTGCCGGTGTCCTCCTCAAGGTGCACCCGTTCGATGCCGACTCGCACGACCTGGTCGCCGATCTCCACGTCCAGCCAGCCGTCGGTACACAGCGGCTCGTCATACTGCGAGATCTGGTAATTCTTTGGCATATCCGGGTAGAAGTAATTCTTCCTGGCGAAACGGCACCACGACGCGATCGAGCAGTTCAGCGCGAGCCCGATCGTGATGGTGTATTCGATCGCCGCCTTGTTGATCACGGGCAGCGAACCCGGCAGGCCAAGGCAGACCGGGCAGACCGCGGAATTAGGCTCCGTGCCGAAGAGGGTCGGGCAGCCGCAGAACATCTTCGCAGCGGTGCCAAGCTCCACGTGCGTCTCGATTCCGATCACGGGCTCGTACCTGGTGACGGCCTCGTCGAACGGAACCTGGACGGCGGCGCCCGCTGCCGTGGCCGCACTGCTCATCGCCCTGCCTCCCCCGTGTCGCCCGCCGCACTGTCAAGTCCGCGCGCCTGCGTCAGCAGCGGATGCCCGCGGCGCTGATCCAGCACGGCCTCGACGGCGGCACCGACCCGGTACAGCCTGTCGTCGGCCAGCACCGGGGCCATGATCTGCAGCCCGACCGGTAGCCCGTCCTGCGGCGCGAGGCCGCACGGCACCGACATGGACGCGTTACCTGCGAGGTTGCTCGGGATCGTGCACAGGTCGGCCAGGTACATGGCCATCGGGTCATCGGCCCGCTCACCGATGCCGAACGCCGTCGTCGGCGTGGTCGGCGAGATGAGAACGTCCGCCTGCTCGAACGCGGCGGCGAAGTCCCTGATGATCAGGGTCCGCACCTGCTGGGCCTTGCCGTAGTAGGCGTCGTAATAGCCGCTGGACAGCGCGTACGTTCCCAGCATGATGCGCCGCTTGACCTCCGCGCCGAATCCGGCTTCCCGGGTAAGACTCATGACTTCTTCCGCGCTCGCGCTGCCGTCGTCGCCAACCCGCAGGCCGTAACGCATCGCGTCGAACCTGGCCAGGTTCGACGAGCATTCACTCGGCGCGATCAGGTAGTAGGCAGGCAGTGCGTAGTCGAAATGCGGGCAGGAGACTTCCGTGATCTTGGCGCCGAGTGACTCAAGCAACTCGACTGCCTCGTGGAATCTGGTCAGCACGCCGCTCGCATAACCCTCGCCGCTCAGTTCGGTCACCACGCCGATTCGAAGCCCGGCCACGTCCGGGTTCCTCGCGGCGGCGACGACGCGAGGAACCGGCGCGTCGAGCGAGGTGGAGTCCAGCGGATCATGGCCGGAGATGGCCTCGTGCAAGAGCGCGGCGTCCAGCACTGTCCTGGCCAGCGGCCCTGGCGTGTCGAGCGAGGACGCGAAGGCGACCAGCCCGTACCTGGACGAGCCGCCATAAGTCGGCTTGACGCCGACCAGGCCGCACACCGCGGCGGGCTGGCGGATCGATCCGCCGGTGTCGGTACCGATGCCGAGCGGCGCCTGGTAAGCTGCGACGGCCGCGGCCGAGCCGCCCGACGACCCGCCGGGGACGCGGCCCAGGTCCCACGGATTGCGCGACGGGCCGAAGGCGGAGTTTTCCGTGGACGAACCCATCGCGAACTCGTCCATGTTCGACTTGCCGAGTATCACCACGCCGGCCGCACGTAGCCTGCCGGTCAGTGTCGCGTCGTACGGCGGCTGCCAGCCCGCCAGGATCTTCGAACCGCACGTCGTCGGCATATCGACAGTGGTGAACACGTCTTTCAGCGCGAGCGGGACGCCGGCTAGCGGGCCGAGCGGCTGGCCCGCGGCACGTTGTTCGTCCACCGCCCGGGCGGCCGCCAGCGCGGAGTCCGGTGCCACGTGCAAGAACGCACGAACGTGCACGTCGGTCACGGCGATCCGGTCCAGATGCGCCTTGGCCACCTCGACAGCTGATACCTCGCCGGCGGCGATCAGCCCGGCGGTCCGCGCCGCGGTCAGGATGGTCAGCTCGTTGCCTGCGGGCATGGTTAGTCCTCCGCCAGGATCCGGGGAACCCGGAATCGTCCCTGCTCCGCGGCTGGCGCCTGAGCCAGCGCTGCGTCCGCCCCGAGCGACGGCACGTTGACGTCCTCACGGAACACGTTGACCAGTTCGGCTGCATGCGTGGTTGGCGGGATGCCAGCCGCGGCGACTTCCTGCACCCTGGCGACGGCACCGATGATCACATCGAGCTGCTCAGCGAGATGGTCCAGCTCGTCGTCGGCTAGCGCGAGCCTGGACAACTTGGCCAGGTGGGCAACCTCTGCACGGGTAATCGACACACCCGTCATCCTAGAGGCCTCCCGGTAACCAGTCCGAACGCTTTAGCCGGGTCGGCCGCGGCCGGCCAAGTGCACGGGTCATGCTCCCGGGGCGGCGCCGGCCAGCTGGCTTCCCTGTACCTGGCTTTCCTGCACCTGGCTTTCCTGCACCTGGCTTCCCTGCACCTGGCTTCCCTGCACCGGCTTGGTGTCAGCGCAGCCGGCGTCCGGACCGCCCTGCGAGCCGGACGCTCCGCGATGCCGCTTGCTGACCCGGCTGTCGGTTTCCCTGCGCCGCTCAGCGGACTGGCGGTCCGGCTGGTGCTCGGCGAGCCATTCCGTGGCCATCAGTGCGTTCATCGGCCTGGCGAAGTGCCAGCCTTGTGCTCCGTCACAGCCGATCAGGCGCAGCGCCTCGGCGGCCGAGGCAGTCTCCACCCCCTCACCGATCGAGCGAATGCCGAGCGACTGGGCGAGCCGCACCAGGGATTTGACGGTCATGCTCCGGTCCGGGCAGTCGGGCAGGCCTGCGACCAGCGCCGGATCGAGCTTGACCTCACTAATGCCAAGCCGGGTGAGCTGAGCCAGCGATGAGTATCCGGTACCGAAGTCGTCTAGGCTCACCCCGACGCCCAGGTCCACCAGAGCGCGGACCGTCTCTGCCGTCTGTACCGGCTTGCCGGCCAGCACCTGCTCGTGGACGTCGAGCCGCAACGCGTCAGCGGGCAGGCCGTACCGCTGCAGCGCCTCGTGTACCAGGTCCGCCAGGCGGCTGCTGAGCAGGTCTCTGGCCGGCAGGTTGACGCACACCTGGACCGGCATCCCGTCAGCTGTCCACTTCGCCACCTGGGCAAGCGCCTTGTCGATCACGTGCTCGGTCAGCTCGCTGGCGAGATGGGACTGCCCGGCCAGACCGACGAAGTCGGCGGCGGCCAGCCTGCCGCGACGCGGATGCGGCCAGCGCGCGAGCGCTTCCATGCCGATGACCAGGCCGTCCGCGAGCCTGACCTTGGGCTGGAAGTACAACTCGATCTCGCCGCGCTGGATAGCACCCCGCAGCTCGCCGACCAGGGCAAGCCGGTCGGCCGAGTTCCGGTCAGCCTCGGTGCTGTACCGCTCGATCCCGCTGCCGCGCTCCTTGGCCACGTACATCGCTACGTCGGAACGCTGCATCAGCTGCTCGAAGCTATTCGCGTCATCTGGGAAGATCGCGATTCCGACGCTTGCCTGGATGTCGAAGGTGATGGTCTCCAGGCGCACTGGCTCGGCCAGGGCCGCCCGCAGCCGGGAGGCTACCTCACGTGCGACAGCCGGTTCCTTGACCGACGGAAGCAGCACGGCGAACTCGTCACCGCCGAGCCGGGACACGACGTCACCGGGCCGGACGCTGTGCGAGAGGCGATGGGCGACGACCTGGAGCAGCCGGTCGCCGACCGCATGCCCCAAGGTGTCGTTCACCTGCTTCAGGCCTGTCGACCTGTCCAGGTCGATCAGCAAGAAACCAGCCTTGGTGCCAGCGCTGACCGCCTTGACGAGCGCCTCGTTGCTCCGCTTGGCCAGCAGCTTGCGGTTGAGCAGGCCGGTGAGCTCGTCGTGGTTTGCCTGATACTCGCGCTGCACTGATGTCGTCGCGCTGATGTAGATGGCGGCGAGCGGGAAAGCGAACAGCGCCACTATCAGGGCCGACTTGGTTTCCATGGCGACCGTCACAAGCGGCGCGGTCGCGAACAGCACCAGATTGGCCGTGGCCTGGTAGCGCAGGTTCGCCCTCAGGAAGGCACCCACCGCAGTCCTGGTGGCCAGCGTGACCGCGCCGGCTACCAGGCCGAAATTGACCGCCAGGTACGCGATACCAGCGAGCATGATGTCAAGCACGCCGGGACCGGTGGGCCGCCACGGATCACTGATCATCGGATTATGGCCGATGGCCCAGAGCGCCAGGCTAGCGGCGCCAAGGCTGAGGCTGAGCTGCCCGATGTTGAAGGCGGTCCGCTGCCGGGAATGGCGCTGCGCGACGCTGACGAGGAGGACCGCTGTCGCGCGCAGCAGCACGGCAAGCGGAAATCCCCAGTAGAGCAGAGCCGCGATGGTGATCGTCCGGGACGCGGCGGGTGAGTCGTTCCCTGACCGGCCCGGAGTGGCGATGCGCCAGACCTCCCCGGCCAGGATCATGCTGGCGACCACCCAGAAGAGCGGATGACGCACGACCTGCTGCAAATCGGAGAGCTGAACTGCGGCAATGACGAGCACGGCGGCACCGACGACCGCTACCGCGACCATGTAGATCCAGAGGGGAGATCCGAGTCGCGGCACGATGTTACGCGTGTCGTAGACGTCCGTCATGGTGTCCTCACGAGCCGCCGGAGTAACCGGGGGGAGCCGGTACGTGATTCACTCTTGGTCCAGGCTACCCGTGAACCTACACTTGACGCAGCCAAACGCATACTATCTGTTACTAGACGGCTTGTCGTAGTTCACCCCCTAGTTGATTCCTTATCCGGCCAGCCACCCTTATCCGGGCATCGCCGCCCGCTAACCGGGGATCCTCTCCCGGGCAGCACCGCCCCCGTGGGCTGCCGGTCTATCCGGCCGCGGCCGCGGCCGCGGCTTCGGGGCCCTCGGTGAGCAAGAGGTCCAGGCCAGCCTGGTCGAGCACTGGCACGCCCAGCGACTCGGCCTTGTCGAGCTTCGAGCCAGGACTCTCCCCGGCTACCACGAAACTCGTCTTCTTGGAGACCGAGCCCGAGACCTTACCGCCCCGCGCCGAGACAGCCTCGGCTGCCTCGTCCCTGGTGTAGTCGGCCAGCGTGCCCGTGAGCACGACGGTCACTCCGGTCAGCGGCCCAGCCGCCGCCCCGGAACTGGCGGGACCGGTTCCGGTGAAATCCGGGTCGGCCAGCCTGACCCCGGCTGCGCGCCACTTGGCCACGATCGCCTGGTGCCAGTCGACCGCGCACCAGTCGATGAACGAACCTGCGATGGTCGGCCCCACCTCGTCTACCAGCATCAAGGTCTGCGCCGAGGCGGAGGCGATCGCGTCGAACGACCCGAACGCCGCCGCCAGGGCTCTCGCGGCAGTGGGGCCGACGTGCCTGATAGACAGCGCCACGAGTACCCGCCAGAGCGGACGGTCGCGCGCCTCGTCCAGGTTACGCAGCAGCTTCGTGGCGTTCGCCGTGAGGCCGCCGCCGACCGTGACGAAGAAGGGACACTGCGCGAGCCGCTCCGGAGTCAGCGCGAACAGGTCCCCCTCGTCGCCGACCAGTCCGGCGTCGAGCAGCGCGGAAGCGGCCTCGTAGCCGAGCACCTCGATATCGAGAGCGCCCCTTCCGGCAAGGTGAAAGAGCCGTTCGCGCAGCTGCGCCGGGCATGACCGGGTATTCGGACAGCGCCAGTCGACTTCGTGCGGCTCCCGTGCCAGCGTGCTGCCGCAACTCGGGCAGGAGCGGGGGAAGTCGAAGGCGCGCTCTTGTCCGTCGCGCAGTTCGACCACCGGGCCGACTACCTCGGGGATCACATCGCCGGCCTTACGGAGCACCACCATGTCGCCGATCAGGACACCCTTGCGCGCGACCTCGTCCTCGTTGTGCAAGGTCGCGTTCTCTACCGTCGATCCGCTTACCTTGACCGGCGTCATCACCGCATACGGTGTCACGCGGCCAGTGCGGCCCACGTTCACCCTGATGTCGAGCAGCCTCGTGGTGACTTCCTCTGGCGGGTACTTGTAGGCGATGGCCCAGCGCGGTGCGCGGCTGGTGGTGCCGAGCGCTTCTTGCACCGCGATCTGATCGGTCTTGACCACCACGCCGTCGATCTCGTAAGGCGGGTCGTGCCGATGCTCGCCGTAGTACGCGATGTAGTCCCGCACTCCCCGCACGCCGTCGACGACCTTGTACAGCTCGCTGACCGGCAGGCCCCATGCCAGCAACTGGTCGTACCAGCCTGACTGGCTCGTCGGCCTTGGGCACTTCTCACCTTCGATCGCGCCGACCCCGTGCAGGATCAGGCCGAGCGGCCTGCTCGCGGTGACCGCGGGATCCTTCTGCCGCAGTGAACCGGCGGCCGTGTTGCGCGGATTCACGTACGGTGCCTTGCCCGCCTGCGCCTGCCGCTCGTTCAGCTCGTGAAACGCCGCTACCGGCAGGAACACCTCACCCCGGACCTCCAGCGTGGCTGGCCAGCCCGAGCCGGACAGCCCGGCAGGCGCCGCCGCGATCGTGCGGACGTTCGCGGTCACGTCCTCGCCGGTCACGCCATCGCCCCGGGTCGCCGCACGCGCCAGCTTCCCGTCGATGTAGACGAGGTCGACGGCCAGGCCGTCGATCTTGAGCTCGCACAAGAACGGCCCCGTGCCACCGAGCCGCTCCGCCCTGGCGAACCAGCTGTCGAGTTCCTCGGCCGAGAACGCGTTGTCCAGGCTGAACAGCCGCTCGAGGTGGCGGACCGGAGCGAAGCCTGTCGCCACCAGGTCGCCGACCCGCTGCGTGGGCGAGTCCGGCGTGCGAAGCTCAGGGTAGTCCTCTTCGAGCTGGCGGAGCTCGCGCATCAGCTTGTCGTACTCGGCGTCCGAGATGACCGGGGCGTCGAGCACGAAGTACCTGTGGTTGTGCTCGGCGATCTGGTCGGCTAGGTCAGCATGCCGGTGCCTGATCTGGTCGTCGGCCTGCCGGACCGCAGCGGTATGCGCCCCGGCCGCTTCGATCTCCGCGGCGTCTTGTGCTGCCTCCGCTGCCTCCGCCTCGGCGACCTCTGCGTCTGCTGCCCGTGCTGGCGCGGACCGCGTCACTGCGGGCTGAGTCTGTCCAGATTCGCTCACCGCACGCCCTCCTCGACCAACTCAGGTATCAGCCGTGCGGCTGACTGGCACTGTGTCAGCACGGACCTTGCCCTGGCCCGCGAGACACCGGCCAGCCCGCAGGCCGGCGTCACGACCACCTGCTCGGTCAGCGCGCCGAGCGGCAGCCCGATCCGCCGCCACAGCCCGATCACCGCGGCCGCTGTCTCCCGCGCCGCCGCCTCCGGTGCCGCCGCCTGGCGCGCACCCGCCTGAGATCCTGACGAACCCGCGACCGTGCGCGCCGGCGGGACGGCAGGAATCGCGCCGACGAACATCCCGAGCCCGGACTCCGCCGCCTCGCCAAACGCGTCCTCGTCACTTCCGCGCAAGAGGCCGAGGTCGAAGGAGATGGCGCTGGCACCAGCGCTCGTGATGCAGCGAAATGGGATGTCCGGAGCGCAGCAATGCACGACGGCCGGTGCCTGCGCCGCGCCGAGTACCTGGCGCAAGCTGTCCGCGGCGACCGAGCCGTCGACGGCCGGCAGCCGGTACAGGCCGCTGGCCGTGGGAACCGCGCCCGCCAGGACGCCGGGTAGCCCAGGCTCGTCGAACTGGACCAGAACCGTCGCGGCGGGCAACCGCCGGCGAACGGACGCGACGTGCGCGGCCACTCCCTCGGCCAGGGAGGCGACCAGGTCGGCTACCGCGCCCTGATCCGCCAACGCGGGCTGCACGCTGCGGCTAAGCTCCAGTGCCGCCGCCAGGGTCCACGGACCGCAGAGCTGAACCTTGAAAGTCCCTTCGAAGCCGGCCGCCGCCGCCTCCGCGGCGTCCAGGTCCGCCGACATCAGTCCGGCCGCGCGGCCAAGATCACGCCCCGGCCGAGTGGCCAGCCGCCAGCCGCCCGCCGTCGTCTGAACCGGCATGTCCACCAGGAGTGCCGCGGTGCGGCCGACGAGATCGGCACCTGGCCCGCGGGCCGGAAGCTCGGGCAGGTGCGGAAGATCCGGCAACTCGCCGACGACAACCGCGATTGCCTCGGCCGGGTCGGTGCCAGGCATCGAGCCGACGCCAGTGGCACTGCCAGCCGGCCAGGGAAAGGGCTTCGCCGAGATTCCGTCCTGCACGCAGCCGAGCATAGTGACCGGCGACGACAGCGCCACCGACACACTCGGATCCTCGGTCAAGGTTCGCCATCGCGCGCCTCGCACGCGCCTCGTGTCGCAGGTCCGCGCCGGACTGGAGAGCGAGGACCTGCCTCATCCCGCGGGCGGGAGGGCTGCCCTGGCCGCCGGGGGGTTGGGTTTGCGGCCGGAGCGGCAGCCCCGCGGGGCGCGGCCTCTCCTTTGAAGCGGCGGCCTGGTAACCCGTCGGCAGCGGCGCGCGGGGAGGGCGGCAGGGCTCAGTGAGACGACAGGGTCGAGCCGTCGTCCTTTGGATCGAGCCTCTCCGAAATCGTGCCGCTGCCGAGCACGAGCTCACCGGCATACAGGACGGCGGCCTGACCCCGCGCCACACCGCGCGCCGGGCTGTGCAGCCGGACCCGCAGCGAGTCACCGTCTAGCCAGCAGGTTGCCGGGTACGTCTCGCCATGCGCCCGCAACTGGACTACCGCCTCGATCGGATCGTACGGCGGATCACAGCCAGTCCAGACCGGCCGGACCGCGGTGATGTCGTGCGTGTCAAGCGCCTGCGCGGGACCGACACGTACCGTCCCGGAGACTGGCTCGATGTCGATTACGTACCGCGGCTTGCCGTCAGGTGCCGGCCTGCCGAGCCCGAGGCCGCGCCGCTGGCCGACGGTGAAGCCGAAACTGCCCTCGTGCCGACCGATCTGCCGTCCGTCATGGTCGACGATCGGCCCAGGTGCCGCGCCGAGCCTGCTGCGCAGGAAACCTCTGGTGTCTCCGTCGGCGATGAAGCAGATGTCATGACTGTCCGGCTTGTCGGCGACCGCAAGCCCGCGCTCCGCCGCCTCGGCACGCACCTGCTCCTTCGTACTGTCACCGAGCGGGAACATGGCCCGGCCTAGCTGGGCTCGGTTCAGCACGGCAAGCACATAGGACTGGTCCTTGGCCAGATCCACGCTGCGGGCCAGGCGCGGAGCACCTGACGCGGCCCCGGTCACCAGGCGCGCGTGGTGACCGGTACAGACGGCGTCGAAGCCGAGCGCGACGGCCCGGTCGAGCACGGCGGCGAACTTGATCTTCTCGTTGCACCGCAGGCACGGGTTCGGTGTGTTTCCGCGCGCATACTCAGCGACGAAGTCATCCACGACGTCGGCGGCGAACCGCTGCGCCAGGTCCCACACATAGAACGGGATCCCGATGACGTCGGCAGCCCGGCGGGCATCTCTGGCGTCTTCCAGCGTGCAGCAACCGCGTGCGCCGGAACGGTAAGAACTCGGGTTCATCGACAACGCCAGGTGCACGCCGGTCACTTCGTGGCCGGCAGCCACCGCCCGCGCGGCGGCCACAGCCGAGTCGACCCCGCCCGACATGGCAGCAAGCACTCGCAGGGCCGTCACGACCGGCCCGCCCGCCTGGCCCGTTCGACCACCTCGCCGAGCACCGCGCCGAGCGCGTCCACGTCCTCTTGCCTGCTGGTGTGGCCCAGCGAGAAACGCAGTGACCCCGTTGCCCTCGACCGGTCCGCTCCCATGGCGAGCAGCACGTGACTCGGCTGCGCGATGCCCGCCGTGCACGCCGAACCGGTGGAACAGCAGATGCCCCTGGCGTCCAGCAGCATCAGCAGCGCGTCACCCTCACACCCGGGGAACGAGAAGTGCGCGTTACCAGGCAGCCGGTACTCACCCGGCTCAGGGCCGTTCAGTATCGCGTCGGGTACCACCGCACGGACGCGGTCGATCAGGCTGTCACGCAGCCGGCTGACTCGCTTCGCGTGCTCTGCCCTGCGCTCGGCGGCGAGTTCGACGGCGACGGCGAAAGCCAGGATCGAGGCGGCGTCCAGCGTGCCGGACCTGACATCGCGCTCCTGACCTCCGCCGTGCAGCACGGGTACCGGATCTTCGCCCCTGGCGAGCAGCAGCGCGCCGACTCCGACCGGACCGCCGATCTTGTGCGCCGAGATCGTGAGAGCAGTCGCGCCGCTTGCCGCCAGATCCACCGGCAGCTGTCCCGCTGCCTGCACGGCATCGCTATGGAACGGGATGCCGTGCTCGCTCGCCACCTTCGCGAGCTGGTCGATCGGCTGGACGGTACCTACTTCGTTGTTCGCCCACATCACGCTGATCAGCGCGACGTTGCCAGGATCGCGTTCGACAGCCGCCCGCAGGACCTCGGGGCTGAGCAGGCCAGCGCTGTCCACGGGCAGCCACTGCACGAGCGCGCCCTGGTGGTCGCCGAGCCAGCTCACGCAGTCGAGCACCGCGTGATGCTCGATCGAGGTAGCCAGGATCGCGCGGCGGCTCTGCCTCGCCCAGTACAGCCCCTTGATCGCCAGGTTGTCAGCCTCGGTGCCGCCGCTGGTGAAGACGACCTCGCTGGGCCGCGCACCGTACACTCGCGCGATCCGCTCGCGTGACTCCTCCACCACCCGGCGGGCGCGACGGCCAGCGTTGTGCAGCGATGACGGATTCCCGGTTTGGGCTAGTTCCGATACCATCGCGGCCAGCGCCTCGGGCAGCATCGGGGTCGTCGCAGCGTGATCGAGATACACGTGCGAGCCAGAATCGCGCCGCGCCTGGGGTGCCTGTTCCAGGCGAGCGCTGTGCTCAGGGTGGTCAGCGGACATGGGGCGATCACTGACAGATTCGAGATTCGCCATCGTGATTCCAGACTAACGGGAGCCCAGAGCAGCAACGTGTCGTCAGCCGACGTTCAGCCCGGTCCGGCCCGCCACCGGGCGCCGTCCGGCCGCATGATCGTGGCGAGTTTTCCGTGTTATCGCACGCAGACTCACCACGATCATAGCGTCGCTCAACTGGATCGCTTGTCGACTTCGTCGACCAGTTGCGGCACTACCTTGAACAGGTCCCCGACCACACCGAAATCGGCGAGTTCGAAGATAGGTGCCTCGGGGTCCTTGTTGACCACCATGATCGTCTTCGACGTCTGCATGCCTGCCCGGTGCTGAATCGCGCCGGAGATGCCCACCGCGACGTACAGCTGCGGCGACACGGTCTTGCCCGTCTGGCCGACCTGGAACTGATGCGGATACCAGCCCGCGTCGGTGACGGCCCTGGAGGCGCCCACTGCGGCGCCCAGCGAATCGGCCAGTTTCTCGATCAGCGCCATGTTGTCGGCCGAGCCAACGCCGCGACCACCGGAGACGACGATCGATGCCTCGGTAAGCTCGGGCCGCGCGCCGCGCTGCTGGATCACGCGGCCGGTGACCTTGGCCTGCTTGGCCGCCTCGCTCACCGTGATGCTCACCGGCTCGAGGGCGGCCGGGCCTGGCACCGCCTCCGGGGTGACCGCGTTCGGCCTGACGGCGATGATCGGCGTTCCGGTGCGGACCTTGGAGCTGACGTTGACGGCCCCGCCGAAGATCAGCTGCTCGGCATTCATGTCGTTGTCCAGCCCGACGACGTCGGTCAGGATTCCCCAGCCGGTCTTCACGGCCAGCCGACCGCCGATCTCGCGTCCCTCGGCCGTGCTCGGCAGCAGCACGGCCGCAGGCGACTTGCTCGCGGCCAATTCGGCGAGCAGCTCGGCCTTGGGCGCCACGACGTAGTCGTCGAACTCCGGCCCGTCCGCGACGTAGACCTTCGCCGCGCCGAACTCGGCCAGCTTGGCCTGGGCCGCGTGCGCACCCGGGCCAGCCCATACGACGGCAGGCTCACCGAACCTGCGCGCGAGCGTCACCAGCTCGAAGGTGACCTTCTTGACGGACTCGCCGAAGTGATCGGCGAGTATCAGGATCTCAGCCATTCTTGGAGCCCCTCAGCTCTACAGCCCTAGTTCGGATCAGCCTGTCCGCGTTGGTTGCCGAACGGGCCGGCGCGCGGCGGTGACCGCGCGGCCTGCCGCTCAGATGAATTTGCGTGCCGCCAGGAACTCGGCGGCCTTGCTGCCGCCGTCGCCCTCGTCAGTCACGATCGTGCCCGCCTGCCTGGCCGGCCGCTTGGCGAAGCTCAGCACCTCGGTCGCCGCGTTGGCCAGGCCCACGGTCGCCGGATCGGCTCCCGTGTCGGCCAGGCCCATGGTCCGCACCGGCTTCTTCTTGGCCGCCATGATGCCCTTGAATGACGGGTACCGGGGCTCGTTGATCTTCTCCACGACGCTGAGCACCGCGGGCAGCGTGGCCTGCACGGTGTCGTACCCGTAGTCGGCGACCCGGTTGATCGTGACCGACGACCCGTCGATCTCCACCTTGCTGGCGAAGGTGAGCTGCGGGACGCCGAGTCGCTCGGCCAGCATGGCCGGGAGCACGCCGGTCCGTGCGTCGGTCGATTCGCAGCCCAGGATCACCAGGTCATAGCCGATCTGGCCGAGCACCTGGGCGATCGCTGCGGAAGTACCGAGCGCGTCAGAACCGGCCAGGGCGTCATCGATCAGGTGGACGGCCTTGTCGGCGCCCATGGACAGCGCCTTGCGGATCGACTCGGCGGCACGCTGGGGACCCATCGAGAGAATGGTCACCTCGCCGCCGTGCGCTTCGGCGAGGCGCAGCCCCTCCTCGATCGCGTACTCGTCGAGCTCGTTGATGATGGCATCGGCGGCGTCCCGATCGAGTGTGGAGTCCGAGGTCCTGAGCGTGCGCTCGGACCACGTGTCGGGTACCTGCTTCACGCAGACGACGATGTTCATGACCGGCGGCCGACCTCCTCGATACGCGCCACATTCGTGCCCTGCCGCGCCGATCCGGCCGGGTCGGCCGGTCGGCGGCAAGTGTAAGCCTCCCAAACCAGCCGAGCGACCGGTATCTGGGGTCCGCCCAAGAGCGATCCAGGTTCCGCGCGGCTGCTCACTTTCTTCAGCGTCCTTTCTTCGGCGTCAAGCTATGTTACTCACCAGTAGCGTCACCGCGTGCGGCCAGGGCAGGCGAGGGCCGTCAGCCCAGGTCAGCGCGGTGTTCGGCGAGCCGCACCACGTTGGCGAGCAACATCGCCCTGGTCATCGGACCGACGCCGCCCGGCACCCTGGCCAGGTATCCGGCCACCTCGGCTACCGCCGGGTGCACGTCTCCCACCAGCCCGGCCCCGGTCCTGGTGATGCCCACGTCCAGCACGACCGCGCCTGGCCTGATCATGTCGGCGGTGACCAGTCCGGGCTTGCCCGCCGCGGCTACCACGATGTCCGCGTTGGCGGTGTGGGCCTTAAGGTCGGCGGTCCCGGTGTGACAGAGCGTCACGGTGGCGTTCTCGCTCCGCCTGGTCAGGAGCAGGCCGAGCGGCCTGCCGACGGTGACACCCCGGCCGATGACTGTCACGTTCGCGCCGTCGATCGGCACCTGGTACTTGCGAAGCAGCTCGACGATGCCCAGCGGCGTGCAGGGCAGCGGCGCCGGCTCGCCAAGCACTAGCCTGCCGAGGTTCATCGGATGCAGCCCGTCAGCGTCCTTGGCCGGGTCCATCAGCTCGAGCACCGGCTGCGGGTTCAGGCCGGCGGGCAACGGCAACTGGACGATGAACCCGGTGCACGCGCGGTCAGCGTTGAGCTCGGCGACGACTTCTTCCACCTGCCGCTGAGTCGCTGTCGCCGGCAGGTCGCGCCGGATGCTGGCGATCCCCACCTGGGCACTGTCCCTGTGCTTACCTGCGACGTAGACGGCGCTGCCCGGATCGTCGCCGACTAGGACGGTAGCCAGGCCGGGCGTTATCCCGTGCTCGGCCAGCGCCGCCACCCGGCCAGCGAGCTCGGCGCGGATCGCCGCCGCGGTTGCCTTACCGTCCAGAATGATCGCGGTCACCCGGCCATTCTGGCCGGCCGCCGGCGCCAGGGCGCAGAGCACCCCCGCCCGGGCACCCCCGCTGCCTGGTACCCCGCCGCCCGCCGGCCAGTACCGCGGCTGGCACCCGCCGCAGCAGGTCAGTGCCAGAGCAGCAGGTCAGTGCCAGAAATGCCGCACGCCGGTGAAGTACAAGCTGACGCCCGCGGCCTGTGCCGCCGCGATCACCTGGTCGTCCCTGACCGACCCGCCTGGTTCGGCTACCGCGCGCACGCCAGCATCCGCGAGCACCTCCAGCCCGTCGGCGAACGGGAAATAGGCGTCGCTCGCCGCGACCGAGCCCGCCGCACGGCCACCGGCCCTGGTGACCGCGAGCTTAGCCGCGTCGACCCGGTTGACCTGGCCCATGCCGATCCCGACCGAGGCCACGGCGGCGGCGAGCAAGATCGCGTTGGACTTGACGCCGCGGCAGGCCCGCCAGGCAAAAGCCAGGTCGGTCAGTACGTCGTCGCTCACCGCGGGACCAGCCACCAGCCGCCAGCCGACCGGGTCGTCACCTGGCTCGGCGACGCTGTCGCGCCCCTGCATGAGCAGCCCGCCGCCGATCTGCCGCCACTCGACGACCTGGCCGGCGGCACCGGAACGCACCGGCAGCGCGCACTGGAGCAGCCGCTGGTTCTTCTTCTTGGTCAAGATCTCCAGCGCGCCGGGCTCGAACTCCGGGGCGATGATCACCTCCGTGAAGATGTCCGCGATCTGCGCGGCCAGTTCCGCCGTGACGGCCCGGTTCACCGCGATGACACCACCGAACGCGGAAACCGGGTCGCACGCGTGGGCCCTGCGGTGTGCCTGGGCGGCGTCAGCGCCGAGCGCGATACCGCACGGATTCGAATGCTTGACGATCGCCACGCACGGGTCGCTGAACTCCAGCGCCGTGCGCCAGGCGGCGTCGGCATCGACGTAGTTGTTGTAGGACATCGCCTTGCCGTGCAACTGCCTGGCTCCGCCAACCCCTTCGTCCGCGCCAGCCTCGCCGTCCGCGGCCCGGTAGAGCGCGGCGCGCTGGTGCGGGTTCTCCCCGTACCTGAGCACGTCATGACGGCTCCAGAGCGCCGCGACCAGGTCCGGCCAGCCGCTCTGCTTCGCGGTGTCGTCCGGCGCGTAACTGGAGGCGAACCAGGAGGCGACGGCGCAGTCATAGGCGGCAGTGTGCGCGTAAGCACGGGCGGCGAGCCTGCGCCGCTGGTCGAGCGTGAACCCGCCAGCCGCAACCGCCTCCTCCACCTCTCCGTAGGCGTCCGTGCTGGTCACCACGGCAACGTTGGCGTGGTTCTTGGCAGCGGCCCTGACCATCGCCGGACCACCGATATCGATCTGCTCGACGCACTCGTGCTGGGTGGCACCGCTGGCTACGGTCTGGGGGAACGGGTACAGGTTTGACACGAGCAACTGGAAGGGCGCGATCCGCAACTCCGCGATCTGCCTGGCGTGATCGGGGTCTTTGACATCAGCGAGCAGGCCCGCGTGCACCGCCGGATGCAGCGTCTTGACCCGTCCGTCCAGGCACTCGGGAAAGCCAGTCACCGCCTCGACGGGCGTGACCGGGATCCCGGCCGCCTTGATGGTCGCCGCAGTGCTCCCGGTCGAGACGATCTCGACTCCCGCCCGATGCAGCACGGCAGCGAGCCGGTCGAGGCCGGTCTTGTCGTACACGCTCACGAGCGCCCTGGCGATGGCAACCTTGCTCAACGTTTCGCCTCTCCTGATTCGCCGAACCGCACCGTGCGGCCGGTCACCGACCAGTCCTGGGTGACCATGGCGGCCACCGTCTGGGCCAGCAAGACCCGTTCGCTCGCCTTGACCCGCTCGGTCAGCGTCTCCTCGTCGTCGTCGTCGTGTACGGGCACCGCGGCCTGCGCGATGATCGGGCCGCTGTCCAGCCCGGCGTCCACGAGGAACACGGTGCACCCGGTCACCTTGACCCCGTAGGCCAGCGCGTCACGCACCCCGTGCAGACCAGGGAAGGCAGGCAGCAGGGCCTGGTGCGAGTTGATGCACCGTCCGCCGAACTCGGCAAGGAACCGCGGACCGAACAGCTTCAGGAAACCGGCCGAGACGACCAGGTCAGGTCTGAACCCGGCGCAGGTCCCGGTGAGCGCCTCGTCCCACTGCGCCCGGTCACGGTAGTCCGTTACCCGGTGCACGAAGGTGGCGATGCCGCCGGCTTGCGCGCGAGCGACGGCGCGGGTCCCGTGCCGGTCGGCACCGACCGCGACGATCCGCGCGGCGACGGTGCCCGCCGCGCATCCGTCGATCAGGTGCTGCAGCAGGGTCCCCTCTCCCGAGACGAGGACGACCAGGCGCTTGCGCATTGCGTCATTGTCTCGCACGCTGATCTTCGCTCATCGAGCGAGTCCGGCCCGCAGGCCGATAGGTTCCAGCGCGGGATGGCCGGTTTGTTTTATGTCCATTGAGCCGTCATCGGCGTCATAGTAAGCATCGAAGCCCAGACCTCGAAAGGACCCACCGATGAGACTTACTCCGGCACGAACCTTGCTTGCCGCAGGCTTGACGGCGCTGGCCGGCACGGCCTCCGCGGTGTTCCTGGTCGCTGGCCCCGCATCGGCCGGCCCCACCGCCGCAGGCACGGCTTCGCCCGCGGTTACCCTGCCCGTCGTCCTGACCGACTGCCACGGTCACAGCCTGGTACGGCCGAGGACATACGACCTGTTCTGCATGGAGTCGAACGAGTACCTGGCCGGGCTCAAATGGACGACCTGGACATCCGCTGCCTTCGGCGGCGGCGTGCTGAAGGTCAACAGCTGCATCCCCAGTTGCGCGCGGGGCCGGTATGTCAACTACCCGATCCTGACCGTGCTGTGGCGGGCGCAGCCGTGGCCGAACCACCCGGGCCGTCGGCACTTCACCCGGCTGACCTGGATCTTGACCGGCAAGCGGCCGGCCGGAGCCGCAGTGACCCGGACCTTCAAGCTGCCCTAATGGGGCCGCGCGTAAGCGGCACGCCAAGCTTGCCGACCCGGGCGGCTGGCCACCGCGGCCTTGCGCGTACTGGCCGGGCGATCGGGCCAGATTCCGATCGCCCGGCCAGGTAGCAGGTAGCAAGCGCCGGAGTCCGATCACCCCGCCAGGTAGGAAGTGCTGGTCAAGTGATGGTGGAATAGGACCCGACGTAACGCGCAAGTTCTCGACGACCGGAGGAACGGCACTGCCCGCCGACTTCAGCACGCCGCCCACGCCAGACACGCCGCCCGGATCGGACGTACCGGATCAGCCAGGTGGCCAAGACGCGCCAGGCGACGCCGCGCCCGACAACCGCCAGGCGAACAACAGGCTGCCCGGCCTGCCCCGGCTGTACTTCGCCGAGCACGCGCAACCACCGCAGCAGTCATCCGGGCAGGCAGCCGAACCGGGTCAGCAGGTCCAGTCCGGCCCGAACGGCCAGCCCGGTTCGTATGGCGAGCCCGGTTCGTATGGCGAGCCCCGGCAGGCAACTCCCGCCCAGCGCCGGTACGGCGGGCCGCAGAGCCAGCCAGGGAACGGGAACTCGGCCGGCCAGCCGGCCACTGGTGCGCGGAGGCAGCCACAGCCAGCACGCCGGCCGCCTGAGCGCGAACTCCGTCATCGCGCTCTCGCCTCGCTCGTCTTCGGCGTCTTCAGCCTGGTCGCGCTGCTCTGGCTCGGCACCGACCTGCACCGGGGCGTCTACCTGCTGATCTTCAGCACCGTCGTGGGCCTCGCCGGATGTGTCACCGGCATCACGGCGCTAGTCAAAGCCCGCCGCACGGGGGCTTACCGGCCGCGCGGCGCCATCGGCGGGATCGTGCTCGGCGCCCTGGCCGCGCTGTTCGCTGCTTCGATCCTTATGACATATCTGACATTCCCGACTCAAGTGAATGACTACGTCAACTGCCTTAGCCAGGCTCAGACTTCCGCCCAGCAGCAAGCGTGCGCCGACCAGTTCTACAAGACGATACGTCTGGGCACCGCTGCCGCGGCCGGGCAGCATACCGGGAACCGGGCCTAGCACAGACCAGGTCCTTCGCGGTCGGCTTGCCCGGTCCGGTTCACGGCAGGTCGGCCGGGCCCCTGGGCCGACGGCTTGGCTCGTCCGCCGCGGCGTCCTGCGCCCACCTGTCCAGGAAGATCACGTGTCCCTGGCTATGGCCGGGGCCACGCTGGCTCTGCGTCGCGGTGTGCTCGGGCACGGCCACGGGATCCGCCGTCGCCTCCGCCTGGAGCGCACGCCAGTCCGCACGGACCTGCCACCAGTTGACCGCGCCAGCGGTGACGGCAGCGGCGATGCCAAGTTCGAGGGTGGCCACCGCGGCGACCTGCCAGGCCGACGGCCCGACCGCCGATAGCCTTCCGTCACCGAGCGGGCCGCCGGCGAACGCCGCGAGCAGTCCGAGTACCCCGCCAGCGAGTGCGCCGCCGCAGAATCCCCGGATCGGGGCAGCTTCCAGCACCAGAGTGGGCGCTTGGCGCGCCGCAAGCACGCCAGCCGCGGCCCCGGCAAGGTAAGGAACCGCCAGCAGCGCCGCCCCCAGCCAGCCTGGACCCGCGCCGTGCGCACCGGTCGGCAACGCCGCCAGCATCGGGAACGCGGGCAGCGCTCCGAGCACCGAGCCTGTCGGAGCGACGACCGTTCCGGTGCCGACGGCGAAACCCGGCCCGAGCATGTACGCCACCGCCCACAGGACCGCGTTGGGCAGGTAGGCGAGCTGGCCAAGGAGCAGCAGTCCTGATCCGACCGCCCCAGGATCGAGCAGCCGGTACATCGCGCGGAACTGGTGTACGTGGCCGGCCAGCGCCAGCGCCGTGGTCAGCGCTCCAGCACCGATCAGAACGAGGAGAGCGCTGGCCGTGCCGACGAGCACCGACCGGGACCGCGCCGACATCATCGCGCTGAGCTGCGCCAACGGCGCGAGCGCCCGGGCCGCGCCGAGTCCGGCGGAGACAACAGCGACGGCGAAGGCGGCCAGCACGGCCTGCGCCAGGGACGCCGAGGCAAGCGCCGACCGGCTGGCCACGGCTAGCGCGCCGGCCAGGCCGGCATAGGGCACGGCCACGGCAAAGGCTGCTGACACAACCTGTCTGGGTCCGGTGACCGGATGGCCGCTGACGACCGACCGGCCAGCCCACCACAGCAGCACTCCCGGCAGCGCCGTCAGGCCGAGCGGCAACATGCCTATCCGGCCGGCGCCGCTGACCTGCACGGTGACGTGATGACCGACCAGCCAGAGCACCGCCGCGGTGCGCAGCACGCCGACCAGCCCGAGCCCGAGATGCGGGGCGGCGATCCAGCCAGCAAGCGCGAGCATGGTCATCAGCGCCAGGCCCGCGCCGGCCGCGGCGCAGGCCGCGCGCAGCCCGGCGAGCGGCAACGAACCAGGCGCGGTCAGCCGGCTGCCGTCCCCGGCACCCGGCCCGTTCCGGTCGGCGAGCCGGGCACCAAGGGCAGATGTCGTCACAAGACTCAACCCTGGCAATGTCGCACGCACGTGGGGTGGAGGCGCGCCGAGATGAGCGGACACGCTCCCGGATAAGTGGCAGCGCGCCGGGATAACGGCATCAGCCAGCCAGCATGATCTCCCTGACCAGGCGGGCGGTCTCGCTCGGCGTGCGGCCGACCCGGACTCCGACCTTCTCGAGCGCTTCCTTCTTCGCCTGCGCGGTCCCGGCCGAACCCGAGATGATCGCTCCGGCGTGCCCCATCGTCTTGCCTTCAGGCGCGGTGAACCCGGCGACGTAAGCGACCACTGGCTTAGTCACGCTGGCCTCGACGAAGGCCGCCGCCCGTTCCTCCGCGTCGCCGCCGATCTCCCCGATCATGACGATCGCGTCGGTCTCCGGATCGGCTTCGAACGCGCGGAGACAGTCGATGTGCGTCGTCCCGATAATCGGGTCGCCGCCGATTCCGACCGCGGTGGAGAAGCCGATGTCGCGAAGCTCGTACATCATCTGGTAGGTCAGGGTTCCCGACTTGGAGACCAGGCCGATCCGGCCCGCGCTGGTGATGTCAGCGGGGATGATTCCGGCGTTGGACTTGCCAGGAGACGCCACGCCCGGGCAGTTAGGCCCGACGATCCTGGTCGCGTTGCCGCGCGAGCAGGCGTACGCCCAGAACTCCGCGGTGTCGTGCACCGGGATGCCTTCGGTGATCACGATGACCAGGCCGATCGCCGCGTCGACGGCCTCGACGACCGCGTCCTTGGTCCCGGCGGGCGGCACGAACACCACGGAGACGTCGGCACCTGTCGCCGCCATCGCCTCGCTGACCGTTCCGAATACCGGCACGCTAGCTCCGCCAAGCTCGACCGACTGGCCTGCCTTGCGCGGGTTGGTACCGCCGACCACCTGAGTGCCCGCCGCGATCATCCGCGCGCCGTGCTTGCGGCCTTCTGATCCGGTGATGCCCTGGACGATGACCCGGCTCTGCTCGGTCAGGAAAATCGCCATGTCATGCTCCCGTCCCGGCCAGGCTGGCCAGCTCGGCGGCGCGCCGCGCCGCATCGTCCATAGTCGCCACCTGCTCCACAACGGGGAAATCGGCCTCGGTCAGGATCCGCCGGCCCTGCGCGGCATTGTTGCCGTCCAGCCGCACCACGATCGGGTGCCGCACCTGCTCGCCGCGCTCGGCGAGGATTCCCATCGCCGAGACGATCCCGTTCGCGACGGCATCGCAGGACGTGATGCCGCCGAAGACGTTGACCAGCACGCTGCGCACGGACGGGTCGGACAAGACGATGTCGAGGCCATTCGCCATCACCTCGGCCGACGCGCCACCGCCGATGTCCAGGAAGTTGGCTGGCTGCACCCCGCCGAACTCCTCGCCCGCGTAAGCGACCACGTCCAGGGTGGACATCACCAGGCCAGCGCCATTGCCGATGATGCCGACAGCCCCGTCCAGCTTGACGTAGTTCAAGTGCTTAGCTTTCGCCCTGGCCTCGATCGGGTCGGCTGCCCGCGGGTCGGCGAACCTGTCGTGCTGCTGCCTGAACGCGGCGTTGTCGTCGAGGGTGACCTTCCCGTCCAGTGCGACGACCCGGCCGTCGGCGGTCAGGATCATCGGGTTGACTTCGACCAGCGTCGCGTCTTCGTCGGTGAAGACTGCCCACAGCCGCTCGGCGAGTTCTGCCGCGCCGGACACAGCCTCCGCTGGCAGCCCGCCGGCCTGCGCGATCTCGGCGGCCCTGGCCCGGTCGACGCCGGCCAGCGGGTCGATGCCGATCCGCGCCACGGCTTCGGGGTTGGTGTGGGCGACTTCCTCGATCTCCATGCCGCCCTGCACCGAGCAGATCGACATGAACTGCCGCCCGGCCCGGTCGAGCAGGAACGACAGGTAGTACTCCTGCGCGATATCGCTAGCCTCCTCGACCAGGACCTTGTGCACCGTGTGGCCCTTGATATCCATGCCGAGGATCTGGCTCGCCTTGGCGAACGCGTCGTCGGGGCCGTCGGCCACCTTCACTCCGCCGGCCTTGCCGCGACCGCCGGTCTTCACCTGGGCCTTGACGACCACTCTCGGCCGGCCCGCGGCGGCGAACTCGGCCGCGATCTCGCGTGCCTCATCCGCTGTATGGGCGACTTTCCCGGTGGGCACAGGGACGCCGTACTCGGCGAACAGCTCTTTCGCTTGATGCTCGAACAGGTCCACGTCTGCGTCCGTTCTTGACTTGTTACTCAGCTCGTCTGACAGTCGCTCAGCCCGCGGCAAGGCGCATCGCTGCGATGTTCCTGCGGCACGGCACGGGAGCGGAGGTCCGCCAGGCAGCCTAGCGGGCCGGGGATTCCCGGTCGCTCAGCCGGTCCTGCTTGCCGCCTTCGCTCCGAGTGCCGACCTGACCCAGTCCACGATCTCCTGGGTCGATGCGCCGGGGGTGAAGATCTTGGCGACGCCCATGGCCGATAGCTCGGCGATGTCCGCGTCGGGAATGATTCCGCCGCCGAAAACCGTGATGTCGGCAGCGCCGCGCTCGCCGAGCAACTCGAGTACCCGGCGGAACTGCGTCATGTGGGCACCGGACAGGATCGACAGGCCGACGGCGTCGGCATCCTCCTGGATCGCGGCAGAGACGATCTGCTCGGGCGTCTGGTGCAGCCCGGTGTAGATCACCTCTACTCCCGCGTCCCGCAGCGCACGCGCGACCACCTTCGCACCGCGGTCGTGCCCGTCCAGGCCCGGTTTAGCGATAATGACCCGGATACTGCCCATTAACCCTGCGCCCTTCGCCCGTGAATGCTCCACCCGCAGGGTATCGGCCCAGTGGCTAGAGCTTCTCGATCGGGGCGTAGCGCAGCAGCAGGTGCTTGGTGCCGTACTCCTCGCCGAAGTCGACCTTCGCCTCAGGGTCGTCGCCGCGCCCCTCGACGCAGAGCACCCGCCCGAGGCCGTAGCTGTCATGGTTCACCAGGTCACCGGGCTTCAGGGACGGGACAGGACGGTTGCCGGGCGCCGTGACCCCTGGCCGCCTGGCCAGCCGCTCGGAGGCCGGCGAGACCGACGACGCGGCGGCGGACGCGTCCCGGCGCCAGTCCATCAGCTCGGCAGGGATCTCGGTCAGGAATCTGGACTGCCTGTGGTAGGCGGGCCGGCCCCACCACGCCCGCGCGACGGCCCGGGTCAGGTACAGCCGCTGCCGTGCCCTGGTGATCCCGACGTAAGCCAGTCGGCGCTCCTCTTCGAGCTCGCGGTCGTCGCCGACCGAGCGCTCGTGCGGGAAGACGTTTTCCTCCATGCCGGTCAAGAAGACGACGGGGAATTCGAGCCCCTTGGCGGTGTGCAGTGTCATGAGCGTGACCAGCCCGCCGTGCTCGGGGCCCTCGGGGATCTCGTCGGCGTCAGCGACCAGCGAGACCTGCTCAAGAAAGGCGGCCAGGCCACCAGCGCCCGCGTTGCGGGTATCGAATTCCCTGGCGACCGATACGAGCTCGGTCAGGTTCTCGATCCGGCCCGCGTCCTGCAAGTCGCTCGACGCCTCGAGCTCGGCGATGTACCCGGTCCGGTCGAGCACGGCCTCGGCGAGATCTCCGACTGGCGTCCCGGCCGCCGCCGCCTGTCTCAGCTCGCCGATCAGCTCGTTGAAGGCCTCGATCGACCTGGCCGACCTGGTCGGCAGACCGGGAACGTCACCTGGCCTGGCCAGGGCGTCACCGAAGCTGACCCGCTCACGCGCGGCCAGCCCGGCCACGTACTCCAGCGCCCGGTCTCCGATGCCGCGACGCGGCACGTTGATGACGCGGCGCAACGAGATCTCGTCTGCCGGGTTGGCGATCAGCCGCAGGTAGGCCAGCAGGTCACGTACCTCGCGCCGCTCGTAGAACCGGACCCCGCCGACCACCTTGTACGGCAGGCCGGCCCGGATGAAAACTTCTTCGAAGACCCGGGACTGCGCGTTAGTCCGGTAGAAGACGGCCACGTCGCCCGGAGTGGCATCGCCTGCGTCGCTGAGCTTGTCCACTTCCTCGGCCACGAACGCGGCCTCGTCGTGCTCGCTGTCCGCGACGTATCCCGTGATAAGCGGGCCATCGCCGGCATCGGACCACAGGTTCTTCGGCATCCGGCCGGTATTGCGCGAGACCACGGCATTGGCGGCGGCCAGGATGTTCTGCGTGGAACGGTAGTTCTGCTCAAGCAAGATGACCCTGGCGCCGGGGAAGTCACGCTCGAACTCGGTGATGTTGCGGATCGTCGCGCCACGGAACGCGTAGATCGACTGGTCGGCATCGCCCACGACGCACAACTCCGCCGGGGGCATGAAGTCGTCGCCTCCGGCCGCGGTGGCCTGCACCCCGCCCACCAATTCCCTGATCAGCACGTACTGCGCGTGGTTCGTGTCCTGGTACTCGTCGACCAGGAGGTGCCTGAACCGGCGCCGGTATGCCGCGGCCAGGTCGGGGAACGCCTGCAGCAGGTTGACCGTGACCATGATCAGGTCGTCGAAGTCCATCGCCCCCGCCGCCACCAGCCGCCGCTGATACTCCCCGTACGCCTCGGCCAGCGCCTTGTCACGGTAACCGGACGCCTGCACCGCCACGCTCTCGTAGTCGAGCAGTTCGTTCTTCAGCGTCGAGACCCGTCCGGCCATCGCCTTCGGCGGGTGGTACTTGGGGTCCAGGTCAAGCTCCCGGCAGACCAGCGCCATCAGCCGCTCCGAGTCGGACTGATCGTAGATCGTGAACGAGGCGGGGTAGCCGAACCTGGTCGCCTCACGGCGCAGAATGCGCACGCAGGCCGAGTGGAAGGTGAGCAGCCACATGCCCCTGGCCCGCGCGCCGGTCAGCGAGTGGGCACGGGCCGCCATCTCCCCGGCAGCCTTGTTCGTGAACGTGATGGCGAGGATTTCCCGCGGTGCCACCTCGCGTTCGGCCACGAGGTAGGCGATCCGGTGGGTGAGCACCCGCGTCTTGCCGGAACCCGCTCCGGCGACGATCAGCAGCGGCCCGCCCTCGTGCAGCACGGCAGCGCGCTGCCGCGGGTTCAGTCCGTCCAGGAGGGAGTCAACGGCCGTCATTGTCACCTGCCCACCATAGGTGCTGACGCCGACAGTACGCGCCGCCCCGAGGCTATGGCCGCCTGGCGGCTACCTCTCCGGGCTGGCGCTGTCCGGATCGGGCACCAGGGTGGGAGTAGCCCTGGTCAGGGTCTGCTTCTTGAAGAACGCCGGCGCCGCGAACCGCATCGCGATGAAGATGACGAGCCCGATCAGCGCGGCCACCGCGGCGATGACGAAGGCACCGCCGATCTGCCAGCCGATGACCGGCACCGTCCACACGGTGTAGTCGTTCTGGGTCGCGACGTCGTAGTCGAGCCACACGCTCCAGCCGCCGAGGAAGTACAGGATCAGGCCGCCGGTCACCGGCAGGATTCCCTGCATCCACAGATCGCGCGCGCTGCTGGTGAGGTTCTTGCGGTAGTACCAGGCGCAGGCGAATCCGGTGAGGCCGTAATAGAACGCGATGTACAGGCCGATCGCGATCACCGCGTCACCGATCACGCCAATGCCGTTGGCCATGAAGTTCATCGACGCGTACAAGACGATCGAGATCGCGCCCATGGCGATCGTCGACACGGTAGGCGTAAGGAACCGGGGATGGATCTTGGCGAACGAGGCGGGCAGCGCCTTATAGGCCGCCATCGAGAGCGTGGTGCGCGCGGTCGGCAAGATCGTGGTCTGCGTCGACGCCGCCGCCGACGAGAGCACCATGAGCAGCAGCAGATGGGTGAAGAAGGAACCCAGGCCCGATCCGCCGAACACGGCGGTGCCCTGGACCGACAGGATGTCGCCGGCATGCGCCGTGTTGCCGAGCCCGTTGCCCGTGCTGCCGGTACCAGCGAACGACTGCATCGAGAAGACGGTCAGGGTGTAGGTGACCAGCAGGATCAGGGTGGACAAGATGCCCGCGAGGCCAGGGGTCCTGTGCCTGTCCTTGGTCTCCTCGTTCACCGCGACGGCGGTGTCCCAGCCCCAGTAGATGAAGACCATCAAGATGATGCCGCTGGCGAACGCGCTGAAACTGCCGACGTGGAACGGGTTGAACCACGAGACGCTCGGCGTGAGATGACCGGTCGGCGCGTGCCCCGTTCCTATCTTGACCAGCGCGGTCACCGAGAGCACGAGCAGCATCACGATCTCGATGCTCAGCAGGACCTTCTGGAAGTTGGCCGAGACCTCGATGCCGATGTAGCAGATCGCGGTCATCAGGACGATCCAGATGACGCCGGCGAGCAGCACCCAGCCGCTGACCGGGTTAGAGCCGATGCCCTGCGCGTTGAAGAGCAGGAACACGTACTGGCCCGCCACCTGGGCCAGGCTCGCCATCACCAGGATGTCGGCCGCGACGATGGCCCAGCCGCCGGCCCAGCCCGACCGCGGCCCGAACGCCCTGGTTGCCCAGGTGAACGTGGTACCGCAGTCCGGATCTGCCTTGTTCAGCTCGCTGTAGCCGATCGAGGTCAGCAGCATCGGCACGAAGGCGAGTACCACGATCGCCGGGGACCGCAGCCCGACCGCGCCGACGACGAACACGAGCGTCGCCGCGAGGCTATAGGCGGGCGCCACCGATGCGGTCGCGATCACGGTGCTGGAGAGAAGACCGAGCGCTCCGGACTTCAGCCCCTTCTCGACCGGTAGCTCGACCGGTAGCGGCGCGCGATCCATAGCCGTCATAGCCAATCCCTCCTCAAGGTTTCCGACCCGGCCAGTAGCGGGACGCTGAGGCTGCGTACAGCTTTGCGGCCGGACCCAGCCGGGCGCTGACACGGCGGCCGTGTACTCTCGGGGGATTCGACGGTTCTGTTATAAATAACTGCTTTTCACAACGGGATCCGTTGTAACAACCAGCCCTTGCAACTGGTCCCGCAGGCTCCAGCTTCTTCGACTAATAGGATCACAGCCATGCGCATACTGCTCGTCGGGGCCGGCGGAGTCGGCACCGCATTCGCCAGGATCGCCGCCCGCCGCCAGTTCGCCGACCTGGTCGTCGCGGACTACGACCTGACGAAGGCGCAGCGCGCCGCGACTGCGAGTCACCGGTACCAGGCCGTCAGGCTCGATGCCAGCGACGAGCACGCCGTTGCCGAACTGCTCGCTGCGCACTCGTGCGACGTGCTGATGAACGCGACGGACCCCCGGTTCGTCATGCCGTTGTATCGCGCCGCGCTCCGGTCCGGCGCCCATTACCTCGACATGGCCATGTCGCTGTCGCAGCCG
The DNA here is from genome assembly GCA_035533915.1 of Streptosporangiaceae bacterium. GTDB lineage: Bacteria > Actinomycetota > Actinomycetes > Streptosporangiales > Streptosporangiaceae > Chersky-822. The sequence continues at coordinate 55,656 of DATLSX010000191.1, forward strand.
CACCACGACGCGCCATACCGCCAGACCGGCGTGAAATTGGGTGACGAACAGTTCGAGTTGGCCGGCACCTGGGAAGAACGCGGCAAGCTCGCCCTGGTCGGCATGGGCGTGGAGCCAGGACTCTCCGACATCTTCGCGCGGCACGCCGCGGACACGCTCTTCAGCGAGATCGACGAGATAGGGGTGCGAGACGGGGCCAGCCTGGTCGTCGAGGGCTACGACTTCGCTCCGAGCTTCTCGATCTGGACCACGATCGAGGAATGCCTCAATCCGCCGGTGATCTGGGAGGCCGAGCGCGGCTGGTTCACCACCGAGCCGTTCAGCGAGCCGGAGACCTTCGAGTTCCCGGCCGGCATCGGACCGGTGGAGTGCGTGAACGTCGAGCACGAAGAGGTGCTGCTCATTCCGCGCTGGGTCGCCGCCAAGCGCGTCACGTTCAAGTACGGTCTCGGCGAGGAGTTCATCGGCGTGCTCAAGACCTTGCACAAGCTCGGGCTGGACGCCACCGCGCCGGTGAACGTCGCAGGCGCCAAGGTCTCCCCGCGCGACGTCGTGGCCGCCTGCTTGCCGGACCCAGCCGAGCTCGGGCCGAAGATGACCGGACTGACCTGCGCAGGCACCTGGGTCACCGGGACCGGGCCTGACGGACTGCCGCGCGAGGTCTACCTGTACCACGTGGCGGACAACTCCTGGACTATGGCCGAGTACGGATCGCAGGCCGTGGTGTGGCAGACCGCGGTGAACCCGGTGGTGGCACTTGAGCTGATCGCCACCGGCGCCTGGTCCGGTGCCGGAGTGCTCGGTCCTGAGGCTCTTCCTGCGCAGCCCTTCCTCGACCTGCTGACGGACTACGGTTCGCCGTGGGCATGCGAGGAGCGCACGCCCGCCCGCTGACACCAGGGACGTTGACACGACCAACGCGGATCCGCGAGGAACGCTGAAGCGAGGAATGGGGAAGAAGGATGAAAGAGCTGCGCAACTTCGTCGGTGGCAAGTGGACGGACTCCACGGACAGCCGACGCGAGGAACTGATCAACCCGTCCACCGGCGAAGCCTTCGCCACCGCGCCAGTCTCCGGCCACGCGGATGTGGACGCGGCCTTCCGCGCGGCGAGTGACGCGTTCGGGACCTGGCGGGACACGACCCCGTCGGAGCGGAGCCTGGCGCTGCTTCGGATCGCCGATGCGATCGAGGCACGAGCGGACGAGTTCGTCGCCGCGGAGTCGGAGAACACCGGCAAGCCGATCGGGCTGACCAGGTCCGAGGAGATTCCCCCGATGGTGGACCAGATCAGGTTCTTCGCCGGCGCGGCCAGGATACTCGAAGGCCGGTCAGCCGGCGAGTACCTGTCTGGGTTCACCTCGATGGTCAGGCGTGAGCCCGTCGGCGTCTGCGCCCAGGTCACGCCGTGGAACTACCCGATGATGATGGCCGTATGGAAGTGGGCGCCGGCGATCGCCGCGGGTAATACGGTCGTGCTCAAGCCCTCCGACACCACCCCGGTCAGCGCCCTGATGATGGCCGAGCTCATGAACGAGCACCTGCCCGCTGGCGTGATGAACGTGATCTGCGGCGACCGGGACACCGGCCGCGCGCTGGTCGCGCACCCGGTGCCGCGGATGGTCTCGATCACCGGCAGCGTCCGGGCCGGCAAGGAGGTCGCCGCCGAAGCGGCGGCGGGGCTGAAGCGAGTGCACCTTGAGCTTGGCGGCAAGGCCCCGGTGATCGTCTTCGACGACGCCGACCCGGCGAAGGCAGCCGAGGCGATCGCGATCGCGGGGTACTTCAACGCTGGCCAGGACTGCACCGCGGCGACTCGGGTCCTGGTCGGCGCTGGCCTGCACGACGACTTCGTGAGCGCGCTGGTCGAGCAGGCGCAGGGCCAGACGGTCGGCGGCCCGGACGTCGAGGCCGACTTCGGCCCGCTGAACAACGCCGGCCAGCTCGAGCGGGTCTCCGGGTTCATCAGCAGGTTGCCCGAGCACGCGCAGGTGCGCACCGGCGGCAAGCAGGCAGGCTCGCGCGGGTTCTTCTTCGAGCCGAGCGTGGTCACCGGCCTGCGGCAAGAAGACGAGATCGTGCAGAACGAGGTATTCGGCCCGGTCATCACGGTCCAGCGGTTCACCACCGAGGACGAGGCGCTGGCGTGGGCCAACGGTACCGAGTACGGGCTGGCCTCCTCGGTCTGGACGACCAACCATGGCCGGGCGATGCGAATGGCCAGGAGGCTGGACTTCGGCTGCGTGTGGATCAACACGCACATCCCGCTGGTCGCCGAGATGCCGCACGGCGGCTTCAAGAACTCTGGTTACGGCAAGGACCTGTCGATGTACGGGTTCGAGGACTACACCCGCGTCAAGCACGTGATGTCTTCGCTCGACTAGCCCCGGGGCCTTGCTCGTAGGATCGGTAGATGCTTAACGATGCTGAGGTCGACCGGATCCTGGTCATTACCGCACACCCTGACGACGTGGACTTCGGCGCGGCGGGCACCGTCGCGCAGTGGACCGACGCCGGGATCGAGGTCTGCTACTGCGTGGTGACCGATGGCGACGCCGGCGGCAACGACCTGTCGGTGAGCCGCACCGACATGGTGGTGCTGCGCCAGGCGGAGCAACTGGCCGCGGCGAAGTGCGCCGGCGTCAGCGACGTGCGGTTCCTCGGTTATCCCGACGGCCGCGTCGAGCCGACGATCGACCTGCGCAGGGATCTGACCAGGGTGATCAGGCAGGTCAGGCCAGACCGCGTCCTCACCCAGTCCCCCGACCGCAACTATGCCAGGGTCCAGGCCAGCCATCCGGACCACCGGGCGGTTGGCGTGGCCGCGCTCGACGCGGTCTACCCGGACGCCAGGAATCCGTTCGCGTTCCCCGAGTTGCTCGCCGAGCAGAGCCTGGAGCCGTGGGCCGTCCGTGAGGTATGGCTGATGGCCAGCCCGCAGTTGCTCCACTTCGTGGACGTCACCGCGACCTTCGGCCGCAAGCTGGCCGCGCTGCGTGCGCACGAGAGCCAGACCGGGCACATGGCCGATCTCGAAGGCTTCCTGCGCGGCTGGCTGAGCAGTTCAGCAGCCATGGCGGGGCTGCCGGAAGGCCGGCTCGCCGAAGCTTTCCAGGTACTCGATACCGCTTGACCAGCTAGCGGGTAATTTGCCCGTTTCATTTTTCCCGGGCAACGCCGACAGTATTCGCACCTGCTCACGGCGGGAATGGGGACTGGTGCGCCACGCCGGACAGTTCTAGGTTGGCATCAGGCGCACCAGCAGTCTCCAAGGAGCCAGCGCATGACGCAGATCAACATAACGGTCGATGGCGTCACCTACGTCGACCAGGTAGAGCCCCGACTATTGCTTGTCCACTACCTCAGGGATGTGCTCGGGAAGACGGGCACACCGATCGGATGTGACACCTCCAACTGCGGAACGTGCACCGTGCTGATGGACGGAGTCTCGGTCAAGAGCTGCTCGGTACTCGCCGTGCAGGCGGACGGCACCGAGATCACCACGATCGAAGGCCTCGCCAACGGAGAGTGGCACCCGCTGCAGAAGGCGTTCCACGAGGAACACGCGCTGCAATGCGGCTACTGCACTCCAGGGATGATCCTGGCCTCTGCCGACTTGCTGCGGGACAACCCGCACCCCACGGACGAGCAGATCCGCGACGGGCTAGAGGGAAACCTGTGCCGCTGCACCGGCTATGAGCACATCGTCCGCGCCGTCCGGCGCGCCGCACAGGCAGGAGCCGGCCAATGACCACAACCGCGCAGCCGCCCACCGCCGAGCTCGGCAAGGCACGCCGGCGCAAGGAAGACGCCAGGCTCGTCACCGGCCAGACCACCTGGACCGACAACCTCGTACTGCCCGGCATGCTGCACCTGGCCTTCGTGCGCAGCCCGTACGCGCATGCCAGGATCACTTCGGTCGACGTGAGCGCCGCCCGGAGCCTGCCTGGCGTCGTCGCCGCGTTCTCCGGCGCCGACTTCGCCGAGGAACAGGGCAGCCTGCCGTGCGCCTGGCCGGTCACGCCGGACATCGTGATCCCGGCCCACCCGCCGATGGCGGTGGAGGAGGTCAGGTATGTCGGCGAGGCTGTCGCCGTGGTAGTCGCACGCGACCGCTACACCGCCGCCGACGCGCTCGCCTCGATCGACGTCGGGTACGATCCGCTCGAGCCGGTGCTGGACATGCGCACCGCACTCGACGAGAACTCCCCCAAGGTGCACGAGTCGGGCAACAAGAGCTACGAGTGGGTCTTCGCCAACGGCGATCTCGACGCGGCCTTCCGCGACGCGCCCGTGGTGATCGAGCGTAACTACCGCCAGCAGCGGCTCATCCCGTGCGCCATGGAGCCGAGGGCGGTCGTCTCCTCCTGGATCGGTGACGACGTCACGCTCTGGTCCGCGACCCAGATCCCGCACGTGCTCCGGTTCGCCATCGCAGCGTTCTTCGGGATCCCCGAGCAGTCCATCCGGGTCATCGCGCCCGACGTGGGCGGCGGGTTCGGCTCCAAGCTCCAGGTCACCGCCGAGGAAGTGCTCGCCGTCCTGATCTCGCGGCGGCTCGGCAAGCCGGTCAAGTGGACCGAGTCGCGCAGCGAGGGCAACATGACCGTGCACCACGGTCGTGACCAGTGGCAGCGGATCAGGCTCGCGGCCGACAGCGACGGCGGGATCCGCGGGCTCAGCGTGGACCTGCTGGCCGACATGGGCGCTTACCTCATGCTGGTGACGCCGGGCGTGCCGCTGCTCGGTGCGTTCATGTACCCCGGCATCTACAAGATGGACGCCTACTCGTTCCGCTGCACCGGCATCTTCACCACGAAGATGCCGACCGATGCCTACCGCGGCGCCGGCCGCCCGGAGGCGACCTTCGCCATCGAGCGGATCATGGACGAACTGGCGGCCGAACTCGGCGTGGATCCGCTCGAGGTACGCGAGCGGAACTGGATCAAGCACGAGGAGTTCCCCTACACGACCGTTTGCGGTCTCACTTATGACTCGGGGAACTACGAGGCGGCGACCGCCCGCGCGAAGGAACTGTTCGGCTACGAAGACCTGAAGGCCGAGCAAGCGGAACGCAACGCCAGGGGTGACTCCGTCCGGCTGGGTATCGGCGTCTCGACCTTCACCGAGATGTGCGGCCTGGCGCCCTCCCGGGTACTCGGATCGCTCTCCTATGGCGCGGGCGGCTGGGAGCACGCCGCGATCCGGATGCTGCCGACCGGCAAGGTAGAGGTGGTCACCGGCTCCAGCGCGCACGGTCAGGGTCACGAGACGGCCTGGAGCCAGATCGTCGCCGACCAGCTCGGAGTCCCGTTCGAGGACATCCGGGTGCTGCACGGCGACACCCAAGTCGCGCCGAAGGGCATGGACACCTACGGATCACGCTCGCTGGCAGTCGGCGGCATGGCTCTGGTCGGCGCGTGCGACAAGGTCATCGCCAAGGCCAAGGTGATCGCTTCGGCCATGCTGGAGGCACCGCCGGAGTCGGTGGAGTTCGCTGCCGGAAAGTTCAGCGTCGGCGGCGGCAAGGAAGTCTCGATCCAGGAAGTCTCGCTCGCCACCTTCGCCGCGCACAACCTGCCCGAGGGCGTCGAACCATCGCTGGACTCCGATTACACGTATGACCCGGACAACTTCTCCTTCCCGCACGGCACCCACCTGTGCGCGACGGAAGTGGACACCGAGACCGGGATGGTGAAGATCCGGTCCTACGTGGCCGTCGATGACATCGGCCAGGTCGTCAATCCGCTAATCGTGGACGGGCAGGTGCATGGCGGAATCGCGCAGGGCATCGGCCAGGCGCTGTACGAGGAGGCGGTCTACGACGACGCGGGCAACCTGCTGACCACGACGCTGGCTGACTACCTGCTGCCGTCGGCCGCGGACCTGCCGTCCTTCGTCACCGACCGCACCGTCAGCCCGGCCGCGAACCGGCTGGGCGTCAAGGGAGTCGGCGAAGCCGGCACGATCGCGTCCACCCCGGCGGTGGTCAACGCGATCGTAGACGCGCTCCGCCCGCTCGGAATCAGGGACATCACCATGCCGTGCACGCCCGAACGCGTCTGGCGCGCGATCGAAACGGCACGCGGCGGTGCCGCGAGCAGCAACGGAGGTGCGGCATGATCCCGGCCAAGTTCGAGTACGTCAAGCCCGGCTCGGTCGACGAGGCCGTGCGCGCGCTGGCCGAAGGCGGCGAAGACGCCAAGGTCATCGCCGGCGGACAGAGCCTGCTGCCGCTGCTCCGGCTGCGGCTGTCCTACCCCGAGCTGCTGGTGGACGTCGGCGGCATCGACGAGCTGCGCGGTGTCGCTGACGCGGGTGACTCACTGCTCATCGGTGCCAGGACGACGCACTACCAGGTCGTGCACGACCCGCTGATCGCCGAGCACTGCGGCCTGCTCGCGCAGGCCGCGGAGACGGTCGCCGATCCGGCGGTCCGGCACCGCGGTACGCTCGGCGGCTCGCTGGCGCACGGCGACCCGGCCGGTGACCTGCCTGCCGTGGTTCTGGCGATGGAGGCCACGGTGATCGCCCGAGGCCCCGGCGGCGAGCGGGAAATCCCGGCGGCTAGCTTCTTTGTCGACTACCTGACGACCGCCTTGGCGCCGGACGAGATACTGACCGGGGTACGGGTGCCCAAGCTAGGGTCAGGCTGGGGCTATCGTTACGAGAAGTTCCACCGAACCGCGCAGGCTTGGGCGATCGTCGGCGTGGCCGCTTTGGCCAAGCGCTCGAACGGCCAAGTGGTGCAGGCCAGGATCGGGCTGACCAACATGGGCTCAGTTCCGGTCAGGGCGAGCGCGGCCGAGGCCGCCGCCGCAGGGGCGGAGGCCAGCCGGTCCGCGCTCACCGCGGCAGCGGCCAGCGCGGCCGATGGGACCGAACCACCGGCAGACCTGCACGGGGCGCCTGACTACCGGCGCCACCTGGCTCGGGTACTGACCGGCCGAGCACTGGCAGCCGCCGCTGGGGTATGACGAGAGGTAAAAGATGGAGCTAGAGCACTCATTCACTGTTCCGGTCCCCCGGGAGCGGGCCTGGGATGTGCTGCTCGACGTCGAGCGGGTGGCGCCCTGCATGCCGGGCGCCTCCCTCGATTCGGTCGACGGCGACGAGATTCACGGCAGGATCAAGGTCAAGGTCGGCCCGATCAACATGACCTACGCAGGCACGGCCCGCTTCGTCGAGCGGGACGCGGCGGCCGGGATCGTCAAGCTCGACGCGTCGGGTAAAGAGACCAAGGGCGCGGGCACCGCGTCGGCCTCGGTCCGCTCGGTACTCGAAGACCGCGGTGCCGAGACGCACGTTACCGTGCTGACGACGCTGAACGTGACCGGCAAGCCTGCTCAGTTCGGCCGTGGCGTGATGAACGAGGTCGGCGGCAAGCTGCTCGGCATCTTCGCCGCCAACCTGGCCGCCATGCTCGCCGCGCCGGAGGCAGCGGTGGCCGGGGCCGCCGCAGGCGCCGCACCTAACGGAGTGACCGAGTTCCCCACGGCCGCCGAGCTGACCGAGCCCGCCGGGGCCGCGACGGCACCCGCGGCCAGCGGGGCCGGTGCCGACCTTGACGCATCACTAGACGACCTCAAGCTGGCCCCTCGGGCAGCGAGCGGCCTGCGGCGCAAGGGCATCACCACCGTCGGGCAACTCGCCGCCAAGACCGGCGATGAGCTGCTGACGATCGACGGGATCGGCCCGGCGTCGGTCGAGGAGATCAAGGCCAAGCTCACCGAGCGCGGCCTGGTCCTGGGCCAGCCGCCAGCCGCACCCGCCGCGGCCGCCGCTCCGGCTCAGCCCGCGACCGCGGCTGGCACCGGTGCTGGTGGTGCTGGTGCTGGTGCCGCACATCCGACCACGCCTAAGGCTGCCGTCCACCAGCTTGAGGACGACGCGATCAACCTGCTCAAGGTCGCGGGTTTGCCGGTGCTTAAGCGCGTGATCCCGGTGCTGCTCGGCCTGATCGCCGCGATCTTCATCGGCCTCGCCAGGAAGCTCCGCCGCCGCCCGCGCCACCACGCGAAATGAATGTGCCACTGGCTCAGGACTCTGGGGCTAGGCCGCCGAGGGCGGCCTGGCTAATGTTGGTCCGTGACCGTACTGCCAACGAACCGGACATTTGCCGAGCAGCTTGATGCCGCTGATCCGCTTGCCGCGTTCCGTGACCGGTTCGTCCGGGCCGACGAGTCGCTGATCTATCTCGACGGCAACTCACTCGGCCCGCTGCCGCGCGCCACTCAGGCAAGGATCAGCGAAGTCGTCGGAGCCGAGTGGGGCGCGGGCCTGGTCAGATCCTGGAGCCACTGGGTCGGCCTGGCGGCCGAGGTCGGCGACCTGCTAGGCGAGCATCTCGTCGGCGCCGCGCCCGGCCAGGTCCTGGTGAGCGATTCGACCACGGTCAACCTCTTCAAGCTGGCCAGTGCCGCGCTCGACGCCGCGCTCGACGCACAGCCCGGCCGGTCAGCCATCGTGACCGACGACGACAACTTTCCGACGGACCGGTACGTGCTCCAGGGCATCGCCGCCCAGCGCGACTGCGAACTCCGGACCATCCACACCGACCCGGACCAAGGACTGAGCGAACAGGCCCTGCTCGCGGCCCTGGACTCCGAGGTGGCGCTGGTCAGCCTCTCACACGTCGCCTACCGCAGCGGTGCGCTCGCTGACCTGGCCAGGATCACCCAGCTAATACACGACGCCGGCGCGCTGGCGCTGTGGGACCTGTGCCATTCGGTCGGCGCCGTGCCGGTCGAACTCGATGCCGCCGGGGCGGACCTGGCGATCGGCTGTACCTACAAGTACCTGAACGCGGGACCCGGTGCTCCCGCGTTCCTCTATGTACGCAGTGACCTTCAGCGGGACCTGCGCCAGCCGGTCTGGGGCTGGTTCAGCCAGCAAGATCAGTTCATGATGGGGCCGCGGTACCAGCCGGTACCCGGCATCGAGCGGTTCGCCACGGGCACTCCGCAGATCATCGGCACCGTCGCGGTGCAGGAGGGCGCCAGGCTCCTGGCGCAGGCCGGGATCGAGCGGCTGCGGGCCAAGAGCGTCGCTCTGACCAGTTACCTGATCCAGCTTGCCGACGAATGGCTAGCACCGCATGGCTTCAGCCTCGCCTCACCCCGCGCGGACGCACGGCGAGGCGGCCACGTGACCCTGCATCATCCGGCCGCGTGGCAGATCAACAGAGCCCTGATCGCGACCGGCGTCATCGGCGACTACCGGACTCCTGACCGCTTGCGACTCTGCCCGGTGCCGATTACGACCCGCTTCGCGGACGTCTGGGACGCGCTGGACAAGCTACGGCAGATCGCGGCCGCCAAAGCGTACCAAGACGTGCCGGCCGAGATCACGCGGGTCACCTGACACCGGGCCTGCCCAGGCCTACTCCCACTCGATGGTGCCCGGCGGCTTGCTGGTGATGTCGAGGACGACGCGGTTGATCTCAGGAACCTCGTTGGTGACCCTGGTCGAGATCCTGGCGAGCACCGCATCGGGCACTCGTGCCCAGTCCGCCGTCATCGCGTCTTCGCTGGTGACCGGCCTGAGTACGACCGGATACCCGTAGCTCCGCCCGTCGCCCTGGACCCCGACCGACCGGACGTCGGCGAGCAGCACCACCGGGCACTGCCAGATCTGGCGGTCAAGCCCGGCTGCGGTCAGTTCCTCGCGGACGATCGCGTCCGCGTCCCGCACGATCCGCAGCCGCTCAGGCGTGGCCTCGCCGACGATCCTGATCGCCAGCCCAGGGCCGGGGAACGGCTGTCGCCAGACGATCCGCGGCGGCAGGCCCAGTTCGATCCCGAGTGCCCTGACCTCGTCTTTGAACAGGGTGCGCAGCGGCTCTATCAGCGTGAAGCCGAGGTCTTCTGGCAGGCCCCCCACGTTATGGTGCGACTTGATGTTCGCCGTCCCTGTGCCGCCGCCGGACTCCACGACATCGGGGTAGAGCGTTCCCTGCACCAGGAATTCCGCACCGCCGCCACCTGCCTGCGAGTCCTGTTCGGCGATCTGGCGAGCGGCCTGCTCGAACGCCCGGATGAACTCCCTGCCGATGATCTTTCGCTTGCTCTCCGGATCGGTGACGCCGGTCAGCGCGGACGCGAAGCCGGCCTGCGCGTCGACGACCACGAGGTCCACCCCGGTGGCCGCGACGAAGTCCTGCTCGACCTGCTCGGCCTCGTGCTTGCGCAGCAGTCCGTGATCGACGAACACGCAGGTCAGGCGCGAGCCGATGGCTTGCTGCACGAGTGCGGCCGCGACCGCCGAGTCCACGCCGCCGGACAGCCCGCAGATCGCGTGCCCGGAGCCGACCGTGGCCCTGATCAGTCCGATCTGCTCGTCGATGATGTTCGCCATCGTCCAGTCGCTCTTGCAGCCCGCGGCGGCGAGGAAGTTCCTGAGCATCGCCATGCCGTGCTCGGTGTGCATGACCTCGGGGTGGAACTGCATCCCGTACAGGCCGCGCGCCGGGTGCTCGGCGACCGCCACCGGCGTCCCCGGCGTGCAGCCGATGACGGTGAAGCCAGCCGGCGCCGCAGTGCAAGTGTCGCCGTGCGACATCCACACCTGCTGCTGTTCCGGCAGCCCGTCAAGCAGCGCCCCGCCCAGCGCCCCGCCCAGCGCCCCGGTGAGCAGGCTCAGGGTCGCGGCCCCGTACTCCCCCGCACCGGTCCTAGCGACCACCCCGCCAAGATCGCGGACCATGAGCTGGAATCCGTAGCAGATGCCGAGCACCGGGACGCCGGCTTCGAGCAGCCCGGCGGGCGCGGGCACCGCCCCTGGCGCGTAGACCGAGGCTGGCCCTCCTGACAAGATCACTGCTGCCGGTTCGCGTCGCAGAATGTCGGCGGTCGCCATGGTGGCGGGGACGATTTCCGAGTAAACCTGGCACTCACGGACCCGGCGCGCGATCAGCTGCGCATACTGGGCGCCGAAGTCCACGACCAGGACCGGGCCTGATGCACTGGGGACCGGTGCCGGTGCCGGTGCCGTGCTCAGATCGGCCGTGCGCTGCGCTGAATCCACTGCACTAGCTTACTTGGCTGGTCAGCCCGGGTGGCCGGTCGCCGGCGTGTGCACCGGCCCGACGGCCACGTCGGTGACTTTGACCCGCGAGATCCTGCGGCCGTCTAGTTCGGTCACGGTGAGCCGGCTGCCGTCCAGCTCGGTCGACTCACCGGTGTCCGGCAGGTGCCCGAGCGCCGCGAGCAGGAAGCCAGCCACCGTCTCGTACGGCCCGTCGGGTAGTTCGACTCCGGTCTGCTCGGCGAAGTCGTCGAGGTTCATCAGTCCCTCGACCTCGATCTCGCCGGTACGCAGCCGCCGGGACGGGCGTCCCTCGATGTCGTACTCGTCCTGGATGTCGCCGATGAGCTCCTCGACCAGGTCCTCCAGCGTCACGATGCCGGCCGTCCCGCCGTACTCGTCGACCACGATAGCGAGGTGGGCACGGTCCCTGCGCATCTCCGACAGCGCCGACATGACGGTCTTGCTGGTCGGCAGCATCTTGACCGGCCTGCGGATGTCACCGACGCGAGCGAACCCGCTCCGGCCAGGATCGAGCAGGTCCCTGGCGTGCACGAAGCCGATCACGTCGTCGTAGGAGTCCTCGAAGACCGGAAACCGCGAGTGCGTGGCCCGGGCTATCACCGTGCTTGCCTGCGCCAGCGGCATCGAGGCGGGCAGGAAGTCCACCTCGGTCCTTGGTACCAGGACCTCGCGGATCTGCCGCTTACCCGCGTCGAACACCTCGCTGACGATGTGCCGTTCGTCAGCGGACAGCGTCTGGTGCGCGGTGACCAGGTCGCGCAGTTCCTCGCTGCTCATCACGCCGCGGCCCAGCTTGGGATCTCCGCCGAGCAGCCGGACCACCAGGTTGACCGTGACGCTGAGCAGCCAGACAACCGGCCTGGCCAGCGCGGCGATGCGGTCCAGGATCGGCGCCGCGATCAGCGAGATGCGCTCCTGACGCTGCAAGGCGATCCGCTTCGGTGCGAGCTCGCCGAGTATCAAGGAGAAAAATGCGATCGCCAGGGTCACGATCACGAACGCCAGCACCGACGCCACATGAGCGGACACGTGCTGCGCGAGCACGCGGTCCAGGCGGCTGGCCAGGGTGGCCGCGCCGAACGCGCCCGACATCAGCGTCGCGACCGTCACGCCGATCTGGACCGCCGACAAGAACCGGTTGGGATCGTGGGCAAGCCGGGCCGCCCGCTGGCCGCGCTTGCCGAGCTTGGCAAGCGCCTTCACCTGGCCTTCGCGCAGCGACACCAAGGCCATCTCGGCGGCGGCGAAGAACCCGCCGATGAGAATGATGGCAAGGACGATCGCGATGTCCCAGCCGACGCCGTTCACGTCGCAGTCCTCGATTTCGGCAACCAGTCATGGCCGACGGCTGCCCACCTGAAGGCGGCCGTCTCCATGATCGCACCGCGCGGTCGCGCGGTGCGATCAGTCTAAGCAGTCGCGCTGACCCGAGCGAACTACCGGGGAGGCGGCGCCTGTGCGATGCTGAGGCGGACATTCCATGACAGTTCGCGCTACAAGTGGAGGCATCGCATCGTGACTGGGATTCTGGACGACGCCACGGCGATCAGCGGACAGATCGCCGAACTGCGCCATGCGATTCACCAGGAGCCCGAAATTGGGCTCGACCTGCCGATGACCCAGCGGAAGGTGCTCGCGGCACTCGACGGGCTCCCGCTGGACATCACCTGCGGCCAGGCACTCACTTCGGTGACCGCCGTCCTGCGGGGCGGCCGGCCGGGCCGCCGGCCGGGCAAAACCGTCCTGCTCCGCGGTGACATGGACGCACTGCCGGTCACCGAGCACACCGGGCTGGCCTACGCGTCCAAGGTGCCAGGGGCCATGCACGCCTGCGGGCACGACCTGCACACCGCGATGCTGGCCGGTGCCGCCAAGTTGCTCTGCGCCAGGCAGGCCGAACTGGCTGGCAACGTGATCTTCATGTTCCAGCCAGGCGAAGAGGGCGGCGGCGGCGCCAGGATCATGATTGACGAAGGCGTGCTGGACGCCGCCGGCGACCGGCCAGTCGCGGCCTACGCGCTGCACGTCTCGTCCAGCGTGCTGCCGCTGGGCGTCGCGACGGGCAAGGCCGGTCCGGCGATGGCCGCCGCCGACACCCTGCACGTCACGGTACGGGGCCGGGGCGGGCACGGATCGCAGCCGCACCGCTCCGCCGATCCGGTCCCGGTCGCCTGCGAGATAGTGATCGCACTCCAGACCATGGTGACCCGGCAGTTCGACGTCTTCGATCCGGTCGTCCTGACGGTCGGAACGTTCCACTCGGGGACGACCGACAACGTGATCCCCGACGATGCGGCCTTCGTCGCCACCGTGCGCACTTTCTCTTCCGCCGCACGGGACAAGGTCCGTGCCTCGTCGCTGCGCCTGGTCGGCCAGCTCGCCGCGGCGCACGGCCTCGACGTCGATGCGGAATTCGTCGACGGCTACCCGGTGACCGTCAACGACTCCGCCGAGTTCGCATTCGCCGGTCAGCGGATCTCCGGACTGCTCGGCGAGCACAGATTCATGACCGCGCCGAACCCGACCACCGGGTCCGAGGACTTCTCTTACGTGCTCGAGCAAGTACCAGGAGCGTTCATCATGGTGGGCGCCTGCCCGCCGGATGCCGACCCGGCGACCGCGCCATACAACCACTCGGCCGACGCCGTCTTCGACGACGCCATCCTGGCCGACGGCATGGCCACTTACGCCGACGTGGCAATGGCGAGGCTGGCAGCAGACTGACCGTACCGCCCGGTGCTGGGCCCATGATCGTGGTGACTTTGCCGCCCTATGCGCCGCGAACTCACCACGATCACCCGGCGCTTACATGCTGGCTACGTCGGCCTGCTTGGCCCGTACCGCCTCGGCGGCGGCTGTCAGGCCGGTCAGCTCGGTGTCGGTGAGCGGACGCTCGACGACCCGGCGGACACCGGACGCGCCGATCTCCGCCTCGACGCCGAGGAACACCCCCGAGATGCCGTACTGCCCGTCGACCCAGGTGCAGACCGGCATGACCGCGCCGGTGTCCAGGGCTACCGCCCTGGTCATCCGGGCAGCCGCGGCCGACGGCGCATAGTAGGCCGAACCGGTCTTCAGCAGGCCGACTATCTCGGCACCGCCGTTCCTCGTCCGCTCGACCAGAGCGCCGATCTCCTCGGCGCTCAGCAGATCGGCCAGCGGCGTCCCGTTCACCTGGCAGGCCGAGGGAACGGGGACCATCGTGTCACCGTGCGACCCGAGCGTGAGTGTCTGCACCGAGGTCACCGGCACGCCCAGCCGCTCGGCGACAAAGTAGCTGAACCTGGCCGTGTCCAGCATTCCGGCCTGCCCGATGACCCGGTTCGCCGGGAACTGCGACACCTTCGCCGCCAAGGCGGTCATCTCGTCGAGCGGGTTGGAGACGACGATCAAGACCGCGTCGGGCGCGTGCTTGACCACCTGCTCGGTCACGGCGCGGACGATCTTGGCGTTCACCCCGATGAGGTCCATCCGGCTCATGCCAGGCTTGCGCGGCAGGCCGGCGGTAATCACCACGATTCCCGACCCGGCGATCGCCTCGTAGCCCGCGCCGTCCTGGCCCGTCGTCTGACCGGTGATCTTGGTCTCGAAACCCTCGATCGGGCTTGACTGGTTCATGTCGAGTGCGAGGCCTTCCGGCTTGCCCTCGACGATGTCGGTCAGCACTACCTCTTCGAAGATGTCATATTCGGCGAGCCGCTGCGCGGTGGTGGAACCGTAGAAACCGGCTCCGATAACGGTCACCTTGCCTGAACGGGCCATTGGCGTGATCTCCTTCGTTCTCTCACTGTTGCTTTGACGCGCCGTCCAGCGGTGCCGGGCCGGCCGCTTCGATGCCCCGGCCAGCGAGGTCAGGCAGACCGGTCAGGATCTGTCTAGCCCATCGCCGCCTGCAGGTTCTTATGCAGGGCACCGAGGAATTCCTCGGTGGTCAGGTACGGGGCGTCCGGCCCGATCAGCAGCGCAAGGTCCTTGGTCATCATGCCGCTGACGACCGTCTCGATGCACACCCGCTCGACGATCTCGGCAAACGCGCTGACCTCGGGAGTGTTGTCCATCTTGCCGCGATAGGCCAGTGCCCTGGTCCACGCGAAGATCGAGGCGATCGGGTTCGTCGAGGTTGGCTTGCCCTGCTGGTGCTGCCGGTAGTGCCTGGTGACCGTGCCGTGCGCGGCCTCGGCCTCCACGCACGAGCCGTCTGGCGTCATCAGCACGCTGGTCATCAGGCCAAGCGAGCCGAATCCCTGCGCCACGATGTCCGACTCCACGTCGCCGTCGTAGTTCTTGCACGCCCAGACGATGCCGCCGTCGCCCTTGATTACCTGAGCCACCATGTCGTCGATGAGCCTGTGCTCGTAGGTCAGGTTCGCCTCGGCGAACTCAGCTTTGAATTCGCTCTCGAATATCTCGGCGAAAATGTCCTTGAACCGGCCATCGTAGGCCTTGAGGATCGTATTTTTGGTGGACAGGTACAGCGGGTATCCGCGATCGATCGCGTAACGCATCGTCGCCCTGGCGAAATCACGAATGGAATCGTCAAAGTTGTACATTCCCATGGCGATCCCGCCGCCGGCGAACCGCGCGACCTCCATCGAGATCGGCTGGGCCGTCGTCCCCTCCGCAGGCTCAAAGGAGATCGTCACGGTTCCGGCGCCCGGCACCACGAAGTCACTCGCGCGGTACTGGTCGCCATGGGCGTGGCGGCCGATCACGATCGGCTTCGTCCAGCCGGGAACGAACCGCGGGACGCTCTCGATCACGATCGGCTCGCGGAATACCACGCCGCCGAGAATGTTTCGTATTGTCCCGTTCGGCGAGCGCCACATCTTCTTCAGACCGAATTCTTCGACCCTGGCCTCGTCCGGCGTAATCGTCGCGCACTTGACTCCGACACCGAATTGCTTGATCGCGTTAGCGGCGTCAATGGTCACCTGGTCGTCAGTAGCGTCGCGATTTTGGATCGACAGGTCGTAGTAGCGAAGGTCGATGTCCAGGTAAGGTAGGATAAGCTCATCTTTTATAAACTGCCAGATAATGCGTGTCATTTCGTCCCCGTCGAGCTCTACTACGGGGTTGGCCACCTTGATCTTGGACATGCCGAACGATCCCTTCATCATGTCTATCTCTAACATCTGCCGACTCACCAGCCACCTGCCAGCGTCGTCGAGCCCGTCCAGGGGCGGGCCCGGTGCTGTCCGGGAAT
This sequence comes from Streptosporangiaceae bacterium, assembly GCA_035533915.1. Taxonomy (GTDB): domain Bacteria; phylum Actinomycetota; class Actinomycetes; order Streptosporangiales; family Streptosporangiaceae; genus Chersky-822. Next base: position 71,908 of record DATLSX010000191.1, read on the forward strand.
TCCGCCCTGGTGCCGCCGCCGTGGCGCGCACATCCGCTTCTCGTGCCAGCCGTTCCTGCCGCCCGGCTCAACCCGGTGCGGGCACGCCCAGACCAGCGACCAGCAATCCGATGCCAAGCGCGGCGAGGATCGCTACGTCGAGCAACCGCCGTCTCGATGACAACATGCCTAGCCGCTTGTCAGGCAGTACCAGCCTGGCCACCGCAGCGATGAGCAGAACACCTGCAAGTACCAACGTACCGCTCTTGACATGATGGGTACCCCCGCGGATCGTCACCAGCGCGGCGGCGGTGCCTGCGAGCACCACCCAGTAGGGCAACTGCTGAAGCCGGCGCCGGCCGGTCCGGCGCCGGCCAGCGTCCTTCCGGCCGCCGGCCAGCGGTTTCGCTGTTCCTCGCGCCGCGTGCCTCATCCCGCCGCCAGCGGAACCCAGGTCAGGTCTGACTCGCCGATGTACTCGCTGTCCGGCCGGATCAGCCTGTTGTCGGCATGCTGCTCGATGACGTGCGCCGTCCAGCCAGCCATCCGGCTGGCCGAGAAGACGGGCGTAAACAGGTCCGTCGGAATGCCCAGGTAGTGGTAGACAGTCGCGGCGAAGAAGTCGACGTTCGGGTACAGGCCCTTGCGCTCCAGGACGGTCTGCTCGATCCGGCGTGACATCCGGTAGTACGTGTCGTCGGCGGATGCCTGGGCGAGTTCGGCGGACAGCGCCCGCAGCCGCGTGGCGCGCGGATCCTCGACCCGGTAAACCCGGTGGCCGAAGCCCATGATCTTCTCGCCGCGGCTCAGCCGGGCCGCGGTCTGCGTCTCTGCCGCCTGGACCGGGTCGTAGGGCGCGGCCGCGGCGATCCCCTCCAGCGTGAGCATGACCTGCTCGTTTGCCCCGCCGTGCAGCGGACCCTTCAGCGTGCCCAGGGCAGCGACCACCGCCGAGTGCATGTCCGACAAGGTCGCGGCGCACACCCGGGCGGCGAAGGTCGACGCGTTCATGGTGTGATCGGCATGCAGCACCAGGCAGGCATCGAAGATCTCGGCCGCGCGCTTGGACGGCGGCGCACCGGTGACCTGAAGCAGGAAGTTGGCCGCGAGATCGAGGTCAGGATCTGGCCGCGGCACGTCCCTGCCGGTGCGTGCCGCCTCGTAGGCCGCCACCAGGACGGGCTGCTGCGCCACCAGCCGCACCGCTTTGCGCAGGTTGGCTTCCGGCGAGTTGGAGTCCTTGTCCCGGTCGCCCGCGCTCGCCAGCGACACCAAGGTGCGCAACGCTTCCATCGGCTCCTGCTGCTGCGCGACTGCCGCCAGGTTGGCCTGGACCAGCGCGCCAAGTGTGCGCGCTGCCGTGATCTCCGCACGGTATTCGGCCAGCTCACGAAGGCCCGGCGGCGCACCTCGCTGAAGCAGGTAGGCGACCTCTTCGAAACTCGCCAGGCCGGCAAGCTGGTTGATGTCGTAACCGCGGTAGGACAATCGCCCGACCCTGCCGTCGATATCACTCAGCGCGGTCGCCGCGGCAACGACGTCCGCCAGTCCCTTCGATGGCTGCTGCGCCATGCTTCGCCTCCAGAGCACCCGATCGAAAGTGTACTTTCCCGTCCTATCCGATACAGATACAGGGACTGGCCGGGTAGGCCCGAGTTGCCCGGTTGGATAGCTGGCGAGCCGGGTAGTCATGGTGAAGCGGAGTGCCTGCCTCCGGCGCGGAAGGGTATGTCATGGAGTGCCCCCATATCCAAATCGTCAGCACAGGAGTCCTCGTTCCGCTCCAGCCCGAGGTGACGACCGTCGGCCGCGGCAGTCACGTGGACGTCAGGCTTACTGACCCGAGCGTGTCGTTGCTGCACGCCGAGATCGTCCAGCGCGGACCCTACGTCTACGTGACAGACCTGGGTTTATCCCACAACGGGACCAGGGTGAATGGACGGCTCGTTGCCAGGAAGGTCCTCGCCGACGGGGACGCCGTGACGTTCGGCTCGGCCAGGTGCCGGGTCGGCGGCATCGTCACCGAGGAAATCGCCGATTCGGAAACCCCGAAGACGGCGGCGCCGGAACTGACCAGGCGCGAGCTTGACGTCATCGCGTCACTGTGCAGGCCGGCCCTGTCCGACGAGGCGTTCGTCGCTCCGGCGACGGCCAGGGAGATCGCCGCTGACCTTGTCGTCACCGAGGCCGCCGTCAAGCAGCACCTGCTGCGCCTGTATTCCAAGCTGAAGATCTCGGAGGGACTGAACCGCAGGATCCGGCTGGCCAACGAGGTGGTGGCGCTCGGCCTGGCCCGGCCGCAGATGCCTGCTGACCAGCCTGGTGCTCAGGCGCCGGCGTCAGCGGGCGCGAACGCCGCCGTGCCCAGGCAGTCCCTGCCCGAGCACGCCGTCAACCGCAGGATCACAGGCCGAACTGGCGGGCCAGCCTGAGCAGGTTCTGCCGCACGTCGGTCAGGATCGTGCGGAGCGTCGGCAGGTGCACAAGCTGGGAGTGCAAGCTGGCTACGGGCCAGTACACCGCCGCGGGAGACTGAGACCAGGCGGACGTCGCGGCCCACGCCGCGATCGCCAGGACGCCGACGTACGCGACGGCCCGCTGAGCCGGCGTCCGGCTCACCGAAGTGTAGATGCTCGCCAGGCATGCCCGGCCGCCGGCCGAGCCCGGCCCGAGGCCGATGATCGCCACCAGCGCTCCGGCACCGAATGCGACAGCCTGGGGCAGCGGATGCACCGGAACCAAGATGATCGTGGCCGCCGCCGCCATGCAGAAACCGAGTGCCGCCACCGGCGCGAGCAGCACCAGGCTGACCAGTGACCGCAAGACGGCCAGCGGGAAAAAGGCCACGGCGGTGAGCGCCAGTCCGCTGGAATTCCCGCGGGCGGATCGCCGCCTGGCAAGCTGCTTGCTCGTGCTGCCCGCCGCCCGCAGGGCTACCAGCGCGGTAAGCGCGACGGCGGTCCCGATGACCGGCGCCATGACGCTGATCGCCACCACCATGGCGATCGACGCGATCACCAGCGGGCTCCACGGCAGCACCGCGCCGACCGTCCGGTCGGCGGCCGCGCCCCAGTTCTCACCACCGTACGGCTGGCCCGGCTGACCAGGCTGACCAGGCTGACCAGGCTGAGCCGGGTTCCCGCCACCCGGCAACCCGGCACCAGGCAACCCGGCACCAGGCAACCCGGCACCAGCGAGCCCTGGACCCGGCAGACCCGCACCCGGCGGTCCGGCACCCGGCGGCCAGGCACCCGGCGGCCGTTGCCCAGACGATGCCCCGTAGTCCACCGGAGGCAGCAGATCGCGGAAATCGGCAGCTTCGGCGGAACCGCTCATCGGCCTGGTCGAACTCGGCCACGCCTGCCAGCCAGCTTCGTCAGCCGCGGTCCGCGGCATCGCGCCGAGCGCCACAGCGGGACCCCCGTCGGCCGCCTCGCCACCGGCCAGACCGCCGCCGGCCGCCGATGCCGGGCTGGGCACGAGCAAGCCAGGATCGATTGAGCTCACCCACTGGGCGAGCTCGGCCGCTGACGGCCGGGCGGCCGGATCGCGTGACAGCGCTCGCAGCACGAGCGGCCGCAGCGGAGCGGACAGCGTATCGAGGTCAGGCTGGCCGTGCATGATCCGGAAGAAGATGGCCTCGAACGCGCCCGATCCGAACGGCGGCCTGCCGGTCGCCGCGAACGCCACGGTGGCACCCCAGGAGTGCACGTCCGAGGCAGGGCCGCTGTCCTTGCCCTCGATGACTTCGGGCGCCAGGTAGCCGGGAGTGCCCATGAACATGCCGGTCATGGTCAGCCTGGTGGTCTCCGCGAGCTGGGCGATGCCGAAGTCGATGACGACCGGCTCGCCATCGGCGATCATCACGTTGCCGGGCTTCAGGTCCCGGTGTACTACTCCCGCGGCGTGCACCGCGGCCAGCGCCTGCGCGAGCCCGTGGCCCAGCCTGGCAAGCGGCTGCCCGGACAGCGGGCCGCCCGCGGCGACGACCGACTCCAGGGTCAGCCCGGGCACGTATCTGGTCACGATGTACGGCGGATCACCGTCCAGATCGGCGCCGAGCACTTCGGCGACGTACTGGCTGTGTACCCGGCGCATCGTCTCGACCTCACGGGCGAGCCGCCGCCGCGCGTGCTCTTCCTGCGCCATCCCAGGGTGCAGTGCCTTCACCGCGACCGACTGCTCCGCCGCATCGGCGGCGAGGTACACCACGCCCATGCCGCCTTCACCGAGCCGCCGTAGCACGCGGTACGGCCCAAGTCGCTCTGGCGTGCGATCCTGCACCCTCATGACCTCATAGCTTACGGATCGCGCCTGCGGAACGGCACACAGCGAGGCAGGTAGTTCGAGCTCGCTGCCTGGTAACCGGTCGATGCCCGGTGCCAGTCGATGCCCGGTGCCAGTCGATGCCCGGTGCCAGCTAGCTGCCCGCGACCAGCCGCCGCAGCGCCGCGGCTGCGGCCGCGTTCTGCTCGGCGTGCGCGACCAGCCCCCTGGCCAGTTCTGCCGTCCAGTCGGTGATGGGAACGGGGGTGCGGGAGAGCACTATGCCGCGCACCTCATGGCAGATCTCGGCCACCGGAACTCCGCGCGCGGTGCCCAGGGTCAGGTTCTTCTCACCGAGCCGCACGGACACCCTCGTGACGGTACCCGGACGGTTCTGCAGCCGGTCTGACATCGACCTGGATCGTTCGACCGTCACGCAACCCGGCGGCAGCGACTCGCCGAGGGACTCGGTCAGCACCTGCGCGTACATCGCGATGTCCGTGGTGTCGGCACGCAGCGCCGCCAGCACCATTTCCAGCGAGAGCGCATCCCCAGGCTGCGCGCTGTTATCCGGATCTGTCATAGCTCGCCCGGCCTTGTCGTCGTCATTCGTCCCGCCCGCCTGCTGTCAGCCCGCGGCTAGCGGCCCGCGAAAGTTGCCTTTCCTGGCCCATTCTCCACGAAGCTCCGCATGCCCGTCCGCTGGTCTTCGGTCGCGAACAACCCGGCGAAGTGCAGCCGCTCGATCTCCAGGCCGGTGTCGAGGTCAGCGTCCAGGCCGTCGTCGATGGCCTGCTTGGCTGCCCGCAGTGCGACCGCGGGGCCAGCCGCGTACCTGCTGACCAGGTCGAGCGCCGCCTGGTAGACCTCGGCATCAGGGACGACCTTGTCGGCCAGGCCGATCGCCAGTGCCTCAGCCGCGCCGACGAACCTGCCGGTGAAGACGATGTCCTTGGCCCGCGCCGGGCCGATCAGCCGCGGCAGCCGCTGCGTGCCGCCAGCACCGGGTATCACGCCGAGCAGAATCTCAGGCTGGCCGACCTTCGCGCTTTCTCCGACCACGCGGAAGTCCGCGCACAGGGCTAGCTCAAGTCCGCCGCCGAGCGCATAACCGGTGATCGCCGCGACGACCGGCTTACCGATCCGGGCAACCGCCGTGAGTGCGTCCTGCAGCCGCTTGCTGGTCGTGGCCATGGTGGCATAGCTGGCTTCGGCCATCTCCTTGATGTCGGCGCCGGCCGCGAACACCTTCTCGCCGCCGTAGAGGATTACCGCCCTGATCTGATCGTCCGCGCTTACCTGGGCCGCCGCGTCGGCGATCTCGACCTGGACCTGGGCGTTGAGCGCATTCATGCCGGGCCGGTCCAGCCGGATCGTGGCAATCGCCCGGTCGATCTCTACCCGCACGAATTCGCCCACCGCGCACCTCCGCCGGTCCCCTGGCGCGACCGGGGCCACCTCGGACAGGCATCCGATCGCGATTCGCCCGGGCGGACTGCCCGCGCGCACACCGGTGATCTTACGCAGCCGTTGCGAGTCAGTGAGCATGAGTAAGCTCTCGTCCCGCAGTCCCGCGTTGCCTTGGGACGGTCCCGGTCTGACCCGCGAAGGCGGTGCCGGGTTCCTGTTTCACCGGGACGTGCCCGGCGAGGCCGGGTCTTGTCATCCCTGCGCAGGCGTTTTGACTCTCCGCCCCACTGGCGGCGAGCTTGAGCAGGTTCACGGCGGCGTTGACGTCCCGGCCAGCGACCAGGCCGCAGCTATCGCAAGCAGCGCATCATCCCGGCGCTGAACCTGAACGAGTCCCGGCACTTGCCGCGCTTCTTGAACCGGGGGGAACCGAGCCGCCGTCCCTTCCGGGTGCCTTTCGAAACACAGCAGTTATCAACCCCCACGGCCGGCACCAGGCAAGCGGAGCGCAGACGACAGGCAGCGGGCCACCCGGCGTACACCGGACCGGCCCGCTGCCTGTCGTCTGCTTCAGGCAGCCGAGTCACTCGCCAACAGCGCGCGGCAGGTTCACGCCCTGCCAGCTGTTGAGGAACCCGCGTACCTCAGATTCGCTGTACCTGCGGTGCCCGCCTGGAGTACGGATCGAAGAGAGCTTGCCGCCTCGCGCCCACCTGGTCACCGTCTTCGGGTCCACCCGAAGCATGGCCGCGACCTCAGCGGGGGTGAGGAGCCTGTTGTCCGGCTTGATCTGAGTTCTCACTGCGACAGATCCTCTCGTTGCTACTAGGTGATGACGTCGTGACTGACAGTGACCGTCATAGTCACTACTCCTTGAAGTCGTCGAATCACAGGATGTCACATGTCCCTCGGCTTTGCTGGCGTTCCAACCAGCAAGGCGACAAATTTCGCTGGGCAGCCCCGTTGTCCAGTGCAATAAGGACGTGGATCAGCGCGCGCCGGTTTACTTGGGCAGCAAATCGCCGGCAAGTCGGCCGGTGCGCCGAAAGAACTGCACTTGGTACGGAAGAAGTGTTACCTGCGACTCGGGCCGCAGTTACCTCAGGTCGCCGCTCACCATTCCGGCGGGCGCGATCGGCACTGTGATCAGGCCCGTCTCGGCTGGGGCCGACAGCAGCGGATGCCTGGGCAGCACGCGCACCGTGTAGCCGAACGGGCCGGGCGGCCCGAGAATGGCCTCGCCGCCGTACCACGCGACCGAGTCGGGACCCGGCTGTCCCTCCAGGGCCAGCTCGGCACGGACCGGATCGGTGATCTCGTCGTCGTCACCCGCACGACCGTAGACGACTTGCACGCTCACGTCGTCCGGGCTCAGCTCGCCAAGCGCGACCCCGGCCCGCACCGCCAGTTTCGCGCCGGGGTACTGGTCGCCGTCGTCCGTCTCGACGAGCTCGATCCGGACCGCGGGCCAGGCCCGCTCCACCCGCTCCTTCCACGCGGTCAGCTCAGCGGCACCGCGGAACGAACGGCCGTCCTGGCCGGCCAGCTCACGTGACGCCCGCGAGGCGGGCAGGTACAGGTCGGTCGTGTACTGGCGGACCATTCTGGTGGCCTGCGCCTTCGGCCCGAGCGTGCGCAGCGTGTGGGCGACCATCTCCAGCCAGCGGCGCGGCAGCCGGTCGGCTCCCCGGTCGTAGAATTTCGGCGCCACCGACTGGCTCAGCAGGTCATAAAGCGCGGTGGCCTCCACGCCGTCCCGCCGGACCGGATCGGTCACCGAATCGGCCGACGGAATCGCCCAGCCATTTTCGCCGTCGAACCACTCGTCCCACCATCCGTCGAGCACGGAGACATTGAGCGCGCCGTTCAGCGCCGCCTTCATGCCGGAGGTGCCGCACGCCTCGAGTGGCCGAAGCGGGTTGTTCAGCCAGACGTCGCAGCCCTGCACCATGATCCGGCCCAGTGTCATGTCGTAGTCGGGCAAGAACACGATCCGGTGCCGGACCGCCGGATCGTCGGCGAATTTGACCAATTGCTGAATCAGCGCCTTGCCGCCTTCGTCGGCCGGGTGAGCCTTGCCGGCGATCACGATCTGGACGGGCCGGTCCGGGTCCAGCAGCAGTGCCTTGAGCCGTGCGGGGTCATGCAGCATCATGGTCAGCCGCTTGTAGGACGGCACTCTGCGGGCGAAGCCGATCGTCAGGATGTCCTCGTCCAGCGCGTTGCCGATCCAGGCGAGCTCGGCATCGGAAGCCCCCCGCTGCCGCCAGGACGTCCGCATTCTGGCCCTGGCGTGCTCGACCAGCCTGGCCCGGAGCATCCGGCGGATCTGGAAGAGGGCAGCCGGGTCGGCGGCGACCGCTTCCCAGGCGGGAGCATCATCAGCCAGCCAGTCCGCCGAACCCGCCTGATGACCGTTCTGGGCCAGGCTGAGGATCTCGGGAGCTACCCAGCTCGGGCCGTGCACGCCGTTGGTGATTGAGCCGATCGGCACTTCCGAGGTGTCGAAGCCCGGCCACAGCCCGGTGAACATCTCCCTGCTCACCTCGCCGTGCAACCTGCTCACGCCATTGACTCGCTGGGCGAGCCGCATTCCCATGACGGCCATGTTGAAGACGCCTGGATCGCCACCGGGGTAGGTCTCGGAACCGAACGCCAGCACCCGCTCTACCGGCAGGCCAGGCTCGCCGCCGTCCGCGGCGAACTGCCACTCGATCAGCTGCCGGTCGAACCGGTCGATTCCGGCAGGCACCGGAGTGTGCGTGGTGAAGACGGTTCCCGCCCTGGTCAGCTCCACTGCCTCGGCGAACGACACACCCGCGGCCAGGTACTCCCTGATCCGCTCGATGCCGAGGAAGCCGGCATGGCCCTCGTTGGTGTGGAACACCTCCGGCTGGGGGTGGCCGGTGATCGCACAGTAAAGCCTGACCGCCCGGACGCCGCCGATGCCGAGCAGCAGCTCCTGGCGCAGCCGGTGATCACTCCCGCCGCCGTAGAGCCGGTCGGTGACCTCACGGAGCAGCGGATCGTTGTCTTCGGTGTAGGAGTCGAGCAGCAGCAGCGGTACCCGGCCCACCGCGGCGACCCAGATCTGCGCGGCGAGCTCCGCCCCGCCGGGCAGGCCCACTGTCACCCGGGCTGGCGCGCCGGTCTCGTCGCGCAGCAGCGCCATCGGCAGGCCAGCGGGGTCCGACGCCGGATAACGCTCGGCTTGCCAGCCTTCAGCCGACAGCGACTGGGTGAAATACCCGTGACGGTAGAGCAGACCGACGCCGATCAGCGGCACTCCCAGGTCGCTGGCGGACTTCAGGTGGTCACCGGCCAGGATGCCGAGCCCGCCAGAGTACTGCGGCAGGGCCGCGGTAATCCCGTACTCGGGCGAGAAGTAGGCGACCGCGGCCGGCCCTCCGGACAGTTGCCCGGAGGTCTGATACCAGCGCGGCCCGCTCAGGTAGGCGGTTAGTTCGTCGACGGCCTCGCCGAGCCGGCGCAAGAAGTCCGCGTCCGCCGCCAGCTCGGTCAGCCGCTGCTGCGGCACCAGCGCGAGCAACGCGGCCGGATCATGCCCCGAGGCATCCCAGGCCACCTCGTCGATCTCGGCGAACAGCGCCCTGGTGGGAACGTGCCACGACCACCGCAGGTTGAGCATCAAGGTGCGCAACGGCGCGAGCGGGGCTGGCAGGGCCGGGTGGATGGTGAACCGCCGGATAGCTCTCACGCAGAGTGACACTAATGCGTCGGGAGAGCGATCACAGCCACCGCCCCCAATCGGCGGACATTGCCAGCCGCCAGACTCAGGCAACGAACCGCAAACCGATGCTTCGTGCATGCGGCCTCGTCCCGCAGGGTAGCTTTTCCAGGTGATCGGCCGGATACCCATCCTCGACGTCCAGCCCGTGCTCGAATGCGGGCGACGCCCGGCCAAGGCGGTCACCGGCGAAACTTTGCAGGTCACAGCGACAGTGTTCCGCGAAGGGCACGAGATGCTCGGGGCGGGCGTGGTGCTGCGTGATCCGGCGGGCGGACTCCGCCCGCTCGTGGCCATGCGCGAGCTGAGCCCGGGGTCGGACAGCTACGGAGCCGAGGTCACAGTGACGGCCGAAGGCCGGTGGCGGTTCCGGATCGAGGCCTGGGGCGATCCGGTCGCGCACTGGCGGCACGACGCCGCGATCAAGGTGCCGATCGGCCAGGACGTGGAGCTGATGCTCGAAGAAGGCGCGCTGCTCTTCGACCGGGCAGCCGCCGCGCAGGGGCCGGCCACGCGGGTGCTGTACCGGTCGGTGGCGGCGGCGCTGCGCGCCGCGAAGGTACCGCCGGTCGACCGGCTCAGCGCGGCCTTCACGCCGCACGTGACCGAGGCACTCGAGCAGTACCCGCTGCGCGAGCTGACGTCGCGGTCGGAGTGGTTCCCGCTGATCGTGCACAGGCAGCGTGCGCTGTTCAGTTCCTGGTACGAGCTCTTCCCTAGGTCGGAGGGGGCCAGGGTCGATCCGCTCGGCCGCCGCAAGCCGGTCTCAGGGACGCTGCGCACGGCCGCGCGGCGGCTGGACGCCGTCGCGGCGATGGGATTCGACGTGATCTACCTGCCGCCGGTGCATCCGATCGGGACGACCGCACGTAAGGGCAGGAACAACGCGCTGGCCGCCGGGCCCGACGACCCTGGTTCGCCGTGGGCGATCGGGTCGCCCGCCGGCGGACACGATGCGATCCACCCGGATCTGGGCACCATGGCCGACTTCGATGCGTTCGTCAAGCGCGCGTCCGCGCTCGGCTTGGAGGTCGCCATCGACCTGGCACTGCAGGCCTCGCCCGACCACCCCTGGGTCGCCAAGCACCCGGAGTGGTTCACCACCAGGGCCGACGGCACGGTCGCGTACGCCGAGAACCCGCCGAAGAAGTACCAGGACATCTACCCGCTCAACTTCGACAACGATCCGGACGGCATCTACGCCGAGGTACTCAGGATCGTGCGGCACTGGATCAGCCACGGCGTCACCATCTTCCGGGTCGATAATCCGCACACCAAGCCGCTGCCGTTCTGGGACCGGCTGCTCGCCGAGATAGCGGCGACCGACCCGCATGTGCTGTTCCTGGCCGAGGCATTTACCAGGCCTGCCATGATGCGAGCGCTGGCCGTCATCGGCTTCCACCAGTCGTACACCTACTTCACCTGGCGTAACTCCGCTGCGGAACTGACCGCCTACCTGACCGAGCTGGCCGGCCCGGCTGCCGCCTACATGCGGCCGAATTTCTTCGTCAACACACCGGATATCCTCTGCGAGTACTTGCAGCACGAAGGTCCGGCCGCATTCAAGGTACGCGCCGTACTTGCCGCGACGCTTTCCCCGTCCTGGGGCGTGTACTCCGGTTATGAACTCTGTGAAAGCACTCCGCTACGCCCCGGCAGCGAGGAGTATCTGGATTCGGAGAAATACCAGTACAAGCCCCGTGACTGGTCGCTGGCCGCACGAATGGACCTGGGCATCGCTGGTTTTATAACTCAACTCAATGCGATCAGGCGGTCACATTCCGCTCTGTGGCGCCTGCGTAACCTGCGTTTCCATTTTGCAGACCAGAAGGAGATTCTGTGCTTTTCTAAGACTGTGGGTGCGCCGGAAGCCGGTGCTCCGCGTGGCGATACGGTTCTGGTCGTAGTCAACCTCGACCCGCACCAGCCGCGTGAGGCCACTGTTTGGCTAGATGGGGACGCGCTCGGCGTAGATACCAGCGCGGGGTTCACCGTAACCGACGAGCTGACCGGTGCGTCTTACCGGTGGGGCAAGGCTAACTACGTCCGCTTGGATCCGGGCAGCGCTCCAGCGCACGTCTTCACGGTCTCCGCCGACCAGCCAGGCGGCGGGAACCGGCCGGCCTAACGCACGCAGGCCATGGTGCATTAGGCACAATACGGCGATAACGGCGCGAAGGTGGTGTCCCGGAGCCGGTGAGACAAGGACCGTGCGCCGACGGATCACCCGGTGCGGGCTGCGTCGCAGCCGACCAGCGCACCCGGTTAGGTTGGCACGCCAGTAACCAGGAGAGACCGCAGTGGCGACACAGCCAGTACAAGTGCCGCAGGTAACCCCCGCGCCTGTCAGCCCGTTCAGGGCGAGTTCGGCTCCGAACGAACCCGTCCCGAACTCCTTCTCGTTTGACAAGCCACGAGATCCGCAGTGGTTCAAGCACGCCGTCTTCTATGAAGTGCTCGTCCGCGGCTTCCACGACTCCAACGGTGACGGCACCGGCGACCTGCGCGGCCTGGTCTCCAGACTGGATTACCTGCAGTGGCTTGGCATCGACTGCATCTGGCTGCTGCCGATCTACGCTTCCCCGCTCAAGGATGGCGGCTACGACATCGCGGACTTCATGGCGATCCTGCCCGAGTTCGGTACCATCGGCGACTTCGTGGAACTGGTCGAGGCATCGCACGCCAGGGGCATGCGGGTCGTCGCCGACCTGGTGATGAACCACACCAGCGACCAGCACCCGTGGTTCCAGGCATCGAGATCCGATCCGGACGGCCCGTTCGGCGATTTCTACGTCTGGTCAGACACCGACGACCGGTACTCCGAGGCGCGGATCATCTTCGTCGACACCGAGCAGTCGAACTGGACCTACGATCCGGTGCGCGGCCAGTACTACTGGCACAGGTTCTTCGCGCACCAACCGGACCTCAACTACGAGAACCCGAAGGTCCAGGACGCGATGCTCGAGGTGCTGCGGTTCTGGCTCGACCTGGGGATCGACGGCTTCCGGCTGGACGCGGTGCCGTACCTGTACGAGCGGGAGGGCACCAACTGCGAGAACCTCAAGGAGACGCACGAGTACCTGAAGCGGATCAGGACCGAAGTGGACCGGCTCTACCCCGACCGCGTGCTGCTCGCCGAGGCGAACCAGTGGCCCGCCGACGTCGTGGAGTACTTCGGTGACCCGGAGGTAGGCGGCGACGAGTGCCACATGGCGTTCCACTTCCCGCTGATGCCGCGCATCTTCATGGCCGTGCGGCGCGAGCAGCGGTACCCGATCTCGGAGATCCTGGCGCAGACGCCGCAGATACCGTCGGGCTGCCAGTGGGGGATATTCCTGCGCAACCACGACGAACTGACGCTGGAGATGGTCACCGACGACGAGCGCGACTACATGTATGCCGAGTACGCCAAGGACCCGAGGATGAAGGCCAACATCGGGATCAGGCGCCGGCTAGCCCCGCTGCTCGACAACCACCGCAACCAGCTTGAACTGTTCACCGCGCTGCTGCTGTCGCTGCCCGGGTCGCCGGTGATGTACTACGGCGACGAGATCGGGATGGGCGACAACATCTGGCTCGGCGACCGGGACGGCGTGCGGACGCCCATGCAGTGGACTCCCGACCGCAACGGCGGTTTCTCCAACTGCGACCCGCAGCGGCTCTACCTTCAGCCGAATACCGACCCGATCTACGGTTACCAGGCGCTCAACGTCGAGGCGCAAGAACGCAACACAGGCTCGCTGCTGCACTGGACCCGGCGCATGATCGAGATCCGCAAGCGGCACCGGGTCTTCGGCCTGGGTCAGTGCATCGAGCTGAGCAGTTCCAATCCGAGCGTGCTCGCGTTTGTGCGGGAATACCACGAGGACGGCCCGGGCGGCGAGGGCCCAAGCGATTCGATCCTGTGCGTGAACAACTTGTCGAAGTTTCCGCAGCCGGTAGAACTCGACCTTAGCCACTACAACGGTTACTCACCGGTGGAGTGCATGGGCGGAGTCCGGTTCCCGCCGATCGGCGAGTGGAGCTACCTGCTGACCCTGCCCGGCCACGGCTTCTACTGGTTCGTCCTTGAACCGCCGGCCCCGCCCGCGGTCTAGCGCACCTGCCCAGGCTGCGCCGTGCCCGGGCCGCCAGCAACTCTGGCCTGCCCGAGAACTGGAGCAAGCCATTATCACCGGACGCTAAATCACTGCGTCATTCTTGAATCGCCGTGACAATAAGTCCATTTCCTTGTCGCTTGACAGGCCCCAAGCCTCGCACCACACTATCGATAGTTACCGATAGGTAGGGTGAAGTTTGCTGGTAAAAGGTGTCACATTCCGCGGGGTCATTCTTATCAAGGAATGACAATGCCGTGTACCGGCGTGGCACCGGTACGCCCCGGCAAAGGGCGCCAAACGGCACTTCGATCGAGCTGGAGGAGCTGTACATGCGCGAAAAGCAACAAAGAAGCCGCCCGCGGACGGCGGCGGTACGGATCGCAGTCGGCTGCCTGGCTGGCTCACTCGCGGCCTCGGCGCTCGTCACCCCCGCCCTCGCCGCACCGGCGGTGCCGGGCACGGCGAGCGGCAGCACGCCAGGTCTCATGGTCAGCGGTGCGCCGCAGGCCATCGCCGCCGACCCGACGACGCACACATTCTGGGTCTCGGAGGCCATCAGCGGCAACCCCACCGACGCGGTGGTCAAGATCACCGAGTCCGGTCATGCCGTGACCCCGTTCACCGTGGCATCCGGGGTCAGCAGCGTCGCGGTGGACCCGGTCAAGGGCCTGGTCTGGGCGGCGAGCAACGGCACGACGACGCACACCGTGACGCTGATCAAGGAGTCCGACGGCACGGTTACCCCGGTTAGCGTGTCGGTCGGATCCTCGATCGTCGGACTCGCCGTCGACAAGTTCACGGCCAAGCTGATCGTCGTCGACGTCAACGGCGACATTCTCAGCATCGATGAGACACACCCCACCGCCACCCCGGTCACCCTCGCCACCGGCGCCGTCAGCGGCGCCCAGGCCGTGGCCCTCGATCCGGCGGGCACCGGCACCATCTGGGTCGCGAGCGGGTCGGGCAACTCGGTGTCGGCGTTCAACGAGGCGAACGGGCACTCGATCGGCAGCCCGGCGGCGGTAGGAAGCAACCCGAACTCCCTGGCCGTGGACACGGTCACGAAGACCGTCTGGGTCACCAACAGCGACGGCACCGTGTCGGACTTCGCCGAGTCCGCTCCCGGCACCGTGCACACTCTGACGCTCGATCAGCCAGCCCAGGGCGCGGCGGTCGATACCGCCAAGGGCCAGGCCTACCTCGCCGACCTGGACGGCAAGGTCTACCAGGCGACCGAGAAGACGTCGCCGCCGTCGATCGTCAGCAGCGTGGCACCGTGGGCGCCGTTCGGCGAGTCTCCCTTCGTCACCGGGGTGGCCGACGATCCGAGCTCGGGCCAGCTCTGGGTGATCAGCGGTAGCCCGAGCCAGGGCAGCTTCGAGAACATCCTGCCGCTGGCTCCAGCCAAGCCGACGATCATCTCGGCGGCGTCCACGCTCGTCCCCAACAACGACCCGAGCATGGACACCTTCCAGGTGAACGCCAACGCCTTCCCCGGCCCGGCGACCTTCGGCCTGTCCGGAGCACCGAGCTGGGTGGCGATCGGCAAGACCACGGGGCTGCTCACCGCCACCCTGACGCCGAAGTCGAAGACCGGGGCGTTCAAGTTCACCATCTTGGTGACGAACAGCGTCGGCACCAGCAGCCAGACGTTCACGCTGAACGTCGGGGCGGAGCCGCGGATCACCTCCAGGCCCACGGCGACGTTCGCTTTCGGCGTGAAGATGAGCTTCAAGGTCACCGCGACGGGCCTGCCCGCGCCGACCGTCGGCGCGAACCCGCTGCCGCCGGGACTGACCATCTCGAAGAACGGCCTGCTGTCCGGGACGGTACCCAAGGGAACGAAGACTCCCTGGCCGATGGTGGTCTTCGCGACGAGCAGCCTGGGGAGTCCCGCGATCCAGATGTTCACGCTGAAGTTCGTCCCCGGCGTGGCGCCACGGTTCGTCTCCCGCGCCAGGCTCACCTTCCGTAACCGCAGGAAGGTCCACTTCGTCGTCCGTACGACCGGGTTCCCTGCCGCGCACCTGAAGATCGTCCGCGGCAGGCTGCCCAGGGGCCTGCGGTTCCGCGCGGGGCTGGGTGGTGCGCTGATCTTCGGCGCGCCGTTCCGTTCGGACGCGAGGCATACCTACCGGATCAGCATCTCCGCGTTCAACGGCGTCGGCAGGGCGGTTGTCCAGCTACTCACGATCAAGATCACCTGATCCGTGCTGGTGCTGGGACCTGGCCGGCCGGCCAGGTCCCAGCACCAGTGAGTTCCCGCGAAAAAGCACCCCGCCAGCCCACGGCCGGCGCCGCGGATGCTTGACTCGTGCGATGAGCAACGGCTCGCTCACCGACTTGCTCGCCGCCTGGCTGCCTAGGCAACGCTGGTTCGCGGGCGGTGGCGCTGGCATACGTAATCTCACCATGAGCAGCGACGTGACACTCGCCGCCGGCGACCCCGAACTGCGGCACCTGCTCGCCGACGTCAGCATCGGGGAGGAGACGGTCAGGTACCAGGTACCTGTCGGGCTCAGGACAGCGCTCCCGCCCGGTCTGCGACCCGCCCGAATCGGGACCGCGCCGGACGGCAGGATCGCCTACGACGGCATGGCCGACCCGGAGCTGGCCGCCGTGTTGCTGCGGGGCATCGCGTCGCACCGCCAGGCCGGCCCGCTCCGGTTCGCCGCCCAGCCGGACCCGGAGATCGACCAGGCCGCCGCCGGCCGGACGCTACCCGCGCTGGCGAGCAACACCAGCGTCGTCTTCGGCGACCAGGCCATCCTGAAGATATTTCGCCGGCCCTTCCAGGGGCACCACCCCGATCTGGAGATCCCGGCGCGGCTCGCCAGTAGCGGATCGAAACTGGTCGCCGCCCCGCTCGGCTGGATCGAACTGCCCGCCGGGGCGGCTCACCAGACCGACGCGACCGCCACGGTGGCGGCTCACCAGACCGACGCGGCCGCCACTGGCTTGCCTGGATTGCCCGATGGCGACTCCACGGTCCTGGCGATCTTGTCGGAGTTCTTCCCGGCCGCGACCGACGGATGGTCGCTCGCCGCGGCCAGCCTGGACGCGCGACCGCCCGACTTCACCGCCCAGGCTCACCTGCTCGGCCAGGTGACCGCGCGGCTGCACGCCGAGCTGGCCGCCGCCTTCGGCACCAGCCCGCAGCCCAGGCTGGCCCTGGCCGAGCTGGCCACCACCATGGCGGCCGAGCTGACCAGGGCGATCGAGATCGTGCCGCGGTTGCGAGAGTACGAACAGCGGATCCGGGCGAGTTACGCCGAACTGGACAGGCTCGACGCCCCGGTCACCATCCAGCGCATCCACGGCGACTACCATCTGGCCCAGGTGCTGAGCACCGAGCGGGGCTGGGTGATACTCGATTTCGAGGGCGAGCCTTCAGTTCCGCTCGCGCGGCGGCGGGCGTTCGCTCCGCCGCTGCGTGACGTCGCCGGCATGCTCCGCTCGTTCGACTACGCGGGCCGGCATCAGGTGCTGCGGCGGCCAGCCGACCAGCGGCTGAAGGTGACGGCGGCGGACTGGATCCGCCGCTGTCAGGACGCGTTCCTGGCCGGATACGCGGAAGCGGAACGGGCAGACCCAGGGCTGCACGGCCCGCTGCTGCGGGCACTGATCTTCCAGAAAGCGGTCTACGAGGCGGTCTACGAGGCCAGGCACCGGCCCGGCTGGCTGCCGATCCCGCTCGGGGCAATCGCAGAGGCGGCATATGACAGCGACAGGTAAGCCTGGCAGTCAGGTCAGCGATCCGGTCAGCCATACCGAGATCGACCGGATCCTGGCCGGGCAGCACCACGATCCGCACTCCGTGCTCGGGGCGCACGCGGTGCCCGGCGGCACCGTCGTCCGTGCGCTGCGCCCGCTGGCGCTCTCGGTGGCGGTCGTGACCGCCGACGGCACCAGGCTCGCGATGGCCCACGTGCACGAGGGCGTGTTCTCGGCGCTGCTCCCGGCCGGCCCGATCGGCGACTACCGGCTGGCGGTCAGCTACGCGCCGGACGGGCCAGAAATCCTGATCGACGATCCCTACCGGTACCTGCCCACGCTCGGCGACATGGACCTGCACCTGATCGCCGAGGGCAGGCACGAGGAACTCTGGCGGGCGCTCGGTGCCAGGGTCCGGCCGGAGCTTGACGGGACCTCGTTCGCCGTGTGGGCGCCCGGCGCCCGGGGAGTCAGGGTCATCGGCGACTTCAACCACTGGAACGGCGGGGCGCACCCGATGCGCTCGCTCGGCTCGTCCGGGGTGTGGGAGCTGTTCCTGCCCGGGGTCGGGACGGGGGCCAGGTACAAGTACGAGATCCGCGGGCAGGACGGCGACTGGCACCGCAAGGCCGACCCGATGGCTGCGTTCGCCGAGGCGCCGCCAGCCACGGCCTCCGTGGTGTTCGAATCCGGTTACGAGTGGGGCGACGGCGAGTGGATGTCCGCCCGGGCACAGCGCGACCCGCTGCGCGAGCCGATGAGCATCTACGAGGTCCATATCGGCTCCTGGCGACCCGGGCTCTCCTACCCGCGGCTCGCGGATGATCTTGTGGAATATGTGCTTGACCGGGGTTTCACGCATGTCGAATTCATGCCGGTGGCCGAGCACCCGTTCGGTGGTTCCTGGGGATATCAGGTGACCTCGTATTACGCGCCGTCGGCCAGGTTCGGGACGCCGGACGATTTTCGCTACCTCGTTGACCGGCTGCACCAGGCCGGGATCGGCGTGCTCGTCGACTGGGTGCCCGCGCATTTCCCGAAGGACGAGTGGGCGCTGGCCAGGTTCGACGGCACCCAGCTTTACGAACACGCCGACCCGCACCGGGGCGAGCACCCGGAGTGGGGCACGCTGATCTTCGACTTCGGCCGCCGTGAGGTGCGGAACTTCCTGGTCGCCAACGCGGTCTACTGGCTGGAGGAGTTCCACGTCGACGGACTGCGGGTCGACGCGGTCGCGTCCATGCTGTACCTGGACTACTCGCGCAAGGCCGGCGAGTGGACGCCGAACGTGCTCGGCGGCCGGGAGAACCTCGACGCCGTCTCGTTCCTCCAGGAGGTCAACGCGACCTGCTACAAGCGGTCGGCAGGCATCGTCATGATCGCTGAGGAGTCGACGGCCTGGCCGGGGGTGACCAGGCCGGTGCACCTTGGCGGGCTCGGCTTCGCGCTGAAGTGGAACCTGGGCTGGATGCACGACACCCTGGCCTACCTGTCGCACGACCCGCTCTTCCGCCAGTACCACCACAACGAGCTGACGTTCTCGATGATGTACGCCTACAGCGAGAATTTCGTGCTGCCGCTGTCGCACGACGAAGTCGTGCACGGTAAGGGCTCGCTGCTCGGCAAGATGCCAGGCGACGACTGGAAACGGTTCGCCACGCTGCGGGCGCTGCTGGGGTATATGTGGGCGCATCCGGGGAAGCAACTGCTATTCATGGGATCGGAGTTCGGGCAGCGCGGCGAGTGGTCGCAGGAGCACGGGCTGGACTGGGGAGCGCTCGCCGACCCTGCGCACGCCGGGCTGGCGCGGCTGGTCGGCGACCTGAACGCGGCCTACCGCGGGCTGCCTTCGCTCTGGCGCGAAGACTACTCACCGGCCGGCTTCAGCTGGATCGACGCGAACGACGCCGCAGGCAACGTGGTCTCGTTCCTGCGGTTCGCGGCGGACGCCCCGGCCGTGGCCTGCGTAGTGAACTTCTCCGGCGACCCGCACTACGACTACCGGATCGGGCTGCCGTCGGCCGGTTCCTGGCGTGAGCTGATCAACAGCGACGCTTCGGAGTACGGCGGCAGCGGGGTCGGCAATCTGGGCGCGGTCAAATCGGTGCCGCAGCCGTGCCACGGCCGCCCTGCCTCCGCGGCGCTCACCCTGCCGCCGCTGGCAGTGCTCTGGCTGGTTCACGACGCCACCGCCCCGCCGAGCCCACCCGGCCCCACCCCAGCGCCAGGCGGGCTCGTCCCATGATCGTGGACGTTGGTCAGTCGCACCGGCTGAAAATCGACCACGTTCATGGACCGGTGGCCTGACACCTCGGCCCGCAGCTACGCAGCGTGCCGGTCCAGCCACGCATCCGCAACGTCAGCGCCACCTCAGCCGCCACCTGGCAGGGCCTTTCTGTGACGTCGGCCCAGTTGTAGCGCAGCGTCACCAGCCCCGAGCGCGCGAAGAAGTTGTCTCTGTGGACGTCCTGCCACCGGGCTTCGGCGGGATGCGCGGCGCGACCATCGAGTTCTACGGCGACCGCGAATTCGGAGTAGAGGTTGTCCAGATATGCCGACCGCGCACCGAGCTCCATCCGGGCCTGACGCTCCGGCTGGGGCAACCGGTGCGGACGCTCGACATTCAGCAGGTACTTGCGTTCCAAGCTGGAGCAGACTCCAGTCCCGATCTCCCGCAACGCCACCAGAACTTCGGCGCGCCAGCGCATCTTGCGGCGAAGTGCCGCCGCCGAGCGGATCTGGTCTGGCATGACAAGCCGACGGTTGCAGGCGGCACTTAACCAGGAGAAGGCTGCGTCGAAGTCCTGAGCTAGCTCGACCAGATCGAGCACGGTTTCCTCGATTCTGATCCGAGGCGGCATTCGAGCCGGATGACGGGCGCCGGAGTCGATCCTCGACGAGCGGTACACCGCGACGCGCGGCAAACCCCGGCAGAACTCAGATTCCGAGAACCTCGTCCGGGCCAGCAGCGGAATTGTGACGTGAATGGCATCGGAGGGCCTGTCCGCTAGGCGGTCAAGCTCGGCCGCGGTGAAGTGACTCAGTGCCGCGGTCGGCCCGCAGCGGCGGACGGCGGCCCACAATACGCTCTCCCGCGACAGCGGGCCGTTGTGCGCGGCGTAGACGCCGCGATACAGGGCCTGCCACCGTTCCCGGCGCAGCAGTGCGTCGATCCCGGACAGGTCGCTGGCACGACCGCTGGCCTGCCAGCGGGCTAGCACCCCGCTCTGGCGCTCGATCAGATCGGTGCACTCGGGCGACAGTCGAATTACCATGAGCGCAGCCTGGCCTGCGTGGGCCGCGTCCGCATGAGCCGTCGGTGTCGCTGTGCATAACGGCGCCGCGACGCGGCTGACCTGTGGATAACTAGGACAGCCAACCCGGTGAGCCTGCTTCCGCGACCTCAGGCCTGTCAGTCTCGCACGCTCAGGCAGGCATCTCATGATCGTGGACGTTAGTCGGTCGCCACTCCTGAGAAACGACCACGATCATGAGGTTCCACACCGGCCGGGGCCGGGCGCCGGGCGCCGGGAGCCGGGCACCACGCCGGGAGCCGGGCACCACGCCGGGCACGGGCTGGCCAAGAGGTCGTTCCAGGTGGCAGGACCCTCAGGACGAGGGTCGCGATTCCAGCCGCGCCAGCTTGGCCGCGAGGTCGGCGAGCACCCGGTCCTGGGCAAGCAGGTGCTCCTGGATCTTCACCGCTTCGTGCAGCACGGCATCCGCGTCCTTGAAGGTGGCTTCGGAACGCTTGTCGGCGGCAGCGGCCAGCACGTTCTGCCCGACGATGATGACCGAGAGCAGCACGAGCTGGAGAAAGGTCTGTGAGATCCAGGACACCATCACGATCGGGCTGCCCGAGATGAGCGCCGACGGCAGGCTGACCAGGGCCAGGGCCGCGAACGCGTAAGCGCACCACATCGTGCCCACCCCTGAGGTCACCTTCACGGCGAGCCACGCGTTGAACCGGTCTGCCACGGTGCTGCTTGGCAGCTGCTCGGCGACCTTGACCGGTCCAGGGGCACCTCCCTCAAGCTTCCGCTTGGTCCGGTGATGCGGCACGTAGTCATAGATCAGCTCAGTCATGGGGTCACTCCCTGCGCTCGTCGTACTGGCCCTGGCTCCGCCTCCATGGATTACAGCAGGCTCAGCAGCCAGCGCGGCCCGGTCACTGCCGCACCCGCCGCCTCGCATCTGGCGCGAAGTTCACGGTCGGCGGTGACCACGAGCCGGACTCCTGGCAGCTCGGCGGCTTGGCGGACGATCTCGTCATCGCCTGATCCGCTGGCCCGCACGATCCTCAGGCCGGGCACCGAGCTCTGCTGCGGCTGGACGACAGCCTCGCTGGCAGCGCCCTCAAGCACCACCACGAACTGGGGAAACCAGCGCTGGAGCGCAGGCAATCCCGCCGACTCCGGCAGTCCGGTCACGCCGCGTGACGCCAGCCCGGCTAGCTCGTCGCACAGCCGCCGAGCCGCCCCCGCCCGGTCGCGCCACCAGCCGTCCGGGCGGGAGCCCACGACATTGGCCGCGTCCACGACGACCGTCAGCGGCGAAAGCACCGTCCGCAGCGCTGCCCACTGCCCAGCGAACCCGGGATGCAGGTTGAGCAGTTCCACGTCAGCGACGGGTACCCAGGCCACATCCTTCGTCTCCTCGCTGACCGGGACAGCGGGCAGCGGAGCCGGAGCACGGGCAAGCACCGTCTGATACGTCCAGCCGCCATGGTCGTCCTGCAGCACTCCGTGCACGGTGACCTCGGCAGGGTCGATGGCGCACTCCTCGGCCGCCTCGCGCAGCGCCGCGCGCACCACCGACTCGTGACTGTCCCGTGCGCCGCCTGGCGGCCCCCACGCTCCGCCGTAGCTGCCCCACCAGCTTCGTTGCTGCAGCAGCACCGAGGGCTGGCCAGTCCGGTCGGGTGCGGCAAGCAGCAGTCCGGCCGCGCCATGCCGGCCCCAGTGCCGGTGGCCACGGCCGCACCGGGTCCAGCCGTTCCCATCGTGCACCGTCATCTCAGCCGACGATAGCTCACGGCGCCGACCGGTGCGTTATCACCGCCAGCCGGCCATTCCAGCCTCCCGCCGCGGCCATGATTAGGCTGGCATCATGGCAGCCATCGGCGTCTCCAACTCCATTTCGAAACTCACCAGGCAGCGCACCGCACCGCTGATACTCGAACTAGACCTGACCGACGGCATTGCCGAGGCCAGGCCGACCGATCCGGTATCAGCCATGATGACCAGACATCAGCCCACGGTTGCCGACGTCGTCGCAGGCCTGCGGCTCGCCCGCGACGATGACCGGGTCAAGGCGCTCGTGGTCAAGGTCGGCGGCAAGCCGATCGGGCTAGGGACGGTGCAGGAACTGCGCGAGGCGGTCGCCAGGTTCGCTGCCTCCGGCAAGCCGACCGTCGCCTGGGCGGAGACGTTCGGGGAGTTCTCGGCCGGTAATGTGCCGTACTACCTCGCCACGGCGTTCGGGACGATCTGCCTTCAGCCGTCGGGCGACCTCGGCCTGACCGGACTCGCCGTCGAGCAGGTCTTCCTGCGCGGCGCCCTGGACAAGCTCGGCGTGCGGATGGAGATCGGCGCCAGGCACGAGTACAAGAGCGCGGCTGAGCGATTCACCGAGCGCGGTTTCTCCGGCCCGGCCAGGGAAGCGACGCAGCGGATGGCCGAGTCGGTCACCGGTCAGCTCGCCGACGCGATCGCCGAGCGCGGCAAGATCAGCACCCAGGAGGCGACGCGGCTGATCAACGAAGGTCCGTACCTGGCTGAGCAGGCCGTGGCAGCCGGGCTTGTCGACACCCTTGGCTACCGGGACGAGGTCTACGCCTCGCTGCGCGGCAGAGTCAACGCTGTGGCCGAGCCTATGCTGCTCTACCTGGGCCGCTACCAGCGCTCGAAGGAACTGGCCAGCCGGGCGCGGCAGCTAGCGGCGCCGCGGCCGCACGCCGTGGCGCTGATCCATGCGACCGGCACCATCAGGCGCGGCCGTGGCGGCCGGAGCCCGATGACCGGTACCGCCATGGGATCGGACAGCATCACGGCGGCGTTGCGCAGTGCCGCGGCCGATCCGCACATCAGGGCGATCGTGCTGCGGGTGAACAGCCCGGGCGGCTCCTACGTCGCGTCCGACTCGATCTGGCACGAGGTCGTGCGAGCACGGAACGCCGGCAAGCCGGTGGTCGTGTCGATGGGCGACGTGGCGGCGTCCGGCGGTTACTTCATCTCGATGGCAGCCGACGCGATCGTCGCTCAGCCAGGGACCGTGACCGGCTCGATCGGCGTGATCAGCGGCAAGCCGGTGCTCGGCGAGATGCTGGACAAGGCGGGCGTCACGACCGACTCGGTCGTCGTCGGCGAGCATGCGGCGATGTTCTCGACCGCTCGCCCGTTCACCGAGGCAGAGTGGGCAGTGGTGGATGCCTGGCTAGATCACATCTACGCGGACTTCACCGGCAAGGTGGCGGCGGGCCGGGGCCTGTCGGCGCAGCGGGTGCACGACCTCGCCCGTGGCCGGGTCTGGACCGGCGCGGACGCCCGCGAACGTGATCTCGTCGACGAACTGGGCGGCATCGAGGAAGCCGCGGACATCGCACGCCACCGGGCTGGACTGCCCCCGACCGCGCCGCTCGTGCCCTACCCGAGGATCGGCCCGCTCGAGCGGATCAGGCCGGCCAGCAACAGCGAGGACCGGCGTGCCGCCGCCGGTATCGGGCCGGTCACCGGCTGGCCGGCGGCTCAGCTTGCCGGGCGCGGGATCGCAGCGGCCGCGGCCGCCGTCGGCGCGGGCCTGGCAGGCAGTCCCGGGGCGGCCGCGGTCGCAAGCGCTCTCGGGGAGGGACTGCTCGGGGAGGGCCTGCTCGCCGAGAGCTGGGGTCCGGTCTGGCAGCTAGCGGCCCGCTGCGGCCTGTCGGCCCACGGACCGCTGCTGCTCCCTGGCAGCTGGACATTTCATTGACCCAACCAACCAGCGCCGCTGACTCGCCCGCTGACTTCGCAGCCGCGCTCAGAGCGGTCGCCAGCGGCGTCACGCTGGTCACGATCGCCGACGGCCGGGAGGACCTGGGAGTGACCGTCAGCGCGTTCTGCCCGGTATCGACGGACCCGCCGCTGATCCTGATCTCGCTGACCGGCGACTCCTACCCGGCCGAACTGCTCGGCCGGCTGGACAGGTTCGCCGTGACCGTCCTCGCGTCCGGCCAGCGGATGCTGGCCGGACGGTTCGCCGCGTCGGGCCGGCCTGGTGCCAGGCTGCTGCTCGACGGCGTTCCGCATCACCGGGGCGAGTTCGCCGGCGCGCTGATCGTGGACGGCGGGCTCACGGCGATGGAGTGCGAGGTCAGCATGCGGGTGCCCGCGGGCGATCACCTGCTGGTGATCGCCGGAGTGAGTGCCGTTGCCTATGTAGCCGAGTCCGGTGATCCGCTGGTCAGGTTCCGCGGCCGGTATCCGGCACTAGCCCGCGGCTAAATCGCTGGAGCCCGCCGGACCGCCACGGGTACCCTGCTGCGGTGCTGAGACTCCGGCCGCCGCGGCCCGCTGACGAGCGGCCGTTCCGTGCCGGGCACAAGAAGATGGCAGCCGAGGACTTCACGTTCGGCCTGGGGCTCGAGCCCGGCATGACCTGGGCCGAGTACCTGCGCTTGCTGACCGACCACCGGCTCGGCCTGAACCTGCCTGAACGCCTGGTGCCCAGCACGTTGCTGGTCGCCGAGGCGGACGGGAAGCTCGTCGGCAGGACGTCGATCAGGCACCGGCTCAACGAGCAGCTGCGGCGCGAAGGCGGACACATCGGCTACGGCGTCCTGCCTGCCTACCGCCGTCGCGGCCACGCTACCGAGATCCTGCGCCAGAGCCTGGTGATCGCCCGGTCGCTCGGAGTCGACCGGGTCCTTCTGACCTGCGACGACGACAACGTCGGCTCGATCACCGTGATCGAGTCCTGTGGCGGCAAGCTCGACTCCGTGCTCGACGCCGGGCCAGGACGGCCAATCCCCATGCGCCGTTACTGGATTGACTGAGGTCCGCAGGCCGCCTGGCCGCCGAGGACGACAGCAGACCTCGGTCACCTGGCACTCAGCCCGGGAGGGTGCGGGCCGGTGGTGAGGTGCTTGGCGGTGGT
>DATLSX010000192.1:0-2011 GCA_035533915.1 Streptosporangiaceae bacterium
ATAGCCCGGCCAGCGTGCTGAACCTGATCGCCTTCGCCCGGCCGTTCTTCAGGACGGACAGGTTCACGACGGTGATTCCGACCCGTTCCGACAGCTGGGTCAGGGTCATGCCGCGCTGGCTGAGCAGCTCGTCGAGGCGGATCGTTATGGCCCCGGGATCGGCGCGCTGCCTCGGTGAGCTGCCTGAGTCGCCCGCCGCATCCGCCATCACACAGTGGCCTTGATCTCTTCGTCCATTACGGCGCCCGCCTGGGTGATCCGGGCGAAAGTGAGCAACGCCGCCCCGGCCAGGGCCGGTACCGGCAGCAGTGCCTTGAGCGGAGCGTAGATCAGCACGTCGACGGCGGTGCCGGCGCCGGAATAGGTGGGTGGCGTCATCAGCATTCTGGTCAGCAGGTCGGCGCCGAGCGCACCGAGGGCTCCGGCAATCAGGCTGCCGCCGATGACCACCCAGCCGAGCTGCCGCATGGTGGCGGCGGTCTGCACGGTAAACGGCCCGCCCCGGCTGGCCTGGCTGACGAGCCGCCAGACAAGCAGCAGCAGCAAGCCCCAGAGCGCGACGTCGGGGACCTTGGTGAGCAGGAACAGCGTCCACTGCGCGAGGCCTGGGTGCAGCGCGCAGGCCTGAATATTGCCGGCGGTGCTGATCGAGGCTCCTGCCCGCGCCGCGTGGCCCGGGCCGGCCCCGCCGCCAGCCGGGAAGGCAGTGTCCACGCAGGCGGAGCCGCGGCGGCCGCCGCCGGGGGCGAACCCGCGCGACAGCCAGTACGCCGAAGCCGCCACGTACAGGACCAGCGCTGTGCCATAGAGGCCAGCGATCGAGGCCAGCGGATGGGTCAGCCCGCGGTCCCGGCGCAGGTCTCGAACCCACGAGCGGGCGACTACTGCGACGATGATCAGCGCGACGACGATGAAGCCTATGTGCCCGATCATCCCGGTCCTCCCGGCAGCAGGGCCGGCAGCCCGGCACCATATCGTTCCTCGATAATAACGATTAACGATATGCCCCTGTCAAGGCCGCGACCGGCGCCAGCTGCTGCGGGGTGCTCCGGGAGGCAGCGTGCGCTGGCTGATCGCCAGGGCATCGGCGGAGCCGGACGCGGCCAGCTTGATGCAGCCCCCGGCCGACGTTCTGTCAAGGAGGGAATCCGGGTGGCCGACGATGCCTACGGTGCCACCGTGGCGAAGCGCCGCCTGGCCCGCCGCCGCGCGGCGTTCCTAGCCGACATCAAGGCCGGGCGATACGAGATCTGACCGGCGGACTGGTCCTCGTTACCGGACTCTCTGTCAGCTCTCTCACCTGCGTAAACGCAGGGAGAGAGGAGGCCTATGGCGCAGATCGCGGCTACGCGGCCCAAGATCCCCACAGAAATCCCACGATCGGCCCCGGCCAGTGCCTCCCAGCCTGCAGCCTGGAGGACGCGGTGCTGCCCTCCGCTCCCCTCCGCTGCGCGGTAGGGAACTCAGTTGTGACGACCGCGCGGCCTGGTGCTGGCGCCGGGGCGGCCAACGCGCCGCTGCCCGGTTAAGCCGTCCGGTCCGGCATCGTCTGCCCTGGCCCCCGGAGCCGCCGCGTGCGTTGCTTGGCTGGCCTGGTTCGGCCGGACTCGCGCTGCTCGCAGGCCATTTCCGGCGACCTGCCAGCCGCCGCCGAGGGCCCCTGCCGGGCTGCGCTCAGGCGCACCGGGCATCACATGAGAGCGCTGCTCGCTCGCCTCCGCGCCTCCAGTGGCTACGTCGGCCTCCATGCTCTCCATAACTTAGAAGGGCGACGACTGGTCCAGCCAACCCACATCACCGTATGGTGGCCGGGGGCCGCTAGGCGCGTCGTGCTCGGATGAGCGTAGTCGGCAAGAGGGTCACCCGGTCAGATCGGAGAAGGAGGGGGGTCATGGCGACTCCCGCTCCGCTGACCTATGAGCCCAGCTCTTTGCTGTCGCGTCGGCACGCAGCAGGTGCGGTGAGCGCTCGCGGGCTGCTGTTGACCGTGCTCGGCGAATTCGTGCTCCCC
>DATLSX010000193.1:0-5866 GCA_035533915.1 Streptosporangiaceae bacterium
GGGCATGCCCTCCAGGATGGCCGCAGCGGCTGGCATCATGCCCCTATCCTACCGCAGATTTAACAACTTTCGCATAACGAAGAAGTCAAGGAAACCGCAGGCCAGACGGCCTGCGGTTCACCGACTGCCGGAGTCTGAGACCCGGCTGATCGAGTTCGGGCGGCGTGCCGCCCGGGACCGGGCAGCCCGGGGTGAGGGGAAACCGGAGACGTTCTCTTTCCTGGGGTTCACGCACATCTGCGCGACATCCAGGAGCGGGCGGTTCTGGGTCCGGCGGAAAACTGACTCGAAACGGGTCCGGGCCAAGCTTGCCGGGGTGAAAGCCGAGATCAGGCGGCGCCGGTACCTGCCCATCCCCGACCAGGGACGATGGCTGGCCGCCGTGGTACGCGGGCACCAAGCCTACTACGCCGTGCCCGGCAACAACGACGCGGTGAACGCCTTCCGCCACCAGGTGACACGGCACTGGCACCAGGCGCTGCGGCGCCGCAGCCAGAAAACCCGGCTCACCTGGGCCAGGATGGACCGCATCGCCACCCGGTGGCTACCCCAGACCCGCATCCTGCACCCATTCCCGGAGGCGCGCTTCGCCGCCATGCACCCAAGGTAGGAGCCCAGTGCGGTAATCCCGCACGCTGGGATCTGTGCGGGGGGCCGCCCGCAAGGGCGGTCCCTACCGCGACTTCGAACCCAACACCTGCCACCACCTGCGGAAACAGCCCCCTGGCCTGGGTATTCTCGGGCTCGCGGGCCGTCTTGGTGCTGTCGCACTGTGTGTCATGATGTGCCACCGTTAGCCGCTGCATAGCAGTGGTTACGGACATATGGCGGACGGATTCCGGCCGGAGCTAGCGGTTCACCGAACCGCTAGCTCCTGGATTTCGATGGCCCACCGTACTCGGTGAAGACCCCGTCAGCCCCCGGAAGATCACTGGTCGACGATCTGGCCCACGCACTGTCCACGGGATCCGTGGGGAGTCGCGAGAACCCTGACCAGCTCCTATGCGGTCGAGGGCTCGCCATGTGGGCTCCTGGTTCCTGCCAGGCTCATGCAGCTAGATGCCGTCAGACGCGGCCATATGCCGCTAGTCGTGGGATATACGTGGGATGGATTCCGGTGGATCGGGCGCACGTACGGCCTGGCCGGGAGGTCCATTCCTTGAGTTGGTCACGTTCTGCGGGACTGATTGTTTCGGGTGTTGCTACCGCCTGTGGCTGCCCAGCTCGGCCGGTGTGACCGGTCCCTCAGTGCCCGTGATTGACCGCCTGGTGCGCTCGTCCTGGCACGGAGTGGCACGTTGGCCGGGCTCACGGCCTCTTCGTCCGATGACCGGGTCCTTGGTCCGCTTCTTGACTCTCGCAGGTCCCTGCGTCGAAGTGCTCCCGGCGTGACAGGCAGGCAAGATCACTAGAAGGGCGGTTCATCGCTAAAGGCGTACTGCTCTGGCGGGGGCCCGTACGTGTAGTCCGGCTCGTCAAGCGCCCGGTTCCAACGGCGCTTCATGACGGTCCGGCCAACTCCCGATTTGCCTGTGCTGGTCGAAGACTCGGTTACCGGTTCTGGCCTGGACTTTCATGCGGCGGGCCGGTATTCGTTGAGCAGTCCGCGCAGACGCTGTCGGTTCAGATCGTGTCGATCCGGGCAGGGAACGGGATCATGTTCGGTTCGTCTTCGGGAGCACGCAGAAGCATTCCGTCGCCTTGGTGGCTGCGCCCGGCGTTGTGATGGGCGACGTAGATGTCGAGCACGTGGTGTAGGTGGCGTTCTCCGGTGATGAGGATCCGGTCGGTGCACTCTCGGCGGACGGAGCCGATCCAGCGCTCGGCGAAGGCGTTCATCCGCGGGGCCCGTGGTGCGGTGAGCACGATCTGGATGCCGATGGAGGCAAAGACCGCGTCGAAGGCGGCAGTGAACTTCGCGTCCCGGTCGCGAATCAGGTGCCTGAATCGGTGCCCGGCCTACTCCAGATCACCGGCAAGACTGCGGGCCAGCTGAACCACCCAGTCCCCGGTCGGATGCTCGGTAATGCCGAGCGGGTGGACCCTGCGTGTCTTGATCTCGATGATGAACGCGACATACAACCGCTTCAGCGTCACGGTGTCGACGTGGAAGAAGTCGATCGCAAGCAGGCTGCTGGCCTGGGCGCGCAGGAAGGTGTGCCAGGTGTCGTCGCGGCGCGTGGTTGGCGGGACCCTGCTGGCACGCAGGATCTTGCGGATGGTCGAGGCGGCGACCCGATGGCCGAGGCGACGCAGTTCGCCCTGGATGCGAACCACGCCCCAGGTCCGGTTCTCCCTCGCCAGGCGCACGATCAGGGCGACCAGCTCCTCGCCGATCGGCGGACGGCCCGGTGGCTTCGGCTGCCGCCACCGCGCGGCGATCAGCCTGCGGTGCCAGCGCAACAACGTTCCCGGCGTGACAATCCGGTGGGCGCGTAGCGCCTTCGGAAGCATCCGGGCAAGCGCGGCCAGGACCGCGCGATCCGGCCAGGACAGGCGAGGCCTCGGATTGTTCCGCCGCAGCACAGCGACCTCGTGCCGCAGTGCGAGTATCTCCGCGTCCTTCGACGCCGACGACCGAGCGAACAGGGCAAGCCAGGACAGCACCTGAACAAAGAGCCGATAGATCAGACGAACAAGCACGATCGCCGATCATCGACGTCACGATCGCCCAGGTCAAACTGGATGGCCGCATTCTCGACCAGGACAGGCCAGAGACCCTCGTTGGAGAGTCTGTTCTAGAGCTGTGACGAGGAACCAGGGACGAACGACCCAAGACCAATAGCCCAAAGGCCTCCGTCGGCACCATGGCCCGCTGCGGCAGCCAGAGGCTAGCGTCTACGACCGCCCGCAGCGCAGTAGGCTCGCAGGCCATACATTGACCTAGGTGGCTGGTGTTAATCAGCGGCTTTCTGTGCTGGCCTCGCGCGCTGCGCGGCGTTATGTCACCGGGAGCGCTGCGGATCGCTGCCCGCAGGCGCTCCGCCTGGGCCCGGTGCGGGCCAAGGCTGGCCGCTGGAGGGCTGTGACCGGTGCTGGTGAGGCTTGCTGGCCGGCCGTTCCCGGTTCATCAGCCGCTGATGGCCGCCCAGGCGCCGTTCCGGCAGGAAACCCCGAGCACGCCGAGGCGGGCCAGGTTGACTGCGGCGGCGAGCAGGGCGAAGTCGGCGGCGACCCTGCCCAGACCGCGGACGCGGGCGCGGCGGCCGCCGTGGCGGCGGCGCATCAGGTGGCCGATCTTGCGCTCGACCTTGGGCCGGGTTGCCCGGTAGTCAGCCCGCCAGGCCGGGTCAGCCTGTGCCTGCCTGGCGGCGGCCAGGCGGGCCTCGTGCGGGCCGATGGTGATCGTGCGGCCTTCTCTGGCGGTGGTGCACTGGGCTGCCAGCGGGCAGGCCCGGCAGGCCTTGCCGAACCTGGCGGCCCCGGCGTGCCGCCCGGCGGCAGCCCGGATGGGCACGGTGACGCCGGCCGGGCAGGTGACGGTCTTGCCGTCGAGGTCGATGGCGAAGCGGTCCTTGGGGAAGCAGCCTTTCACCGCGGCCGGCGGCTGGCATTTGATGCCGTTATAGATGCCGGCGCCGTCCAGCCGTCCGATGAGCTCGCCGGAGCCGTAGGCGGCATCGCCGTAGGCCGCCGGCTGGCCCTCGCCCGCGGCGGGGGCCGCGGCCTGCCCGCCATCCCGGGCCGTGGCGCTGTCCTGATCAGCGGGGAGCATGTCAGCGAGCAGGCTCTCAGCGGCCTCGGCGTCCCCGCTGTTTCCCGGCGTGGCCCCGGTGGCGGTGATGATCTCCGAGTCCGGGTCGATCGCGATGTGCCCCTTGTAGCCGTCGAACCCCCGCGCGGAGGTCTTATGCCCGTGCCGGGCCTGCGGGTCGACGGCGGAGATCACCCGGTCCGGGGCGACCCGCCGGGCGATCCGGAACACCCCGGCCGCGTCCTGCTCCAGGTCCTGGCCGGTCACGGTGGCCAGCAGCGCCGCCGCCTGCGCCAGCGCCGGGCCCAGTTCCTGCCCGTCCAGGGCCGCCAGCAGCGCCCGGGCATCGCGGGCCAGCGCATCGACCAGTTCCTCCCGGGCCGCCGCGTCGTCGTAATCACAGCCCGGCTTTCCCGCGGCTGCATAGTCATCGTCGCGGGCCAGCATGCCCCGCAGCTGCCCGGCCAGCTCGCTGCCAGCGGCCTTCAGCACCCCGCGGATCGCCGAGCGGACCAGCGTGAGGGTGTCCATCGTGGCCACCGCGTCATACAGCGGAGCGGAATCCGGCACCCGCCGCCGGCCCGCCAGCCCGGCCGCCCGCGCCGCCTCCACCGTCACCTCGAAGATCCGGTCCGGCCGCGCCGACCGGGCCAGCCGGGCCCGCATATCCACCAGCACCGTATGCGCAAAACCCGGGTAACCGAAGTCCAGCCCCCCGGCCGCGTACTTCCACCGGGCATCGAAGGCGAACCGGTCCGCCGCCTCCCGGTCGCTGCACCCCTCGATCCGCTGCAGCACCATCACCACCGCCACGATCATCGGCGGCACCGACCGGCGGCCCACGTCGTCAAACAGGTCAGCGAACATCTCATCCGGGAACAAGGTGAAGCACTCCCGGTGCAAAACCCCGTAGATCGAGTCCGGCGCCACCCGCCCCTCGCAGTAAGCCGCCGTCGAGCGGAACAGGTCAGCCTGCCTCGGCGCCAGGCCCAGCGTCATCAGCCACTCCCGGGGAGAAGTCCCGCCAGTACGGCAATTCTCCCGGAATGATCACCAGGCCTGATGGACCGCCACGCGCGAAAAACACCAGCCACCTAGGCGCTGTCAGGTCTGAAGAGTGGAGTTTTCCCGCGGTCAGCGGTGCGTAACGGATAACACGTTCCTCTCGCCAACGGCCGCGAACCTGGCGAAAGTGCGCCCGGTCATCCCGACGTGCTACCAGCGGACCACGCAGCTCCCGGGCCAGCGGCTTCCGATGTGCCTGGCCGCCGAGGTCCATGATCTGGTTGCGTGCCTGCTGGGTGGTCCATTCCCCGGTCGGGTGCAGGGTGATGCCCAGGATTCGGATGCGCCGGGTCGCGTGCTCTATTACGGCCAGGACGCAGGCCTGGGTCCCGTCGAGCAGGTCGGCCGTGAAGAAGTCGCATGCCAGGATTGCCTCGGCCTGAAGACTCAGGAACTGCGGCCAGGTCGGCTCGGTCCGTCGTAGAGGAGCGGGATCGACACCGCTGGCCTTGAGGATCTCCCATACCGTCGACGCAGCGACCGCAACTCCGAGCCCGGCCAGCTCGCCGTGGATCCTGCGGTACCCCCATTCGGTGTTCTCGCGTGCGAGCCGGAGGACCAGGGCCTTGATGTTCCTGCGGGTCGCGGGCCGGCCGGTCCTGCACCGCATGGACCTGGTAGTCCAGCGGCGCCGGACGATATCGCGGTGCCAGCGCAGGATCGTGTCTGGAGTGACCAGCAGCCGCAATCTGTGGCGGCGAGCTTTCACTATCACGCTGAGCAGGGTCGCGAGCAGGGCCCGGTCCGCCCGTTCAGCTTCGGGTGACGCGGCTGCCGCCGCTGCAGGACCGCGAGCTGGTGGCGCAGAATCAACATCTCGGCGGTCTTCCAGGCCTCCTCACGCCGGGACAGCCGCAGCGACGCGGCGAATTGGGTGACCAGGAGGAAGACGAACCGCAGACACATGATCGGTGATCGTCACCGGCAGAGCCCTGGCGGGCAACTGTGCTGGTCAGAGCCGTGGATGAGATTCTCGGCACGCACAATTCCACGGGCTTATTCTTCCGGGGCGGCCAGCAGCCCGCGGACGCCATCGGCGTCAGGGACGACGTGATGGATGGCCGCGATGCCGGAGAACCCGGTGTCTGCCGACACGAGCGCCTCAGC
>DATLSX010000194.1:0-91124 GCA_035533915.1 Streptosporangiaceae bacterium
GCCTACGGCGCCGATCCCGGTCGTCTGCCATCCCTGCCGCTGCTGCGGCAACTCCGGGAACTGCGGGCGCTCGCAGCCTATATCCGCAACGCGGACAACCCGGCGTTCCGCGCCGAACTGGCCAGGCGCATCAGCAGCATCGCGACAGCGAGCCAGGCCGAACCCTGGCGGGCCTTGTAAGCCGGAATCCAGGCCTCTTGGCGGTGCTGTCATGTGCTCGTGTTTGTCTTGCGGCCGACGCCTGCGTAGATGCCGATCTTGGCGAGGTCTTTCGGGCGGGGCGCTCTGCCGTCCGGGCGCCACAAGGGAGCCTGGACCAGGCCCGGCTCCAGCAGGTCGAAGCCGTCGAAGTACGCAGTGACCTCGGAGTGGGTGCGCAGCAGCAGCGGGGCGGTCGCGTTCTTGTAGGCGGCTGCGGCCTTATCGCCAGTGCCGGGCGGGTGGAAGTCCGCTGTGGCATGGGATAGTGCGAGATAGCTGCCGGCCGGAAGCGCGTCCCGCAGCGTGGCGACGATCCCGGCCGGGTTCTCGGTGCTGGTGATGAAGTGCAGGATCGCGACAAGCAGCAGGCCGACGGGCTGGGTGAAGTCGATGCGGGCACGTAGTTCCGGGTCGGCCAGGATAGCTTGCGGGTCGCGCAGGTCGGCCAGGACAACCGTGGCGGTGCCGCTGCCGGTCAGCAGCGCGGTCGCGTGGACGTGCACGATGGGATCGTTGTCCACGTAAACCACGCGGGCATCGGGCGCGACCTGCCCGGCGAGTTCGTGCACATTCCCGGCCGAGGGGATGCCGGTACCGATGTCGATGAACTGCCGTATCCCCGCTTCGCCTGCCAGGAACCGCACCGCCCGCTGACACCGCCGGACACAGCACCTGCAGGCCGCTGCACGGCTATCCGTCAGGGGCCGGCAGCCAGTAACCGTCACCTGATCCCAGAACTCGTCCCGCCGCATCCTGGCGCGCGATACGCCACACCGGGAATTGTGCGCCTCAATGGCGTGCATGCGCCGCCGGTTTCGGCTTGGCTGGCAAGCCAGGCTATCGTGAGGCTAGATGGGAACCGTGGTCACAAAGGCTGCTTGCAGGGCAGGCAGAGAATTTGCAGGGCAGGCAGAGAAAGGGTCCGCTGCTCCGGCGGCTTGTGGCCCTCGGGGGAAGCGGAATCGCCGGTTTTCCGGGGAACAGGCTGACGCCTTAGCTATTAGGACGGCGCGCTAGAGCGGCATGCGGATCAGCGGAAAATCGATAGTCCACGACGTTCGCAGCTGATTACACGTCGACGATGGGAGGGGCCAGCGTTGGGCGGGCCTGGGGATAAGTTCGGAGGCGGACGAGAGTAAGTGACCGTGAGGGCAAGGGTATTGGACCTGGAGGGCGAGCCCGACCCCGGGCATTTCGAGCAATTCTGCCGCGTCGTCGTGCCAGGCGTCTTGACTGACGTGTGCCACGCGGACACGGAATTGGCAGCGCAAGTAGGTGAGGATATCCTGGCCCGCGCGGAATCCTACGCGGCGCTTGACGCCACGGCGCGGGATGTGCTGATAGCGCCATTCGCTGAGGAGGTCGCCGGATACGAGCCGGCCGGCTCGTCGCTGGTGCTGAAGGGCGCGGTCGCCGTGGTGGTCCGCAGCAGCCTGCTGGAGGAGGCGCACTCGCGCGGGCCGGTGGAGGCTGGCGGCGTCAAGGCCATTACCACCATGGCGGCGGCACCGCTGTCGCACTTCCTGGCCGCCCGTCGCCGGCGCCCGGTGACGGTAGAGCACAACCTGTTCGCGGACCTGGCAGGCGCCTGGCCGAGGGCCTGGGCATGTTTTGGTGCTGTGGCCCTTGCCTACGGCGCGGGCGGCGGCCGGTGGCCGTACCGTGCTCCGGCGGCGCCGATCCCGGAGCTGCCGGTTGCCGAGGTTGAGGCGCCCAGAGCAGGCAACCGCGAGAGCGCAGTCGTCCTCAGCGGCATCGATACCCGGTTTGACCAGCTATTCGTGCAGCTTATGCGCGAGGGGGCCGAGGATGGTGACGCGGTTTGGCTCGCAGCGTCGCTCAGCCGCATCTCGCGGCACCTGGGCAAGCTCCTGCAGGCTGCTGAGTACCTGCTCGCCCATGACGTTCCTATCCTGACCGCCAATTACCTGCTGCGCCCTCATGATGTCTGGGTGCGTCGTGGCGAGATGGCTCCCGTTGACCATGAGGACCCGTTCGCAGCTTGGCGGATCCCGCGGGGCCTGTCTGGCGCGCACCGCGCGACGGCAGTGAAAGTCGTGGAGCAGATGGAGGCCAAAGAGAAGGCCGCAAGGACCTGACGCCGTCACGAGCCCCAGAGAATCCGGTTCCCCACACGTACTACTACGGTCGATAGCTCGTGATCATCCGCAACGCCGCTGGGCTTCATTGCTCACCTACAAGAGCGCTGCAGGTTACCGCGGCTGGCGACAGGTGCCGTCAGCGCACAGAAGCCCTACAGAAGGCGGGCCGGCTGCTCGATGCCCTGCGCGAGTTCCACCAAGCCAAGATCAACTGGTTCCACGGAGACACTCTCTACGGCACCCAGCGAGCGATGGCCAACATCGTCGACATCCACGCCGAGCTCGGCATGTACCTCGCCGCCAAGAAATACGCGCTGGCAGTGGCTGCCCTCGCCTGCGGCAGTGCGGATCCGTCTGACCGCCAGCTTTGGCAAGTGCCCCGCGCGAACACACTGACCACACCGGGTCAAGGCCTGGGGCCAGGACGCCAGGGTCCCGTTAGGCCACCAAGCTGGACGTGCCCGACCTGCTGAAGAAGGCGAACGTCCACCTTGGCCTGGACACCACCGGTGTCCGCAGTGGCGATCCGGGCGCGGAGCAACGCCGTAAGGCACTCGGCTCGTCCGCTCAGCTGGTGGTCACGACAGCTGAGCTTCGCAACGCTGGCTTCAGTACCGGTCATGGCCTGAGCCGTCGGCCAGAGCTGGATGTGCCGACCGCGCGGCTGGTGGTCGCCGCGGCGGTCGCAGTTGCGACGTTCAACATCGAGGCGCACGCCGCAGCTGGCCCGCAAGCCAACCTGCCGTTGAGGAAATGAAACATCGATGAGAAGGACTCGGCGAAAGATCGGTGAGAACCTGCGCGACGTTCTACCGGCTGGTCAGGTCGCTGGAGGGCGGGCGCCACACGTTCGGCCCGGCGGTGCGGCGGCGCAGCAACGCCAGCCGCCCGGTCGCGCCGTTCAACACGCTGTTCTACCAGTACGTGGCCGGCTACACCGGCTCGGACGTAACCCGCCGGGGCCGCGACGTGGCCGCCGGGACGGCCTGGACGCTCCCGCAGCTGCAGGATCTCCTGAACGAGTGGATCGTGGCGGGCAGACCCGGCCGCACGAGGGGCTGCGCAGCCCTTACCTGCCTGGCCGGGAGCTGACCCCGAACGAGGCATACGCGGTCCAGGTCGCGCGGGCCGGTGCCGCTGTCGGGCGAGGACTACATCGAGCTGCTGCCCGCGTGCTGGCGGGCGGTCAACGACTACGGCATCCTGATCGGCCACCGCACCTACGACTGCCCGGAGCTGGGGCTTTACCGGCGCAAGGCCTCGCCGGTGACGTGCCGCCGCAGGAGATAGCCGCACGGCTCGGCTTCCCCTATCCGAGCAGCCCGCACCCGC
This sequence comes from Streptosporangiaceae bacterium, assembly GCA_035533915.1. Lineage (GTDB taxonomy): Bacteria > Actinomycetota > Actinomycetes > Streptosporangiales > Streptosporangiaceae > Chersky-822. The sequence continues at coordinate 3,636 of DATLSX010000194.1, forward strand.
TCGACCCGCTCCGGGCCCCAGTCACGCCGCTAAAGTGCCCGGCGGCGTTAGCGCGGGACCCGCCTGACCGATCAGGGCTGACGGCCGCTCTGCGGGCTTTGCCGCATCGGACCTGGGATCTACAGTCGGTGGCATGGTTCAAGCCCGGTATGACGCAGTCGCAGAGTTCTACATCGAGGGTTTCGATTCAATCAACGATCCGGCCTCCCGTGCCCTGCTGGACTTGCTCGGCCCGGTTGCCGGCCTGAAGGTCCTAGACGTCGCCTGCGGCCACGGGCGCATCACGCGTGAGCTGGCGCGCCGGGGAGCCAGCGTCGTGGGCCTCGATCTCTCAGGTGCCCTGATCACCAGGGCACTGGAGACCGAGCAGGATGAACAGCTCGGCATCCGCTACCTTCACGATGACGTGACCATGCCCGGGTCTCTGGACAACTACGATGGCGATTTCGATTTGGCGGTCTGTAATTTCGGTCTCTCCGACATTGACGACCTCGATGCCGCGATCACCGCGGTCAGCGATGCGCTGAAGCCCCGCGGCTGCTTCGCCTTCTCGATCATGCACCCGTGCTTCGCGGGAGGCACGGACATCTCGGGTTCCTGGCCAGCCTCCGGTAGTTACTACGACGAGGGACACTGGACGGCCCAGGGCGCCCGTTCCGGTCTACGCCGGCTCGTGGGCGCCAACCACCGGACGCTTTCAACCTACCTCGCTACGCTGCGCCGCCAGAGCCTGTGGCTGGACGAGCTCGCCGAGCCACTCCCGCCGCCGGACTGGGATCCGGCCCATGATGCCGACCGTCAGCCGGTCTTCCTCGTTGCCCGGTGCGTCAAGCTTCCCTCAGCCTGACATCACCCAAGTCCCAGATCTTCGTGCGCAACCTCAACCTTGGAGAAGCGTGTTATCGCAGCTCAGCTGTCCGCCTAATCGCCAACGAACAAATCGTGACCCAACTCGGGCCGGCGATCAGCCCGATTAAAGTAGTAGCGCTTACCGGGACACGCGCGATGAAGCTTTCAGGCAGGCTGGTCATGGACGTCGCCCCGCTACGGGAATCCCCGCCCTATCGGCGCCTGTGGATCGGCTCCGGGCTATCCAGCATCGGCGGCCAGATGACCAGCTATGCCGTGACCCTGCAGGTATTCGTCCTCACCCGCAGCTCGCTGGCCGTCGGGCTGATCGGCCTGGTCATCGCGGTTCCGACCATCGCCGTGGCCGTCGTAGGCGGCGCGTTCGACCGCCGCACGATTAGTGCTCACCGCGACCGGCCTGCAGGCGACCGGGTCGGGACTGTTCGCCTACCCGGCATTCGCCGGACTCGGCCAGGTCTGGCTGCTGTACTGCCTGGTCGCTGCCCAATCGGCCGTAGGCGCGGTGAACTCTCCGGCCCGGCGGACCTTCATGCCGCGCCTCCTGCGCCGCGACCAACTGCCCGCCGGCGCAGCCCTGCAGACCCTGGCGATGCACGGCAGCCTGACCATCGGGCCGGCCCTCGCCGGCCTGATCACCGCCGCCGCTGGCCTGCAGACCTGCTACCTCATTGATGCGATCAGCTTCGGCTTCGCACTGTACGCCGTGGCGCGGCTGCCATCGATGCGCCCGCAGGTCCGGGATGCGCGACCCGGCCTGCGCACGATCGGCGAGGGGCTGTGGTTCGTCGTAGGCACCCGCGTCATTCTCGGCGCGTTCATCGCTGACATGAGCGCCGTCTTCCTGGGCATGCCCATGGCCTTGTTTCCCGCGATCAACGCGCAGCGCTTCGAAGGTCACGCCGAGACTCTCGGGCTGCTGACGACCGCCGTCGCCGTCGGCGGGATCCTCGGCTCGGTGCTGTCGGGTCCGGTCAGCCGGGTGACCCGGCAAGGCCTGGGCATGCTCGTGGCAGGAGCAGTGTGGGGAGCGGGCCTGGTCGGCTTCGGCCTGGCCGGGACGTTCTGGCTGGCCTTCCTCACTCTCGTGATCGCCGGCGCCGGCGACGTCAGCGCCGTCGTGCTGCGGACCGCGCTCGTCCAGGCAGTGACACCAGATGAGTTCCGTGGCCGCGTCTCGTCGGCCGAGTATGCCGTCGGAGCAGGCGTCCCTCAGCTCGGCAACTTCCGCGCCGGCGCCGTAGCCTCCCTGACATCGCCCGCCACCAGCGCCGTCAGCGGCGGGCTGGCCACCATTGCCGGCACCGCGCTCATCGGCCTGCTCCTACCCGCGCTCGGCGCCTTCCGCGCCCGCCCGCCCAGCCTCAGACGCCCAGGCCGGCCAGCCACAGCCTGGCGGAGGAGCCGCCCAGCTCATGACCGGGCTTCGCCAGCCGCCGAGCGGGCCGCCCGCTGACATCTCCGCTGCGCCGCAGCGTGCTGGACTGGGCGGGATTGCCCTCATGCGTCCGGGGCGGAGGCAGGTCAGGTAGAGGCCGACCTCACCACCCTCGGTATCCCGGCCACGGCCGGGCTGAACGGAATCAACGATCACGGTCAGATCGCCGGCGCTGTCTCCGTCGCACAGCGGACCGCCTTCCACGCCGCATTGTGGTACCAATCCGCCACCGCGCGCTCCGCATAGCCGCCGCAGCCGGGCACGGCAATGATCTCGCCGCTCTCAATGGACTGCGGAGCGCTCAGCCTTACGTTGATACTGAGGCGGGTCACGGGTCCGGATCAGAGAGCAGGAAGATGGCGTCAGCAGCGGCTTATGACGAGATCGCGGGCCGTCAGGACACGCAAGCACCTGTAACCACTCACAGAACATCCGGCTCAGCGCGTCCTCAGCGATCAACCCAGGTGACCGATCTGATCGCCGGGAGGGCAAGGACCACCGCGCTGCTCACCGTACCGTAAGCCGCTGCGAAGGCAAGCAGGGGCACCGGGCCGACAACTCCGGCCAGCGGACCGATCACTGCCCATCCTGCCGACCCGAGTGCGTAGGCCCCGGTCAGCGTGATGGCGTTCAGCCTGGCGAGCATCTGCCCCGGCACCTGCTGCTGCTGCACCGACGCCGCGAGCGTGTTGCTGACAGCGGCGCCAGCACTAGCCAGCAGGGCGCCGGCCGCGACCGCCGATACCGGAGCGTGCAATGCCAGCATCAGGCACGGAACCGGAAAGCCGAACGTACCGATGGTCGCGATCGCGAGGGGGCGGCGCGGGCGGCGCCCGACCATCGCCAGGCCAGCCAGCACGGCGCCTGCGGCGAAGGCTGCCGTAATCGCGCCCCAGGCGCCCGCTCCCCCCAGGTACTGCCTGGCCAGGATCGGACCGAGCAGCAGGTAAGGAGCCCAGGTAAGCAGGTTGAACAGCGCGAACTGCACGGTCGTCACCCATAGCCAGGCCCGCGACCGGAAGACCGTCCAGCTCTCGGCCAGGTCGCGCCAGGGTGACCGCACAGGCTGGCTAGCCGGCGGGACCCGGAGCAGAGCTAGCGCAAGCACGCTGGCACCGTAGCTCGCCGCATCCAGGCCGATCACCACCGCAGGGCTGCTCAGGGCGATCAGGAACCCGGCCAATGCCGGCCCGATGATGGTCGCCGCGGACTTTGCCACGCCGAGCATGGCGTTGGCATCCGGCAGCTTTCCGACCGGGACTATCTCAGCTCGGAGCCCGCCGAGCGCGGGATTGAAGAATCCCTCGGCCGTTGCGAGCAGGGCGGACAGCAGCAGGAACAGCCAGAGCGACGGTGCCGCCGCGCCGACGGTGCTCGGGCTCGATGCGCACGTCATCGGCCCGGAGGGTCGGCCGAAGCCCCGCGCCCTGGCGGTGGCCGAATTGACTGACTGGAGCCGCCAGACTTCCGAGTTGCTCGCCTGGCTGCTCGCCGGACGAACGTTTGGCCCGGTCTTCCTGACCGACCGCCGGGCGACGACCGACACGGCAAAGACCGACGTATGCCCGCTGACCCAGCAAGCCCGCCTGTCGTACCGCCGAGCCGCCGAAATCTTCGCCGTCAGCACCCGGCCGCTCGATCCGTCCGGCCAGGGATGGACACTGCACCAGTTGCGCCGCCCGAACGACCGTCCGAACGGCAACCGCAGCCCTGGCTAATCCTTCCTGACGACGGACGGCGCATGATCGTGGTGACTTTACGTCGGATAGCACGGTCAACTCACCGTGATCATGAGTCCAGTCCTGCCTGGCCACAGTGAGGTCGATAATCGTGGTGGGTTTCCGGCACATTGCACGGTGAACTCACCACGAACGTGGAACGCCGCCCGCACGGCCAGCTTGATCTCGTCGACATCAGCTAACGCGACACTCATAAATCAGGACATGCTGCTCCGTGACCTCTGGACCGGGCGCTGCGACCGCTCAGGACCGGTGGCGCGCGAGCCTGGCCCGGCGCCGCAGTTCGGCCCACAGATCACCGACCTGGCGGTCGAGTTCGGCGAGCGACGATGAGTTGTCCACCACAAGGTCGGCGATCGCCAGCCGCTGCTCTCTCGTGGCCTGAGCCGCCATCCTGGCCCTGGCCTGCTCCTCGCTCATCCCGCGCTGCCGCATCAGCCGGTCGAACTGGTCGCCTACCGGCGCATCCACCACGACGACCAGGTCATAGCCGGCCGCCAGGTTGTTCTCCGCGATCAGCGGCACGTCGTGCACCACGATCGCGTCCGGATCCGCCCCCGCGGCCCGCTCCAGCTCAGCCATCCGCTGGCCAACCAGCGGGTGCACGATCTGGTTCAGTGCGACGAGCTTCTCCGGGTCGGCGAAGACGATCTCACCGAGCCGGTCCCGGTCCAGGCTGCCGTCGGCCCGGAGCACCCCGTCACCGAACTCGGCGACCACCGCTGCCAATCCCGCCGTGCCGGGCACCACGACCTCCCTGGCGATGGCGTCGGCGTCGATCAGCACGGCTCCCTGGGCAGCGAGCCGCTTCGAGACCTCGCTCTTGCCAGCGCCGATCCCGCCGGTCAGGCCAACTCTGAGCACGTCAGCAGTCCTCCCGTCTGGCTCGGACACCGGCCACCGCCTACCGCCCGAAGACCGCGTACCACCTGGAAAACAGTCGTGGCGGGCGACCCGCGTCACCCGCGGGAAGCCCACCACGACTAAGGAACGCGTCGAGCGGCCTAGTTGCGACCGCCAGAGAGCTTCTCCCGTAGCGCGGCCAGCGCCTCGTCGGACGCGAGCGTGCCGCCGGCGCTCTCTGACTCCGGCGAGCCAGAGGTGTGCGAGCTGCTGTCGCCTTCGTGCTCGCCCTCTTCCCCGGCCTTGCTGCGCGCCTCGGCAACCTGCCGCTGGTGCGCCTCGAACCGGGCGCGGGCCTCGGCGTACTGCCGCTCCCACTCCTCGCGCTGGGTCTCGAAGCCCTCAAGCCACTCGCCCGACTCCGGATCGAAACCGTCCGGGTAGACGTAGTTGCCCTGCTCGTCGTAGGTCGCTGGCATGCCGTACAGCGTCGGGTCGAAATCCTCGACGTTGATCTCGCCGGTGGCACCTTCGTTGGCCTGCTTGAGTGACAGGCTGATCCGGCGCCGGTCCAGGTCGATGTCGATGATCTTGACGAAGATCTCGTCGCCCACCTGCACGACCTGCTCGGGGATCTCGACGTGGCGGTCGGCCAGCTCGGAGATGTGCACCAGGCCCTCGATGCCCTCCTCGACCCGCACGAACGCGCCGAACGGAACGAGCTTGGTGACCCGGCCTGGCACAACCTGCCCGATCTGGTGCATCCTGGCGAACTGCTGCCAGGGGTCTTCCTGCGTGGACTTCAGGGACAGCGACACCCGCTCGCGGTCCATGTCCACGTCGAGGACCTCGACCGTGACGTCCTGGCCGACCTCGACGACTTCGCCGGGGTGGTCGATGTGCTTCCACGACAGCTCGGAGACGTGCACCAGGCCGTCGACGCCACCGAGATCCACGAACGCGCCGAAGTTCACGATGGACGAGACGACGCCCTTGCGGATCTGGCCCTTCTGCAGCGTATTCAAGAAGTTCTGGCGGACCTCGGACTGTGTCTGCTCCAGCCAGGCACGGCGGGACAGCACCACGTTGTTGCGGTTCTTGTCCAGCTCGATGATCTTGGCCTCGATCTCCTTGCCCACGTACGGCTGGAGATCACGGACCCGGCGCATCTCGACCAGGGAGGCGGGCAGGAACCCGCGCAGGCCGATGTCCAGGATGAGGCCGCCCTTGACGACCTCGATGACGGTTCCGGTAACGACACCGTCCTCGTCCTTGATCTTCTCGATCGTACCCCAGGCGCGCTCGTACTGCGCGCGCTTCTTGGACAGGATGAGCCTGCCTTCCTTGTCCTCCTTCTGCAGGACAAGGGCCTCGATGTGGTCGCCGGTCTTGACTACGTCGTTCGGGTCGACGTCGTGCTTGATCGACAGCTCGCGCGACGGGATGACTCCCTCGGTCTTGTAACCGATGTCGAGCAGAACTTCGTCCCGGTCGACTTTGACGACAGTCCCGTCGACAATGTCGCCGTCGTTGAAGTACTTGATGGTCTCGTCGATCGCGGCGAGGAAGGCCTCCTCCGAACCGATGTCATTAACGGCTACCTGAGGTGTCGAGGTGGCCTGCGTGCTGCTCGTCGTCATGTGTTAGTGGGCTCCGGATGCGGACAGGGACAGTTGGACAACGCGATGCGCGACGCTTCCGACATAGTGACTGGAGTGCCTGGTCAAGAACACTGGCCGGGCTGCAGACTGCCCTCGGGCGGCCTGACCATGGCGGACTGCAAGAGAATCACAACGCTCCGATCAGCATATGAGAGCCTGGCCGGGCGGTCAATCGCGGCACCCGGTTACGGCCCGGCGAAGGCGGTTGACAAACCAGCGCGGCCTGTACAACTCTCGCGCTGTGAGGCATGCCGTATCCGCCCTAGAGCGCCAGGTCAGATGCCGATGAATCCGCTGATCAGATTCGTCGAGGGCTGGTGGTGGCTTGCCCTGATCTTCGGTGGCGGCCTCGCCGGATCCATCAGGGAGGCGTTCCGCCGGCACCATGATCGTCGGCTGGCGATCATCGAAGCCAAGGCGAAGGCGCGCGCCAAGCCGGTCACCGCGGCACCGCCGGAGCCGCAGCCGGTCTGTGGCTGCACCCACCACCTGAGCTTCCACAACCCGAAGACGTCGGTCTGCGCCTTCGACGGCTGCCGCTGCCAGCAGTACGTCGGGCCAGAACCGCTCGGCCACGTCATCGCGATGCCCCTGGTCGACCCGGAAACCATGGGCGTCGAGCCGCAAAACTGACGCCCAGCGCCAGAGCTGGCTCAGTGCTGGCTCAGTGCTGGCTCAGTGCTAGCTCAGTGCGCCGCGTCCGCCCAGCTCCGGCCGGTGCCCATCGAGACCTCCAGCGGCACGGTCATCGCGAACGCACCGCACATGGCCGTCCGCACCAGCTCACGCTGCTCTTCGAACTCGCCGGGGGCGACTTCGAAGAGCAGCTCGTCATGGACCTGCAGCAGCATCCGGGAGCGTAGGCCGGCCTGCCGGATCGCCCTGTCCGCCGACAGCATGGCCACCTTGATGATGTCCGCGGCAGAACCCTGGATCGGCGCGTTCAGCGCCATCCGCTCGGCCATCTCCCTGCGCTGCCGGTTGTCCGAGGTCAGGTCGGGCAGGTAACGGCGGCGGCCGAGGATCGTCTGCGTGTACCCGTCCTGGCGCGCCCTGGCCACCACGTCCCGCAGGTAGTCACGCACCCCGCCGAAGACGGCGAAATACTCGTCCATGTAGCCGCGCGCCTCGGCCGCGTCCACGCCGAGCTGCTGCGACAGCCCGTACACCGACAGCCCGTAGGCGAGGCCGTAGTTCATCGCCTTGATCTTGCTCCGCAGGTCACCAGTGATCTCCTCGGCGGGCACACCGAACACGCGCGACGCTGTCGCCGCGTGGAAATCATGACCCGAGCCGAACGCGGCCGCCAGTGCCGCATCGCCTGACAGGTGCGCCATGATGCGCAGCTCGATCTGGCTGTAGTCCGCGGTGAGCAGGCACTCGTAGCCGCCGCCGACCACGAACCCGCGCCTGATCCGCCTGCCCTCCTCGGTCCTGATCGGGATGTTCTGCAAGTTCGGGTCCGTCGAGGAGAGCCTGCCGGTGGCCGCGATCATCTGGTTGTAGGTGGTGTGGATCCGCCCGTCCTGCCCGGCCATCGGGATCAGCGAGTCGACGATGCTCTTGAGTTTCGCCACGTCCCGGTGGCGCAGCAGGTGCTCAAGCACCGGATGGCCGGTCTGAGCCAGCAGGCCGGTGAGCGCCTCGGAGTCGGTCGTGTAGCCGGTCTTGATCCGCTTGGTCTTGGGCAGGCCGAGTTCGGTGAACAGCACCTCCTGGAGCTGCTTGGGAGAGCCCAGGTTGAACTCGTGGCCGGTAGCCGCGAAGGCACCCTGTTCGGCCGCCTTCACCTCGCCGCCCAGGCTCGCCGACATCTGCGCGAAGTGCTCGACGTCCGCCGCGATCCCGGCGCGCTCCATCTCGGCAAGGACGCTCACCAGCGGCAGCTCGACCTCGGCCAGCAACGCGGTAGCCCCCCGGCTGGCCAGGTCGGCGTCGAGCGCGTCCGCGAGTTCCGCCGTCGCGCGCGCGCGTTCCGCGAGACCTTGCTCCGCCTCCGACTCCGCCGCCATGTCGAGCGTCAGCTGCCCGGTACCCGCGACTTCGCCGCGGAGCTCGCGGCGGGTGTACCGCAGCGCCAGGTCGGCCAGGTCGAACGAGCGCTGGCCGGGCAGCGCGAGATAGGCGGCAAGCGCCGTGTCGCTGGTGAGGCCGCGCAGCAGCAGCCCGCGTGCCGCCAGTGCGTGCATCGGCCCCTTCGCGTCGTGCAGCGCCTTCGCGGCCGATTCGTCCGCCAGCCAGCTCGCCAGGGCCTGCTCGTCCTCCTGGGTGAGGGTCACCGGGTCGATGAAGGCGGCCTCGCTGGCCTCCTCGGCGCTGGCCGCGGGTCCGGCGAGCGCCACGCCGACCAGGTCGCCGGTGCCCCGGCCCCAGTTTCCCTCGACGGCCAGGCCGGTCCGGCCGGTCCTGGCGTTGGCAGCCAGCCAGGCGCCGACCTCGCCCGGGCCGAGCCTGGTCAGGTTCACCAGGAAGCCAGCTTCGCCAGATACCGGCTGCGCGGCGCTGAGCTCGCTCGTGAAGCCATCGGGGAAGGTCGCGTAGAGACGGTCACGCAGGACGCGGAACTGAAGCGTGTCGAAGAGCTGGTGGATTTGCTCCCGATCCCACGCGGCCGGGACCAAGTCGGCCGGGGCGGCATCCAGCGGCACGTCCTTGGTCAGCTCGGTCAGCTGCCGGTTGCGCAGCACGCTGGCGAGGTGCTCGCGCAGCGCGTCGCCCGCTTTGCCCTTGACCTCGTCGACCCGGTCGACAAGCGCCTCGAGCGACCCGAACTCCGCGATCCACTTCGTCGCGGTCTTCTCGCCCACACCAGGGATGCCGGGCAGGTTGTCGCTCGGATCGCCGCGCAGCGCGGCGAAATCTGGGTACTGCGCCGGGGTCAGGCCGTACTTGGCCGCCAGTTCTTCCGGGGTGAAGCGGATCACGTCGCTGACCCCGCGCCCGGTCTTGAGCACCGTGACGTCATCGCTGACCAGTTGGAACGCATCCCGGTCGCCGGTCACGATCAGCGCCCGCATGCCGCGGGCAGCCGCCTGCGTCGCGAGCGTGGCGATGACATCGTCGGCCTCGAAGCCGCGCACCGACAGCCGCGGGATGCCAAGCGCGTCGAGTACCTCGAAGATCAGGCTCAGCTGGCTCTTGAAGTCCGACGGAGTCTCCCGCCGGTTGGCCTTGTACCCGTCGAACTGCTCGTGCCTGAAGGTCGGCTCGCCGCGGTCGAAGGCGACGGCTACATGACTGGGCCTCTCGTCCCGCAGCACGTTGATCAGCATCGCGGTGAAGCCGTAGACGGCATTCGTCGGCTGACCGGTGGTGGTCGAGAAATTCTCCGGCGGGAGGGCGTGAAATGCCCTGTATGCGAGCGAATGCCCGTCGAGCAGGAGCAGCAAGTCCCGCCCGTCCGCCTGGTCGGCCTTCCCGGACTTCCCGGCCTTTCCGGCCGGTCCTTGCGCGCGAGCGACCCTTGGGGCCGGTTTAGTGACAGCCACCCCGCAATCCTAGGCTGCGACAAGCGCTGGGCAGGCGCCAGCGGCGAACTCGGAGGTAGCGATGGCGGACGTGACGCAGCGGCCGGAGCAGCGGCCTGAAGGGCAGCCCGACTGGAGCGACCTGAATGCGGCCCATGGCGCCGAGACGCTGGTGCGGCGAATGGGAATCAAGATCATCGAGGCGACGGCACAGCGTGTCGTGGGGACCATGCCCGTGGCGGGCAACACGCAGCCGTACGGGCTGCTGCACGGCGGAGCTTCCTGTGTGCTGGCCGAGACGCTCGGCTCGGTCGGTGCCGCGTTGCACGCTGGCCTTGACCGGTTCACCGTCGGCATCGAGATCAGCGCCACGCACCACCGGGCCGCGTCGGCCGGCCAGGTCACCGGCGTCGCCACCCAGATCCATGCCGGGCGGACACTCGCCACCTACGAGATCGTCATCAGCGACGACCGCGGCCGGCGAGTCTGCACGGCACGGCTCAGCTGCCTGTTGCGCGACGCGGTGCCTGGCACCGGCCCAGCCGCCGCCGACGTGACTGCCGCGGCACCCCAGTCAGCCGCGGCGGGTCCAAGACCAACCTGACGCAAGGCAGCCAGCCAGTGCCCAGGCCGGGGTGTGGCGAAGGGCAGGTGCCCCACACCGACATCAGTGACACCAGCCTCGCTGAACGGATGTTTGCCCCATACCGGCCTGGTAATGGCAGTGTCTGCGCACGAACTGGCGGCGGTCGCTACGGTGTTCCCCGGAGCTCGATGATTCCGAGTAGAGAACGTGCCGGCCCGGGGAAGGCCGACACGGCACCAAAGGTTCTCCGGGCTTCGTACCGTCACTGCAAGCGTGCAGCCGACGGCAGCAAGCGAGCGGGCGCCGGGTCTGCGCGGGGGGCATGGACCTGGCCCCGCTCGCTTGCGTAAAACCTGCTGGCTCGCGTAAAACCTGTCGGGCCAGGCCCGGCCAGCTACGCTCCCCCGCCGCCGGCCGCGTCGCCGGCGGGACCAGTCGCACTGCCAGTACTAGCCGCGCCGCCGGAGCCAGCCGCGCCGTCGGAGCCAGCCGCGCCGTCGGCTGCCGACGAGTCGCCCGGAGCGGCGTCAGCAGGCTTCGCCGGATCGCCTGCTTGCCGCAGCTCGATGATTTCCTGCGCCAGTGCACGCATAGTCATCCGCCGGTCCATCGAGTTCTTCTGGATCCACCGGAAGGCTTCGGGCTCGGTCATCCCCTGTGCCTGGAGAATGCCCTTTGCCCGGTCGAGCAGCTTGCGTGCGTCAAGCCGCTGCCGCAGGTCGCCGACCTCGGACTGAAGTGCCTTGAGTTCGGCGAACCGGCTGACCGCGATCTCGATCGCCGGGATCAGGTCGGCCTTGGTGAACGGCTTCACCAGGTACGCCATCGCGCCGGCCGAACTCGCCCGCTGCACCAGGTCTCGCTGGGAGAAGGCGGTGAGGATCACGACCGGAGCGAGCCGGCGCGCAGTGATCTGCTCGGCGGCGGAGATTCCGTCGAGCACCGGCATCTTGACGTCCATGATCACCAAGTCGGGCCGCAAGTCGGCAGCCAACTGGACGGCGGTGTCACCGTCAGAGGCCTCGCCGACGACGACATAGGTATCCTGGCCCGGTTCCTCCAGCATCTCTTTGAGATCTAGACGGATCAGGGCCTCATCCTCAGCGATGACCACACGGTAGGGAGTCTGGCTCACCCACTGAAGCCTATCTACAGCCGCTACATTGAGCGCAGGCGCGGCACACTTACGGCACCCCCTAGAGTTCAGGTAGCAAGGCCCCGGTAGACCAACGGCAGAGTCAATGGCCTCAAAATCCATCCAGTGTGGGTTCGAATCCCACCCGGGGCACCGCCTTACCGCACGCCTAACCGCAAGCGGCGGACCAGACGGCCGGCTCGGCGATCAGGGCTGATTTGGCGTGGTCGGTACGGTAGGCCGCGCGTCCTGCGCAATCGTTACGGACACGTGACGCAGGTGCCCGGGCCGCTGTGGCCCAGTAATCACCAACGGCTCAGGGCCTCGCTTCGTCCGGGTGAGGTAGAGGTAAGCCACGGCACAGACGAGCACCGCGAATCCCAGCACCTGCTCGACGACCACGCCCGACCGCTGTTGCGGTCCGAGCAGCACGAACGAAGCCGCGCCCAGCCGTCCGATCACGTACAGGCCCGCGCTCAGCCCGAGTGCGCGGTCACCGGTGAGGCTGAACCACCGGATCAGGTAAACCAGCGCCACGCCCACCAGGACATCCCAGATCGCCTCGTAGAGGAACAATGGCTGGAACGTACCGAAGTCCTGATAGCCAGGCGCCCTGTTCCACGGGGAGACCGGTACCGCCCACGGCATGGTCGTCGGCGGCCCGTAGAGGTCTTGTGAGAACCAGTTGCCCAGCAGGCTGATCGCCTGCCCGAAGGCAAGGCCGGGGACCGCGGCCACGAACACCGGCCCGAACCCGACAGCATGCCGCCGGCACCAGACCCAGATCGCCGCGACTCCGGCCGTCACCCCGCCTGGCAGGCCGAACCCGCCATCCCAGATCCGGAAGATGCTGACCCAGTCATGGTGCGGCCCGAAGTACCACTGGTAGTCGACTATCAGCCGGAAGAGCCTCGCGCCCAGCAGGCCGGCCGGGATGGCGACGGTGGCCGCGTCGACTATCAGCCAGGGGCGGCCGCCCATCGCCCGGTACCTGGATTCCGCGATCCACAAGACCGCGAGCACCCCGAGCACCACGCACACCGCGTACCCGTGCACCGCGATCGGACCGAGATGCCACTGGCCGCTGACCGGGCCTGGCACATAGGCGAGGGGCATGCTTGCAGACGCTACCTGGCTCGCGGGATCGCTTCGTTCACTTCGCCGAGCACGGTGGTACTTCAGTCGCCCGCGCTGTCAGCCGCCGCTCACGCGCAACTGGCTCGCGCTGGCCGGAATCGTGACCGGCAAGACGGCCTGCCCGGTCAGGAAGCGATCGGCGGCCGCCGCCGCCGACCTGCCCTCGGCTATCGCCCAGACGATCAGCGACTGCCCCCTGCCCATGTCGCCCGCGACGAACACGCCGGGGACTGCGGTCGCGTACTGGTCATCTCGCGGCACGCTGCCCCGCTCATCGAGGCCGACGCCCAGACCGGCCAGCAGTTCGCCGTCCTCCGCCCCGCGGAACCCCAGCGCCAGCAGGACCAGGTCGCAGGCGATCTCGCGTTCGGTGCCAGGCAGCGGAGCGAACCGGCCGCCGGCCAGCTCGACGTCCACCACGCGCAGTGCCCGTACCCGGCCGCTGTCGTCCGCGACGAACTCCTGGGTCGAGACGGCGTAGACCCGTTCCCCGCCTTCCTCGTGCGCGCCGGAGACGCGGTAGATCATCGGGTACGTCGGCCACGGCTGAGTGTCCGGCCGGCTCTTCGGCGGCTTTGGCATGATCTCCAGCTGGGTGACCGACGCCGCGCCCTGGCGCAGCGCGGTCCCCAGGCAGTCCGCGCCGGTGTCACCGCCGCCGATGATGACCACATGCCGGCCCCGAGCGGAGATCTCCGGGTCCCCGACGGCGCCGGCCGCGCTGGCGACCGCCTGGTTGGCCAGCGTCAGGTAATCCATGGCCTGATGAATCCCGGCCAGGTCCGCGCCAGGGACCGGCAGTTCCCTCGGCGCCCGCGCACCGCAGGCCAGCACGATGGCCTGGTACTCACGGCGCAGGTCAGCGGCGGTCACGTCCGGACCGGCCCGGACGCCGCAGCGAAAGATTGTCCCTTCTTCCCGCAACTGGGCCAGCCGCCGGTCGAGCAACCTCTTCTCCAGCTTGAACTCGGGAATCCCGTAGCGGAGCAGGCCGCCTGGCTGGTCGGCCTGCTCGAACACCGTCACCGCATGACCGGCCCTGGTCAGCTGCTGGGCGGCGGCCAGGCCGGCCGGACCGGAACCGATCACGGCGACGCGCTGGCCGGCCGCCGCGGCGGAGGGCTGGCTGGTGACCCAGCCCTCCGCCCACGCCCGGTCGATGATCTCGACCTCGACCTGCTTGATCGCGACCGGGTCGGCGTTGATGCCGAGCACGCAGGCGGTCTCGCACGGTGCCGGGCAGAGCCGCCCGGTGAACTCGGGGAAATTGTTCGTGGCATGCAGCCGTTCCGCCGCGTCCTGCCAGCGATGCTGCCAGACAAGGTCGTTCCATTCGGGAATCAGGTTCCCGAGCGGGCAGCCGTTGTGGCAGAACGGGATGCCGCAGTCCATGCAGCGGCCCGCCTGCCGCTCCAGGTCAGCCGGGCGCATGCCGACGTACACCTCGCGCCAGTCCTGGATCCGCACGTCCACCGGGCGCCTGGCGGCGGTCTGCCGCCGGGTGGACATGAATCCTGTCGGGTCAGCCATCGCTTTGCCTCCTTCGTCCGGCCCGGATCAGCCGCGCGCGGCGGCCATGACCGCATCGGCCACGTCCTCGCCGTCGCGCTGCGCACGGCGGGTCGCGGCAAGCACCCGCTTGTAGTCCTTCGGTATTACCCGGTGCAGCCGCTGTACGGCCGCTTCCCAGTCCGCGAGCAATGCTGCCGCCACCAGCGAGCCAGTGTCCGCGTGATACCGGCCGAGCAGTTCGGCCAGATAGCTCTCGTCCGCCTCACTGACCGGCTCGATGTCCACCATCTCGGTATTCACCCGGGCCGGATCGAGGTCGAGCAGGTAGGCGATGCCGCCGGACATGCCGGCCGCGAAGTTCCTGCCCACCGGTCCGAGCAGCACGACCCGGCCGCCGGTCATGTACTCACAGCCATGGTCACCGGCGCCCTCAGCTACCGCGGTGGCGCCAGAGTTCCGCACGCAGAACCGCTCGCCCACCACGCCGCGGATGAACATCTCGCCGCTGGTAGCGCCGTAGCCGATCACGTTTCCCGCGATGACCTGCTCGTGCGCGGCGAACGGCGCGGCCGGGTCGGGGCGCAGCAAGATCCGGCCGCCGGACAGCCCCTTGCCGACATAGTCGTTGGCGTCACCGGTCAGCCTGATCGTGATCCCGCTCGGCAGGAAGGCCCCAAGTGACTGGCCGGCGGACCCGCGCAAGCCGACCACGATCGTGTCGTCGGGCAGGCCCTCACCGCCCCAGCGCTTGGTCACCTCGTAGCCGAGCATCGTGCCGACTGTCCGGTTCACGTTCCTGACCGGTAGCTCGAGACGGACCGGCCTGGCCTCTTCCAGGGCGCCCTCGGCAAGCTGGATCAGCGTGTGGTCCAGCGCCAGGTCGAGCTGGCCGTCCTGGTTTCTGATCCGGTGCCGTGCCGCCCCCTCGGGCAGTTCCGGCACGTGCAGCATCGGGGTCAGGTCGAGGAATGCCGCCTTCGGATGGTCGGCGTCGGCTACCGGGACCAGCAGTTCCGCCCGGCCGACCGCCTCCTCCAGCGTGCGGAAGCCCAGCTTGGCCAGGTACTCGCGCACCTCGCTCGCGACGAACTCGAAGAAGTTCACCACGAACTCGGGCTGCCCGGTGAACCTGCGGCGCAGCTCCGGGTTCTGGGTGGCGACGCCGACCGGGCAGGTGTCGTTGTGGCACTGGCGCATCATCACGCAGCCGGCCGCGACCAGCGGCGCCGTGGCGAACCCGAACTCCTCGGCACCGAGCAGGGCAGCGATGATCACGTCCCTGCCCGTCTTGAGCTGGCCGTCCACCTGCACGACGACCCGGTCTCGCAGCCCGTTGCGCAGCAGCGTCTGCTGGGTCTCGGCCAGCCCGATCTCCCACGGGCCGCCCGCGTGCTTGATGCTGGTCAGCGGTGCCGCGCCGGTACCGCCGTCGCTCCCGGAGATCAGCACCACGTCGGCGTGCGCCTTGGTGACGCCAGCCGCGATGGTGCCGACCCCGGTCTCCGCGACCAGCTTGACGCTGACCCTCGCCGCCGGGTTCGCGTTCTTCAGGTCACTGATCAGCTGGGCCAGGTCCTCGATCGAGTAGATGTCGTGGTGCGGCGGCGGCGAGATCAGGCCGACCCCTGGCGTAGAGTGCCTGGTCTTGGCGATCCACGGGTAGACCTTATGGGCCGGGAGCTGGCCGCCCTCACCGGGCTTGGCGCCCTGCGCCATCTTGATCTGCAGATCGTCGGCGTTGACCAGGTACTCGCTCGTCACGCCGAACCGGCCGCTCGCCACCTGCTTGATGGCCGACCTGCGCAGATCTCCGTTGGCGTCGGCGGCGAACCGGTTCGCGTCCTCGCCGCCCTCGCCGGAGTTGGACCGGCCGCCGAGCCGGTTCATCGCGATAGCCAGGGTCTCGTGTGCCTCGGCCGACAGCGAGCCATAGGACATGGCGCCGGTGACGAACCGCCGCACGATCGAGTTCACCGGCTCGACCTGCTCGACCGGCACCGGGGGCCGGGCCGGGCCGGGCGGGGACGCCGCCAGCGCAGCCGAGTCACCAGCAGCCGCGCCGGCCTGGCCGACCTCGTCCACGCCCCGGATCGCGAGCATGCCGCGCAGCGTCATCCGCCTGGCCGACTGTTCGTCGACCTCCCGGCTGTACTCGCGGAAGATGTCCTCGCGGCCGGTCCTGGTGGCGTGCTGCAGCCGGAACACCGCTTCCGGGCTGAACAAGTGCGGCTCACTGTCCCGCCGCCACTGGTACTCCCCGCCAGTTTCGAGTGCCATCCGGCCGGCGGCGGCGGACCGCAGCGGATAAGCGCTCACCATCCGTGCCGAGGTGTCGGCCGCGATCTGGTCGAAGCCGATGCCGCCGAGTCGCGACGAGGTTCCGGCGAAGCATTCCTCGACGACCTGCCCGCCGAGGCCGACCGCCTCGAAGATCTGCGCGCCGGCGTAGGAGGCGACGGTGGACACGCCCATCTTCGACATCGTCTTGAGCAGGCCCTTGCCGAGTGCCCTGATCAGGTTCGCCGAAGCCTTCCGGCTGCCGACGCTGCCCAGCAGCCCTGACCTGGCCATGTCCTCGACCGTCTCGATCGCCAGGTACGGGCAGACCGCGGCCGCTCCGTAGCCGATCAGCAGCGCGACGTGGTGTACCTCCCGCACGTCGCCTGCCTCGACGATCAGGCCAGCCCTGGTCCTGGTCTGGTCCCTGATCAGGTGGTGATGCACCGCCCCGGTCAGCAGCAGCGACGGGATCGGCGCCCACTCGCCCGCGTCCTGGTCCGCGCCGTCCGGCCCCCCGGGATGCCCGGTCGGGCCAGGACGCCCGGTCAGGCCAGGACGCCCGGTCAGGCCGGTCACGCCGGACAGCGGCCGGCCGTCGGACAGCGTCACCCCCGCCGGGACCGCGATCCCGCCGCCCATGGCCGCGCCGCGGTCCGAGAGCACGATGATCTTCGCGCCCGCGTTGATGGCGTCGGAGACTTCGGCCTTGATCTGGTCCAGCCGCTCGCGCAGGGCCCGGCCGCCGCCAGCGGCGAGGTACCGCCCGTCCACCACGTGCGCGGCGAAGCCGGGCAGGTCCCGGTCATTGTTGATATGAACGATCTTCGCCAGGTCGCTGTCGGTCAGCACCGGGTACGGGAGCACGACCTGCCGGCAGGAGGCCGGGCCGGGATCGAGCAGGTTGTGCTCGGGGCCGGTCGTCGCCGCGAGCGACGTGACGAGCTCTTCCCTGATCGCGTCCAGCGGCGGGTTGGTCACCTGCGCGAACTGCTGCGAGAAGTAGTCGAAGATCAGCCGCGGCCGGTCCGACAGCGCCGCGAGCGGGGTGTCGTCGCCCATGGAGCCGATCGGCTCCGCGCCGGTCCGCGCCATCGGCCCGAGTATCACCCTGCGCTCTTCCTCGGTGTACCCGAACAGCCGCTGCTGGACTGCCAGCTCCTGCCCGTCGGGCAGCTCCCGGTTGCGGTCCGGCAGGTCGTCCAGGTGCAGCAGCCCCGCGTGCAGCCAGTCGTCGTACGGGTGCTCGGCGGCGAGCCCGGCCTTGACTTCCTCGTCCTCGATAATCCGGCCGGCCGCCGTGTCCACCAGGAAGATCTTGCCCGGCTGGAGCCTGCCCTTGCGCACGATGCGGGACGGCTCGATGTCGAGCACGCCGACCTCGCTGGCCAGCACCACCAGGCCGTCCTTGGTCACCCAGTACCGGCCCGGGCGCAGCCCGTTGCGGTCGAGTACGGCTCCGGCCAGTGTGCCATCGGTGAACGCGATCAGCGCCGGCCCGTCCCACGGTTCCATCAAGCAGGAGTGGAACCGGTAGAACGCCCGCAGTTCGGGCGCCTGCCGCGGGTCGTTCTCCCACGCCTGCGGGATCATCATCAAGACGGCGTTCGGCAGCGACCGGCCGGCCAGGTGCAGCAGTTCTAGCGCGGCGTCGAAGCTGGCCGAGTCGCTGCCCGACTCGTCCAGAATCGGCAGCAGCCGCTCGATCCCGCGGCCGTCGGCGGCTCGCGGGATGACGTCGGTCTCCAGCAGCGCCTCGCGCGCCCGCCACCAGTTCCTGTTGCCCCGGATCGTATTGATCTCGCCGTTGTGCGCGATGTAGCGGAACGGGTGCGCCAGCGGCCAGGACGGGAACGTGTTCGTGGAGAACCTGGAGTGGGCGAGCGCGAGCGCCGAGGTATACCGGGGATCGGTGAGATCCGGATAGAACCGCTCAAGCTGGGTCGCGGTCAGCATCCCCTTGTACACGATCGTGGCGGACGAGAGGCTGGCCAGGTAGATCCCGGCCTCGTGCTCGGCGCGCTTGCGCAGGCAGTACGCGCGCCGGTCCAGCGCCAGGCCGTGTTCTCCGGCGGCCGAGGCCACGAAGAGCTGGGTCAGCCTGGGCAGCACGTCCCGCGCGCCGCTGCCGCAAGCGGACCGGTCGTGCGGGACATCACGCCAGCCGAGCACGATCAGGCCCTCTTCTTCCGCGATGCGGCCGAGAAGGCCCATGGTCCAGACGGCACTGGCGTGCGGAAGGAAGGCAAGCCCGGCGGCGTAGTGCCCGGGCGGCGGCAGGTCGAAGGTGCAGACCGCGCGAAGGAGCTCGTCGGGAAGCTGGGTGAGGATTCCCGCGCCGTCGCCGGTCTCCGGGTCGCTGCCCTTGGCACCCCGGTGGTCCAGGTTGGCCAGGACGGTCAGTGCCTGGGAGACCGTCGCGTGCCCGCGCTTGCCGGTAAGGTCGGCGACCAGGCCCACGCCGCACGCGTCGTGCTCGAACCGCGGGTCGTAGAGCCCGTCGGGGCGCGGCTGTACCCGGCCTGGTGCGGGCGGCCGGGCCCGCGCGGCTGACTTGGCCTGCGGGGAATACTTGGCTGGCGGAACTTGGGTCGGTGAGTTTCGGGTAGGGGCCATCCGCACTCCTGTCGTCTCGTCCGCCACGCGGCATGCCGAGATAGCGGAGGGACGACGTTGGCCCGCCTCACGGGCTCAGCTAACGCACAGGTCAGGTGAGCGTCACAAGCACATCATAGCTAATGGGTCGGACCGGTTACCCGCCGGTAAATTCTATGTATCCTGACCACACCGCAGGTCAGCCCCGCCTCAGCCCCGCTGACGAACCCCGGCGGCCAGTTCAGCGGCGAGCGCGGCGACGCTGTCGCGGCCTGCCCCGGCATCCGGGGCGTCGAGCAGGCGCCGCACGAACGCCGAGCCCACGATCACGCCGTCGGCAAAGGCCGCCACCTGCGCCGCCTGCGCCGCCGTGCCCACGCCGAGACCGACCGCGACCGGCAACGACGTGTGCTGCCTGATCCTGGCGACCAGAGCCGCCGCCGCGCCGCCGACGCTCGCCCTGGCACCGGTGATGCCCATGACCGACGCCGCGTAGACGAATCCGCCGCACGCCGAGGCGATCAGCTTGATCCGCTCGTCTGTCGAGCTCGGGGCCACCAGGAACACCGGATCCAGCCCGTGCTCGTCGGCTGCCGCCAGCCAGGGTCCGGCCTCCTCGGGCGGCAGGTCGGGCGTAATCATTCCGGCGCCGCCGGCGCTCGCCAGGTCACGCGCGAAAGCCTGTACCCCGTACCGGTCGACCGGGTTCCAGTAGGTCATGACCAGCACCGGAACGCCAGCAGCCGCTACGGCATCGACGGTCCGCAGCACGTCGGTCACGTGCACGCCGCCCTGCAGCGCCCGGTGCACCGCCTCCTGGATCACCGGCCCGTCCATCAGCGGGTCGGTGTAGGGCAGCCCGATTTCCACGATGTCAGCACCGGATCGCGCCATCGCGGTCGCCGCGGCGATACCGCCTTCGACCGAAGGGAATCCGGCTGGCAGGTACCCCACGAGCGCACCGCGCCGCTCGGCCGCCGCCCGGCTGAAGGCGGCGCTGACCTCGCTCACTGGCCAGCCTCCGGATCTAGGTGGCCGAGCCACCTGGCGGCGATGTCGACATCCTTGTCGCCCCGGCCGGACAGGTTCACCAGCAGCAGGGCGTCCTCGCCAAGCTCCTGGCCGACCTCGAGCGCTCCGGCCAGGGCGTGCGCCGACTCGATCGCCGGGATGATGCCCTCGGTCCGGCAGAGCAGGTCGAATGCGGCCATCGCCGCGGCATCGGTGATGGCACGGTACTGCGCTCGCCCGGTGTCGTGCAGCCAGGCATGCTCTGGCCCGACCCCTGGATAGTCGAGCCCGGCCGAGATCGAGTGCGTCGGCATGGTCTGGCCGTCGGCATCCTGCAGCAGGTAGGTACGCATCCCGTGGATCACCCCGGTCGACCCGCCCGCCAGCGTTGCCGCATGATGGCCGGTCGCCACTCCTTCACCGCCTGCCTCACAGCCGATCAGCCGGACGCCCTCGTCACCGGTGAAGTCATGGAACACGCCGATGGCGTTCGACCCACCGCCTACACAGGCGATGACCGCGTCGGGCAGCCGGCCTGTCTTCGCCAGGATCTGCTCCTTGGCCTCCGCGCCGATCACGCGCTGGAAGTCGCGCACCATCATGGGGAACGGGTGCGGGCCCATCACCGACCCGATGCAGTAGTGCGTATGATCGACGCTGGCCACCCAGTCGCGGAACGTCTCGTTGATGGCGTCCTTCAGGGTGCGGCTGCCGATCGTGACGGGGACGACCCTGGCGCCGAGCATCCGCATCCGCGCGACGTTGAGCGCCTGCCGCCGGGTGTCTTCCTCGCCCATGTAGACCACGCAGTCCAGGCCGAACAGCGCAGCCGCGGTCGCCGTGGCGACGCCATGCTGGCCCGCCCCGGTCTCGGCGATGATCCTGGTCTTGCCCATCCGCCTGGTGAGCAGGGCCTGGCCGAGGACATTGTTGATCTTGTGCGAGCCGGTGTGGTTCAGGTCCTCGCGCTTGAGGAAGATCCGGCAGCCGCCGGCCTGGCTCGCGAACCTGGGGATCTCCGTCAGCGGCGTGGGCCGACCTGAGTAGTCACGAAGCAGGTCGGCGAGCTCGGCCGCGAAAGCGGGGTCGCTTCTTGCCGACTCGTAGGCGGCCGTCAGCTCGTCGAGCGCCGCCATCAGCGCCTCGGGCGCCAGGCGGCCGCCGAACTGACCGAAGTAACCGGTCTCGTCCGGGACGGTGAAGGTGGGCGCGGCCGTCACGAACTGCCTCCCCGGTCGGTCCGCAGCGCGGGATGCGATCCCGCGGCCACCAGATCGGCCACCGCCGACCTGGGGTCCTTCCCGACCACCAGGCTCTCGCCGACGAGCACCGCATCGGCGCCTGACGCCGCATAGGAGAGCAGGTCATGCGGTCCCCGCACGCCGGATTCGGCGATCTTTATGACCTCGTCGGGTATCCGCGGTGCTAGCCGCGCGAAGATCGACCTGTCGACCTTCAGGGTCGCCAGGTTCCGCGCGTTCACGCCGATCACCTCGGCACCGGCCTGCAGCGCCCGGTCGACCTCGGACTCCTCGTGTACCTCGACGAGCGGCACCAGGCCGATGGACACGGCGCGCTCCACCAGGGAGACCAGGGCGTTCTGCTCAAGCGCGGCGACGATCAGCAGCACCATGTCGGCTCCGTAGGCCCGGGCTTCCCAGAGCTGGTAGGCACTGACCACGAAGTCCTTGCGCAGCAACGGCACGTTGACGACGTCCCTGACCGCCGCAAGATCCTCCAGGCTCCCGCCGAACCTGCGTCCCTCGGTGAGCACGCTGATCACGCCCGCGCCGCCGGCCTCGTAGTCGGTCGCCAGCGCGGCAGGATCGGCGATGGCAGCCAGCGCGCCTTTCGACGGGCTGGCCCGCTTGACTTCGGCGATGACCGCCACGCCTTCACCGCGCAGGGCCGCGAGTACGTCCCGCGGCGACGACGCACGGGTCGCTGCTTCTTTCAGCTTCTCAAGTGGCGCGGTCTGCTGCCGTGCCGCGACGTCAGCACGCACGTCCACGAGAATGTCGTCAAGCACGCTCACGTGGTTTCGCTGCCCCCTCGGGGTGGGATGCCTGGCGCCCCCGATCGTACCGAGGCGGGTTTCGCCGGCAGCCGCCGCCCCCGCGGTGGCGGTTGCGCTGCGCCGCCGGCTGATGCCGCAGCGTGCACTGCCCGGCATGTCGGGTACATGGTTAGCTCAGGGCTTCCGTACCGGAGTCAGCCGTTGTCGTCCCCGGCTGGCCAGTCGGTCGGATCGATGCCAGCGCTCAGCGAATCCCACAGGCTCGCGTCCCGCACGGAACCGGCCTTCGCCGCGCTGGCCGGCGCGGAACTGGCCAGCCCGGAACTAGCCGGCCCGGATCGGCTGTAGCGTGCGGACATCGCCGGGAGCCGGCTCGCCCTGACGACGACGAGGAGGCCGATGGCGACCAGCACCAGGGCGCCCGCTGTCATCAGCCAGCGCCAGTAAGCACCCTCGATCAGCACCTGGGCCGGAAACCCGCTCACCGCCGCGCCGCCCTGACCAGCGGCACCTCCCGCCGTCACCGAACCGGGTGCTATCCCGGCACCCCCGCCGGTCGCCGGCGCCGCGCTCGCATGTCCCGCGGCGGCGAGCGCCTGGGCCACCGTCACCTGACCGGCAGCCAGGGCGACGATGCCGGCGCCGAGCGCGGCGGCGACCAGGCCGGTGAACCTGCGCGCGATCCCGCGAGTCGCCAGCACCGCGGTCAGGCTGGCCAGGGCCGCGACGGCCAGCGCCGCTATCGCCGGCCGCAGGTCCGCGGCGGTCAGCATCGTCGTGGTGGTCGGCAGCGGCCGCGGTGCCCGCACGATAACCCGGGCAAGATCCTGGCGGCTCGCGAGCAGCACAAGCCCGGCCGCGGCCGCGCCGGCCACTGTCAGCGCCGCGAGCTCCCGGCGCGATCTGGCCTGCCGCGTCGGCGCGCTCGTGCCGATCCTGGCGGTCATGGGCACTCTCCCGTGGTCCGGACTCTCCCCGTCCTGCACCGAACGGTACCTGCCGCCGCGCCTGAATCGTCCGCGGCCGCGTCACGGCTGGCCAGCGCGGGAGCCATCAGGTGGCCTAGTATCAAGCGATGACTTATGCCCGAGATGAGCGCCTGAACTTGTGTTCCCTGCTCGACCAGGTCGGCCCGGACGCTCCGACGCTCTGCGAGGGCTGGTCCACGGCTGACCTTGCGGCGCATCTCGTGATGCGCGAACGCCGGCCTGATGCGGCACTGGGGATACTCGGCGGCCCGCTGGCCGGGTACACGACCCGCGTCCAGCGGGGCATGACGGCCCGGATGCCCTATCCGCTGCTCGTCGAGACCGTGCGAAACGGACCACCGCGCTTTTCCCTGTTCGGCATTCCCGGCGTCGACGAGCGGGCCAACTTCACTGAGTTCTTGGTACACCACGAGGACGTGCGGCGGGCGCAACCTGACTGGCGGCCACGCGAACTCGGCGAGCAGCTATCCGACGCGATCTGGAGCCAGCTCTCGCGGGCCAGGCTGATGCTGCGCAAAGTACCGGTCGGTATCGAGTTCGCCAGGGACGACCTGCCGGAGCGGTCCGGTCAGCACCGCGCGGTCCGGATGACGGTGCGTCCGCGCACCCCCGTCGTCACCGTCACCGGCGCCCCGGCCGAACTGCTGATGTGGACATTCGGCCGCACGGGTGCGGCCCGGGTCCGGCTGGAAGGCGCCGAAGCCGATGTAGCGGCGCTCAAGCAGGCACGCTGGGGCATCTAGACCAAGAGGACGGAGACGTAGTGACTGGCGTTCTCGGGATCGACATCGGCGGCACCGGCATCAAGGCCGCCCCGGTGGACCTGTCTGCCGGGCGGCTGCTGACCGAGCGGCTGAAGCTGGCGACACCGCACCCGCCGACGCCGGCGGCGGTCGCTGCGGTGGTCAGCGATCTCGTCACCCACTTCGCGTGGACCGGACCAGCCGGGGTCACTTTTCCTGGCGTGGTCACTGACGGAACGGTGAAGACCGCGCCGAACATGGACCGCGACTGGATCGGCGTCAACGCCGCCGAGTTCCTCGGCCAGGCGACCGGGCTGCGGATCACCGTGCTGAACGACGCGGACGCCGCAGGCCTGGCCGAGATGCGCTACGGCGCCGGCCGGGGGCAAGACGGCACGGTGCTGCTGCTGACCTTCGGTACCGGCATCGGCAGCGCGCTGTTCTATGACGGCGTGCTTATCCCGAACACCGAGTTCGGCCACATCGAGATCCACGGCAAGGACGCCGAGCACCGGGCTTCCGAACGAGCACGCGAGACCGGCGACCTGAGCTGGGCTAAATGGGCGGACCGGGTGGACGCCTACCTGGACAAGATCGAGGAGCTGCTCTCGCCCAGCCGGATCATCATCGGCGGCGGCATCAGCCGCAAGTCGGGCAAGTTCCTGCCCCGGCTGTCGCTGCGGGCCACGGTAGTCCCCGCCGTACTACAGAACGACGCCGGAATCGTCGGCGCGGCGATGGCTGCCGATGCCGCGGCCGCCGCCGGTCACCAGCCGCTCTAGCGGCCGGCCGGCCGCCCCGCGACCGCTGGCACCCGGACGTCCGTTCAGCGAGCCGGCCGCAGCAGCGGGATCAGCGCCGTAATGGACTCCAGGACGTGCGGCGCACCCGCCTGCTCAAGCTCGGCCGCGCTGCCAGCGCCGGTCAGCACGCCGGCCACCACGCCGGCGCCGGCCCGCAGCCCGGACTCCACATCGCCAGCCGTGTCGCCGGCCACCGCCAGCTCACCGACCGCTCCGCCGCCCAGCCGCAGCAGGGCGGTCAGCGGCAGGTCCGGCCATGGCACGCCGCGGCCCACGTCGGAGGCGGACAGCGCAAGGTCGATGAGCGGATGCCAGCCCAGCGCGTCGATCACGGCATCTCTGGCCGGCGGAGGAAACCCGGTCGTCAGGCAGATCCTGATGCCCGCGGCCCGCAGCACGGCCAGTGTCTCCGTCGCGCCCGCGACCGGGGCGACGGCGCCCGCATGGACCGCGGCGGCGTAGTAAGGCCCGACCACGCCGCCGTCCTGCGATGCCGAAGCGATGCTAAAAGCCTCAAGGACACTGTCCTCCTCGACGACCAGCGTGCCGACCAGGTCCAGGCACGCCACGGTGATCCTGGTCATCGCTCGCCGGGGTAGCAGGGCGAGACGGGAAGCTGGGTCACCGGGACGACCGCATCGCGGCGAGCACCAGCAGGCCGCCAGCGACCAGGCACGCCGCCAGCGGCCAGAACGCGATCGCGGACCACAAGATCGTCGAAGGATCCGCGCCGAGCACCGGAGGCGCATGCAGCACCGCACCCGGACGGCTGGTCAGCAACGCGCTGTTGAACTGCGACAAGCCCATGCCCTGCCCGACGGCCCGGGCGATGAAGCCCGCCACGACGCTGCCGATCAGGACGGCGGCCATCGGGGCCGGCCCGTACCTGCGGACCGCCAGCAGGTAGCCGGCCAGGCCGATGACGGCGCCGCCGATCACGGCGACCAGGCAGTACCAGGCGTCGCCGACGATGAACGCCGTGGTCTCCGGATTCACCACGTCCGCGGAGCCCCGGCTGACCAGTACGTAGCTCACCCGCGGGGCGAACTGGCCCCACGCGAACCCGCCGGCCAGGCCGACCAGCGCGCTGCCAAGCAGCAGGCCGAGCGAGCTGGCGAGACCGCCGCGAAGCGGGGCCCGCGGATCGCGGCCAGGCAGCACCTGACCCGGCTGGGGCGGGTATGGGAAATCACTCATCGTTGACATATTGCCGAACAGCGTACGTGACCCTGCCGTCAGCCGACGCAGGCCGGGCCGAGCAGTTGCTTCAGGTCGGCGACGAGCGACGGCGACGGCCGCACCCGGAGCTTGTCATCGAGCCGTAGCACCTTCGCCCGGCTCCCGCTCAGCAGCCGCAAGTGCACTTCCATCGGCCCGGGATGGGTGCGCAGCACCTCGCGCAACCGGTCGACCACCGGGGCGACGCACCGCGATTCCAGGATGGACACGACGAAAGGGCCGCTCTCCCCCGTCGGCAACTCAGGGGTCCGCACCTCCATCGCCACCAGCTTAGGGACGTCTTCGCGCCGGTCGAGCCTGCCTTTGACCACCACCATCGCGTCATCGACCACCATCTGCATGCACGCCTGGTACGTGGCGGGAAAGAACAGCACCTCGATGGCCCCTTCGAGGTCTTCCAGCGTGGCGGCGGCCCACGGGTTGCCCTGCCTGGTGACCTTCCGCTGCACGCCGGACAGGATGCCGCCGAGCGTGACTACCTGGCTGTCGCGATCACCACGGGAGTTCCGTTCCGGCTCGTCGGCGGCTCCGAGCAACTGGGCGACCGAGCAGTCAGTCTCCGCCGCCAGCACGTGCTCCAGGCCGAGGAGCGGATGGTCGGAGACGTAAAGGCCGAGCATCTCCCGCTCGAATCCGAGCAGCGTGGGCTTGTCCCACTCGCCGTCCGGCACCGGGACGTCGAAGGTCGCGGCGTTCTCCGCGTCGTCGCCGAACAGCGAGTCCTGGCCCATCGCCTCGTTGCGCTTGACGTCGATCACCGTGTCGATCGCCTGTTC
Organism: Streptosporangiaceae bacterium; assembly: GCA_035533915.1. Classification (GTDB taxonomy): domain Bacteria; phylum Actinomycetota; class Actinomycetes; order Streptosporangiales; family Streptosporangiaceae; genus Chersky-822. The sequence goes on from DATLSX010000194.1 coordinate 30,471, forward strand.
GTGGATCATCACCAGCCCGCGCCGCGGGTTCCCCAGCGAGTCGAACGCCCCCGCCTTGACCAGCGACTCGATGACCCGCTTGTTGCAGACGTTGACCGGAACCTTGCGCAGGAAATCGGAGAAGCTCGTGAAGCTGCCCTTGGCTGTCCTCGTGGCCACGATCGACTCGACCACGCCGGTTCCGACGTTGCGCACCGCGGCCATGCCGAACCTGATGTCGGTGCCCACCGGGGTGAACATCGCCGTCGAGGAGTTCACGTCCGGTGGCAGGACCTTGATCCCCATCCGGCGGCACTCGCTCAGGTACAGGGCGGACTTGTCCTTGTCACCGGCGACCGAGGTGAGCAGCGCGGCCATGTACTCGGTCGGGTAGTTCGCCTTCAGGTAGGCGGTCCAGTAGCCGACCATGCCGTAGCAGCTAGCGTGCGCCCGGTTGAACGCGTAGTCGGAGAAAGGAACGAGCACGTCCCAGATGGTCTTGATCGCGCCGTCGGAGTAGCCTTTGGCCTTCATCCCGGCTTCGAACGGCTCGAACTCCTTGTCCAGGATCTCCTTCTTCTTCTTGCCCATCGCCTTGCGGAGCAGGTCGGCTTTGCCTGGCGTGTAGCCGGCCAGGACCTGGGCGCATGCGAGCACCTGCTCCTGGTAGACAATCAGGCCGTACGTGTCCCCGAGCACGCCGGCTAGCGGCTCGGCCAGCTCGGGATGGATCGGGACCACCGGCTTGCGGCCGGTCTTGCGGTCGGCGTAGTCGTTGTGCGCGTTCGCGCCCATCGGACCAGGCCGGTACAGCGCGTTCACGGCGGAGATGTCGTCGAACCGGTCGGCGCGCATCGACCGCAGCAGTGCCCGCATCGGGCCGCCTTCAAGCTGGAAGACCCCCAGGGTGTCACCGCGCGCCAGCAGGTCGTAGGTCGGCTTGTCGTCCAGTGCCAGCGTCTCAAGCTCGATCCGGACTCCCTTGTTCGCCTCGATCCCGGCGAGCGCGTCGTCCAGGATCGTGAGGTTCCTCAGGCCCAGGAAATCCATCTTGAGCAGGCCCAGATCTTCGCAGCTCGGGTAGTCGAACTGGGTGATGATCGCCCCGTCCGACGGGCGGCGCCAGACCGGCACGTGGTCGACCAGCGGCTCGCTGCTCATGATCACCCCGGCGGCATGCACGCCCGCCTGCCTGATCAGGCCCTCCAGGCCGCGTGCGGTCTCGATGACCCGCTTGACCTCCGGCTCCGCCTCGTACAGCGCCCTGATCTCGCCGGCCTCACCATACCGGGGGTGGTCAGGGTCGAAAATGCCGGACAGCGGGACGTCCTTGCCCATGACGGCCGGGGGGAACACCTTGGTGATCCGGTCGCCGAGCGCGTAAGGAAAGCCGAGTACCCGGGCCGCGTCTTTGACTGCCGCCTTGGCCTTGATCGTGCCGTAGGTGATGATCTGCGCGACCCGGTCGTCGCCGTACTTCTCGGTCACGTACCGGATGACGTCGCCGCGCCGGCGTTCGTCGAAGTCGATGTCGATGTCGGGCATCGAGATGCGCTCGGGGTTCAGGAACCGCTCGAACATCAGGCCGAACGCGATCGGGTCCAGGTCGGTGATGCCGAGCGCGTAGGACACGATCGAGCCGGCCGCCGAGCCGCGGCCAGGTCCGACCCTGATGCCGTTGCGCTTGGCCCACATGATGAAGTCAGCGACCACCAGGAAATAGCCGCAGAATCCCATCTGCTCGATGATGCCGATCTCGTACTCGGCCCGCTGGCGGCGCTCGTCGTCATAGCCGCCGGGGAATCGGCGGTCCAGGCCAGCCCAGACTTCCTTGCCGAACCAGCTCTGCTCGGTCTCGCCCTGCGGCAGCGGGAAGTTCGGCATCAGGCTGGTCTTGGCGAACTCGACGCCGGCCCGTTCAGCGATCAGCAGCGTGTTGTCACAGCCAGCCTGCCAGTCCGCGTCAGCGCTCAGCGCGCGCATCTCCTGCGGGCTCTTCACGTAGTAGCCGGAGCCCTCGAGCTTGAACCGGTTCAGGTCGGCCATGTTCGTCCCGGTCTGCACGCACAGCAGGACCTCGTGCGCGGGGGCGTGTTCTGGCCGCGTGTAGTGCAGGTCGTTGGTGGCCAGGAACGGCAGCGACAGTTCCCTGGCAATCCGGCGCAGCCCCTCGGACGTGCGCCGCTCGACCTCCAGGCCATGGTCCATCAGCTCGACGAAGAAATTCTCCGGCCCGAAGATGTCGCGGAACCTGGCCGCCGCATCCCTGGCCTGCTCGTACTGGCCGAGCCTGAGCCTGGTCTGCACCTCGCCGCCAGGGCAGCCGGTCGTGGCGATGATCCCGTCCGAGTACCTGGCCAGGAGTTCGCTGTCCATCCGCGGACTGCGGAAGAAGCCTTCGATCGATGCCAGCGAGGACAGCCGGAACAGGTTGTACATGCCGCGGGTGGTCTGCGCCAGCAGCGTCATGTGGGTATAGGCACCCGCGCCCGACACGTCGTCGTCCCTCTGGGCCGGCGTCCCCCACCGCACCGGCTGCTTGTGCATGCGGTGCTCGGGCGCCAGGTAGGCCTCGATGCCGATGATCGGCTTGATGCCGGCCGCCTTCGCCTTCTTGTAGAAGTCGTACGCGCCGTAGACATTGCCGTGGTCGGTCATCGCGATCGCCGACATGCCCGTGCGCTGGCACTCGGCGAAAATGTCGTCAAGCCGGGCGGCACCATCGAGCATCGAGTACTCGGTGTGCACGTGCAGATGTGCGAAGCCGTCCCGAGTTGCCGCCATCGACGCCCTCCTCCAGGCACGCTGCCGCCCGCAGTCGCTGGACGGTGCTCCGACCCTAACCCAACGAACCGGGCATCCGCGGCCGGACGCGCCCGAGGATCAGGACTCTGCCGCGAGCGTGTCGAGACTGGCGCTCAAGTCGGCCGGATAACCGCTGGTGAACTCCACCCACCGGCCGTCGTCGGGATGCGCGAACCCGAGCCGGACCGCATGCAGCCACTGCCGTGCGATGCCGAGCCTGGCGGCAAGCACCGGGTCGGCACCGTACAGCCGGTCCCCGACGCACGGGTGCCGCACCGCAGCCATGTGCACCCGGATCTGGTGCGTCCGGCCGGTCTCCAGCTTGATCTCGATCAGGCTAGCCGCGCGGAACGCCTCCAGCGTGTCGTAGTGGGTGACCGATGGCCGGCCGTCCGCGATCACGGCGAACCGCCCGTCGCCCGCGGGATGCCTGGCGATCGGCGCGTCGATAGTTCCGCGCAGCGGGTCCGGATGCCCTTGGACGAGCGCGTGGTAACGCTTGTCCACCTCCCGGTCCCTGAACGCCTGCTTCAGCACGCTGTAGGCGCGCTCGCTCTTCGCCACGACCATCAGGCCGGTGGTGTTGGCGTCGAGCCGGTGCACGATCCCCTGACGCTCGGCCGCGCCGCTGGTAGCGATCTGGTGGCCGCCGGCCAGCAGCCCCTGCAGCACCGTGGGTCCGGTCCAGCCCGGCGTCGGGTGCGCGGCTACCCCGGCGGGTTTGTCGACGACGATGACGTCGCCATCCTCGTGCACCACGGCAAGCCCGGGAACGGCCGCGGGGACCGGCGCCGCCGGAGCGCGGGCCACCGGCGGCAGCGTGACGTCCAGCCACTCGCCCGCGGGCACCCGGTCGGACTTGCCGGCCGGCCGGCCGCCGACCAGCACGGCGCCGTCGGCGATCAGCTCGGCAGCCCGGGTCCTGGACAGGCCGAACATCCTGGCGATCGCCGCGTCCAGCCGCTCGCCGTCGAGCCCGTCGGGCACCGGTACCCGGCGCTGGACCGGGGCGGTCACGCCACGCCACCACCGGGACGGTAACTGGTGTCCGCCGAATCGCGGCCAGTCTCCCCGGCCGTGCCGGCGGAGGCGCCCGGTGGCTGGCCGTGCGGTCCTGGCCCGCTTGGCCCTTCGATGGACACGCCACGGATGGCCAGGAGCACGGCGAGCACGCCACCGCACACGATCGAAGAGTCGGCCAAATTGAAGATCGGGAAATGCGGCACCTGGATCCAGTCCACGACGTAGCCGCGGAACGGGCCGGGATACCGGAAGAGCCGGTCCATCAGGTTGCCGGTCGCACCGCCGAGCAGCAGCCCGAGCGTCACCGCCCACGGCAGGTTCCTGATCCGCCGCGACGTGCGCAAGATGTACACGATCACGCCGACGGCGATCGCGGAGAACACGACCGTCATCGACGTGCCGATGCTGAACGCCGCGCCAGGGTTCCGTGACTCGGTCAGATGCAGGAAGCCCCAGAGCAACCGGACGGGCGCCCGGTCGGACAGCGTGGCCACGACGACCGTCTTGGACGCGATGTCCAGCGCCAGGACAGTCACCGCCACCGCGAGCAGAACCGCGACCCGGCGGCGCCCGGCCGGATGGCCGGCCCGCCCGGCCGGAGAGCCGGCACCGCCGGCCGACGGCTCGGCGTCCTTGCCTACGTGCTCGTCCCCGCTCAGTGGCGTTCCTCCCGCTGCTTGCAGCTCACGCACAGCGTCGCCCGCGGAAAGACCTGCAAGCGGGCCTTCCCGACCGGCTCGCCGCATGACTCGCATGCTCCATAAGTGCCAGCTTCAATCCGGGCCAGTGCCCGCTCGGTCTGCGCGAGGAGTTCCCGCGCGTTGTAGCTCAGTGCGAGCTCGTGCTCCCGCTCATACGCCTTCGCACCGATGTCCGCCTGGTCATCACCCGCTTCGCTGACCGAGTCGCCAAGCCGGTCGGCGATGTCAGACTCGGCCCGGTCGATCTCGGCCTGGAGTTCCGTGGCCTCCAGCACAAGCTGCGACCTTACCTCTGCGATCTCGGCGTCCGTCCAGCGCGTCTCGCCCTGCCGCACCGGAAAGCCAGCAGCATCCGACTGCGCGGCTGCGGTCATTCCCGCCTCCCTTGACGCCGAGATGACGATGATCACGGGTGACATGCGTCACCGGAGGATAAGTGGTGACCGGGCCGATTCGCAAACAGGCCAGGCGACGACACGGCTGACCGCCGTCTGCCGGCAGCGGGCCGTCGGTTATGGTAAGCGCTGCACGGGTCTACGGGGGCGACCAGCGGGGGCTGAGGATGCCGCGACCAGCCGGCGCACGCGCCGGGCAGCTACGTCCGAGCCGCGACGTCCGTGCCACCATCGACCTGCCTTCGGCCGAACGGGAGATGCTCAGCCGGTGGACCGCGCACGGGACGCCGGCCCGTTCGCTCGCACGGACAGCGGACCGCTCCGCCTGGGTCTGTTACGACGGTCCGGCCACGGCGCACGGGATGCCGGGAATCCAGCACCTGCCGGGCCGGGTGATCGCGGACATCTACCCGCGCTTCAAAGCGATGCGGGGCTTCCAGGTAGCCCGGCAGGCCGGCTGGGACTGTCATGGCCTGCCGGTCGAGGTCGCGGTCGAAAAGGAACTCGGGCTCTGCGGCCCCGCGGACATTCAGGCATACGGCGTCGACCGGTTCATCGCCCGCTGCCGGGAATCCGCGCTCCGCCATGTCGTTGCCTTCGCGGACCTGGCGGAGCGGATGGGGTGCTGGGTTGACCTGGCGTCGGCGTTCCGCACGATGGATCCCGGCTACATCGAGTATGTCTGGTGGTCAGTCCGGCAGCTCTTCGACGCGGGCCTGCTGTTCAGGGACTACCGGATCGGCCCGTACTGCCCGCGCTGCCAGACCCCGCTGTCGCCGCAGGAGGCTGGCCCGGCGGACGGCGGCAGCTCGCAGCCGGGCCAGGCTGTCACCGTCCGCTTCCCGCTGCTGACCGTTCCGGCCGGCGCTGGCAGCCAGCTGCACGGCGCCGACCTGCTTGCCTGGACGACGAAGCCGTGGACGTTGCCGTCCTGCACCGGCATAGCCCTGCATCCGGACACCAGCTACGCGGTAGCCCGGCGGGCCGGGCATGGCGACCGGGTGGTCCTGGCGGAAGAGGCCTTCGCCCGGGTACTCGGCGAGGGCTGGCACATCGCGGCACGCCTGCCCGGCCGCGACCTGGCCGGCGCGACCTGCCGCCCGGTGTTCGGCACCGGCGAGCACGGCAGCCCGCGGCGCGTCGTCACCGAACCGTTCGTGCGCGGTGACGTCGGCACCGGGCTGGTGCAACTGACGCCGGCGTATGGCACAGCCGACCTGGCCGCGGCACGGTCGCACGACCTGCCGGTGGTCAACCCGCTCGGCCCGGACGGGCGGTTCGACCCGACGCTGCCGCTAGTCGGCGGAGTCTTCTTCCTCGACGCCGTCCCGGTCCTGGTCGCCAGCCTCGCCGATCGCGGCCTGCTGTTCTCCGCACATACCAAAAACGAGGCCGGCGCGCACTGCTGGCGTTGCGGCACGCCGCTGCTGCCGTACCCGGTGCGGTCCTGGTACGTGCGCGGCATGACCGCTGGATCGGCGGACTTGGCGCTGTCCCGCACAAGGTACTGGGGCACGCCGATGCCGCTGTGGGAGTGCGGGCACGGTCACCTCACCTGCGCGGGCTCGCTCGCCGAGCTGTCCCGGCTAGCCGACCGTGACGTGACCGGGATCGACCCGCACCGGCCCGAGGTAGACCGGATCGTGATCGGCTGCCCGGACTGCGGCGCCGCCGCCCGCCGGGTACCCGAGATCATCGACGCCAGCTTTGATGCCGGGGCCATGCCGTTCGCCCGGCGTCACGGCCCTGCGCGCGGCGAGACCGCGCCGCGAGACCGCGACCCCGGCCGCCTTCCCGCGCAGTTTCTCGCCGAGGACAGCCAGCAGGCCAGGTCCTGGCGTTCCTCGCTGCAGGCCGTCGGCCGGCTTGTCCTGGACAGGCCGACCTTCGTGACCGGGTTGCGCGCCGCATCGGTAGCCGACGGCCGCGGCCGCCCGATGCGCGGCAGGCTGGGGAACGTCATCCAGCCACGGCCGGTGATCGAGAGGTACGGTGCCGACGCCGTGCGCTGGCTCGTCGCCGCGACGTCATCGCGCCCCGTCGTGACGCTCTCCGACGACGCGCTGCGCCAGGTCGTCAGGAAGGTACTGCTGACCTACTGGAACGCGGCCGCATTCCTGCTCCGGTATTCGGACGCGCCGGCCGCGGGTGGCCGGCGGAAACCCGGCGGTCCCGGGGCGCCGGCGGCCAGGGACCGGCCGCCGCTGGATCGCTGGCTGCTCGGCGAGATGAACACGCTGATTGGCGAAGTCACCACCGCGCTGGACAGCTTCCGGTCCGATCTGGCCGCCCGCCGGATCGCAGCTTTCGTCGGCGACGTGTCCAACTGGTATCTGCGCCTGTCGCGTAGCAGATTCCGGCCGGGTCCGGTGCTGCCTGGCCACGTGAACGCGGGCAGCACAGCGGCGTTCGCGACCTTGCACGAATGCCTCGAGACGCTGACCAGGCTGATGGCGCCGATCGCGCCGTTCCTCGCCGATCACGTGTGGGGCTTGCTCCGGTCACCGGCAGCGCCGGACTCCGTCCACCACGCTTCCTGGCCGCAGGCCGCGCCCGATTTGATCGATCGACGGCTGGCCGGCCAGATGACGCTGGTGCGGCGACTGGCCAGGCTCGGCCATGCCGCCCGAGCCGATGCCATGATCAAGGTGCGGCAGCCGTTGTCCGCCGCGCTCGTAGCCGCACCCGGATTCGCCGACCTCGGCAGCGAACTACGCTCGCTCCTGGCCGACGAAATCAACGTGCGCGCGCTGCGCGAACTGGCGCCGGCTAGCGGCGATTCCACCCGGGGCCGCCGGAGCGCGGTTGGCCGCGACGCGGTCGCCACCGTGGCACTCGACCTGACGATCACCCCGGAGTTGCGCAGCGAGGGGCTGGCCCGCGAGGTCGTGCGGATGATCCAGCGGGCACGTAAGAGTGACGCATTCGACGACGGCGACCAGCTCGCACTTCGCTGGCACACCGCCGATGCCGGGCTCGCCGCGGCGCTGGCCGAGCACCGGCCAGCGATCAGTGCGCAGACCCGGGCACCCGACTTCGGCCCCGGCCAGGCAAACGAGATCCCGCAGCCCGATATCCGCTCGCATGTCAACGCTCAGCTTGGCCTGACGGTCTGGCTGTGGCGGATCAGTTCCTAGCGGGATACGATCCGCAGGCAGGGAGGCACGCGCGCGGCATGTACGGCCGGCCTGGGCCGTCAGCCTGCCCGGTCGATCGGCTCGCTCAGCCGGCCGGAACGCTCGCCGCGGTCTGATCCGGCTGACATGCCTTGCAGGCCGCGTACCCGCCTGCCGCCGCCGATTCGCGGCTCATGACCTCCAGATCATCGTCTGCCAGGAAACGGATCAGGATGCAATCGCTCTTGTGGTACCTGGCAATGCCGGGTACCACCCGGACGGAGATCTCCCCGTCGGCCGCCGCGGCCGCGCCCGTACGCTGGCCGGCATCCGGACCGGGCTTCGCTGTTCCGCTCGCTTGCCCGGCCTTGACTGAGTCGGCCTTGACTGAGTCGGCCTTGCTGACCTCGGCCTGGCCGGCGTCAGTTTGGCCGGCGTCAGCCTTGCGGACCTCAGCCTGGCCGGCGTCAGTTTGGCCAGCGTCAGCCTTACGGACCTCAGCCTGGCCGGCGTCAGCCTTGCCCGAACCGAAGCCGCCTGACTTCGCGCTGCTGGCCGGCTTGCCGACGTTGCCGGCCGGCTGGACCGCTGGCGCACTTGCGCCAGCGGCGGCCCCGGCAGTCACCGGGGCGGGTACGTTCCCGGATGCGCGACCGACGCCAGAACGCGCCGCTCGCGGCTGATCTGCCCCGGCCGCATCCGGCCGGCCTGCCTTCTCCGCATCCGGCTGGCCTGGTTTCCCCGCTTCCGGGCGATCTGGTTTCCCCGTTTCCCGATCTGGCTTAGCCGCATCCGGGCCGCCCGCAGACGGCGCATCCGGCCGACCCGGCCGCGCAGCCGGGCGAGCCGGCGCATCTGCCCGATCCGCGCTGGTCGCAGCCGGCTTGCGCACGTCGGCAGTGCCGGCCGACCTGTCCGCCTGAGGTACGGCTTCGCCTAGCGGCGGCCCGCTTCCCAGCCGCTGCGCCTCAGCAGCGCTCGCGGGCGCAGTCGGTACGGCCCCGTCGGCCGGCTGCTTGGCTGCGGCTGGCCCGTCGGCACGCGGAGCAACCCAGCCGGAACGGTCAGCGCCCGAACGGTCAGCGCCCGAACGGTCAGCGCCGGGACGGCCGCCACCGGAACGGTTACCACTTGGACGGTCAAGTTCGGTGAACTCAGTGCTCGCGACGGGTCGATACCGGTCGGCCCGATCTGGTTCGTTGCCATCACGCCAGCCGCCAGGACTTGCGAAGGCCGCCGATTCACGTCCGCTGCGCCGACCGCGGTCCGCCGCCGCCCGCCCCGCCGCCGCCCGGTCCGCCGCGACCCGATCCGTGGCCTGACGGTCCGTGGCCTGACGGTCCGGTGCTACCCGGTCCGGGCCGATCCGGTCGGGGCCCGCTCGATGCGTGCTCTGCCGCACTCCCGCGGGCGGCCGCTCGGCGGCTACCTGTCCCGCGGCTTGTCCCCCGGCGGCAACTCGCCGCCCAGCCACGGCTGGCTCAGCCGCACGGGCTCTGGCCGGTGCCGACCGCACGACCGCGTCGATCGCCTCCGCAACATGGCCCGCGTGCTCAGCGCCGACAAGCTGAGCGCCAGCTACGGGAGCGCCGGCCGCTTGCTCTGCCGCAGCCGACCCGAAGATCTCGTCGCGCCAGATAAGAACGACTACCAGCAGCATCAGCCCGGCTAGGGCAGCGACGCCGACAGAGACGAAGACAAGCAACAGGCTGCCGGTGACGAAACCCGCCACCAGCAGCCCAATTGCGATGAGCACGATCGACAGGACGACGCCGAACCGGATCACGCGCGAACTCCACTCGCGAGGCTAAGCCAATCGTCTGCTAGCGGCGATCGTGCTGGCCGGAGTCTGCCGGGTGGTATCCGCCACTGTGCGCCACCGGCTCTGGCATGCCCGAGAATGAGCCTGTCGGGGTCGCTGGCCCGCCGTTCCGCATGTCCATCCGGCCGCCCATGCCCACCGGTACGGCTGGCTGCGGACCGGTGGCCCCGACGGCAGGGAACACCCCGCTATCCGCGGCTCCAGCCTCCAGGTCACGTAGCTGGCCTTCAAGGTACGCCTTGAGCCTGCTCCGGTACTCGCGCTCGAACGCACGAAGGTCGTCAACACGCCGCTCAAGTTCCTCGCGCGACTGCACAAGCGAACCCATCGCCTGACGGTGCCGCTCCTGAGCATCCCGCTCCAGGCTCTCCGCACGCGCCCGCGCGTCGCTGGTGATCTGCTCAGACTGACGGCGCGCCTTGGTGAGCAGGTCGTCGGCCTCGCGGCGAGCACGGCTCAGCGTCTCGTCAGCCTCCCTGCGGGCATCGGCAATCGCCTGGTCTGCCGTCTGCTGCGCCAGTGCAAGGACCCGCGCCGCGGTGTCCATGTTGTCCTCGGCCGCCTTCATGCCACCCATCGGCATAGACTCGGACCGGCGCTCGGACTCCACGCGCAGCGACTCGTTCTGCATCATGTCCGGGCCGTCAAGGTGCGGCGAATTCAGCGGGGCCGCCATCTTCCCGCCACGGAGAACCTCGGCGAGCTTCGCCCGCAGCTCCTCGTTCTCCTGGATCAGCCGGTCGAGCTCAGCCTCGACCTCGTCCAGGAAGGCGTCCACCTCTTCCTCGTCGTAGCCAGGCCTGAGCCTGGTCGTGCTGAACTGCTTGTTCCGCACATCCGCGGGCGTCAGTGGCATGTCCTTGTCTCCTTGGCGCGTGGGTACCCTAGAGAGGCTACCTGATCACAAGCTGCTTACGACCGATAGCAACACAACGATCACCAGGAACAACAGCGTGTAGCTGAGGTCTAGAGCAACACTACCTAGCCGCACAGGCCGAAGGTAGCGCCTTAGCAATCTCAGTGGCGGATCAGTCACGGTGAAGACGATCTCCGCCACGATCGCCAAAGCGCCAGACGGACTCCAGGACCTGCTGTACGCCTGCAGCATATCGATGATCAGCCGTCCGATGAGCAGCAGCAAGTACAACGTCAATGCGTACGTGAACACGACCTTGACGATCGTCATCGGCCTGCCCTGCCCCCCGGGCGGGCCTGACGCCCGCCACATCGGTCCGGTGCCTGCCGTGGTGGCAGATGTGACCGACACCTCATGGTGCACACTCGCTTACGCCTAACTCTGGTTGAAGAAATCCCGTTCCGCGATCCTGGCCTTGTCCTCAGCCGTGACCTCGACGTTGGCAGGGGAGAGCAGGAACACCTTGTTGGTGACCCGCTCGATCGAGCCGCGGAGCCCGAAGATCAGTCCCGCCGAGAAGTCCACGAGGCGCTTGGCGTCACTATCGACCATCTCGGTCAGATTCATGATCACCGGAGTACCTTCGCGGAAATGCTCCCCGATGGTCCGCGCCTCATTATACGTTCGCGGGTGCAGTGTGGTGATCCGCGCGAGGTCAGTCGTCTGCAAGTGCTCGGTCGCGACGCGGCGTTCCGTTCGCAAGCGGCCATCCTGGCCGCCGTCGGTGCCGTAGCCAGCGTTCTCACGCGGATCGGTGTGGTCGGCGTACTCGGTAACGTAATCCGCGTAATCGTCACTCTCGCCATACTCGTCGGTGTAAGGATCGTCGTAACGATGGTCATCCTCCACCAGGCCGAGATAGACCGCCATCTTGCGCATAGCGCTGGCCATCGTCAGTCCTCCGTCATGCTGTTAAGCAGCCCGGCTCACGCCGGCTGCTACGCGTCGGACATTACCTGACGAAGGCCTGCCGGCCTCCGAGCAACGCCGTACCAACACGCAGGTGTGTCGCACCTTCCGCAATGGCGTCTTCCAGGTCACCGCTCATGCCCGCGGAAATGGTCGATGCGCCAGGGTGCTCCGACCTGACCAGCTCGGCGACCTCGCGCAGGCGCCGGAACGCCGGCCTGGGCGCGGCCCAGAGCGGCGCCACGGCCATCACCCCGCCAAGGACCAGGCCATCCTCGGCGGCGATCGCGTCGGCCAGGCCAGGGACGTCGGCAGGAAGCGCGCCGCCTCGCTCGCCGGGCCGCGCGTCGTGGCCGCGCTGCCCGTCGTGACCGCCCGCCGGCTCAGCCGCTTCGTCCAGGCGCACCTGGATCAGGCAGGTGACGACGCGCCCGGCGGCCCGGGCACGCGTGCCGAGCGCCCGGACCAGCCTGAGCCGGTCAACCGAGTGGACCACGTCGGCGTAGCTGACCACGCTGGCGCACTTATTCACCTGCAGCTGGCCGACGAAATGCCAGCGCAGCGCCAGCCCGCGCGCCGCGCACTCGGCAGCCTTCGGCGCGGCCTCCTGATCGCGGTTCTCCCCCACGTCAGTGACGCCCAGAGCCGCGAGCAGGGCCACGTCCGAGGCAGGAAAGTTCTTGGTCACCGCGACCAGAGTCACGTCGTCCGCGAGGCGGCCGGCCTGCGCGCAGGCGGCCGCGATCCTCGCGCGCAACGCCCGCAGCCGCTCGGCGAGCTCAGCGGCCCGGTCGCCGTTCGCCCCCGGCATCACGCCGGTCACGTCGTGAGCCAGATCAGGCCAGCGAACCGGCCGGTGCTGCCGTCGCGCCGGTAGGAGAACAGCTCGGGCGACTCCGCCGTGCACCTGGCGTCGTCGGCTAGCCGCCCGACCCCCAGGTCCGCGAGCTGGCGGCGCAGCCCGGCGCGCAGGTCGATGCCCGGGGTGCCCTTCCTGGTCACGCAGGCGGAATCCGCCGCCGCCGCGGCGACTTCGTCGCGCATCCGCGCGGGCACCTCGTAGCACTGGCCGCAGATCGCCGGGCCGATCACGGCGCGCATCCGGCCTGGATCGGCTCCGGCCCGCGACATGGCCGCCACCAGCGCGGGCACCACGCCCGCTGCCAGGCCGGGCCGGCCCGCGTGCGCCGCGCCTACCAGCCGGGCCGCGGGATCAGCCAGCAGCACCGGCGCGCAGTCGGCTACCAGTACCCCGACCGCGACGGACGGGGAATCGGAGAAGACCGCGTCTGCCTGCGGCTCTTCATCCGGCGGCGGCCCGGCCGCGTACGCCACGTCGGCGCCGTGTACCTGTCGCAGCCAGGCGACGCGTTCCGGTCCAGGGCCGATCAGGCGCGGCACCAGATCCCGGTTCGCGTCGACCGCCCGCCGACCATCGCCGACCGAGTAGCTCAAGTTGAGCGTCCCGAACGGGTCAGCGCTGACGCCGCCCGCTCGCCCGGTGAACACCGCACGCACTCCGGCGCATACCTCGAACGACCGGCCCGGCCCGGTCTTGAGCGCGCCGACCTGGTCCGTGCGCTGCGGCACGGGCGTGCCGGGCACCGCAGCTCCCCGGCTCACTTGAGGAAGTCGGGCACGTCGAGTTCGTCGTCTTCCTCGAACACCACCGACCTGCGCCGGGTGCTCGAGCCGTCACCGCGCAGTCCAGGGCCGGCGCCGTCACGGCCAGGCTGGCCCGAACCGCGATCGTCGGCAGCCGCCGGGTCCTCCGCAGCTCGCGGCGCGGGGACCGAGTCGGTCACCGCGTTCGCCGCCGGTGCCCCGCCAGCGCCGCCGGACCCGGCACCGCCCGCGGCCGATCCGGAGCCCGCGTGCTCGGCCTGGTAACCCTCGGCCGGCTGCGACCCGCTAGCGCCAGCCTGGCCCGCCGCCCCGGCCGAATCCTTGATTCCGGGCAGCGTCACCGGCCGCCAGGGCGCCCCGAAGGCATCTGATCCCTGCGACGGCTGATAGGCGACCGGCCGCCCTGGCCTGGCCCGGCCGGTCTGGCTCTCGTCGAAACCGGCCGCGATCACCGTCACCCGGACCTCGTCGCCGAGCGCGTCGTCGATGACGGCGCCGAAGATGATGTTGGCGTCCGGAGCCGCCGAGTTGGCGACGAGCTGAGCGGCTTCGTTGATCTCGAACAAGCCGAGGTCAGAGCCGCCCTGGATGGACAGCAGAACGCCGTGCGCCCCGTCGATGCTCGCCTCGAGCAGCGGGCTCGAGATCGCCATCTCGGCCGCTGCCACCGCCCGGTCGTCACCGCGCGACGAGCCGATTCCCATCAGGGCCGAGCCGGCCCCGGACATCACCGACTTGACGTCGGCGAAGTCGAGGTTGATCAGGCCAGGAGTCGTAATCAGGTCGGTGATGCCCTGGACACCGGACAGCAGCACCTGATCGGCCGCCTTGAACGCGTCGAGCACGCTGACATGCCGGTCGGAGATCGAGAGCAGCCTGTCGTTCGGGATCACGATGAGTGTGTCTACCTCGCTGCGCAGCCGCTCGATTCCCGCGTCAGCCTGAGCCGCCCGGCGCTTGCCCTCGAAGCCGAACGGCCTGGTCACCACGCCGATCGTCAGCGCGCCGAGCGACCTCGCCACCTGCGCGACGACCGGAGCGCCGCCCGTACCTGTTCCGCCGCCCTCTCCCGCTGTCACGAAGACCATGTCGGCGCCCTTGAGCACCTCTTCGATCTCCTCGCGGTGATCCTCCGCCGCCTTGTGGCCGACGTCAGGGTTGGCACCCGCGCCGAGACCCCTGGTGAGTTCGCGGCCGACGTCCAGCTTCACGTCGGCATCGCTCATCAGCAGCGCCTGGGCATCGGTATTGATCGCGATGAACTCGACGCCTTTGAGGCCCTCTTCGATCATCCGGTTGACGGCGTTGACGCCGCCTCCGCCGATGCCGACGACCTTGATGACCGCGAGATAGTTCTGCGGTGCTGCCACGGAGGGACCTTCCCGTTCGTTTGCCTATCGCGTATCTGGCCGACCGCTACCGCGACCGGTCATCCTGCCGGGCCCGGCCTAACAGCCGGCCGGCTTCCCGAGACCCCCCTGCGAAGACAGGCACGGCAGGTGCCGCGATCCAGCATGTCAACTCTCACCCTCAGGTTGAGATTTAGAGTTATGTCAAGCTGCCGATTGATAGGGACAGTAGAGTTGCCTGGCATCGGCGGTCAACTAACCCCGCCGTGACCGGCCCTGCGTGTTGCTTTCAGTGAAGATAAAGTCACGGTACGTGCATTAAGATTGCCGGAAACCGCCGCGATGATCCCCTTCAACGTCCCGTTCATCCGGCTGGGCCTCCCGTCGGCCCGGTCACGGCTGTCACTGGGTCACTGACGTCGTAATAGCTGGCGCCCGTGCGCAGCAGAACAGCCATCTCCCTGGCCTTGGCCGCTGCGCGCCCCGGGCCGCCCCAGGCCACGGTCACCCCGCCAGGCAGGACCAGGGTGATGGCTGCTGCCCCGGTGGCCCGGACCGTGGTCACCCGCCGGCGCAGCCACGCCGGCAGGCTGCGCACCACGGCCCCGGCGGCGAGTACGGCAGCGTTACCGCGCAGCCTGGCCGCGGACCCTACCGGGGCTTTCAGCAGGACCAGCCGGGTCGGCTTGGTCACCGCCCAGGCCAGCACGACCCCGTAGGAATCGACCAGGTCGTAACCACCGTGCGCGGGGACGGCGAACATGGCCGTGCGCCGCTTGACCCAGATCACCACCGCGTCCGGCCATGACCGGGTCACCCGGGCGATCTGCACCTGGGTGATCCGCTCCACCCGGCGTGCCACTGCCGCCGTGTCGAGCCTGATCAACGGGGTGCCCATCGCGATGCCGGCCACGGCGATGACTCGCTGCCTGGAGATTTGCGCGGAGCCGGTCACCTGCACCGAGCGGACGACCAGCAGGCTGGATCCGAGCAGCGCCCAGGCGATGCCGACAGCCAGGGCGACGACGCTCACGCCGAAAAAGGCTGTCTTCCACGGATCGTGCCCGCGCCCGGCGGCGGGCACGGCCGTGCTCATTCGCCGCCGCCTGACCTGGCTCGCAGGGCAGCGAGGATGGCCGGACCGAGCGTGGTGACATCGCCCGCGCCCATGGTCAGCACCACATCCCCTGGCTTAGCGGTCTCGGCCACCACCCGAGGCAGGCTCGCCATGTCGGCATGGAAGACGCCGCGCCCGCCAGGTACCGCATCGGCCACCAAGGCACCGGTGACGCCGGGTTCCGGGTCTTCCCGTGCGGCATAGATATCGAGAACAAACACCTCGTCCGCCCGCGCCAGCGCTGCCCCGAACTGTTCGGCGAAGATCCTGGTACGGCTGAACAGATGCGGCTGGAAGACAGCGACCACGCGGCCGCCGAGCGCGATGTCGCGCGCAGCGCCCAGGTCGGCGGCTAGTTCGGTCGGATGATGGGCGTAGCTGTCGAGCACGCGGACACCGTCAGCCTCGCCCTTCAGTTCCATCCGCCGCTTCGCGCCCCGGTATCCCGCCAGCCCGGCGGCAACCTCCGCCGGTGCCATGCCAAGCTGCACACAGGTGGCGTAGGCGGCCACGGCGTTGAGCGCATTGTGCTTTCCCGGGACTTCCACCCGGATCCTGACCGTACCTGTCCCTGCGGTCAGCTCGAATTCCGTCGCCATGCCCGCAGCGGTCAGCGCGGTCAGCTGGTAGTCGGCATCGGCTGACTCGCCATAGCTCACCAGCCGGAGTCCGGGTCCGGCCGCCTGGGCTGCCCGAGCCGCAAGCTGGCGGGCTCCCGGATCGTCCGCGCAGGTCACCAGCAATCCGCCCGGAGCGATCTTGCCGGCGAAGGCGGCGAACGCCGCCTCGATCGCCGCGAGACTGCCGTAGTTGTCGAGGTGGTCAGCCTCGACACAGGTCACTACGGCCGCGTCGGGTGCGAGCATCAGGAACGATCCGTCGCTCTCGTCGGCTTCGGCGACGAACGTGCTGCCGGTGCCGTCGGCGGCACCCAGTCCCGTGTCGGCCAGAATCCCGCCGATGACATAGGACGGATCGCAGCCGCGGCGGCGCAGCACCGTAGTGATCATCGACGTCGTAGTCGTCTTGCCATGCGTCCCGGCGACCGCGATCGCTTGCCGGCCGAGCATGACCGAGGCCAGTGCCGCTGCCCGGTGCAGGACCCTGATACCGAGTTGCCTGGCCGCCGCGAGCTCCGGATTGTCCGGCCGGATCGCCGAGGAGATCACCAGCGTGTCAGTCTCGCTGAGGTGCTCGGCCGAGTGACCGACCACCACCCGTGCGCCTAGCCTGGCGAGTTCGTCGAGTTGCGCTGACCGCGCAGAATCGCAGCCGGACACCGACACGCCCCTGGCCAGCATGATGCGGGCGATTCCTGACATCCCCGCGCCGCCAATAGCGGCGAAGTGAACCCGGCCCAGGTCGCTGAGCGCGACCGGCTCGACCGGCGTTACCAGACCCATCGTCGCAGTCCTCCTGCCGCCGACGTCATCGTCCGCGATGCGATCCTCGGTGCCGGCTGCCCCGAGCCGGCCCGGTGTTACCCGGGGCCGGGTGCGAGTCCTGGTCCGGGTATCCAGTGTCCGACCGCCTCGCCTCCGGCGGTCTCGTCTCCGGCGGTCTCGTCTCCCACCGGCCATGATCGTCGTATCCAGCCTCCGGATAGCCTCGCCCGGCAGGCTCAGGCCGCCGCTGGCCGGGCGGCTCGTATCTGTCCGGCTTGGAGTAGCTATGCCCTGGGTAACCTGCCGCCTCGGCGTGCGGCCCCGGATACCCGCCAGCGGGGTACTCCGGTGCCCGCGACTCCGGCCCGCCATATCCGGGAGCAAGGTACTCACGCGGCTGCTCCGGCCCCCGGTACCCGTACTCGGGAGCCGGGTACTCACGTGGCTGCTCCGGCCCCCGGTACCCGTACTCGGAGGTCGGGTACTCACGAGGCTGCTCCGGTGCCCCATAGCCGGGAGCCAGATACTCAGCCGGCCGCGACTCCGGCCCGCCATGCGCAGCAGGCGGGTATTCACGCGACCGCGAGTCCGACCCGGCATATCCCGAACCCGGATAGCCAGGGTCGGTCGGCCTGGCATAGCTGGCACCTGGGTGTCCCGGCTCCGCATATCCAGGACCTCGAGGTCCGGTTTCCGGGTATCCAGGTCCTGGAAACCCGGTACTCGCGTAACCGGGTCCTTGATGCCCGGTGCCGCGGGGGCCTGGTCCCGGGTAGCCGGGCTGGGTGTAGTCGGCACCGTAATCGGGCCGCCCGCGCTCGGTTTCCGGATATCCGGGCCCGACGGGCGCCGGGCCGGGGTACCGGGATCCTGGCCGTGCACGGCCGGATCGTCCGCTGGCGGCCCGCTCACGCTGCCCGGCCCGCTTGCGGCTTCGGCCGGCATCGGCCACGGCGATCACCTCGGCGGCCAGGGCTTCGTCCGCATCCCTGCTGCCGACACCGGCCGCTGCCCGGGACATGTAGGCGACCCGTTCGTGGTCGAGCAGGACTCGCAACAGGACCGTCCGGATCCACTCCGGACTGAGGCTGGCGTCGTCAACGATCATGCCGCCGCCCGCCCGCTCGATGGGCATCGCGTTCAGCCGTTGCTCGCCGTTGCCGTGCGGGAGCGGCACGTAGGCGGCTGGCAGCCCGACGGCGGTCAGTTCCGCGCAGGTCATCGCGCCAGCCCGGCACAGGGCGAAGTCCGCCGCCGCGTAGGCCAGGTCCATCCGGTCGAGGTACTCCAGCATGACGTAAGGAACGCTGCCGCGCGGCATGCTGGGCCTGGCACCAGACCGGGGTCCGACGATATGCAGCACCTGCACGCCGGCCGAGAGCAGCAACTCCGCGGCAGCGATGACCGCGCTGTTCAGCGACGCCGCACCCTGGGAACCGCCGGTCACCAGGAGGACCGGCAGATCTGGCCGCAGCCCGAAATGAGCGCGTGCCCGGTCGCTCAGGTCCAGCCGGTCGAGCGTTGCGATCTCGTTCCGGATCGGAATCCCGATGAACGTGGCATGCGGCAGCCTGGTACCACGCTGGCCGGTAAAGACATGCCGGGTCAGCCGCGAGCCGATCCGGTTGGCCAGGCCCGGCCTTGCGTTCGCCTCGTGCACGACGATCGGTACCCGGCGCCGCATGGCCGCCAGGTACCCGGGTGTCGCGACGTAGCCGCCGAAGCCGACCAGGACGGTGGCCTCCGCCCGGTCGAGTACCTGAGCCGCAGCCCCGACGGCCGCTGCCATCCGCGCCGGCACGGAAAGCAGCGCCGGGGTGAGCGATCGCGGCAGCGGCACGGCAGGAATGAGGTCGAGTGCGTAACCGCGCGCAGGAATGATCTTCGTCTCCAGGCCGCGCTCGGTACCCAGGCAGGTGATCCTGATCTCTGGATCGAGACGGCGCAGCGCGTCTGCCAGCGCCATGGCCGGCTCGATGTGACCACCGGTCCCGCCGCCGGCGATGACCACGCTCCGTACCATCACTACCTCATTCCGATCCGCTTCAGTGCGGCCCTGGCGGACGGGCCGCCCAGCCAGGCCGCCAGTCACCCGACGCACCACCGTGCCGGGTCCGCTGTGCTCCGGTACCCGGGCGCAGTCCTGCCGACGAGCCGAGCCGTTGCGGTGCCGATCCGGTGGCTTGTCGCTGGCGCGGCCCGTCCCGGCGCGGCCCGTCCCGGCGCTGCCCGTCGGTGCGCGGCCCGTCCCGGCGCGGCCCGTCCCGGCGCGGCCCGCCCTGCCGGGATCCGTCCCGGCGCGGCCCGTCCGGGCGCCGAATTCCTTGGCTACCCGGATCAGCCAGCCTAGACCGTACCCGCAGCCACGGCGACAGGCCGGGTCGCGACCGAGCCGCCAGCGCCTGGCTCGCCCCTGGCTCCTGCCGCGCGAACGAGAGCAACATGCCGATCGTCACCATCGTGACCAGCAACGACGACAACCCTTCAGAGATCAGCGGGAGCGGCACCCCGGTGATCGGCAGCAGGCCGACCACCGCGCCGATGTTCACCAGGGCCTGTCCCACGATCCAGGCGGTCGCGGCCGACGAAGCTAGCCGCATGAACGGATCGGTCACCCTCCTGGCGATCCGCAGCCCGGCGTAGGCCAGTCCGCCGTAGAGCAGCACCAGGCACGTCGTACCGATCAGGCCGAGTTCCTCGCCCAGGATCGCGAAGATGAAGTCGGTGCTCGGGTTGGGCACCCAGCCCCACTTCTGGGCGCTGTCGCCCAGCCCGGAGCCGAACCACCCGCCCGAGCCGATCGCGTACTTGCCCTGGATGAGCTGCCAGTCGTTGGTCAAGGTGGGGTTCAGGAAGCCGGTGATCCTCGCTGATCGGTAGTTGGCCGCCACGATGAGCAGCAGCAGCATGAAGCCGATCAGCCCGAGCATCGCACCGAACATCCGGCCGGGCGTCCCGATTACCCACAACAGCGCCAGCAGGATCAGCAGCAGCACGAAGGTCGTGCCGAGGTCGTCGCCCAGCATCACGAGCATGCCGAGCAGCGCAGCGCCGGGAAGTAGCGGGAGCAGCAGCGTCCGCCAGTCATTCAACTGCCCGAGTTTCTCCTTGCGGGCGAGCAGGTCGGCGCCCCACACGCAGAACGCGAACTTGGCGAACTCCGACGGCTGGATCCGCAGGCCGCCGACCGAAATCCAGCGCTCGCCGCCGCCCACAGTGATGCCGAAGACGAGCACGAGGGTCAGGCCGACGATCGCCAGCAGCATGACCGGGCTCGCGACGGCACGGAAGAATGCCGGACGCGCCCTGGACAGCAGCCACATCGCCGGCAGCCCGACAGCCACCCCGAGCAACTGCTTGGTGAAATCCGAATACGGCGACAGGCCACTCTCGAGCTGGATTGCCGACGAGGTCGACAGCACCATCACCAGACCGAGCGCGAGCAGCAGCCCGGTCGTCCCGATGATCAGGTAATACGAGGTGAGCGGCCGGTCGAGCGGCGCGAGCGCGGCCGCGGCCTTCGACCTGAGCCCCGCCTGGCTCACTGCTCCGCCGCCAGCCGGCCGACCGCTGCGGCGAACGCGTCCCCGCGTGCCGGGTAGTCACGGAACATGTCGAAGGACTGAGCCGCGGGCGCGAGCAGCACGGTGTCGCCCGGTCCGGCCAGTTCGGCAGCGGCGTTGACCACGAAATCCATGACTCCAGTGTCGGTGCGGCTGACCTCGACGACCGGGACCTCAGGTGCGTGTCGCCGCAGAGCCGCGGCGATCTTGTCCCGGTCAGCGCCGATCAGCACCGCGCCGCGCAGCCTGGCCGCGACCGCCGCGACCACCTGGTCCAGGTCTTCCTCGGCGCCCTTGAGCAAACCGCCGGCTACCCACACCACGGCTTCGTAGGCCGCCAGTGAGGCCGCCGCGGCGTGCGGGTTGGTCGCCTTGGAGTCGTCCACGTAGTCCACCCCGGCGACATTGCGCACCAAGGTGATGCGGTGCGGCTCGGGCCGGAAGGCGAGCAGTCCCGCGCTGATCGCCTCGGCTGGCGCGCCGTAGGCCCGGGCCAGCGCGGCCGCGGCAAGCGCATCCGCCACCTTGTGCGGCGCGGGCGGCCTGGCCCGGAGGGTCTCGTCGGCTCCGCACACGTCGGCGAGAACGGCGAGCCGCGCGCCCGGAGCGCCCGCGAACGCCCGGTCCGCCAGGAGCCCGCCGGCCACGCCGAGTTCACCAGGACCCGGCTCGCCCAGCCTGAAGAAGGCCACCCGGCTGGCCCGGCCGGTTTCTCCTGCCGCTACGGCGAGCCGCGCGGAGCGCTCGTCGTCGGCGTTCCCGATGGCGATCGTGCCCGGCGCGAAGATCTTGGCCTTGTCCGCCGTGTACGCCTCGAACGTGCCGTGCCAGTCCAGATGATGTGCGGCGATATTCAGCACCACCGCCGCCAGCGGCCGGATGGTCGAACTCCAGTGCAGCTGAAAGCTAGAAAGCTCGACAGCGACGACGTCGTAAGGATCGGGCTCGGCCACGATGTCGGCAAGCGAGGTGCCGACGTTCCCGGCGGCGACCGCACGGTAGCCCGCGGCGGAGAGCATGTGCGCCAGCATCCGGACCGTCGTGGTCTTCCCGTTCGTGCCGGTCACTGCCAGCCACTGCTGCCTGCCGCCGCTGGCCAGGACCGGCCGCAGCCGCCAGGCCAGCTCTACGTCGCCGATCACGTCGATGCCGCTGGCGGCCGCTGCCGCCAGCAGCGGCGCGTCCGGCTGCCAGCCTGGTGAGGTCACGACCAGTTCGGTGCCCGGCGGCACGGTGGCAGCCGCCTGCGCCCCGAGCAGCACGCGGACCCCGATCCCGGCGAGCTTGTCGGCCAGCGCACGGCGCTCGTCGTCGTCCCGGGAGTCCACGGCCGTGACCAGGGCACCGTGCGCGGCGAGGACCCTGGCCGCGGGCGGCCCGGAGACGCCGAGCCCCGCCACGCAGACACCCAGGCCGTCGAGCGAGCCGGCGAAGCTGATGCCTAGGCCGGCAGCCATTGCAGCCACTCGACGTAGAACAGGCCGAGGCCCAGGCCGACGAAGAGACCGGCGATCAGCCAGAACCTGATCACGATCGTGGTCTCGGCCCAGCCCATGAGCTCGAAATGATGCTGCAGCGGCGCCATCCGGAACACCCGTCTGCCCGTCATCTTGAACGAGCCGACCTGGACTATCACCGAGAGCGCGATGATCACGAACAGGCCGCCGAGAATCACCAGCAGCAACTGGGTCTTGGTGCAGACGGCAAGGCCGGCCAGCACGCCGCCGAGCGCGAGCGATCCGGTGTCGCCCATGAAGATCCGCGCGGGCGGCGCGTTCCACCACAGGAAGCCGAAGCACGCGCCGAGCACGGCGGCTGCCACGACGGCGAGGTCCAACGGGTCACGGACGGTATAGCAGTTCGGGCTCAGGAAGATGCTGCAATCGTTCCGCACCTGCCAGTTCGCGATCAGGACATAGGCGGCAAGCACCAGGATCGCGGCCCCGGTCGCCAGCCCGTCCAGCCCGTCGGTCAGGTTCACCGCGTTCGAGGTGCCGGCGATCATGACCACGATCCAGAGCACGAACGGGAGCACTCCGATCGTCGGCCCGAAGTCGCGCAGGAACGAGATCTGCGGATCGGCGGGCGTCAGCGCGTAACCGTCCGGATGGCCAAGCACCTCTACCGCGAAGATCGCGCCCACGACCGCCTGTCCGGCCAGTTTGGCCCCGCTGCGCAGCCCGAGGCTGGTCTGCCGGTAGATCTTGATGAAGTCGTCGATGAACCCGACGAGGCCGAGCCCGGTCATCAGCCCGAGCACCAGAATGCCCGAGGTCGACATCGACGGAGCGGTCAGCAGGTGGCCGACCACGTAGCCGACCAGCGTGGCGATCACGATCACGGTGCCGCCCATGGTCGGGGTCCCGCGCTTGGTCGCGTGCGCGGCTGGCCCCTCTTCGCGGATCAGCTGGCCGTATCCGCGCCGTCGGAAGATCCTGATGGCCAGCGGGGTGCCGAACAAGGCGATGATCATCGCCACGCCGGACGACACGATAATCGTTCTCATCGGGCAGCCTCCTGCGCGGCCAGCGCCAGCGCTACTGTCTGCAGGCCAGCGGCCCTGGACGCCTTGACAAGCACCACATCACCTGGCCGTAGCCGCTCGGTAAGCGCGGCGACTGCCGCCTCGCCGTCGGAGACAGCCAGCAGCTCGCCGGTAAATCCTGGCTGCGCCTTGGCCCCGGTCAGGATCGGGGCTGCCTCGTCGCCGACCGCGATGATCCCGGCAAGCCCGGACCGTGCCGCGGCCAGGCCAGCCTTCTCGTGGAACTCAGCGGACCGGTCGCCCAGCTCGGCCATCCGGCCGAGTACCGCATACGCGCGCCTGCCCGCCGCCATCGCGCCGAGTGCCTCCAGCGCCGCGGCGACCGCCTCGGGACTGGCGTTATACGCGTCGTTGACGATGATCACGTCATCGGCTCGCTCGGTCACCTCCATCCGCCACCGGCTCAGCGCGGTCGCGTCCGACAGCGCCGCCGCGATGGCGTCCGCGCCCATGCCAAGCTCGGCCGCCAGCGCGGCGGCGGCCAGCGCGTTCGTGACGTTGTGCACGCCGTGCAGCCGCAGCTCGACGGCGGCCGAGCCGGCCGGCGTGCTCAGCGTGAACCGCGGCCTGCTCAGCCGGTCCAGGCTCAGCTCCGATGCCCGGACATCCGCGTCCGCCGACCGGCCGAACGTCACCACGCGTGCCTGGGTCTGCCCGGCCATCGCCAGGACCAGCGGGTCGTCCGCGTTCAGCAGGGCTACGCCGTCGGCCGGGAGTGCCTGCGGCAGCTCGGCCTTGGCCGCCGCGATCTGCGTCATGGTGCCGAACTCGCCGGCGTGCGCGTTCCCGATGCAGAGCACGACACCGAATCGCGGCGGTGCGATGTCGCACAGCGCGGCGATGTGCCCAGGTCCCCGCGCCGACAGTTCGGCCACGAGGTATCTGGTCTGCTCGCTGGCACGCAGCACGGTGACCGGATGGCCTATCTCGTTGTTGAACGAGTTGTGCGGCCAGACCGTCGGGCCGAGCGCCCCGATCACCTGGGCGGCCAGGTCCTTCGTGGTGGTCTTTCCCGCCGAGCCGGTGATCCCGACGACGGTCAGGTCGGGCAGCCGGTCCACGACCGCACGGGCGAGCCGGGCGAGGGCATCGGGAACGTCGTCGACGATCAGCGCGGGCACGCCGACCGGGCGGGTCGCCAGGACAACGACCGCGCCGGAAGCGACCGCGCTGGCGGCGAAGTCGTGGCCGTCGGCCCGCTCGCCGGGCAGCGCGGCGAACATGACGCCAGGTGCGGCCTGCCGTGAGTCGATCACGACCGGTCCGGCTACGACCGCGGCGGAGTCAGGTACGCCGTCCAGGGCCGCGCCGGTGATCTGCGCGATCTGGCTGACTGACAGGGGGATCACGCGGCCTCCCCGCGGTCGTCGGCTGGCCCGGCGGCGCGGGCGGCAGGGAGCGTTCTCACGCGCCCTCCAGTCCGTCGGTGAGCCCGTCCACAGCCAGCGCCCACTTGGCCAGGGCGACCGTGGCCTGGTCGGCCCTCGCCCGGGCGGCCAGGGCCGCCGCGGCGACCTCGCGGTCGTCGAACGGGATCACCTGGCCGGCCACATACTGGCCCCGCTCGTGGCCCTTGCCGGCGATCAGCACGACGTCGCCCTTAGCGGCCGCGCTGACCGCCATCGCGATGGCGGCGGCCCGGTCGGGCTCGATGATCACGTGCGCCCGGTCACGCGGCGGCACCGAGAGGGTACCGGCCAGCATCTCGTGCAAGATCGCGAGCGGATCCTCGGACCGCGGGTTGTCGCTGGTGAAGATAGCCACGTCGGCAAGCTCGGCGGCCGCCGCTCCCATCAGCGGCCGTTTCGCGGCATCGCGGTCTCCGCCGCAGCCCAGGACGATCCGCAGGCTGCCCTGGGTCACCGGGCGCAGCGCGCTCAGCACCGCCTGCACCGCACCAGGCTTGTGCGAGTAGTCCACGAGCACGGTCAGGTCAGGTCCGGCTTCCACCCGCTCCAGCCGGCCGGGAACGCCGGGACAGGCGGCTACGCCGGCTACGGCGGTCCCGAGGCCGACGCCGAGTTCGACCAGCGCCACGATCGCGGCCAGCGCGTTCGACACGTTGAACGGCCCCGGCATCGTGACCGATGCATCCGCTTCCACTCCCCCGGGGCCGATCACCTGGAAGCTCGACCCGTCGGCGCCGCGGCGCACGTCCACCGCGCGCCAGTCGGCGTCGGTCCGGCCGGCCGCCGAGAACGTGGTGATCGGTATCGGCGCGGCAGCCGCAAGCCGCCGCCCGCGCGGGTCGTCCATGTTCACCACGCCCGCCTTGGCGTAGCGGGGCGTGAACAGCTCGGCCTTGACCGCGAAGTAAGAGTCCATGTCGGAGTGGAAGTCGAGGTGGTCCTGCGAGAGGTTGGTGAAGACGGCGATCTCGTAGGAAGTGCCGGCCACCCGGCCGAGAGCCAGTGCGTGGCTGGACACCTCCATCGCGGCCGCGGTCACCTGCCGCTCGGCCATCACCGCCAGCAGCGCCTGCAGGTCGGTCGCCTCCGGGGTGGTCAGCAGGCTCGGCGCGACGACCCGGCCGACCCTGGTCTCCACGCCGCCGATCAGGCCGGTGAGGTGGCCGGCCATCCGCAGTCCGGACTCGATCAGGTACGTCGTGCTCGTCTTGCCGCTCGTGCCGGTCACGCCGACCAGCGCCAGCCGGTGCGACGGGTCACCGTAGATCCAGGACGACACCTCGCCCAGCCTGGCCCGCGGATCGGCAACGACCAAGACCGGCAGCCCGGACGCGGCGGCCCGGCTCCGGCCGTCCGGATCGGTGAGCACGGCGACGGCGCCGGCCGAGGCAGCCTGGTCACAGAATGCCGCGCCGTGGTGCTTACTGCCCGGCAGCGCCGCATACAGGTCACCGGCTTGCACTGCGGTCGAGTCATGTGTGATCCCGGTCACCCCGCGCAGGTCGTTATGGAAAGAAGCCTGCTCCGGCCCGTCACCTGGCCGCCTGAGCCCGAGCAACGCGGCAAGCCCGGTGAGCGGGCGCACCGGGACGAATCTGGGACGAAGAGCCGCTGGCACTGGCAGAGGGTACCTCGATTCACGGCACCGTGAGGGGGACGTATGGGACATGACCCCCGTCGGGCGGAATCTTCATTGTGGCAAGAGCGAACTTCGCGACGGCGTTGAACACCGGGCCAGCCACGTCGATGCCGAAATAACTCTGCCCGCGCGGGTCCTGGATGTTGACCGCTATGACCAGCCCGTCACTCGCCGCCGGGGTGATGCCGATGAAGCTCGACCCGAAGGTGTTGCCCGGCTCCTGCGACGTTCCGGTCTTCGCCGCCACGGTGTAACCGGGGATGATGCCCCACGGCTCGCCTGCCCTGTCGTACACCAGCGGCACCTGCTCCAGCGACTCGATGAGCTGGGCCGCTACCTTAGCCGAGATCACCCGGCGGCCGGCGGGCCGTGCCGCCGCGACGTACTGGCCGGAACTGGTCGTGTGCCCGGCGACGATCGAGGGCGCCACCCGGACACCGCCGTTCGCGATCGTGGCGTAGACGCTCGCCATCTGCACCGCGGTCACGCCGACGCTCTGGCCGAACGAGATCTGGTAGCGCTCGTTGCGGCTGCCGCCCGTCCACAGCGACGGCGGCAGCAGCAACCCGGGGCTCTCGCCGGGCAGGCCGAGCCCGGTCGGCGAGCCGATGCCGAAGGCAGTGAACTCCCGATACTGCTCTGCCGGGGTGATGTGGTCGGCGACCTGGACCATGCCGTCGTTCAGGGAATGCGCCAGGATCCCCGCGATCGTGTAGCGCAGCGCCGGATGCGATTCCGCGTCGTGGTACCAGGCACCGTGCCAGAACAAGTGGTCAGGAACGTGATAGCTGGTCCGCGGTGTCTGCCCGGCGAACTTGAACGCTGCCGCCGCAGTGATCACCTTGGCCGTGCTGCCCGGGGTGAACAGGTAAGCAACCGGGATGTCCGCCGTCGCCGCCAGGCTCGTGATCGGCCCGGCAGGGTTGAAATCGGGGTACTGAGCCAGCGCCAGGATGTCGCCTGTCCTCGGCTGGATCACCACAACGGAGCAGTCCTTCGCCCGCGTCGCGCGGACCTGGAGCGCGCACTCGCGCTCAGCTTCCCACTGGATGTCGGACTGGATGGTCAGGCGCAGGTTCCCCGCGGGCACGGCCGGCTTGATGGTCGTCTGGGTTCCCGGGATCGGCTGCTGGTCGGCCCCCTTCTCCGCCGCAACCTCGCCGCTCTTGCCGGAGAGCAGCCAGTTGTACTCCTCTTCCACGCCAGCCTCGCCGGTGATGACTCCGGAGGCAGGATTGATGTCGGTGAAGCCCAGCAATCCGGCCGCAAGGTCCTTGCCCGGGTAGACGCGCATATAACTCGGCGTCAGGCTGATCGCCGGCCAGCCGAGCTTGGGCAGCTTGGCGATGTCGTCGGCGGTCGTGGCGTCCACGGACTTCTTCAGCACCACGTAGTCGGGTGACGTCGGATGCCGCAGCAGCGCCAGGACCGCGGCGCTGGTCATCCGCAGCGGCCCGGCCAGTTCCCGCGCCGCGGCGGCGAGGGTCATCGCCTCCTTGATCACCGGAGGCTCGGCGGCGACCAGATCGGTACGAACGGTCATTGCCAGGACCGTGCCGTCGCTGCTGACGATGTTGCCGCGCACGGCGGGGATCGACTCCGTCATCAGCCGCTGCCTCTCGCTGAGGTTGCGGTAGCGCGCACCGTCGACTCCCTGCAACTGGATCAGCCGCCCCACGATCAGTGAGATCGCGAAGGCGACCGAGAGCAATGTGGCGTTCAGCCGGCGGATCGAGCTGCTGCGGCGGATCGTGTTGGTCCGGCGGATCGGGCCAGCCCTGCGGATCGGGCCAGCCCGGCCGTGAGCGCTAGCCCCGCCGACCGGGCTTGACCGGCGGGGCGGCCCGGGCCGGCGGGGCGGAGCCGGTGCCCGCGGAAATCTCGGACCTGGCCGGTGCGCGCCCGAGTCTGGCCCGCCCGAGTCTGGGCCGCCCGAGCCAGGGCCGCCCGAGTCAGGGCGGGCCCGGCCAGAGCCGGACCGCGGCCCGCCGGGCCGGGAGAGCCGTGGCGGGAGCGAGCCTGGCTGGGGCCGGCCCGATCGCTCGCCGTCCAGCCGGGAAGCTGGCCGGTGCCCGCCCGGCCCGCCCGGCCCGCGCGACGGCGGCCGACCCCGGCCGCCGGATGGTCTTGCGCGGTCGTCACCGCCTCCCCGCCGTGACGTCACGGCCTGTGCCCCGGCACGACTGCGCCTGCGCCCGCTCCGGAGCCACCGCCAGCGACCGCACCGCCAGCGACCGCACCGGTCACTGCCGAGCTAGGTGCGATGCGGATAGAACGCGACAGCAGGTCAACGAAGACCAGCGCCGGGTCCGGCCGCATGCCGAGCCGGAGGGCCTTCTTCTCGAGTGCCGCTGCCGACTGCTCGGCAGCGATCCGCTGCTCGAGTTCTTGTACCTGCTCTGAGCTGGCCGCGTTGCTCTGCTGCAGGTTCGTGATCTTCATGGAGTTGGCGGCGAGCGTGGTGTTGACCACCAGGAGGCAGACCAGGCCGCCGCCGAGCAAGCCGAGCACCAGCAGGACGAACGACGAACGGCCCACTTGACCGGCCCGTTCCGCCCTACCGCGCCGCAGCCACGCCTGCGGCCGCCCCGCCTGCGTCCGCTGGCTTTGCTCCGCCGCCCGCCCGGGTCCGCCAGTCCGCAGCGGCCGTCCCGGACGGCCGGGTCCGGCCGGGCGCGCCGGGCTGGACGGGCGCATCGGGCTGGCAGGGCTGGCAGGGCCGGCAGGCGGCCCGGCCGGCCAGCCTGGCCGTGATCGCCTGGTCGGCTTGGTCGGCCGCCGCGCTCCCGGTTCCGCCGGCGGGCTGTCCGCGGGATAGCCCGTGCGCTGGCCGGCACCGCGACCCTCGCGGCCAGAACCGCGATCCGGGCCACGGCTCGTGCGCCGCTCCCGACCCTGATCCGGACCGCGGCCCGCGCTTTGATCCGGACCGCGGCCCGCACCCTGATCCGGACCACCCTGACTAAGGTCGCGGCCTGGTCCGCTTCTGGTCCTGCCCGTGGTCCTGCCCGGCGTCATGACGTCGCTCTTCATCGGCCGCCGCCCATCCCGTGTGTCATGCCGCTGCCCTCACTCGTTCAGCTGCCCGCAACCTGGCGGACGCCGCCCGCGGGTTAGCCGCGAGTTCCGTTTCGGTCGGCCGCTCCGCGCCCGACGTCAGCAGCCGGAACTGAGGCCGGGCCGACTCCAGCCGCACCGGCAGGCCGAGCGGGGTAGTGTCGGTTGCCCGCTGGCTGATCGCCCGCTTGACGATCCGGTCCTCAAGCGAGTGATAGGCGAGTACGACGATCCGCCCGCTGACAGCGACGGCGTCCAGCGCTGCCGGAACTGCTCGTTCCAAGATGCCGAGCTCGTCGTTCACCTCGATGCGCAGAGCCTGGAAGGTTCGCTTCGCCGGGTTGCCGCCGCTGCGCCTGGCCGGTGCCGGAATCGAGTTCTTGACGATCTCGGCCAGCCGCGACGTCGAAGTAAGTGGTTCGCGTGCCCGCTCCCGTACCACGGCATCGGCGATCCGCCGTGCGAACCGTTCCTCTCCGTACTGTCTGAGCACGCGCGCGAGCCGTGCCGCCGGATAGGTATTGACCACGTCGGCGGCTGTCAGCGTCCGGCTGTTGTCCATCCGCATGTCCAGCGGCGCGTCCTGCGAATAAGAGAAGCCACGGCCGGGGTCGTCTAGCTGAGGTGACGAGACACCCAGGTCGAAGAGCACGCCCTGCACCATCGACACCCCGAGATCGGCCAGGATCGCGGGCAGCTGGTCGTAGGCGGCCCGCACCAGCCTGACCCGGCGGAGATCAGCGGCCAGCAGCTGCCGCGACTCATCGATCGCTGCCTGATCAGCGTCTATGCCGATCACAGTCAGTCCCGGATGGTCACCGAGCAGCGCCCGCGCATGGCCCGCCCTGCCGAGCGTCGCATCGACCAGGACGGCACCTGCCGTCGCGAGCGCAGGGGCCAGGAGTTCCCGTACCCGGTCGAGCATCACCGGGACATGCCCGGCTGCCGCTGTCGTCATCGAGGCCCCCCTCCTGTACGTTCCGCCGGTGCAGCGTGGTCCGGCCGGCGTCAAGCCGTGCTGTCCGTCTGCTTCGCCGTGCCCGGCCAGGTCCCCATCCGCGCCGCGCGGACGGCCTAATTCCGCCTGGCGCCGGGGAAGGGGCGTCAGCCAGACTGCCGTCCGGCGCGGGTGGAGACCTCGCCGGGCACTGGGCTCCGCGATGCGGTGCCCGCTCACAGGACTCCTGGCAGCACCTCCTGCGATGCGTCAGAAAATGCGTCTTCCTGCTCCTGGAGATAGGTCTCCCAGGCCGCCGCGTCCCAGATCTCCAGCCGGGTGTTGGCGCCGATCACCACGCAGTCGCGCCGCAACGCGGCGTACTCACGCAGCGCCGCAGGAATAGTGACCCTGCCTTGCTTATCGGGCACTTCGTCGGACGCGCTCGCGAAGAAGACCCGGCTGTAGTCGCGCACGGCCTTCGCGGTCACCGGCGCTGTGCGCAATGCCTCGGTAATCCGGCCGAACTCCGCCTGCGGGAATACGTACAGGCAGCGCTCCTGGCCCTTCGTCAGCACCAGCCCCTCCGCTAGCTCGTCGCGGTACTTCGCGGGGAGGAACAGCCGGCCCTTGTCGTCCAGCCGAGGAGTGTGAGTGCCGAGAAACACCGGCTCTCACCTCCACTGTCCCCCACCAAGACGTGTGATGAAGCCGCCTGTCGCTCCACCGCGCACCACTGTACTCCACATTCCACCACCGTCAATGACCTGGCGCTTGCCGGCGGGCCACCTCCCCCACAAGGGCCAAGGCCAGCCGAGTGGAGCGCGGTGGAGCGCCGCGAGGCCGCCGGAGCCGTCAGCCCGGAGGGCGCGGAAGAGCACTGCCGAGGATCGGGAGGATTCGGGGAAGCTTGTTATGCACTGATTCCCAATCCGTTGTTACATCGAGGCATCGCGGCACGTACTGTCAAGGCGCGTGGAAATGGCCGCCGCGGGCACGACTGCGGCAATACGGCCAGTTCCAGGTTGCAGCGCAGACCGACCTGAGGAGGACGAGTGTCAGCTGGTGCCGGACAGGCGGAGCACAGGCTGGACCAGCTGATCCCGGTTGCGCACCGGATCAGCGATGCGGTCAATACGGTTGTCGTCGGCAAGACCCAGACGGTGCGGCTTGCGCTGATCGTGCTGCTCGCCGAAGGGCATGCGCTGATCGAGGACGTTCCAGGAGTAGGCAAGACGCTGATGGCCAAGGCGCTGGCGCGGTCGATCGACTGCTCGGTCCGGCGCGTCCAGTTCACTCCCGATCTGCTGCCCAGCGACATCACCGGTGTGAGCGCCTTCAACCAGGAGCTGCGCGAGTTCGAGTTCAAGCCGGGGCCCATCTTCGCCAATCTCGTGCTCGGCGACGAGATCAACAGGGCTTCGCCGAAGACGCAGTCAGCCCTGCTGGAATCCATGGAAGAGCGGCAGGTCACCGTCGACGGGACCACCTATCAGCTCGAGTCCCCGTTCATGGTGATCGCAACGCAGAACCCGATCGAGATGGAGGGCACCTACCCGCTGCCCGAGGCTCAGCGAGACCGGTTCACCGCCCGGATCGCGATCGGCTACCCCGACAGCGAGGCCGAACTCGCGATGCTCGACGCCCACGGGTCGCACTCGCCGCTCGACGATCTGAAGCCCGCGGCGCACGCCAGCGATGTCCGGGCGCTGATCGCCGCGGTCCGCAACGTGCACGTCGCCGAGCAGGTGCGGCGGTACATCATCGACCTCGTGCGAGCCACCAGGACGGCGCCGGCCCTGCGGCTCGGCGCCTCGCCGCGGGCGGCGCTGCACCTGCTGCGGGCCAGCCGGGCTTACGCCGCGCTGGAAGACCGCAACTTCGTCATCCCCGATGACGTTCAGTCGCTGGCCGGGCCAGTGCTCGCGCACCGGCTGCTGCCGACGGCGGAAGCCGTGGTCAGCAGGGAAATGCCTGAGCAGGTCCTCGCGCGGATCGTCAGCCAGGTCCCGATACCGGGCCGGTGACTATCGCACCCGGTACACGGCTGGCCGTCGGCTGGCGCACGACGTAGATTGGCTCAAGCAGCGCAAGGAGGCCACGGTGCGGTCTGTTCTCGCCTGGTTCACGGTCCGCGGTGCCTCATTCCTCGCCGCGGGTGCGGTCGGGGTCGTGGCTGGCCTGACGCTCGGCAGCGACGCGATGATCAGCGTGGGCGCGATGCTGATCTGCCTGCCGGCTTTCTCCGCGATCACCGCGCGGCGAGCCCGTTACCAGCTACGCTGCGAGCGCAAGATCATCCCGCCGCGGGTCGCACCTGGCCAGCCCGCAAGGGTCAGCCTGCGACTGGAGAACGTCAGCCGGATCTCGACCGGCCTGCTCCTGGCGGAGGACGCGGTTCCTTACCCGCTCGGCGCCCGGCCGCGGTACGTGGTGAACGGCATCGAGCGCGGCGGTTCTCGCGAGGTCAGCTATCAGCTCCGGTCCGACGTGCGCGGCAAGTTCGCCATCGGACCCACGCGGATCAGAATCGCCGACGTCTTCGGACTGGTGGAGCTGACCGCTGACTTCGCCAGCCAGAGCACGCTGACCGTCACGCCCAGGGTCGTGCCGCTGGGCGGCGCTTCGATGAACGGCAGCTGGTCAAGTGACGGAGATGGCCGGACCAGGATGGCGGCCGCAGCGGGAGACGACGACGTCATTCCGCGCGTCTACCGCAACGGTGACGAGCTGCGGCGGGTGCACTGGCGGTCGACCGCACGGTACGGCGAGCTGATGGTGCGCCGCGAGGAGCAGCGGTGGCAGGACCGTGCGGTGCTGATCCTCGACACCAGGCGCAGCGCCCACGTCGGGACCGGCCCCAATTCGTCGTTCGAGTTCGCGGTCGACGCCGCGGCGTCGATCGGCGTCCATCTGGCGAGGTCAGGGCTCGAGGGCCATCTGCTGACCGATTCAGGACCGCTCGCCGGGTCGGCCATGTTCGAGGATGTGCTGCTCGACGCGCTTTCGGTGGTCACGCTCTCCCGTAACCATGACTTCGCCAGAACGGCCGCGGCGCTGACCACCATCGAGGGCGGGCTGGTCGTCTTGGTCGCCGGCCAGCTGTCGGCCGACGCTGCCAGGGAGATCGCGGCAGCCCGCAGGGGCGGGCGCCAGGGCATTGCCTTGCTGCTCGCTGTCTCGACCTGGCGCGGCAAGCCGGACGACCGCCGGAGACCTGCTGGCCAGGAGCAAGCCCGGGCGGCTGGTGCGGGCCCGGCGGACCGGGCCGGACCCGACGCAGCCGCCCGGGACGCACAGGCGGTCCAGGCGGCAGCGGAGCCGACGACGACCGAGACAGCGGCGGCGCAGGCAGTGCTCCGCGCCGCCGGCTGGCGCGTGGTCACAATCGACGCCGGCACGCCGCTCGCCGTGGCCTGGCAGCAACTCCCCAGGGTCGGCTCCGTCGGCGGCGCACCCGGCCGGGCAGGAGTGGAGGTAGCGGCCCGATGAGCCACCGTCTGACAATCGCCGCGGCCATCGCGGTCATCTTGGCGTCGGTATCCGAATTCAGCCTGATCAGCGGAGCCGGCTGGCTGCTTGCGGTGATCGGCGCCGTAGTCGTGGTAGCGCTGGCAGGCACGGTGACCCGGCTGGCCCCGGTTCCGGCGGCGATCGCCGCAACAGCACTCGCGGCGATCGCCTGCGTGCCAGCGTTCGAAGCGCGGCTGCTGCTAGTAAAGCTGGCCGGCGGCGCGGTTGTCGCCTGCGGCGCGGTGAGCGCATCCAGGGTCCGGGCGTTCCGCCTGTTCGCTGGCATCGTCACCTACCTGGGCGCGCTGCTGTTGTACCTGAACGTGCTGCTGGCCCCGATACAGTCCTGGGCTGCCTTCGTGCCCACGATCGCGTCGCTGCGCCACCTAGTGGCGCTCGCGGGCGACGGCAGTGCGCTAGCGAGCTATGCGCCGCCGGTGTCCGGGGCGCCTGGCGTGCTCCTGCTCGCGGCGGGCAGCATCGGGCTGGCCGCGATCGTGGTCGACCTGCTTGCCGTCCGGCTGCGCAAGCCCGCCATCGCCGGGCTGCCGCTGCTCGTGCTCTATATGGCGCCGATCGCGACTACGGCGAAGCAGGGCGGGATCGGCGGGGTGTTCGCGTTTCTGCTGGCGGCCTCCGGCTACCTGGCGCTGTTGTCCTCAGACGGCAGGAGCCGGCTGCGCGGCTGGGGTCGGGTCGTCACGCTGTGGCATTACTCGGGCGACGACGAGCGCCTGGGCGGAGCCGACGTCGGCGCGATCGCCGCCACCGGCCGGCGCATCGGCCTGGCCGCGGTGTGCGCTGCCCTCGTCGTGCCGCTGCTGCTGCCCAGCCTCAACCTGCACAGGCCTTTCCATGGCGGCTCGGGTAGCGGCCCGCGGGCTTTCGAAGTCGGAATGCCCGATCCAGTCGACCAACTGCACAGCCTGCTCACCCAGCCCGCTGGCGAGCCCGTGCTCACGTATCGCTCCACGGCCGTGGCGGGCGACTACCTCCAGGTCTACGTGCTCAACTACAACTCGGCGCAGGGTGCCTGGACGCTGGTCCAGCCCGGCGCCACGTCCTCGGTCGGCCCGAGCCAGCTAGCCCGGGCACCTGGCCTTACCGCCGGCATCAAGGTCCGCTTCGTCACGACCCAGATCAAGCTCGGCCAGGTGGTCGGGTCCTCGGCCGGCTATTCCTGGCCGATTTTCTTCCTGCCGGTGCCGTACTGGCCTGAGCAAGTCAACGTGCCAGGTACCTGGGGTGAGTCGGCCAGCACGCTGATGATCTATTCAGGCAGCGCCGACCACAAGGACATGGGCTACTCGGTGACCAGCGGGCAAGCTCAGCTGACCAGTGCGGATCTGGCCATTCCGCCGCGGATTCCGCCCGTGATCGCCGACTCCTACCTCAGCTTCGATTCCCCGGTCGCCAGCCAGCTGCGCAGCATCGCGCTCAGCATCGTCAGCCGCGCGCACACGCCTTTCCAGGAGGCTGTCGCTCTCGAACAGTATTTCCTCCAGCCCGGCCGGTTTAAGTACTCGCTGAAGTCGCTCAGCCTGCCGAACAACGCACATGCACTGCTGGACTTCCTGACCAAGGACCGGGTCGGCTCCTGCCAGCAGTTCGCCTTCGCGATGGCTGCGCTCGCGCGGCTCGCGGGCATCCCGTCCAGGATCGCCATCGGCTATACCTCCGGTACCCGGAGAGCGCACGGAAGCTGGCTGGTCACTACCGCGGACGCGCATGCGTGGCCGGAACTCTACTTCACCGGCATCGGCTGGCTCAGGTTCGAGCCGACACCAGGCGGACACGACGGCCAGGGCACCGCGGTGCAGCCGACTTACCTGGCGCTCGGCAACCCGGCGGGCGGTTCGCCGGCTCCCTCGTCCAACCCGGGCAGCAGCCAGCCGAACGGGCCGACCCAGCGGGGACGCAACGTGCATATTCCGCACGTACAAGTGCCGGACTCAGGTACCGCGGCCGCCGCGCCCGTGCTACGCCACAAGTCTTCCGCACCGCCCATCGGCCAGGTCGTCCTCGTGCTGCTGCTGGTAGCGGCCGTTGCTCCGGGAAGCACGCGGATCATTACCCGCCGCCGCCGCTGGCGCACCGCATCGGGCGATGTCGAAACCGCTCGCGCCGCGTGGCTGGAGGTCTGCGCCGATCTCGATGACTTCGGCCTGACCTGCCGGGCGAGTGAATCACCGCGGGCGGTCGCTCGGAGAGTGTGTGCCGCTACTGATATCGATGAGCCGGCCCGGCAGGCGATCGGGCGGATAACGACCGTGGTGGAACACGCCAAGTACGCCCAGATACCCGCAACGGCTGGTGCCATCCGCTCGGACGTCGCGCTGGTCCGCCGCTCTCTGGGACGGAGCGTCAGCTGGATGACCCGGTTGCGAGCCGCGTTCCTGCCCTCGTCGACACTCGGGCCGCTGGCCGCATTCGTCCGCCGCAACCTCGGTCAGCTCACGGGGTGGGTGCCGTCCGCCAGCGAGCGCACAGCCCGCTAAACCGACAACGCAAGCCTCCCGAAACCGGGACCGCCCTGCTGGCTGGCTCTCATCTTCGGCCGACCTGTCCACTCTTCGGCCGACCTGTCCACCTCGGTCGGCTAGTTCCATGATCGTGGTGAGTTGACCGCGCTATCCGACGGAAAGTCACCACGATCACAGAGCCGACCTCTTCGTGAGGGGCGCGGGCCTGCTGCCGTGGCGACGGCGGGTGGCTTAGTTTCCCCGGCCCTCTTGCCGCCTGCGCCAGCGTTCTTCGAGTCGCCCGCCAAGTCCGGTCCCGGATGGCCGGCCGGTGCGGCGGTCCCGGCGTCGCGGCTTGCGTTCTTTGATGGTGACCTGGCCGGTCGCCATGCCGTTCATCCGGCGGTAGCTGATCGAACCCCAGTAGCTGGAAGCGAGCATGATCACGAAGCCGACAAGGCTGATCGCGAGGTAGGTGGACAAGCCGACAGGTAGCAGGATCAGACCGACGAGGAACGCTACGAGCGCATAAATAGTCCGGCGCTTGTAATGCACCCGAGGATCAGCCGCCCGCACCGCTCTCGCGAACCGCGGGTGCTCAGCGTAGAGCGCCTGCTCGATTTGCTCGAGTTGGCGCTGTTCGTGCTCGGAAAGCGGCACGGTGCCTCCCAATAACTCGCGCCGGCCGGACCTGGTGACGTTCGCCCTGCGGCCTGGCTCTCCCCAGAATACGAGTGCCAGCGCGTTCTGGGGAAGGGGACGCTGTAGCAGGCTCCGGACACCCGGCCACCATCCGTTGCCTGCGTCACTGTAAAAACCCCCGCCCACCCTGCTCTTACACTATCCCCTCGGACCGGGCTCCTGACCCCGCCGGACCGGACCGGGCTCATGACCCGGCGGGACCAGGGAGCCCGGCCGCAGCGCGCCAGCCCCGAAACGGCTGGTGATCTTGTCCATCGCGCTCTCCGCCTCGCGCCAGGCGTCCGGTCGCTCGCCGAGTGCGAGCTGATTCCCGGTGCCTGTCGCACTCGTCAATCCGGTAGCCCGCACGCCCACGAGCCGCAGGAGCGCACCAGAGTCCAGCCCGGAAGCGGCATAAAGCTCGCATGCGATGGCATAGATCTTCTGTGCCACGTCCGTCGGCTCCCCGAGCGTTCGCGACCGGGTGATGGTCGAGAAGTCCGCCCGCCGGAGCTTGACCGAGATCGTCCGCGCGGCATAACCCGACGAACGCAGGCTACTGGCCGTTCGTCCAGCCAGCCGCAGCAACTCGCGCCTGATCACCTGCGGATCACCGATATCGGAGGGGAATGTCTCTTCTGCGCCGACGCTCTTCTCCTGGACCTGCGGCATTACCTTTCGCTGGTCACGCCCCCAGGCGAGCGCTGACAGGTGCGCGGCGGTGGCGCGGCCGAGCTCGCGTTCGAGTGTTGCTACCGGCGCGTTGGCCAGATCGGCTACGGTGCGCAGGCCGAGCCTGGCAAGCACCGTGCCAGTGCGCTCGCCGACGCCCCAGAGCGCCGAGACCGGCAACGGGTGCAGGAATTCCAGCACCTGGCCGGCCGGAATCACGAGCAAGCCATCTGGCTTGCAGTGCACCGAGGCAAGTTTCGCAACGAACTTGCTGGACGCGATGCCGACCGAGCACGTGATGCCGAGCTGCTCGTGGACTTGGCGCCTGATCAGCTTGCCGATCTGTGCTGGCCTGCCAAGGCGCCGCCGGGCGCCCGAGACATCGAGGAAAGCCTCGTCCAGCGAAAGTGGCTCGACCTCCGGGGTGACCGCGTGGAAAATCGCCATGACCTCCCGCGATACCGCACCGTACAACTCGTGCCTAGGTGTGACGAAGACCGCGTGCGGGCAGATCCGGCGAGCCCGGCTCACCGGCATCGCGGAGCGCACTCCGAATGATCGTGCCAGGTAGTTAGCCGACAGCACGACGCCCCGGCCGGACGTATGGGCGACCACGACCGGCTGCCTGGCGATCTGCGGCTGGTCCCTGATCTCGACGCTGGCGTAGAACGCGTCCATGTCGATATGCAGGATGTGACAGCCCGTGTCATCCGGCTCAGTCCGCCCGGACGACCCGCCCGCCTGATCCGCTGTGCCTTCCAGTTGGGCCTCCTGCCTGCCCGCCCGCCCGGCCCGGGCCGTCCGCTAGGTCCCCGCCTCTCAGGTCCCTGTGGCCCGTCAGGTCCCCGCGACAGGTCCCCGCGACCCGTCAAGGTCCCCGCGACCCGTCAGGTCCCCGCGAGCTGACTGTAGCGCCCGCTACTGACAGTTCTCGTCCTCCGCGTCGCGCAGCAGTTCCGGCTTCAGTTCAAGCAGCCTGGCGAGCAGGCCATTGACGAAGGAGGACGAAGAGTCGGTCGACAGCTCACCGGCCAAGAGCACCGCCTCGCTGATCGCGACCCCGGGCGGCACCCCGACCCCCCAGAGCAGCTCGTAGGCGCCGATCCGCAGGATGTTCCGGTCCACGGCGGGCATCCGGGCAAGCGCCCAGCCGCGGGAATGTTCAGCCAGCAACTCGTCGATACGGTCCCGGTGCGCCTGGACGCCCTGGACGAGTTCGATGGCATAGGAGGTAACCGGCGGGTCGGCCTGGATCATCCTGGCGTCGAGGACGCTCAGTGCCGACTCGTGCCGCGCCTCCGCCTCGAACAGGATGTCTAGTGCCCGCTTGCGTGCCTTACTGCGCGCTGACACGGTGACCCTCGCCTGTGCCGGCTCCCGTGACCGCGGCTCTCACGCCCGACCGAGGTAGTCGCCGGTCCGGGTATCGACACGGATCTTCTCGCCGGTAATGATGAACAGCGGCACCTGGATCTGCGCTCCGGTCTCCAGCGTCGCCGGCTTGGTGCCGCCGGTCGACCGGTCGCCTTGGAGCCCAGGGTCGGTCTGGCTGACGGTCAGTTCCACCGCGGGCGGCAGTTCGACGTACAGGGCGACACCCTCGTTGAACGCCACGGTGACCGTCTGCTCTTCGAGCAGGTAGTCGGCCCCGTTTCCGACGGTCTCCGCAGGGATCCGCGGCTGATCGTAATCCTGGGTGTCCATGAAGACGAACTCGTCGCCTTCGCGGTAGAGGTACTGCATCTCCCGCTTGTCGACGTTAGCGACGTCGACCTTGACTCCGGCGTTGAAGGTACGGTCGACAACTTTGCCGGACATCACGTGCTTCAGCTTGGTTCGCACGAACGCTCCGCCCTTGCCGGGCTTGACGTGCTGAAACTCCACGACGTTCCAGAGCTGGCCGTCGATGCTGAGGGTCATGCCGTTCTTGAGATCGTTCGTGGTGGCCACGGTGGTTACTTCTCCTGCATGCGGGCGGGACTGCCGCGTCCGTGCCGGTAAGACGAGGCCTACAGGACGAGCAGTTCCTTGGTGGTGGTGGTGAGCGGCTGAGCCGGTCCTGCCGCACTGGCGCCTGCACGGACCACGAGCGTGTCCTCAATCCGGACACCGCCAGCACCGGGCAGGTAGATCCCGGGTTCGATGGTGATCGGAACCCGGTCCTGTAGTGTACCGGTCTTGCCGCTGCCGATCCAAGGCGCCTCGTGGATCTCGAGGCCGACGCCATGGCCGAGGCCGTGGGAGAAATTGTCGCCGTAGCCAGCGGCCGCGATCACGTCCCTGGCACTGGCATCGACGTCGGCCACGGCGGCCCCGGCGACCGCGGCCGCGATGCCCGCAGCCTGCGCGTCGGCGACTAGCTGGTAGGTCTCCCGCTGCCACCGGGCCGGCTGCCCGATCGCCACTGTGCGGGTCATGTCCGCGTGATAGCCGCCCATCCGGGCGCCGCAGTCGATGGTCACCAGGTCGCCTGGCTCGAATGGCCGGGCTCCCGGCGTGTGGTGCGGGATCGCGCCGTTCGGCCCGCTCGCGACGATGGTGTCGAACGCCGGCCCGTCCGCGCCGAGGTCCACCATGGCCCGCTCGATCGCGATAGCGAAGTCGCGCTCGGTCACTCCCGGCCGCAACAGGCTCAGCACCTGCGCGAACGCCTGGTCCGTGACCGCGCATGCCCGCCGGAGCAACTCGACCTCGGTGTCGTCCTTGACCGTGCGCAACCCCTCCACCACCCGCCCGAATGGCACGAGCCGCAGGCCCCCCTCGTCCAGCCCGGCAAGTTCGTCCCGGCGCTCCACGCTCATCTCCTGCGCTTCGAACGCGAGCACGCGCATTCTCCGCTCCAGCGCCAGGCAAGCAAGCTCCGGTCCGACATTCCGCTCGATCAGGAGCTCAACGTCCGGGCAGCGGCTAGCCGCGGTCCCTGAGTACCTGGAGTCGGTGGCCAGCACGGCCGGCCCGTCCGCCGGAACTAGCAGCGCAGCGTTCGAACTGGCCAGTCCGGTCAGATAGCGAACATTCACAGCCGCGGTGATCAGCGCGGCATCGGCCTCGACGGCCTGCAACTGCCGTTGCACGGCAGTCCTCCTGGCCTGAAGTATCTCGGGCATAAGGTGAACTCTACGGCGAATCCGAGCAAAGGGCCGGCCGCTCCGTGAGCAGCGGCTCAACGAGCTCAACGCTAAGTCCGGCGCTCAC
This sequence comes from Streptosporangiaceae bacterium, assembly GCA_035533915.1. Classification (GTDB taxonomy): domain Bacteria; phylum Actinomycetota; class Actinomycetes; order Streptosporangiales; family Streptosporangiaceae; genus Chersky-822. The sequence continues at coordinate 71,287 of DATLSX010000194.1, forward strand.
TGTCAGCGGCAACGACCGCATCTCTGCCGGTCATGGCTCGTCCTGCGGGTCGTCGCCCACGATCACGCCCCCGCCCCGGCTCCAGGTCAGGTACCGCCAGGACAGGTTGACCAGGGCCGAGATCCGGTTGCGGTTGCCGAGCAGTGCGATCAGGTGCAGCGCCAGCCAGGCGAGCCAGGCGAGCGTGCCACGTACCCGGATCCGGCTCGGCAGCTCGACCACGGCTGACCGGTGGCCGATCGTCGCCATGATGCCCTTGTCCTTGTAGCTGAACGGCCGAGCCGGCTGGCCGGCGGCCAGCCGGCGGATCTGGGCAGCGACGTGCCGCCCCTGCTGAATGGCCGGCTGCGCCAGCTGCGGCAGTTGCTGCCCTTCGATCACCGCGATGTCACCGGCCGCGAAGATCCGCTCCTGGCCGACTACGCGCAGGTCCGGCTCGGTACGGAGTCTGCCGCCTGGTCCGGTGGGCAGGCCGAGCTTGCCGATCCATTGCGGGGCCGAGATCCCGGCCGCCCAGACCGTGATGTCGCTGGCCAGCGCGACGCCGGGCGACCCGTTCTCGCCTTGCTGCCCAGCCTCACCCCGCTGCCCAGCCTCACCCTGCTGCCCAGCCTCACCCCGCTGCCCAGCCTCACCCTGCTGCCCGGATTTCTCCTTGATGAGCACCTGGTCTGACTGCACCTGCGTGATCTTGGTACCGAGCCTGACCTCGACGCCCCGATCGAGCAGTTCCTGCCGGGCGTAGTCGCGCAGGTCTTCCCTGAACGGCGCGAGCAGCGCAGGACCAAGCTCGATCAGCCTGACGTGGATCCGCTTCTCGTCGATCTCCGGGAACGCGGCCGGCAGCGCGATGTTTCTCAGCTCCGCGAGCGTCCCGGCCAGCTCGACACCAGTAGCGCCGCCGCCCACGACGGTAATCCCGAGTTCCCTGGCATCGCCGCTGATGCTGCGCCGCTCGAGCTCGCTCATCAGGCGGTTGCGCAAGACGATCGCATCACGCCTGGTGTAGAGGCTGAAGCTGTGCTTCGCCGCGCCGTTCACGCCGAAGAACGCCGCGCTCACGCCCGTCGCCAGGATCAGGTAGTCGTAGTCAAGCACTGCACCGTCCGCCAGGAGTACCTGGCGCGCGTCAGCGTCAATGCCTGTGATCTCGCCCCGACGGAAGTGAGCGCCGGTCTTGTGCGCGGCGGCCCAGGTCGGATATGCCACGTCCGCCGACGTCAGGCCAGCGGTCGCGACCTGATAAAGCAGCGGCTGGAACGTGCTGTAGGAGTTACGGTCGACGAGCGTGACGTGCGTCCGCGGTCTGGCCCTGCTGCCCCGCCTGGTGAAGCCGTCCAGGGCCGTCAGGCCGGCGAAACCCGCCCCGGCTATGACCACCCGCATCTCGGCGTCACTGCCCAGGGACATGCTTTGACTCTACCGGGTGGCCGAAATCACTCCATCGAGGCCGGCCGGCACTCGACCTGGCAGCCGACGACCGGGAGCCACATCTCGCACGTCAACGTCGATCGCGTGCTTGATATGGCCCCCCGTCGGCGCGGAACTCCCGCGGCAATCCCGTCAGGCGGCCAACTCCTTGATCTGCTCGATGAGCCTGACCCGCTCCTGGTGAGTGTGAGCCAGCGGCTGCACGTTCAGCGTGGTAACGCCAGCTTCCTTGTAGGCCGCGAGCCGGTCGGCGACATATGACGTGGAGCCGATCAGCGAGATTCCCTCAAGCAGCGACCGGGGTACCAGCGCCGCCGCCTCGTCCTTGCGGCCATCGAGGTAAGCGTCCTGGATCGCGGTCGCCTCGTCCGGGTAGCCGTAGTCGGACGCCAGCTTGGTGTAGAAGTTCTGGCCGCGCGCACCCATCCCGCCTATGTACAGCGCCATCACCGGGCGGCCGAGATCCACCAGGTCAGCCACGTCATCCCCGATCGCCAGCGTCGCCTGCGCGATCACGTCGAGCGCCGGGAGCGATGCGTCCCGCTTGGCCTGGCCGGCCGCCAGCGCCGTGCCCCAGATCGTCCTGGCCTTCTCCGGGAAGAAGAAGATCGGCTGCCAGCCTTCGGCCAGCTCGGCCGCCATCGCGGTGTTCTTCGGCCCGACGGCCGCGAGGATGATCGGGATCCGGTCCCGCACCGGGTGATTGATCAGCTTGAGCGCCTTGCCAAGACCGGTTCCCTGTCCAGGCGGCAGCGGGATCTGGTAATGCTTGCCCTCGTGGACCAACCGTTCCCGTCGCCAGACCGCCCGGCAGATCTCGATGGTCTCGCGCGTCCGCCCGATCGGCGCGTCGTACGGTACCCCGTGCCAGCCCTCGATCACCTGCGGCCCGGACACGCCGATCCCCAGGTTGAACCGCCCGCCAGAGACATAGTCCAGGCCGGCGGCGGTCATCGCGGTGAGCGTCGGAGTCCTGGTGTAGAGCTGCATGATGCCGGATGCGAGCTGGAGCCGTTCGGTCTTGGCCGCGACGTAGCCGAGTTGGCTCACCGCGTCGTAGCTGTAGGCCTCAGGCACGAAAACGATGTCCAGCCCCGCCTTCTCGTAGTCGGCAAGCTCGGCGACCGTCTCGGCGAAACCGCCGGCGTAGTTCAGTGACATCCCGATGCGCATAGTCGAAGGCACCTCTCGCTGGCGGAAGGCCCAGCCCATTGCCAGGTCGGCGGCGGCCGGATCTTTGGGTCGTATTCGGAATACTAAATCGTAACTTGGTCCCGCTTCGCGAGCAGCGCGGCCACGGCCCGCAGGGCCAGTTCGTAGGACAGGAAGCCGAAGCCGGCGACCGTGCCGTCCGCGACGCCCGCGACCACCGAGGTGTGCCTGAACACCTCCCGAGCGGCCGGGTTCGACAGGTGCACCTCGACGAGCGGTGCCGTCCGCATGGCCAGCGCGTCCCTGAGCGCGTACGAGTAGTGCGTGAACGCGGCCGGATTCAGCACGATCGGCAGCTGCTTATCGGCAGCCTCATGCACCCAGGTGATTAGTTGCGCCTCATCGTCGGTCTGCCGGAAATCGGCGGTCAGGCCGAGTTCGGCGGCCGTCGCCGCGCAGGCCTTCGCGAGATCGCCGAGCGTTGCCGTGCCGTACACGTCCGGTTCGCGTGATCCGAGCCTGGACAGGTTCGGGCCGTTAAGCACGAGCACGGTCGCCATGGTCCACCTCCGCGAACGACTCCGCGAGCAGCTCCTCCGGCGGGTCGGCCAGGACGGACGGGCTGGCCAGCCCGTCGAGTACGACAAGCCGCAGCCGTTGGCCCCGCGTCTTCTTGTCCACCGACATCGCGTCCCTGAGCTGGCTCCAGCTGCCGCCGGGATATCTCGTCGGCAGCCCCACCGCCGCCAGGATCTCATGGTGCCGCCTGGCGGTAGCCTCGTCGAGCCTGCCTGCCCGCCTGGCCACTGCCGCGGCGAACATCATCCCGACCGCGACGGCTTCGCCGTGCGGGATCCGGTAGTCCTCGGCGAGCTCGATGGCGTGCCCGAGGGTGTGGCCGTAGTTGAGCATCTCGCGCTGCCCGGCCTCGCGCAGGTCGGCGGTGACCACGCCGGCCTTCATCCGGATCGCGCGCTCCACCAGTTCTCGCTCGTACGGCCCGCCGGCGACGACGGCCGCCGGGTCCCGCTCGATCAGGTCGAGTATCACCGGGTCGGCGATGAACCCGGCCTTAATCACCTCGGCAAGGCCGCTGACGTACTCTCGCCGGGGCAGCGTCGCGAGCGTGCCGAGATCCGCCAGCACGGCGGCGGGCGGGTGGAAAGCGCCTACCAGGTTCTTGCCGGCCGCGATGTTGATCGCTGTCTTGCCGCCGACAGCAGCGTCGACGATGGCGAGCAGCGTGGTGGGGACCAGCACGACTCGCACTCCGCGCAGCCAGGTCGCCGCGACAAACCCGGCCAGGTCGGTGACGGCACCGCCGCCGAGCCCGACGACGGCGTCGGAACGGGTCACGCGGTGCGCGGCGAGTCTGGACCACAGGCTGGCCGCCACGCTGATGTCCTTCGCCGCCTCGCCCGCGGGGACTGGCTCGGCGTGCACGGTGTAACCCGCGCCGGCCAGCGCGTCGCTGACCGGCTGTGCCAGCCGCTCAAGGCCCTCGGCGTGGACCAGCACCACGGTCCTGGTCTGCGCTCCGATCAAGCTCGGGATCTCACCGGCGATCGAGGTACCGACGATCACCTCGTACGGGCGTTCCCCGCCCACCGGAATCCGGGTGATGTTCACGCCACGCCACCTGCCTCGTCCCGCAGCCACCGGTCCGCCGCCGGGCGCTGCCGCACCGATGGCCCGTTGGTGACGCTATAGCCGCATCGATGGCCCGTTGGTGCGGTAGCGCAGCGGGCGCGGGCCGCGCAGCGGGCCGGGCGGGCGAGGCTCATCGGAGGTGGCGGGGTCATGAACTGGCCAGACGGTCGGCGATCTCGGCCGCGATCTGCCCGGCGTCGCGGTCGTCGGTGCAGACGGTGATCTTGGCGAGCCGCTGGTAGACCGGCAGCCGCTGTTCGAGCAGCGCTTTGAGCGTCGCTCTCGGGTTGCCGATCAGCAGCGGACGAGCCTGGCCGAGTCCGACTCGTCTGGCGGCGACCGCGAACCCGGTCTGCAGGTAGATCACCGGCAAGTCGGTCAGCAGTGCCTGGGTCTTCGGATCGAGCACAGCACCGCCGCCAACAGCGACGACCCCGGTGCTGCCGTCCACCGCGTACGCGACCGCGGCCCGCTCCAGCTCACGGAAAGCCGGCTCGCCGTCCTCGACGAAGATGTCGCCGACCGGCTTGCCTGCGGTCGCCTCCACCTGGGCATCGGTGTCGGTGAACGAAACTCCGAGCCTGCCCGCGAGCAGCTCACCGACCGTGGATTTACCCGCGCCAGGCGGCCCGATCAAGACTGCCACCGGCCCGCTGCCAGGCTCGGCCGCCGGATTCACCGGATCACCAGCGTCTTGAGGTAGCCGCTCAGGTTCCGTCGGGTTTCCGCCACGCTGTCACCACCGAATTTCTCCAGTGCCGCATCGGCGATCACGAGCGCGGCCATGGCTTCGGCGACAACGCCAGCGGCCGGGACAGCGGTCACGTCACTGCGCTGGTTGATCGCCCTTGCCGGCTCTCCGGTGCGGACATCGACGGTCGCCAGCGCTCGCGGAACAGTCGAGATGGGTTTCATCGCCGCCCGCACCCTGAGCAGGTCGCCGGTGCTGATACCGCCCTCGATGCCGCCTGCGCGGTTAGTCACCCGCCGCACCCCGGCGGCACCAGGCTCGATCTCATCGTGCGCTTGCGAGCCGCGCCTGGCCGCCGTCTCGAAGCCGTCGCCGATCTCGACTCCCTTGATCGCCTGGATGCTCATCAGCGCGCCTGCCAGCCTGGCGTCCAGCCTGCGGTCCCAGTGCACATGGCTGCCCAGACCCGGTGGCAGACCGTGCACCACTACCTCGACAACACCGCCCAGCGTGTCGCCGTCCTTGCGGGCCGCGTCGATCTCGGCCAGCATCGCCGCGCTGGCCGCCTGGTCGATGCAGCGGACCGGGTCTGCGTCCACCGCCGCCAGGTCGTCCGGTCCCGGCATGGTGCCTACAGCCGCATGGACCCGGCCGATGGCAACGACGTGGCTGAGCACTTGGACTCCGAGCGCCTGGCCGAGGAACCTTCTGGCGAGTTCGCCTAGTGCGACCCGCGCGGCGGTCTCCCTGGCACTGGCACGCTCCAGGATCGGGCGGGCGTCGTCGTAGCCGTACTTCTGCATCCCGGCCAGATCCGCGTGGCCGGGTCGCGGCCTGGTGAGCGGCTCGTTCCTGGCCTGCCCGGCCAGGTCTTCGTCAGGCACCGGATCGGGTGACATGACTGTGGCCCATTTAGGCCATTCGGAGTTGCCCACGCGGATCGCGACCGGACCGCCGAGCGTCCGGCCGTGCCGCACCCCTCCCGTGATCTCGGCCTCGTCCTGCTCGAACTTCATCCGGGCGCCGCGGCCGTACCCGGCACGCCGGCGAGCCAGCGCCGCGGCCACGTCCGCCGTCGCCACCTCGATGTCCGCGGGCAAACCTTCACAGATGGCCACCAGGGCACGGCCATGCGACTCCCCGGCAGTCAACCAACGCAGCATGATGCCGATCTTGCCATGGCTGCCGGCCGCCCGGGACTATCGCAGATCACGAACGCCCGTCCTCGCGGTCGATCCGGATTGCCACGCCCCGCCGCAACCGGACGCCAAGCCGGGCCATGACCGCGTGGCCGACGTCGGCGGCGAGCCGATTGGCCGCGTCGTCCGCACGGTCCGAGGACCAGGTCAGCAGGATTGTCAGGTCCGGCCCGGCTTCGCCAGGCAGGAGTTCGAACGCGCTTACGTCGAGCTGGGCAGCGAGCACATCGGCCACGATCTCGTGCACATCGGGATCGGTGAACGGCAGCGGAGCAGGCTCGCCGCGGGCGAGCGCCGCGAGCCTGGCGCCCTCCACCGCGATGGGCACCGGTCCGGCTACGTCGACGACGACAGCGCACGAGTCGGCGACCGCTGCCTGCCAGACCGCGGTCGCGGTCACCGGGACCGGGCGCGCGTCAGGCTGCCAGCGGCGCATCGAGTCCAGGCAGGTGAACGCCGGCATCGCTCGCCGGCCATCCATGCCGATCAGCGTCGGCATGGCCATCTCGCTAGATTTCTCGCCGCCGCCGCGATATCCGGCAGAGCCACTGTCGCCAGCGCCGCTGCCCTGGTCGGCGCCGCTGCCCTCGCCAGCGCCGCCGTCCAACTGCTCGCTCAGCACGGCTACCACGGGCACCAGCAGGCGGCTGCTCGCCAGCGCGCTCAGCGCAGCGTTCTCGCTGCCCTCACCAGCCGAGTACCGCGCGAGCGCCTCGGTCACGCCAGGGCTGACCGAGCCGTCGTCGTCACGGAACGACGGCTCGCCTCCACTGATGGTGAGCACAAGCCCCACCTTAGTGAGGTCTCAACCGGGCACTCCTGGCAGGATGGCCGTGCCCTGGCATTCCGGCATCTTAATCTACTCGCGGCAACCCAGACGGATCAGGCACTAGTACTCTGGCGCCCAGCGCAGTTCCAAGTTCTCCCTTGGAAGTTGAGCAGCCAACTTACGATTTGAGAGTTCCATGGAACCGCAGGACCGTCGCAGGACAGGGGAGCTCGTGCGGCACGATACGCAGGCAATGTCGACCATCGAGGCAGGAACGGCGATGCAGAAGCCGATCCCGCCACGGCTCGTGGAGCCGTACCTGACCGGTCGCCGTGCCGTGATCGCCGGGTTCGTGTACCGGATGGCAGACTGCTCCTTCGCCGATCCCGCGGACTACTTCCATGCGCTCGACCTCGGTTACAACGGTTCCGAATTCAAGTCGGATATGCGGGAGATATACCTACTCCGATGGATCGCGGGATCTCCGCAGGTCTACCAGATCCCTTATTCTGCTGAGCATGGCGGCGACTGGACCGGCAGGCCGCCCTTCACCGGGACCGGCTACACCTCCTGGCCGGACCGCCCAGTTCCTGAGTTCTATGTCGACCTGATGCCTATCCCGGTCGGGACCGAGATCTACCGGATCGTTCCTGGCCAGGCGGACTTCATCGCCCGCTATGACGGACAGGTATGGCTGCGCCCAGCGGAGGGGATCTGACATGCGCTACCGACTTCTCGCCAATTTCCAGGGGGCGCCTTACGAAGCTGGCATCGGCCCGGATCAGTCCGATGTCGTGCTTTTCGCCGCGTGCCCGCCGCCGGAGGACCTGCGGTTCGAACCCGCTACTGGGCACTGGCGCAAGCGGGTCGGCCGGCCGGAGGTGCAGAGCCTGTACGAGTCCAGGCCGGTTGGCATGTTCCGCGGCGAACGCTGCATCGTGCTTGACGACCTGAACGACCGCCTGCACATCGCCTATCTGGGCCACGACGCTTACCGGGCCGAGCAGCTCGGTTACTGGGAGGTCGATCGTGGCGTCTTCGAACTGATCACGCCGCGCCAGGAAGTCACCGACATCGTGGAACAACGGCTGCCTGTTCCGGCTCAGGACACCGGACGGGGCGCCAGCGGCCCGCATGCGCAACCCCTGCTAGACGCCTCGGATTTTCTCGGAGACGGCAGCGGTTTCGAGAGCAACGACACGGGATTCAGGCCATCGAACGGCATGGTTCCGGCGATACCCGATAGCGTCGGCATCGAGGCACGCCACGACGTGCTCTCACAGTCCCAGCCGACGTCACAGCCCCGGCCGGTCGGCTACCAGGAGTCGGGCCAGAACGGCTATGCCGCGCATTCGTCAGATCCCGACCAGCATCTGCACAATGGCACGTTGCCCGACATTCAGGCCGATGATCCGCTCGCGACCCTGCCTGGCCCTGGCCTCAGCTCCGGCCCTGGCTCCGGCTCCGGCTCCGGCCCTGGCTCCGGCTCCGGCCCTGATCCCGGCGCAGTCGGGACCGCTGAGCAGCCCCGCGTGGCCATACCGACTGTGGACGAGCCGCCTCTCCCGCTTGAGGCTCAGGCACTTCGCGCGGCGACCACCGCAGCACGGCGTATCCCCAAGAGCAACCAGTCCCGGCCGCCGGCCGAACCTCGCGTGAAACGGGCCGCCACGACACTGCTCTCATCGAATGTGCCTGCTGGAATTTCTGACCCGTCGACAGTGACGCAACAGAACCAGGTACCGGCCACCGACGTCCCGAGCTGGACACCGCAGAACCCAACCTCGCTGCTGACTCAAGCGCAGCTGGCATCTCAGAGCCAGACTGAGCAGCCAGTCCAACAGCCGGTGCCAGTCCAACAGCCCGTTCCGGCCGAGCAATCGGTTCCGGCCGAGCCACTGGTCCAGGCCGAGCAATCGGTTCCGGCCGAGCAATCGGCTCCGGTAGAGCCGCCGGTCCAGGCGGTCGCCGCAGTCCAGGCGGTCGCCGCAGTCCAGACGGCCGCATCCAGCCCGCTTGTGCCGCCGACCGCGGTTGCGCCGCCTCAAAGCGATCCGGTCCCCCAGCGCGACTTGATACTCCAAGCCGCCCCGCCGCTCCAAGCCGCCCCGCCAGTCCAGCCAATGCCGCCGACCCAAGTCGCTGCCCCAGCACAGGCCGCTCCCCCAGCACAGGCCGCTCCCCCGGTTGAGGCACCCTCGCAGGCGCCGGTCGCCAGAGCTTCGGAGACCGCCGCGGTAGCCGCGAACCTTTCTGAACCGCTGCGCCCGGTCGAAGAGTCTTTTTCTGCCGAACCAGCGCGGCCGGTAATCGAGCCAGTTGAGGCTGCACCGCAGCCGTGGATCGCGCCTGTTCTCGCCGAGCAGGTTCCCGCACTGCCGAACGGGGCGGCGGTCAACGGCTCAGTTCATCAACTCTCCGTTCTGACCGTCGAACCGGAGCAGACGGCGGGCCATTCTGGCATCTCCCCCAGTGCACAGCCAGCGGCTCAGCCGACTGCTCCGGCGCAGGCACAGGCAGAAGTCCAGCCCCCGGCGCAGTCAGCCGCGCTCCTCGCGGCGCAGCCAGGCACGCAGGTCGAACCGCAACCAGTCGTCCCCGTCGCCGCACAGCCCGTCGCGACACAACCCGTCGCCGCACAGCCCGTCGCCGCACAGCCCGTCGCCGCACAGCCGCCCGAGGTACAGCCGGCCGCGCAGGCAGCAGCACCGCCCGAGGCGCTACCAGTTCAGCTCGTTGGCGAGGTCACGCCTCAACTCATTCCCGCGATGAAGACTGCGCCTACCCACGCCCAGCCAGGACCAGCCCACACCCAGCCAGGACCAGCCCACGTCCAGGCCGTGATCCAGGCTGAGAGGCAACCGGCTCCAGACGTCCAGCCACCAGCTCGAGCCGAGGTCGGGCCTGAGTTCCGGGACCACCCGCAACCGACCGTGTCCCGCCGCCGGCGGGCGAGCAAACGTCGACTACCTACGCAGCGGATCTTCTCCGAGCTGGCCGCGCAGGCAGCCATCCCGGCGACCGCATACGCGATCGGAGTGGAGGTCGACGGGGCGATGTGCCTGATGCCGACCACCGGCGGCTTCGAGGTGTTCAACTCGATCGCTGGCGCCAGGCACGAGATCCGGGTATTTCAGGACGAGGAATCGGCTTATTTCTACCTCTTCGGCGTGCTCGTGGCCGATGCTGTCCGCACCGGAGCGCTAGTTCCCTGCGAGTAGGCCGTCAGTCGGAGTCCAAGAGCCGGAGTGGCTGCTAGCGGAAACGGAGAATATCGAGGTCATGAGCGAACCAGTTGCCGTGACCGGCACCGCTGCCGCACCGGCAACCACTCCGCTGACCGGGTCGCAGTACGAGATCTGCGCCGGCGAGTATCGCGCTACGGTCACCGAACTCGGGGCGGGGCTTCGCAGGCTGAGTTATGCCGAGGCTGCGCTGATCAGGCAGTACGAAGCCGACGAGCTACCACCTGCCGCGGCCGGGCAACTACTCACCCCTTGGCCGAACCGGGTCGACGGCGGAAAGTACGAGTTCGACGGCATGTCACTCCAGCTCGAACTAACCGAGCCCGCCCGCGGCAACGCCATACACGGGCTGACCCGCTGGGCCAACTGGCAGTTCGTTGCGCAGTCCGATGCCGAGGTCACCTTGGCGCATGCCTTGCACGGCCGGCCGGGCTACCCGTTCTGCCTAGAACTGTCAGTCACCTACCGGCTCGACAGTGCCAGCGGCCTGCAGGTCGCCGTCACCGCGACGAACGCCGGCACCCGGCCGGCGCCCTACGGGACCGGATGCCATCCCTACCTGGTCACCAGCGCGCAGTTCGCTGACGACTGCGAGCTTGAGCTTCCCGCGTCGTACTGGCTGCCGACCGATGACCGCGGCATCCCGGCCGGCTCCGTGCGGGACGTCACCGGTTCGCCGTTGGACTTCCGGAATCCGAGGCTGATCGGCAGCACGGGCCTCGACCATGCATTCACCGGGCTGAAAAGAGATGAAAGCGGACGAGCCTGGGCACGACTAGCGGGCTGCGGACGCAAGCTCGGGCTGTGGGCCGGACCCGGCTACGACTGGATCCAGGTCTTCACCGGCGATACGCTCGCGCCACACCAGCGGCGCCGCGCGGTTGCCGTCGAACCGATGACCTGCCCTCCGAACGCCTTCGCGACCGGTGCGGGCAGACTCACCCTTGCGCCCGCGGATAGCGTCACGCACTGCTGGGGCATCGAAGTACTTCACCCTTGATTCGCAACGGGCTCGCTCCGCCGGATCAATTCAGCAATCCGCCGCAGGTCTTCCCGCGTATCGAGATCGTCTGGCATGCCGATGTCACCGCACTCCACGGCTGTCACAAGGCCGGAATTCGCCCGCAGGAACGCCCGGGCGCCGACGTCTCCCGCTGCCATGGCGGCGGCATCGGCCCAGTGCGGCCTGGCGATCAGGACCGGGTTGCGGGGCTGGCCGTCGTAGCAGGCTACTGCCACGCCGGCCCCGTCCAGGAAGGCTGAGATAAGCCGCCGTACCGACTGCGGGCCGACCAGCGGCTGGTCGACCAGCGCGATCACGACAGCCTGACTGTCGGCAGGCAGCGTGGCCAGGCCCACCCGCAACGAGGAGCCCATGCCGGTCTCCCAGTCAGGGTTATGCACCGTGACCACGCCAGGCAGGTTGACCGACACCGCGCCGGTCACCACCACGACCGGATCGGCACCGCCCTGATGCAACAAGGCGGCACCACGGGCCACCAGCGTCTGCCCGGCGATTTCGACCAGCGCCTTCGGCTGACCGAGCCTGCTGCCCTTGCCGGCGGCAAGCAGCAGTCCCGCGACATGGAGGTGCTCGACGTGGTGCGTGCCCGGCCCGATGCTCTGCTCGGGCACCGGACGCGACTCAGGTGTGGACTGCACGACAGCAGCGTACGTCGCGTGCCAGATGCTCAGTCGTGGTGGATACGTCCAGCGGTCACGGTCAACGGCCGACCCGAACCACCCCACCTGAGCTGGATCAGCTCGGCGGCGATCGCGACCGCGGTCTCCTCCGGGGTGCGAGCGCCGAGGTCGAGGCCAACCGGCGACCTCAGCCTGGCGATCTCCTCGGCCGACATGCCCGCCTCACGGAGCCGCTCCAGCCGGTCCTCATGCGTTCTCCTGCTGCCCATCGCACCGATGTAGGCGGCAGGTACGCGCAGCGCGACCCGCAGAACCGGCACGTCGAACTTCGGGTCATGGGTCAGCACGCAGATGACCGTGCGCTCGTCCGTGCTGATACCTGACAAGTACCGATGCGGCCAGTCGGTCACGACCTCGTCGGCGTCAGGGAACCTGCTCGCGGTCGCGAACACCGGCCTGGCGTCGCACACTGTCACCCGGTAGCCAAGGAACTTGCCGACCCTGGCGACCGCGGCAGCGAAATCGATAGCTCCGAAGACCAGCATCCGCGGCGGCGGCGCGAACGACTGCACGAAGACGGCGAGCTCGTCACGCCTGCGCTCTCCTTCGGCTCCATACCGGCGCACGCCAGTCAGGCCCTGCGCCAGCATGCCCCTGGCGTCGTCGTCGACCGCCTGGTCCAGGCGTTCGCCTGAGCCCAGCGTCCCGCTCTCCGGCGCCCGCCGGTCGGATGGCCAGATCACCCGGCGGGCGCCGACCTTTCCTGGCCCCTCGATCACCGTCGCGACGGCGACCGGCTCACCAGCCTTGATCGCCGCAGCGATCTCGCCAAGCTCGGGGTACTCGTCCTTGCTGAGCAGTTCGACGAAGATGTCGATGATCCCGCCGCAGGTCAGGCCGACGCTGAACGCAGTGTCGTCGCTCACGCCGTACCGCTGGAGCACCGGCTTGCCGGTGGAGCGCACCTCGCCCGACAACTCGTACACGGCGCCTTCTACGCAGCCGCCTGACACGCTTCCTACCGCCTCGCCAGCCAAGGAGACGGCCATCGCCGCACCCGGCTCTCTCGGGGCGCTGCTGAAGGTCTGCACTACCGTGGCAAGCCCGAACGCCTCGCCGGAATCCCACCACTTGACGATCTGGTCCAGGATGTCTCGCAAATCCGGTCACCTCTAGGCTATGACGGTAGGACACCAGCCTAATGGTTGTTCCCAGGTTGGCCAGGATCCGGACCGGCCATCGCCGGGCAGCGCGGCACCCGCTTGACGGGTCAGCGGTTTCCGACCGCGCGCCGTCCGAGACGTTGCGCGACGCCGAAGAACGCCATGAGCACGCAGCCCAGGTAGGTGAGATACACGACCGCCTGGAGCGCTGTCGGACTCTGGGCGTACCCGAAGAAGCTGTGCGCGATATCACCGAGCGCACTGTCTTCGTTCAGGATGGAGCCGGTATGCCAGAGCTGGTAGCTGGCACCGGGCAGCCAGCCGAGCTCCTGCATGTTCTGCACCGCGTCGACAAGCAGGCCGGCCGCGAACGCCATCAGCAGGGTGCCGACCACGGCGAAGAACCGGCCGACGTTGATCCGGTGCCCGAGCCGGTACATCGCGATCGCGATGGCCATCGCGATCGCGAGGCCGATCGCCGCGCCTGCCAGCAGACCACCGTGATTCCTGCTGGAGAACGCGATGGCCAGCGTGAAGACCACGGTCTCCACCCCCTCGCGGCCGACCGCCTGGAAGGCGAGCAGCGCCAGTCCGGTCCGCGCCCCGGTGCCCATCGAAGGGCCATCGCCGCCGGCTATGGCGCTCTGGGCGTCGGCCGTCATGACGGCAGCCCCTCCCGAAGAAGAGCCTGCGGCAGCCTCTGACACCGCGGCCGCTTCTGGCACCGCCGCGGCCTCCGGTGTCGCCGTGGCCTCCGGTGTCGACCTATGGCCCTTTCTGGCGGTCAGCACCGCGTCCATGCGCGTCTGCAAGTCCGACTTCAGGCCGCGGGCATGCGACCGCATCCAGAAAGTCATGTAGGTCAGCAGGACCGTCGCCAGCAGGAACGTCGCGGTCTCGAAAATAGTCTGTACGCGCGAGCCCGCGTAGGTCCGGATAGTCAGGTACGCGACGAGCCCGCCGACGCCAGCCAGCACCAGGGCAGCGCCGACTCCGGCGAACACATCGCGGAAGTACCGCCGTTGGCCAGTGCGTGCGAGATACGCGAGCAAGATCGCGACGATCATGCTCGCTTCAACCCCCTCACGCAAAAAGATGACGAGCGTAGCGAGCATCAGCGGTCCTTCTCGGGATCGACCATCACAAGTTAGGTTAACCTAACTTTACGTGGCGGGCACAGTCGGCGCCACCCTCCAGCCAATGTCGGCTGGCACGGCGGCTCGCTTACCAGCAGGTACGCCGCCCAGCCCGGACGAAGTCCCGCCTTCCCCACCCAGGTCCCCGGCCAGGCCGCGCAGGACTAGGGCCGTGTCGATCGCGGCGAGCACAGCCTCCCCTCCCTTGTCCTCCAAGCTGCCAGGTCCGCCCGATCTGTCCCTGGCCTGCTCGATGGTGTCGCAGGTCAAGACGCCGTTCCCGACCGGAGTCCCGGTATCGAGCGCAACTCGGGTCAGTCCGTAGGTCACCGCTTCACATACGTACTCGAAATGGGGCGTACCGCCCCTGACTACGGCTCCCAGGCACGCCACGGCGTCATACCGCCTGGCCAGGGCCGCCGCTACGACGGGCAACTCGATCGCACCAGCGACCCGTACCACCAGCGGCGAGGAGATTCCGCACGCGCGCGCCGCCGCACGCGCACGGTCGACCAGGACGTTAGTGATCTCGGCGTTCCACCTGGTCGCGACGATCGCCAGCCGCAGGTCGCCTGCCTCGACAGCGACCTGGTCTGGCCGCCCCGCGCCACTCACCGGCCGCCACCCGCGCCATCGGCCTCGTCAGTGACCGCACCGTTCTCCGGCTCCGACAGCTCGAACAAGTGGCCCAGCCTGTCCCGCTTGGCAATCAGGTACCGCAGGTTATGAGGCGTCTGGCTCACTGGCAACGAGACCGTCCCGGTCACCTTGAGCCCGGAGTCCGCCAGGCCCTTGATCTTCGCCGGGTTGTTGGTGAGCAGCCGCAATGACCCGACTCCCAGGTCAGCCAGGATCTGAGCACCCGTGGAGTACTCCCGAGCGTCGACCGGGAAGCCGAGTTCGGTGTTGGCGTCGACCGTGTCGACCCCGCCGTCCTGCAACTGATAAGCCCGGAGCTTGCTGAGCAAGCCGATGCCGCGGCCCTCGTGGCCGCGCAGGTACAGGACTATCCCCCGGCCCTCGGCCGCGATAGCGGCCATGGCCGCGTTGAGCTGGGTACCGCAGTCACATCGTTGCGAACCGAAAACGTCGCCGGTCAGGCACTCCGAATGCATGCGCACGAGCACGTCCCTGGCTGGCTCGTCACCTTCCCCCGGCGGTTCAAGGTCCCCGAGGACCAGCGCGAGGTGCTCGGTGCCGTCCATCGAGTTCAGGTAACCGATCGCCTTCCACTGCCCGTAGGCGTTCGGAACTGTGGTCTGCACTACCCGGCTGACCATCCGCTCGGAGTACCTCCGGTACTCGATGAGCTGGGCGATCGAAATCAGCGCCAGACCGTACTCATCGGCGAACGCGCGGAGCCCGGGCAGCCGGGTCATCGTCCCGTCGTCGTTGACCACCTCGGCAAGCACCCCGGCCGGCGGCAACCCGGCCAGCGTGGCCAGGTCCACCGCCGCTTCGGTATGCCCGGGTCTGCGCAGCACTCCGCCGGGGGTGTACCGGAGCGGGAACACGTGTCCTGGCCGGACCAGCTCGTAAGGCTCGGTCGCCGAGTCCACCAGGGTACGGACCGTCCTGGCCCGGTCGGCCGCCGAGATGCCGGTGGTGACTCCGTTCCGCGCGTCCACGCTGACAGTGAACGCGGTCCGCATGCGCTCGTTGTTCTGCGTGGTCATCAGCGGGAGCTGCAGCCGGTCCAGGTCCTCGCCGAGCATCGGCACGCAGATGACTCCGCTGGTGTGCCTGATCGTGAACGCGAGCAGCGCGGGCGTCGCCTTGCTCGCCGCGAAGATAATGTCGCCCTCGTTCTCCCGGTCCGCGTCGTCCACCACGACCACGGCCTTGCCTGCCGCCATGTCAGCGATCGCACGCCGCACGTCGTCAAGGGCGATCTGCGGCACGGCATCTGGTGCCGCGCTGCCGTGCACGCCTGCTGCCTGGATCGTCATCGCGACTCACCGCCCGCGAGCAAGCGCTCCACATATTTGGCGATCACGTCGACCTCGATGTTGACCATGCTCCCGGCAGCGGCGGCGCCGAGGGTAGTCCGCGCCATCGTCTCGGGGATCAGGCTCACCTCGAACCAGCTGTCCGCCCCGTCAGCCAGAGCGCCGGTGTTCCCGCTGACGTCGGACACCGTCAGGCTGACGCCGTCGACCGCCACCGAGCCCTTGTACGCGACATAACGCGCCAGCCCAGCAGGCAGCGAGATCCGCAGCACCTGCCAGCGCTCCGCCGGCCTGCTGTCCACGATCACCCCGGTGCCGTCCACATGCCCCTGGACGATATGGCCGTCCAGCCCCCCGCCTGCCCGCACCGGGCGCTCCAGGTTAACCGGTGCGCCCGTGGCGAGCGCGCCCAAGCCGGTCCTGTCCAGGGTCTCGCCCATCACATCGGCGGTGAACTCGCCGTCACCCGACCGCGTCACGGTCAGGCAGACGCCGTTCACCGCGATCGAGTTGCCTGGTGCGGCCGCCGCGGCTACGAGGGGGCCGCGGACGGCCAGCCTCGCGGAGTCGCCAAGCCGCTCAAGTCCGGCTACTTCGCCGAGCTCCTCTACGATTCCGGTGAACAATCGCGCCTCCCAGCCAGCCAGGCTCCGGGGCGCGAAGAACGCGTCAGCACGGCCAGCAGGCCCACCGGGCCCGGCCGTGTGCGTGCTGCCTCCCATCCGGACTTTCACCGTCGGTACCGGAATTCCACCGGATCAGCCGGCCGATGGATTCGGCCGGGTCGCGGACTATCACCGCCGGTTCGGAATTACACCGACCCCGGAGCACGCATTATGTACGCAAACCAGTATGCCACGACCCGTATTCCCGGAGCTAGGTGTGGGCGTTGCCTCGCCTGGCCAGAGTGTCCACGATCGCCGCAGCGAGCAAGACCAGTGCCGTCCACATCTCCTGTGCCGCGGCGCCAAGTCCGAGCAGCAACAGGCCGTTGTAGATCACGGCGACGATCAGACCGCCGAGCACGGCTCCGAGCATCCGCCCCCGGCCACCGAACAGGCTGGTGCCGCCGATAACCGCAGCCGCGACGGCATACAGGACGTTCTGGCCGCCGTTGACGTTGTTGGAGATCGAGCCGAGGTTCGACGCGTAGATGATGCCGCTCATGCCAGCGGTCAGCCCGCAGAGCGTGAACGCCACCACCCTGATCCGGCTCAGGTTGATACCTGCGCGCCTGGCCGCCTCCGCATTGCCGCCGATGGCATACACGTACCGGCCGAACCTGACCCGGCTGAGCAGGATGGTCCAGGCCACCAGGACGACCAGGACCACAGGCACGACCCAGGGCACGCCGCGAAGCACCGTAAAGCCAACACCGCGGTTGGTGTTGCCGATCACGACGACCACGACCCCGGCGATCCCCATCAGCACGACTTTCAGAATCGTGATGCTGATCGGCGGGGCCGCAAGGTTACTGCGCCGCCTGCGGCCATCCCGGACCAGCATGAAAAGCGCGCCGAGCGCGACGGCCACGATCATCACGATCCAGCCAGCCACCGGGCTGAGGCTGCCGCCCTCGATAGCGGAAAGCACGGGATCGTTCAGCCTGATGGTGCCGCCAGTCCCGCCAGCCAGGTTCGCCAGGTACAGCAGCAGACCCGCTCCGCCGAGCAGTCCGGCCAGGGTCACGACGAAGGACGGCAACCCCAGTTTCGTCACGAGCAGGCCCTGGGCCGCACCCCATGCCGCGCTGAACGCGAGTCCGGCCAGAACCGCCACCCACCAGGGGTACGGGTGGCTCAATGACAGCATCCACAGCGTGACAACCGCTCCGTTGGCAGCCGTGTAGCCGACCGACAAGTCGATCTCGCCGAGCAGCAGCACGAAGACTTCAGCCATTCCCAGCGTCACGATCCAGGCGGCCTGGGTAATGAGATTGACCAGATTGCCTGCCGAGAGGAACAGCGAACTGCGCACCTGGAAGAAGACGATAATCGCGATCAGTCCGATCACGACCGGGAGTGCGCCGCTCTCCCCGCTGCGCACTCGCCTGAACCAGATCTTGGTGTACTCGCCGAAGGAGTCGGCCAGTAGTGCTGGGGCGCTGCTGCTGAGCGCGGCTTGCGCCGTGTCAGCATCGGCCGGGGGCTCGCCGGCCAGCCCGACAGCCGTCTGCTTCTGGCCCGCTCCGTCGTTTTCAGCCGATGTCATGCCTCAGCCCTCCGAGCCGCTGCTGACGCCACCGGATTCGCCGGCCGCGGCGCTGTCCGCACTGCGACGACTGGACGTTCCCGTGGTCATGAGGTCAACGATCGACTGGCGGTCGAACTCGGACGCTGGCCCGACCGCGACCAGCCGGCCGAGGTAGAGCACGGCGATCCGGTCAGCGACACGGAAGACGTCGTTCAGGTTGTGCGAGATCACGATGACCGCGTGGCCACGGTCGGCCAGGCGGGAGATGAGACTGAGTACGAGCTCGGTCTGGCTGACCCCGAGCGCCGCCGTAGGCTCGTCCATGATCACGAGCTTCGCCTCGGCCATCACGGCCTTGGCCACCGCGACCGACTGCCGCTGACCGCCGGACAGCGAGCCGACGACCTGACGGACTGACCGCACCGTCGTGACAGCGAGGTCGGTAAGCGTCTGCTTGGCCGTGAGCTCCATCGAGATCTCGTCGAGGAATCCGTGCCGCAGCCGCTCGTGACCCAGCATCATGTTCTGCACGATGTCGAGATTGTCGCACAGTGCCAGGTCCTGATAGACGGCCGCGATGCCGAGGTCAGAGGCGTCCTTGGGACTATGCATGCGCACTGACGCGCCGTCCCAGAGCACCTCGCCCGTCGTCGGCTGCCAGATGCCCGCGACGCACTTGATGAGAGTCGTCTTACCAGCCCCGTTGTCACCGACCAGCGCGGTCACCTGGCCGACCGGAACGTCGAGGTCGACGTCGATCAGCGCGTGGACCGGACCGAAATGCTTTCCCACTCCGCGCAGTCGCAGCAACGGAGGCGACGTGGCCGGGTCGGCCTGGGCAGACCCGGCGCCGGATGGCGCCCCGCCCGCTTCCGCGGACCGGACGCCATCCGGCGTACCTGGTGCTACCACCGCCGGAGGCCTTCCTTGCCCCGAGCGTTCATTGCTACCCCGAGATTCCGGCTGCCGTGCAGGCGGCCTTGTACTTGCCTGTGCACAGCTGCGAAGCCGGCACGAAATTGTCAGCGATGACGGTGGAGTTCATATTTGACGCGGTGACCCAGGTGGGCGTCAAGAGCACCGAGGGCACGCTGACATTCCCGGTCGTGTCCTGCGTACTGCCATTGATCAGGGCGACCGGAGGAGTAGCGCCAGCCCTTACGTACATCGCCAGCGCCGCGGCGGCCTGCGCCTCCAGGTAGATCGGCTTGTAGACGGTGCCGCACTGGTAGCCCTTCAAGATGTTCTGCAGGCCGGGCAGGGAGGCGTCCTGGCCCGTGGTCGGGAACGTCTTCGGCTTGATCTGCTTGGTCTGCAGGTAAGCGATGACGGCGTTGGCGTTGTCGTCATTCGGGGTCACCACCGCGTTGATGTTCGGATGGGCGGTGTACTGCTGGGAAAAGGTCGTCTGAGCCACAGCCGGCGTCCACGTGCCCGCTGGCTCGCCGACCTTGACGTAGGTCCCGTTGTCGAACATGGGCTTGAGCACCCCGTTGTAGCCCTGGGCGAAGAGGGTGGCGTTGTTGTCGGTCGGGTCGCCGTCCATGACCAAGATGTTGGGCTTGGATACGTTCCACGCCGCGATGCAATCGATCTCACCTTGGCCGATGAGCTGG
>DATLSX010000195.1:0-4739 GCA_035533915.1 Streptosporangiaceae bacterium
GGGCCCGGTGTCCATGAACTGGTAGACCACGCGCTGGCGCTGCCCGGCGAGCAAGTCCAGCTGGGTCTTCGGGCCGGCTGAGGCGTCGAACGCGTACCTGCTGCTGTCGAACCTGGTCATCGGGAGCCGGCGGCGGCGCGCGGCAAGCACGTCAAGCGCGCGAGTGGCCTCCTTCTCGTGCCGGGCGTACTCGGCTAGGACGCTGCGGAGGTGGCGTTCGCAGAAGATCAGCATCCGGTCGGTGACCTCGGTCCGGGTGTCGGCGAGCACGAACCTTTCGGCCTAAGCTTGTTATTTAACCCCTGTTTTCCTTGTTGTCCTGAGTCTCTTGTGTTGCCCGGTGTGTCGTGGTGACATGAGACGGCCACCGCTGAATGATCTTCAGGTTCGTGCGAAGAGACCTGGAGAACAAGGCGGTGGCCGTGGCTTTCATTATGTCCTGGGACAATGATGCGGAAGGCGGCAGGGCGGATGGTGCGCTGGGGCGGCTGGCGGGGTTCCGCCGTGAGCTGTACCTGTCGCTGGGCATGCGCCGGGATGTGCTGTTCGAGGCCTGCGATGCGGCGCTGTGCAAGCCGGGGCGGGTGCTGATGCTGGCGGAGCTGTGCCTGGAGCCGGAGTGCCGCCGCGGGCACGGCGCGGTCTACGACGCGCTGAACTGCGGGGAGATCCGTTTTATGCGGCTGCGGCGGGCGGTGTCGGCGATTCCGCTGCCCGCGTGGCCCGACGGCAGGATCCGGCTGGCCGTTGATGTGAGCAACTGGCTGCGGCCAGACGCGGAGACGTCTCCGGGGCGCTCGTTCTGCCACTGCTACGGGCGGGGGAAGAGCAGCGCGCAGATGATCCCGGGCTGGCCGTACTCGTTCGTCGCCGCACTGGAGCCGGGCCGGTCGTCGTGGACGCTGCCGCTGGACGCTCTCCGGCTCGGCCCGGACGATGACCTGGCCGCGGTGACCGCGGCTCAGGTCCGCGACGTGGTCACGCGGCTGATCGCGGCCGGGCACTGGAAAGACGGCGACCCGGACATCATGGTGATCTTCGACGCCGGGTACGGGCCGGCCCGGCTCGCCTGGCTGCTGCGCGATCTCCCCGTGCAGGTCACCGGCCGGCTCGGCACCAACCGGGTGCTGCGGCTGCCCCCGCCGCCCCGCGAGCCCGGCCAGATGGGCAGGCCGGTGAAGCACGGCCCGGAGATCAGGCTCGCCGCGGATGCGGCCCGCCCGGAGCCGGACGCGGCCACCACGGCCGTGACCAGCCGTTACGGGACCGCAGCCGCCTGCTCGTGGAACCGGGCGCATCCGAAGCTGAAGGCCCGCGGCGCCTGGGCGGGCCACCAGGGCACGCTGCCCGTCATCGAGGGCACCCTCATCCGGCTCACCGTCGATCACCTGCCCCATGACCGCGCGCCGAAGCCCGTGTGGCTGCGGACCTCCCGCCCGGACGCGGACCCCGCCGAAGCTGACCTGTGCTGGCAGGCGTTCCTGCGCCGCTTCGACATCGAGCACACGTTCCGGTTCCTCAGGCAGTCCCTCGGCTGGACCCGCCCGAAGCTCCGCGACCCGGCCGCCGCCGACCGCTGGACCTGGCTCGTCATCGCCGCCTGCGCCCAGCTCTGGCTCGCCCGCCGCCTCACCGCCGACTGCCGGCTCCCCTGGCAGCAGCCCTGCCGGCCAGGCCGGCTCACCCCCGCGCGCGTCCGCCGCGGGTTCCGGGCCATCCACCGCACCATGCCCGTCCTCACGGCCGCCCCGAAACCCGGAAAGCCCGGCCCCGGCCGCCCGCCCGGGACGAAGAACCGCCGGCCCGCCACCCGCCACGACGTCGGAAAAGCCGCCAGGCAGTTCGAATCTGCTAACGCAGCAGCAGGTTAAATAACAAGCTAAGGCCAGGACCGATGAGGCCCTGGCCGAGCGGGCCAGGAAGGGCGAGGCCCGCCAGCTGCTCATGGATGTGATCCTGCCGGTGCTGATCGATGTGGGCGTCCCGGACGAGAACGTGGGCGGGATGCTGCGGACGCGGATCGGGATGGACAAGCTCCGCGAGGTCGCCGCAGTGAACTGGAAACCGCTCCCCAGGGACCACGGCCGGCTGGCGGCGCTGGAGGCCTCCTACTCCTACCTCCGGCAGTTCACCCCGCACGTGCTGAACGCGATCGACTTCCAGGGCTGGCCCGGCACCGGCGACCTGATGGACGCCGTGGAGATCCTGAAGGACCTGAACCGGGCCGGCGGCCGGAAGGTCCCGGCCGGGGCGCCGGCCTCGTTCGTGCCCGCCCGGTACGCCGGCTACCTGGCCAAGGCCAGCAAGAGCGGGGACGAAACCGCGTTCCGGCACTACTGGGAAATGTGCACCGTGCTGGCTCTGCGGGACGGGCTGCGATCGGGCGATGTGTTCGTGCCCGGCTCCCGCCGCTACGCCGACCCGGGCACTTACCTGTTCACCCCGGAGCAGTGGCAGCCACGCCTGGCCGAGTTCTGCCAGCTGATCCGCAAACCACCCGGGGCGGCCGAGGCCATCGCCCAGGTGAAGGACGAGCTGCCTGGCCCTCACGGACCTGGAGGAGACGCTCGCGAACAGCTCCCCGAACGATGTCGGCGCGATCCGCCTGGATCAGGAGGGGAAGCTGGTGATCCCGCCGCTGTCGGCCGAGGACATCCCCGCCGAGGCCAGGGCGCTGCGGGACGAGCTCGCCTCGATGCTGCCGTTCGTGCCGATCGCCTCGCTGCTGATCGAGCTGGATGCCCGCACGAACTTCCTGGCGTGCTTCACCCATGCCGGCGGCCGCAAGTCCGCCCAGTCAGTGGAGCTCAAGCGCAACATCCTCGCGGTGCTCATCGCCGGAGCCACCAACCTCGGGCTCACCCGCATGTCCGAGGCGTGCGGCGTCTCCTACGACACCCTGGCCTGGACCCAGGAATGGTACGTGCGGGAGGACACGCTCCGCGACGCCAACACCGTGATCGTCAACCACCACTACGGGCTGGAGCTGGCCAGGAAGTTCGGCGGCGGCACCATGTCGTCCTCGGACGGGCAGCGGTTCCCCGTCCGCGGTAAGTCCCTCACCGGCCGCGACATGGTCATCCATGGAGGACGCGTCCTGTCGACCTACACGCACGTCTCCGACCAGTGGTCGACGTACGGGACGAAGCAGATCGTGGCGACCCACCGCGAGGGCCACTACACGCTGGACGAGCTACTCGGCAACGAGACCGACCTGCCGATCCGCGAGCACGCCACCGACACCCACGGCGCGACCCTGGTGAACTTCGGGCTGTTCGACCTGGTCGGCAAGTCCCTTACCCCGCGGATCCGTGATCTCGGCAAGATCACCCTGGTGCGGGGCGACTCCCCGGCCGCCACCAGCGCGCTGTACCCGCACGCCGGGCCGCTGCTGGCCGACCGGTGGAACGAGGACCTGGTGGGCCGAGTGCTACCCCGACCTGCTGCGCATGGGCGGGTCGCTGAAGTTCGGGGAGGCGACCGCGTCGCTGATCGTCGGGAAGTGGCCGGCCGGCTCCCGCCAGAACACCCTCGCGACCGCGCTCAAGGAATGGGGCCGGATGCGGCGCACCATCCACGCCGCCCGCTACCTGTCCGACCCGGTCTACCGCAGGAAGATCTCCCGGCAGCTCAACAAGGGCGAGAGCCTCCACGCGCTGCGCCGCGACCTACACTACGCCCAGCAGGGCACCATCGTCCGCCCCCACCTCCAAGACCAGACCGAACAGGCCTGGTGCCTCACCCTGCTCACGAACTCGGTGATCTGCTGGACCACCGAGTACTACGGCATGGGCATCGGTGAGCTACGCGGCCAGGGCCGCGACGTTCCCGACGAACTGCTGTCGTTCATCGCCCCCGGCCACCGCGAGAACATCAACTTCTTCGGCTTCATCAGTGTCGACATCGAAGCCGAACTCGCCAAGCTCATCGAAGGGTGGCGGCCGCTGCGCCCCGCCACTGTCACCGAGTCCGGCACCTCCTTCATGCTCAACCCATGAACGGGGTCGGTACTGGACCTGCTTCCGACCGGTAACGCTGACCGTTCCCAGCTCAAGTCCTGCTCGTCGTCCGAGGTCGCCGCGATGATCGAGGGCCTGCTGCGGCACGGCACCGACGCCGAGATCGAGGCCAACTACACCGACACCCACGGCGCCAGCCTCGTGGGCTTCGCCTTCACCGAGTTGCTCGGCTTCAAGCTGCTGCCCCCGGCTGAAGAACATCGGCGCGATCCAGCTCTACGCCCCCGGCGCGAACCAGGCCGGGTGGCCCCGGCTGGAGAAGATCCTCAAGAAGCGGCCCATTACTGGTGAGAGGCACTTATTCCGAGCGTGCTGTATTCCTGAGAGACTCCCTGTGCTGAGGTCGCTGGGGCGGCCCGGGTCAGCCGGTGGGGTGCGGTATGAGACTAGTGTCCTGCGCCTTTGGATCACTGCATAAGTGAGCCAGGTCACGTCGTGTCATCGCGAGTCACTACTGAATGTAACTGAGCATGTTAGTAGAGTTACTGATATGGCGAGGACGGGGCGGCCGAAGGCCGAATTGACGCTTTCCGGTGACGAGCGGGCCACTCTTCAAAGGTGGGCGCGCCGCGCGAAATTATCACAAGCCTTAGCGCTGCGGGCCAATATCATCCTGACCTGCGCGCAAGGCCATGATAATAAAGAAACCGCGGCGCTGCTCAGGTGTCATCAGGTAACGGTCGGGAAGTGGCGCAAGCGGTTTATTGACAGGCGCCTGGA
>DATLSX010000196.1:0-53995 GCA_035533915.1 Streptosporangiaceae bacterium
AACCCGCTCCCTCCTCGCCGCCCGGGGGCCACCGGCGGAGACGCTCTCCGCCGGGAGGTGCGACGCAGCGAGCGCAGGCGACGGACAGCAGACGAACGAGCAACAGACAGACGACCGAGTATCAAGCTCAGAGAGCATTCAAATGGCAGCCACGAACCAGAACAAGATCCGCATCCGCCTGAAGGCGTACGACACCTCGGCGATCGAGTCGGCGGCGAAGGAGATCGTCGAGACGGCCACGCGCACGGGTGCGAGCGTCTCCGGCCCGGTGCCGCTGCCGACGGAGAAGAACGTGTACTGCGTGATCCGGTCGCCGCACAAGTACAAGGACTCGCGTGAGCACTTCGAGATGCGCACGCACAAGCGGCTGATCGACATCATCGACCCGACGCCCAAGACCGTCGACGCGCTGATGCGACTCGACGTTCCTGCTGGTGTCGACATCCAGATCAAGCTTTAGGGAACGCACGGACATGTCCAAGCAGATCAGAGGAATCCTGGGCACGAAGCTCGGTATGACCCAGGTCTTCGGAGACGACGGGAAGATCGTTCCGGTCACCGTCGTGGCCGCGGGTCCGTGCGTCGTCACCGCGGTGCGCAGCCGTGACGCTGACGGGTACTCGGCCGTGCAGCTCGGTTACGGAGACATCGACCCGCGCCGGGTAAACAAGCCGACCACCGGAGTGTTCGCCAAGGCCGGGCTGACGCCGCGCAGGTATCTAGTGGAACTGCGTACCGACGACGCTGACCAGTACACGCTCGGCCAGGAGGTCAAGGTCGAGACGTTCGAGGCGGGCGAGATCGTCGACGTCACCGCTACCAGCAAGGGCAAGGGCTTCGCCGGTGTCATGAAGCGGCACGGCTTCAGCGGCCTGAGCGCCTCGCACGGCACGCAGCGCAAGCACCGCTCGCCAGGGTCGATCGGTGGCTGCGCGTTTCCCGGTCACGTCTTCAAGGGCCTGAAGATGGCGGGCCGGATGGGCGGCGAGCGGACCACGGTACTGAACCTGACCCTGCACGGGGTCGACGCCGAGAAGGACCTGCTGCTGATCAAGGGCGCGGTCCCTGGCCCGGCCGGCGGCCTGGTGCTGGTGCGCACGGCGGTCAAATCCCCGCTCGGTGCGGGCGCGAGGGCACGAGAGGCGGGTGCGGCGCGATGAGCCAGGAACCGAACGACAACACCTCGCCCGAGCCGGAGTCCGGGCCGGAGTCCGGCTCGGAGCCGATTGCCGAGGCCGGGTCCGAGGCTGCGGGCACCGAGGAAGCCAAGCCGGCCAGGCGCCGGTCCGCGACGGCAGCCAAGGCGGACTCCGCGGCCGGAGCTCAGGCGCCGGCCAGGCCGGCGAAGGCCCCGGGGGCGAGTAAGGCCAAGGCCAAGGCGGCAGCCGCGTCGAGCCACGGAGTGGTCGCTGCCGACCTCCCTGCGGAGATCTTCGATGCCAGAGTGAACGTGCCGCTGATCCACCAGGTCGTCGTCGCGCAGCAAGCGGCCGCCAGGCAGGGCACGCACGCGACCAAGACCAGGGGCGACGTCCGCGGTGGTGGCAAGAAGCCGTACCGCCAGAAGGGCACCGGCCGGGCCAGGCAGGGCTCTATCCGCGCTCCGCAGTTCGCGGGCGGCGGCGTGGTGCACGGGCCGGTACCGCGGTCCTACGCCCAGAAGACCCCCAAGAAGATGAAGGTGGCCGCACTACGCGGAGCGTTGTCCGACCGGGCCAGGCATGGCCTGGTGCAGGTCGTCGACGGCTTCGTCGACGGCGGCGAGCCGAGGACGCGCGACGCGCTGTCGGTGCTGAGCGTCGTCACCGGCGCTCAGTCCGGTACTGGCTCGGTGCTCGTCGTGGCAGAGACCTCGGACCAGGTCACTTGGAAGAGCCTGCGCAACGCGCGCGGCGTGCACCTGATCGACCCGGGCCAGCTGAACACCTACGACGTGCTCGTGAGCGACCGGGTGATCTTCACCGCGACCGCGCTCGCGTCGTTCGTGGCCCGGTCGGGCGGTACAGCCAAGCAGGAAGGCGAGTAACGGTGAGCAAGGTCTTCAACCATCGGGACATCCTGCTGCGGCCGGTGATCTCGGAGAAGAGCTACGGGCTCCAGGACGAGTTCAACAAGTACACCTTCATCGTCGCGCCGCATGCCAACAAGACGCAGATCCGCCAGGCGGTCGAGGCGATCTTCAACGTGAAGGTCACCGGCGTCAACACACTCAACCGGCCGGGCAAGCGGCGTCGCACCCGGACCGGCTGGGGCAAGCGGCCGGACACCAAGCGGGCGATCGTCAGCGTGGCGGCCGGCGAGCGGATCGACATCGGCGGCCTGGGCAGCTAGGCGCAGGCGAATAGGAGCTTAAGCAGACATGGGCATCCGCAGGTACAAGCCGACCACCCCGGGCAGGCGGGGCGCGAGCGGCTCGGACTTCGCCGAGGTGACGCGGAGCGAGCCGGAGAAGTCGCTCGTCCTGCCGCTGCACGGACGTGGCGGCAGGAACGTGCACGGCCGGATCACCGCACGGCATCAGGGCGGCGGGCACAAGCGCGCGTACCGCGTGATCGACTTCAGGCGGGCCGACAAGGACGGCGTTCCGGCGAAGGTCGCGCACATCGAGTACGACCCGAACCGGACGGCGCGGATCGCGCTGCTGCATTACGCGGACGGCGAGAAGCGCTACATCCTGGCTCCGGGCGGGTTGCGTCAGGGCGACGTCGTGGAGAACGGCACCGGCGCGGACATCAAGGCAGGGAACTGCCTGCCGTTGCGGTCGATCCCGACCGGCACGGTCGTGCACGCGATCGAGTTGCGGCCAGGCGGCGGGGCGAAAATCGCCCGGTCGGCTGGCTCAGGAGTGCAGTTGCTCGCCAAGGAGGGCAAGCACGCGCACCTGCGGATGCCCTCCGGCGAGATCCGGCTGGTGGACGCGGCCTGCAGGGCGACGGTCGGTGAGGTGAGCAACGCCGAGCAGGGCAACATCAAGCTCGGCAAGGCTGGGCGCAGTCGCTGGAAGGGCCGTCGGCCGAGCGTCCGCGGCGTCGCGATGAACCCGATCGACCACCCGATGGGCGGTGGTGAAGGCAAGACCTCCGGCGGCCGGCACCCGGTGAGCCCGTGGGGCAAGCCGGAAGGTCGCACCAGGCGTGCGCACAAGCCAAGCGACAAGATGATCACCCGACGGCGCGCGAAGAAGAAGCGGTAGGAGCACACGGCGATGCCTCGTAGCCTAAAGAAGGGCCCGTTCGTGGACGACCACCTGATGAAGAAGGTGGACGTACAGAACAGCAAGGGCACCAAGAACGTCATCAAGACCTGGTCGCGGCGCTCCATGATCGTGCCGGACATGCTCGGCCACACGATCGCGGTGCATGACGGGCGCAAGCACGTGCCGGTATTCGTGACCGAGTCCATGGTCGGCCACAAACTCGGTGAGTTCGCGCCGACCCGGACGTTCCGCAGCCACGTCAGGGACGACCGGCGCAGCCGCCGCTAGCGGCGCGACACGGCACGGAAAACGACAGCAAGACGGATGACTGGTTCGCCAGCCATCCGCGGACAGACGACAGAGACAGACAGACGACAGAGACAGGCAGTCAGACATCGGCGCCGCCAGGAGGTCCCGTCCCTCGGGAGCCGGATCTGGCGAGCGGGAGAGAGCGAGGCAGGACCGATGGAAGCGAGGGCAAAGGCGCGGTACGTGCGCGTCACGCCGCGGAAGGCCCGCCGGGTGGTGGACCTGATCCGCGGGCTGCCTGCTGAGCAGGCCCGGGCAGTGCTCGCCTTCGCGCCGCAGTCGGCGAGCGACCCGGTCGGCAAGGTGCTAGCCAGCGCCATCGCCAACGCCGAGCTGACCGGGCGGGCCACAGCCTCCTCGCTCGTGGTCAGCCGCGCCTGGGTGGACGAGGGTCCGACGCTTAAGCGGTTCCGGCCGCGTGCGCAGGGCCGGGGTTACCGGATCAACAAGCGAACGAGTCATATCACTGTCGTGGTATCGGACGCAGACGCGGTCGCCAGTCGCGGTACCGCAGCCGACCGCGGTGCGTCGGGTCGCAGTGCTTCGAACCGCAGGGAGAGGACCCGATAGTGGGCCAGAAAGTGAACCCGCACGGGTTCCGGCTGGGCATTACCACCGACTTCAAGAGCCGGTGGTTCGCCGACAAGCTGTACAAGGACTACGTCGCCGAGGACGTCGCGATCCGCCGGATGCTGCAGCGCGGCATGGAGCGGGCCGGCATCTCCAAGGTCGAGATCGAGCGCGAGGACAAGGACAAGGTCAAGGTGTGGATCCACACCGCGCGGCCTGGAATTGTCATCGGCCGGCGTGGCGCGGAGGCGGACCGGATCAGGGGTGACCTGGAGAAGCTCACCGGCCGGCGGATCGAGCTGAACATCCTCGAGGTCAAGAACCCCGAGGTGGACGCGCAGCTGGTCGCCCAGGGCGTGGCCGAGCAGTTGTCCAGCCGGGTCTCGTTCCGGCGCGCTATGCGCAAGGCGATGCAGACCGCCATGAAGGGCGGCGCCAAGGGCATCAGGGTGCAGTGCGCCGGGCGCCTTGGCGGAGCTGAGATGTCGCGGTCGGAGTTCTACCGCGAGGGCCGGGTCCCGCTGCACACGCTGCGCGCCGACATCGACTACGGCTTCTACGAGGCTCGCACTACCTTCGGCAGGATCGGGGTCAAGGTCTGGATCTACCGTGGCGACGCCGCGGCGACGAGGGCAGAGCGCGAGGCCGCCGCGGCGAGCCTGCGCGCGGGCCAGCGGCCAGGCGGCCGGGACCGGCCGCCCGCGTCGGCGGGCCGGCGCGGCGGCAGGCGGCCGGGTTCGCCGGATGGCACCGACCGGGGTTCCAGGGGCGGCGAGCAGACGTCGGCCGGACAGCAGGAAGCACGCGCCAAGTCGGCAGAGCCAGCCGCCGGTGCGACCGCCACTACGGGTGAGGAGGGCTGAGGAATGCTCATCCCCCGCAGGACAAAGCACCGCAAGCAGCACCGGCCAGATCGGTCCGGTGCGGCTAAGGGCGGCACGCGGGTGACGTTCGGCGAGTTCGGAATTCAGGCAGTCGAGCACTCGTATGTGACCAACCGGCAGATCGAGGCCGCTCGTATCGCGATGACGCGGCACATCCGCCGTGGCGGAAAGGTCTGGATCACGATCTACCCGGACCGGCCGCTGACGAAGAAGCCCGCCGAGACCCGGATGGGGTCAGGCAAGGGCGCTCCGGAGTGGTGGATCGCGAACGTCAAGCCCGGCCGGGTCATGTTCGAACTGTCGGGCGTTCCCGAATCTGTGGCCAGGGAAGCGCTCCGCCGTGCCATGCACAAGCTGCCCATGAAGTGCAAGTTCGTGAAGCGTGAAGTGGGTGAGGCGTAATGGCCAAGGGACTGGCAGCCGCCGATCTGCGGATGCAGAGTGAAGAAGAGCTCGACGGAAAGCTGGCCGAGGCGAAGATCGAACTGTTCAACCTGCGCTTCCAGGCAGCGACCGGGCAACTGGAGAGCCACGGCCGGCTCCGCGCGGTACGCAAGGAGATCGCCAAGATCTACACGGTCAAGCGGGAACGGGAACTCGGAATCGTGACGCTGGAGCAGGAGGCGCAGACCGATGAGTGAGACGACGCAGCAGGCTCCAGCGCGTGGCTACCGGAAGGTCAGAGAGGGTCTGGTAGTCAGCGACAAGATGGACAAGACCGTCATCGTGATGGTGGAAGACCGGGTCAAGCACCCGAAGTACGGCAAGGTCATCCGGCGCACCAGGAAGTACGTGGCGCATGACGAGGAGAACGCCTGCGGTATCGGCGACCGTGTCGTGCTGACCGAGACCAGGCCGCTGTCGGCCACCAAGCGGTGGCGCGTGGCGCAGATCCTCGAGAAGGCCAAGTAACCCGCAACCGGCCGGCCTGGCCGGACAGAGCAAGCAGGAGTTGACGTGATCCAGCAGGAGTCGCGGCTCAAGGTGGCCGACAACACCGGTGCCAAGGAGCTCTTGTGCATCCGGGTGCTCGGCGGGTCGAGCCGGCGATACGCGGGTATCGGCGACGTCATCGTGGCCACCGTCAAGGACGCACTGCCTGGTGCGGGCGTCAAGAAAGGCGACGTGGTCAAGGCGGTCGTGGTGCGCACGCGCAAGGAGCGCCGCCGTGGTGACGGCTCCTATATCCGGTTCGACGAGAACGCCGCGGTACTGATAAGGGACGGCGGCGACCCGCGCGGCACCCGCATTTTCGGCCCGGTCGGCAGGGAGCTGCGCGAGAAGCGGTTCATGCGGATCATCTCGCTCGCGCCGGAGGTGCTGTGATGGCCAGGCAGGGCGCCGCGAAGAAGTCAGGCACGGGGAAGGCCCGGAGTATGAAGATCAAGAAGGGCGATCGGGTCGTCGTGATCGCTGGCAAGGACCGCGGTCGCGAGGGCGTCGTGATCCTCGCTGATCCGCAGAGCCAGCGTGTGCTCGTGCAGGGCGTCAGCATGATCAAGAAGAACACGAAGGTCAACTACCAGGGTCAGCGCGGTGCCAAGGAAGGCGGCATCGTGCATCAGGAGGCGCTCATCCACGTGAGCAACGTGGCCCTGATCGACCCTGAGACCAAGAAGCCAGCCAGGGCCGGTTACCGGCTCGACGGCGAGAAGAAGGTCCGGGTTTCCCGGCCAGGCGGTAAGGACATCTGATGGCTGCGACCAAGACGAGCAAAGTCGGCGGCGGAGGCGGCAGGGCCGGAGACGCCGGCGGCAGGTCACGCGCTGCCGCGGCGGGCGCCGCGAGCGACGCCCCTGCGGGCGCGGGAGCTGGCCAGGCCACTGCCACCCTCGTCGCGGCGGTGCCGCCGAGGCTGAAGGAGCGCTACCTCGCCGAGATCGCTCCGGCGCTGCGCGAGGAGTTCGGCTTCGCCAACGTGATGCAGGTGCCGACCCTCACCAAGATCGTGGTGAACATGGGGGTTGGCGAGGCTGCACGCGATGCCAAGCTGATCGAGGGCGCGGTGCGTGACCTGACCCTCATCACCGGCCAGAAGCCAGCTGTGGCCAGGGCGCGCAAGTCGATCGCGCAGTTCAAGCTGAGGGAGGGCATGCCGATCGGCGTGCACGTGACCCTCCGTGGCACCCGGATGTGGGAGTTCTGTGACCGGCTGCTCTCGCTGGCGCTGCCCAGGATCCGCGACTTCCGCGGCCTGTCTGACCGGCAATTCGACGGCCGGGGCAACTACACTTTCGGGCTGACCGAGCAGCTGATGTTCCACGAGATCAACCCGGACCAGGTGGACAGGCAGCGCGGCATGGACGTCACCCTCGTCACCACCGCGACCACTGATGAGCATGGCCGTTCGCTGCTGCGACGGCTGGGCTTCCCGTTCAAGGAGAGCTGAGTAGTGGCGAAGAAGAGCATGATCGCCAAGGCGAAGCGCGCGCCGAAGTTCGAGGTGCGCGGCTACACCAGGTGCTCACGGTGCGGGCGGCCGCGTGCCGTCTACCGCAAGTTCGGCCTGTGCCGGATCTGCTTCCGCGCCATGGCGCACCGCGGTGAACTGCCTGGGATCACCAAGTCAAGCTGGTAGCCGCCGCGAGGCGGGCACGGAGCCGGGCGAAGCCCGGGGACTATCCGGGCGGGCAACTGCCCGGCAGGAGACCGATCTGGGTGCTCAGGCGCCCACTGACCACGTCGCAGGTCCGGTGCGGAAACCACGACGAGGAAGGCCATCTGGCCATGACAATGACCGACCCGGTCGCGGACATGCTGACCCGTCTGCGCAACGCCAACTCGGCATACCACGACGCAGTGACCATGCCGCACTCCAAGATCAAGGTGCACGTCGCCGAGATACTCCAGCAGGAGGGGTACATCGCCGGCTGGCGCGTCGAGGACGCCGAGGTCGGCAAGAGCCTGGTGATCGCGCTGAAGTACGGCCCGTCGCGCGAGCGCTCGATCGCGGGAATCAAGCGGGTGTCCAAGCCCGGGCTGCGGGTCTACGCGCGCAAGGACAACCTGCCGCGCGTGCTCGGTGGCCTTGGCGTCGCCATCATCTCGACGTCGGCTGGCCTGATGACGGACAAGCAGGCGAAGAGGAAGGGCGTGGGCGGGGAAGTCCTCGCCTACGTCTGGTAGGGGAGCTGACGATGTCACGAATCGGACGGATGCCCGTCCCCGTGCCTGCCGGCGTCGATGTCACCATTAGCGGCCGCGACGTCACAGTAAAGGGTCCCAAGGGCAGCCTGCACCTTGCGGTTGCCGTGCCGATCGAGGTGAGCCACGGCGCTGGCGTGATCACGGTGACCAGGCCGAGCGACGAGGGCGAGATCAGGGCGCTGCACGGCCTGTCCCGCTCGCTGATCGCGAACATGGTGACCGGGGTGACCGCCGGCTACGCCAAGACGATGGAAATCGTCGGGGTCGGCTACCGGGTGCAGGCCAAGGGCAGGGACCTGGAATTCGCGCTCGGCTTCAGCCACCCGGTGCTGGTCAGCCCGCCGGAAGGGATCACCTTCCGAGTGGAGACACCCACCAGGTTCGTCGTCGAGGGCATCGACAAGCAGCAGGTAGGCGAGGTCGCTGCCAACATAAGGAAGCTCCGCAAGCCCGACCCGTACAAGGGCAAGGGCGTGCGGTACTCCGGCGAGCAGATCCGCCGCAAGGCCGGGAAGGCTGGTAAGTAAGACATGGCTGGCACCAGGACCACGGCGCATGTGCGCAGTAAGAGCCGCACCTCGGCGCGGGCTGCCTCGCGCACCCGGCGTCACCTGCGGGTGCGCAAGAAGATCTCGGGCGGACCGGCTCGGCCGAGGCTGGTCGTGACTCGCTCGGCCAAGAACGTCTTCGTCCAGCTGATCGACGACGTTGCCGGTCACACGCTGGCCAGTGCCTCGACCCTGGAGGCCAGCGTGCGGCAGGCGGGCGGCGACAAGAAAGCCAGGGCGCACCAGGCGGGCAAGATGCTCGCCGAGCGGGCGGCGCAAGCCGGGATCAGCGCGGCGATACTCGACCGGGGCGGCAACGCCTACCACGGCAGGGTGGCCGCCGTCGCCGATGGTGCGCGCGAAGGTGGGCTGGCCCTGTGAGCGGATGCCCGGGCATGAGCAGCAACGAGAGAAGGACAATCTGATGGCAGCAACTGCGCGGCGCGGTGCCGGGCCTGGCAGCGGCAGCGGTGGCGGCGAGCGGCGGGACCGCCGTGACGACCGGCGCGGCGGCGCGGCCGAGAAGGGCACCGCATACCTAGAGCGCGTGGTCACCATCAACCGGGTGGCCAAGGTCGTCCAGGGTGGCCGGCGATTCAGCTTCACGGCCCTGGTCGTCGTAGGCGACGGCAACGGCACGGTGGGGGTCGGCTACGGCAAGGCCAAGGAGGTGCCCGCGGCGATCGCGAAGGGCGTCGAGGCGGCCA
This sequence comes from Streptosporangiaceae bacterium, assembly GCA_035533915.1. Taxonomy (GTDB): domain Bacteria; phylum Actinomycetota; class Actinomycetes; order Streptosporangiales; family Streptosporangiaceae; genus Chersky-822. The sequence continues at coordinate 9,362 of DATLSX010000196.1, forward strand.
AGAAGTCGTTCTTCAAGGTCCCGAGGATCGGCGGTACGATCCCGCACACGGTGACGGGCGAGGACACCGCAGGCGTGGTACTGCTCAAGCCGGCCAGTCCGGGCACCGGGGTGATCGCAGGTGGCCCGGTCCGCGCCGTGCTTGAGTGCGCTGGCGTGCATGACGTGCTGTCGCGCTCGCTCGGATCGTCCAATCCGATCAACGTGGTGCACGCGACCGTCGCGGCCCTGAAGGGCCTGTCCCGGCCAGAGGAGATCGCCGCCAGGCGCGGACTGCCGATCGAGCACGTCGCCCCGGCGGCGATGCTCAGGGCGCGCGCCGCGGCGGCCACCGCCGCCGAGCCGAGCAGCTGAGCGGGAGCAGGAGATGGCAGAGCTTAAGGTTACCCAGACCAAGTCGAAGATCGGCGGCAACAAGTCGCAGCGCGATTCGCTGCGGTCGCTGGGGCTGCACCGGATCGGTGACAGTGTCGTCAAGGCCGACCGGCCGGAGATCCGCGGCATGATCGCGACCGTCCGGCATCTGGTCGTGGTAGAGGAAGTTGACTGAGATGGCGAACACCGACGCGTCAGCCGCGAAAGCGGCGAAGAACGAGAACGCCGACGCCGCGGCAGCCGGCGTTCCCGGTGGCCGGGCAGGCCTGAAGATCCACCACCTGCGTCCGGCGCCTGGTGCGCACATCCGTAAGACCAGGGTGGGCCGCGGCGAGGCTTCCAAGGGTAAGACGGCTGGCCGCGGCACCAAGGGCAGCAAGGCAAGGACCACGGTCTCGCCGGCCTTCGAGGGCGGCCAGACCGCGCTGTCCCGGCGGCTGCCGAAGCTGAAGGGGTTCTCGAACTCGCGGTTCAAGACCAGCTACCAGGTCGTGAACCTGGACCGGCTGGCGGCGCTCTACCCGTCAGGCGGCGATGTGACGCCAGACGACCTCGCCGTGCGCGGCGCCGTCCGGCGCGGTGAGCTGGTCAAGGTGCTGGGATCGGGCGAAGCCGTTTCCGGCCTGCGGGTGAGCGCGCATGCGTTCTCCGCGTCGGCGGTCGAGAAGATCACCGCCGCCGGAGGCAGCACCACCACGCTCTAAGTCCGCAGCCGCATGCGAGGCGTGCCGAGCTGACAGGAACCTGTGCCGAGAACGTAATGGCCGTAACCGCGACTAGAGGTCTCGGCACAGGTACCATGCAGGCATGCTGCCCATAGTCGGCGCGGCGCGTTAGACTTCGGCGTACATGTAGCGCTGGGCCAGCCGGCGCGCTGCTCGCTGACAGAGCCGCCAGCGACGAGGAGCGGCAGATGACGTTGACCCTACGACTTCAGGACGGCGCATGCTGACCGCGTTTTACCAGGCGTTTCGGACGCCGGACCTGCGCAAGAAGCTGCTCTTCACGCTTTTCATTATCGTGATCTTCAGGCTTGGCGCGTCGCTGCCCACGCCCGGTGTCTCGGTGTCCGCGGTGAAAACCTGCCTGGCGATCAAGCAGACCGGCATCCTGGGCCTGGTGAACCTGCTCAGCGGTGGTGCGCTGCTGAAGCTGACGGTTTTCGCGCTGGGCATTATGCCGTACATCACCGCGAGCATCATCTTGCAGTTGCTCGCTGTCGTGATCCCGCGGCTTGAGACGCTGCGCCAGGAGGGTGCCTCGGGCACCGCGAAGATCACCCAGTACACCCGCTACCTGACGATCGGCCTGGCGATCCTGCAGTCCACGGCCATCGTCGCGCTCGCGGAGTCCGGCAACCTGTTCGGCAGCGCGTGCTCGGCCAAGCTGATCCCGAACACCTCGGTCTTCACGATCGCCACCATGGTGATCTGCCTGACCGCGGGCACCGCGGTCATCATGTGGCTGGGCGAGCTCATCACCGACCGCGGCGTCGGCAACGGCATGTCGCTGATGATCTTCACTCAGGTCATCGCCGTGATCCCCGGTCAGCTGTACGGGATCCTGCAGTCCGAGGGCAGCGTCATCTTCACCATGGTGCTCGGGGTCGGGGTGCTCATCGTCGCGGCGGTCGCCTTCATGGAGCAGGCGCAGCGCCGTATCCCGGTGCAGTACGCCAAGCGGATGGTCGGCAGGAAGATGTACGGCGGCACGTCCACCTACATCCCGCTCAAGGTCAACCAGGCCGGAGTCATCCCGGTCATCTTCGCGTCGTCGCTGCTGTCGATCCCGCTGCTCGCTGCCAATCTGTTCGGCACCGCGTCCACCAGCGGCTGGTCCGCGTGGGTACAGCAGCGGCTCGCCAAGCAAGATGACCCGTACTACATGGTCGGCTTCTTCGTGCTGATCATCCTCTTCACGTACTTCTACGTGTCGATCACGTTCAACCCCGACGAGGTCGCCGACAACATGAAGAAGTCGGGCGGCTTCATCCCGGGCATCAGGCCAGGCGGGCCCACGGCTGGATACCTGCGGTTCGTGCTCAACCGGCTGACCGCGCCAGGATCGCTCTACCTGGGGATCGTGGCGCTGATCCCGATGCTCGCGATCGCGCTTGTCCATGCCGGGAACCAGTTCCCGCTCGGCGGTACCAGCATCATGATCGCGGTGGGAGTCGGACTCGACACGGTCAAGCAGATCGAGAGCCAGCTGCAGCAGCGTAACTACGAGGGCTTCCTCAGATAGTGCGAGTCGTCCTCGTAGGGCCACCCGGCGCGGGCAAGGGGACGCAGGCCCAGTTCATAGCCTCGCACCTGGCGATACCGAAGGTATCGACTGGTGACATCTTCCGGCACAACGTCAGTGCCGGCACCGAGCTTGGCCGCGAGGCGAAGGCTTACATGGACCGCGGTGATCTCGTGCCCGACGAGGTCACCGTGGCCATGGTCGCTAGCAGGCTGGCCGAAGACGACGCGCAGGCCGGATTCCTGCTGGACGGGTTCCCGCGCAACGTGCCGCAGGCCGAGACGCTGAAGGGAATGCTCGCCGGCTGGGACCTGGAGCTCGACCTGGTGATCGAGCTGGTCGTCGATACCGACGAAGTGATCAGGCGGCTGTCAGGCCGGCGGACCTGCCGCAAGTGCGGGCGGGTCTGGCATATCGCGTTCGACCCGCCGTCGCTGCCGGACAAGTGCGACGAGTGCGGCGGCGAGCTGTTCCAGCGTGACGACGACCGGGAGGAGACGATCAGGCACCGGCTCGAGGTCTACCAGAAGCAGACCCAGCCCCTGATCTCCTTCTACGCCGACGAGGGCATTCTGCTCGGGATCGACGCCACCGGGCCGGTGGACGACGTCACCGACCGGGCACTGCTCGCCCTGCGGCGCTTCGTCCGCTGAAAGCCCGCTGGCCCGTCCTGCGGGTACCGCGACAGGGAGGCACCGGGACAATGCGGCTGAGCCGGAGATCGGCAATCGAGATCAAGACGCCAGGCCAGTTCGCCCTGATGCGGCAGGCCGGCCTGGTCGTGGCCCGGACGCTGCGGGTGGTCGCGGCGGCGGTCGAGCCGGGGATCAGCACGGCCGAACTCGACGCCATCGCGGCACGCCAGATCCGGGAAGCCGGCGCGCTGCCCTCCTTCCTTGGCTACCACGGTTATCCTGCGACCATCTGCACGTCGGTGAACGACCAGGTGGTGCACGCTATCCCGCGCGGCGACGTCCGGCTGGCGGCCGGCGACATCATCTCGATCGACGCGGGTGCGATCGTCGGGGGCTGGCATGGCGACGCCGCGGTGACGGTCCCGGTCGGCGTGGTGCCCGATCAGGTGACCGCGCTGATCGAGGCGTGCGAACAGGCACTGCGGAACGGCCTGGCGGCTGCCGTGGCAGGCAATCGGCTCAGCGACGTGTCGCATGCGGTGCAGCGCAGCGTCCGCGGCAGCGGCAGGTACGCGATCGTGCCGGACTATACCGGCCATTTCATCGGTTCCCAGATGCACATGGAACCGGCGGTGCCGAACTACGGCAGGCCCGGGCGCGGACCGGTGCTTGCGGAGGGGATGGCGCTGGCCATCGAGCCGATGCTGACACTCGGCGGCGCCGATACCGACCTGCTGGACGACGGCTGGACCGTGGTCACGGCCGACGGGAGCCTCGCGGCCCACTTCGAGCACACTGTGGCGATCACCGCTGACGGTCCGTGGGTGCTGACGGCGGAGGACGGCAGTGCCAGCCTGGACCGTTCCGGTGGCGCGGCAGGTACGCCAGCGCACCGGGATTCCTGACCCCGGTTCGCATATCCGCCCGCACTGAAGTAGACTTTGCTGCGGCCCACAAAGCTGGCTTGGCCATGGCTCTGCCCTGGTGCTACCCCAGTTTTTCCACTGGGCCGCCCGGCTACGTCGCAGGTGCGCAAGCACTCGCCGGCCGGGGAAGCCACCCACAGCATGTGTGCCGTGCTGCGGTACGGCCGGCAACGGGCGTGCCGCGACCGGCACGCTAGCCGATATCAGCGAAGCGCGGAGGACATGCCCAAGAAAGACGGCGCCATCGAGATCGAGGGCACGGTTGTCGAGTCACTTCCTAATGCCTTCTTCCGGGTGGAGCTTGACAACGGGCACAAGGTCCTGGCTCATATCAGCGGCAAGATGCGGATGCACTACATTCGAATCCTGCCCGACGACCGGGTGGTCGTCGAGCTCAGCCCGTACGACCTGAGCCGCGGCCGGATTGTCTACCGATACAAGTAACGAACGATAGGTGCGACAGGCCAAGCACCGCAGGCGGGAAGCCTGAGCGCCTAAGGAGATCCACCAATGAAGGTCAAGCCGAGCGTGAAGAAGATCTGCAGCAAGTGCCGGATCATTCGTCGGCATGGTCGAGTCATGGTCATCTGCTCCGATCCGCGGCACAAGCAGCGGCAGGGCTAGCAGCACGCAAGCACGGACAATAACAGCAAGGCACGCATCGCACTCCGCGCGCGGCAAGCGCGCGGAGCACCCCCGGAGGAGGCCGGGGCCACGCCGAAGGGCACGGGCGCGGAGCGGTGTGCAGGACCTCCGGGACTAAGGAGAGCTGCCCTATATGGCACGTCTAGTGGGCGTTGACCTGCCGCGAGACAAGCGGCTAGAGGTTGCACTTACCTACATCTACGGCGTCGGCCGGACCCGCGCGACCGAGACGCTGAGTGCGACCGGGATCAGCGGTGACACCCGTGTGCACCAGATGACGGACGAAGAGATCGTCCAGCTCAGGGACTGGATCGAGGCGAACTATAAGGTCGAGGGAGACCTTCGCCGCGAGGTCCAGGCCGACATCAGGCGCAAGGTCGAGATCGGCTGTTACCAGGGCCTGCGGCATCGCCGCGGCCTGCCGGTACACGGCCAGCGCACCCAGACCAACGCGCGAACCCGCAAGGGCAAGCCGAAGACAGTGGCCGGCAAGAAGAAGGTCGGCAAGAAGTAGTCCAGTAAGGTGCCAGGACCGCCTTCGGCGTACCTGGCGCGGCAGCGGACCGATCACCTCCGGAGTTGACGAGCAGGATGCCTCCAAAGAGCCGAACCGGCGTCAAGAAAGTACGCCGCAAGGAAAGAAAGAACGTCGCGCACGGGCACGCCCATATCAAGAGCACGTTCAACAACACCATCGTGTCCATCACCGACCCGTCGGGAAGCGTGATTTCCTGGGCTTCCTCCGGCCAGGTCGGGTTCAAGGGCTCGAGGAAGTCGACGCCGTTCGCCGCGCAGATGGCCGCCGAGGCGGCCGCGCGCCGCGCCATGGAGCACGGCATGCGCAAGGTCGACGTCTTCGTGAAGGGCCCGGGCTCTGGCCGGGAGACGGCCATCAGGTCGCTGCAGGCGACCGGCCTTGAGGTCGGGTCCATCCAGGATGTGACGCCGGTTCCGCACAATGGCTGCCGCCCGCCGAAGCGGCGCCGGGTCTGAGGAGTAAACGACAAGCATGGCTCGATACACCGGTGCGGACTGCAAGCGCTGCCGCCGCGAGAAGACGAAACTGTTCCTGAAGGGCGCCAAGTGCGACTCGCCCAAGTGCCCGATCGAGATCCGGCCGTACCCGCCGGGTGAGCACGGCAGGAACCGGCCTAAAGAGAGCGAGTACCTGCTCCAGGTCCGGGAGAAGCAGAAGGCCAAGCGGATCTACGGCATCCTGGAGAAGCAGTTCCACAATTACTACACCGAAGCCACCAAGACCCGCGGCAAGACCGGTGAGGCGCTGCTGCAGATCCTGGAGAGCCGCCTGGACAACGTCATCTACCGGGCGGGCTTCGCCAAGAGCCGTGACATGTCCAGGCAGCTCGTCAGGCACGGTCACGTGCTGGTGAACGGCCGCAAGGTGGACATCCCCTCCTACCGGGTCAGCGAGAGCGACATCGTCGAAATCACTGCCAAGTCCCAGGAGCTCACGCCGTTCGTGGTCGCGCGCGCCGAAGCTGGTGAGCGCCAGATTCCCGCGTGGCTCGAGGTCATCCCGGTCAAGATGCGGATCCTGGTGCACACGCTCCCGTCGCGTGCTCAGATCGACACGCTCGTCCAGGAGCAACTGATCGTCGAGTACTACTCGAAGTAACCGTCAACCTGGCCGGCCAGGGAAGGTCGGCCAGTACCTGGTGGTATCACGTCACCAGCCCTAGTCGCCTGTCATATAGCGGGCAGGCGGAAAGGAATGTCAAATGCTCATCGCCCAGCGTCCTACCCTCACCGAAGAGCACGTCAGCGAGTACCGCTCCCGGTTCACGATCGAGCCGCTCGAGCCGGGCTTCGGATATACGATCGGGAATTCGATCCGTCGTACCCTGCTTTCGTCCATTCCCGGTGCCGCGGTCACCAGCATCAGGATCGAAGGCGTGCTGCACGAGTTCTCCACGGTTCCCGGCGTGTCCGAGGATGTCACCGACATCATCTTGAACCTCAAGGAACTCGTGGTCTCCTCCGAGCACGACGAGCCGGTGCACATGTACCTGCGCAAGCAGGGACCCGGTCAGGTCACGGCCGCGGACATCGCGCCGCCGGCCGGCATGGAAGTCCACAACCCGGACCTGCACATCGCCACCCTGAACGCCAAGGGCAAGCTGGAGATGGAGCTGACCGTCGAGCGCGGCCGCGGTTACATCTCGGCATCCCAGAACAAGCAGCCGGGCCAGGAGATCGGCCGGATCCCGATCGACTCGATCTACTCGCCGGTGCTGCGCGTCACCTACAAGGTAGAGGCCACCCGGGTCGAGCAGCGTACCGACTTCGACCGGCTCATCCTCGACGTGGAGACCAAGCCGTGCATGCGGCCGCGCGACGCGGTGGCGAGCGCTGGCATGACGCTGGTAGAACTGTTCGGGCTGGCAAGGGAGCTCAACCTGGAGGCAGAGGGCATCGACATCGGGCCGTCGCCGACCGATGCGGCACTCGCCGCCGACCTGGCACTGCCGATCGAGGAACTGAACCTGACCGTCCGCTCGTACAACTGCCTCAAGCGCGAGGGCATCCACACCGTGGGTGAGCTCGTCGCCCGCAGCGAGCAGGACCTGCTCGACATTCGCAACTTCGGTGCGAAGTCGATCGAGGAAGTAAAGCAGAAGCTGATCGACATGGGCCTGGCGCTCAAGGACTCCCCGCCCGGGTTCGACCCGGGAACTGCCGCTGACAGTTACGGGGCGGACGACGACGACAGCTACGTCGAGACTGAGGAGTACTGACCGGCCGGATAACCCGGCCGGTCAGGTAGCGCGAACCGAGGAGAGTCTTTCGATGCCCACGCCCACCAAGGGTCGCCGAATGGGCGGCAGCGCAGCGCACCAGCAGCACATGCTGGCGAACCTGGCCACGGCGCTGTTCGAGCACGGCAAGATCACGACGACTGAGTCCCGTGCCCGTCGGCTCCGTCCAGTCGCCGAGCGGCTGATCACCTTCGCCAAGCGAGGTGACCTGCACGCTCGGCGCCAGGTGCTGACCGTGGTCACCGACAAGACCGTGGTGAAGACACTCTTCGATGAGATCGGTCCGAGCTACGCGAGCCGGCCTGGTGGCTACACGCGGATTACCAAGATCGGCCCGCGCAAGGGCGACAACGCTGCCATGGCCGTGATCGAGCTGGTGGGCGAGAGCACCGCGGTCAAGCCGTCGCGACGTCGCGCCCGGCGGGCTCAGCCAGCCGCCGGGCGCCCGGCGAGGGGCGAGGCTGCCGAGGCCGCGGTTGACGAAGAGACGGTTGACGAAGAGACGGTTGACGAAGAGACGGTTGCGCAGGAGGCGACCGAGGAAGAGGCGACCAGCGGCCTGACCGACGGTGACGAGGAGCAGGCGCCGGAGGCACATGCGCAGGCTGGCGAGGCTGAGGACGAGTCCGCCAGCGCCGGGCAGGCCGGCGACCCAGAGCGGGCCGACGAGCAGTAGCTCAAGTCCCGGCGCCCAGCCGGGCAGCCCGGACCGGCCGGCTGCTGCCGTCGACGACGCGGTCGGCCAGCCGGACCGGGCCGGTCCTGCGGGCAGAGCCGACGGCAGCCTGGTCCGGTTCAGGCTCGATCTGGCTTATGATGGCTCGGAGTTCCACGGCTGGGCTGCCCAGCCGGGACTGCGAACGGTGCAGGGTGTCCTCGAACACGCCCTGCGCCTCACGCTGCGGCTGGCGCAGGAGCCAGCACTGACTGTGGCCGGCCGTACCGATGCTGGAGTCCATGCTCGCGGTCAGGTGGTTCACCTGGACGTCCCTGAGGCCGCGGCGGCGACGGTGCCAGCGGCGCTACGCCGGCTGAACCGGCTGCTTCCACCCGACGTCCGGGTCCGGGCGATCGCGAAGGCTCCCGCCGGATTCGACTCGAGGTTTTCCGCGCTCTGGCGGCGTTACTCCTACCGGGTCTGCGACATCCCGGCTGACGCCGATCCGCTGCGCAGGCGGGACACCCTGTGGCATCCCGCGCCGCTGGACCTGGAGCGGATGAACGAGGCGGCAGTGGCCTGCCTGGGAGAACACGACTTCGCCGCCTTCTGCCGGCGACGCGCCGGTGCCAGCACCATCAGGGAACTGCGCAGGCTTGACTGGCAGCGGACCGAGCCAGGGGTCGCGGTCGGCACGGTGATCGCGGACGCGTTCTGCCACAACATGGTCAGGGCGCTGACCGGTGCGCTCCTTGCGATCGGCGACGGCAGGAGACCGCCTGGCTGGCTGGCTGAAGTGCTGGCTGCTGGCATCAGGAACCCTGCGGTGACGGTGGCGCCGCCGCATCCGCTATGCCTGGAAGAGGTCGGTTATCCGGGTGACGCCGAGTTGGCCAGCCGGGCAGCGCTCACGCGGCGAGTCAGGCAGGCCCAGCCGCCAGGCGGCTGATGCCGGGCTGGGCGCAATGCCTGCCCGCCGGGTCCGACAACCCGGGCCTGGGCTCAGGCTCCGGGCGGTGTCGGCTCGCCGGAAATCATCCGGTAACTGAGGCTGGCGTTGACAGTCCGGCTGATCAGCAGGTTCATGAAGTTCTCGAGAGCAGCCCGCTGAGCGGCGGTCTTCGGCGCGGTCAGGTCGGTGAACTCCGCCCAGACAGAGACGAGGTAGTGACCCTTGACGAGCGCCTCCTCGATGCCGGTGCCTTGACCCAGCTTGTGCGTCAGGCCGCTCCTGGTCACCAGCTGGGCGACGAACTCCTGCCTGCCGGTGTGCAGCGCAGCGGTGCTGGCTTTCGCCGCCGTGCTGAGGTTGAACACGCCGATCGTGGCCATTACCTTGCCGACGCGCGAGAGGTAGCTGGCCCGCAGCGCCTGCGTGCAGCCGGCCTTGCGCACCGCGGCCTGGAGGGCAGATCCGATCAGCGCTCCGGCGCAGTTCCTGGACTTCTGCATGGTCACACGGCCGTAATAGACGCCCGCGTTGACGAAGTCCACAGGGAAGAGCTCATGCATGGTCAGCGGAATAGGGTCGGTCGTCCGGCTGCCGATGTAGACCCACTTGCCGGCCGGCTGGGTCGGCGACGGGCTCGCTGATCGCGGCGCGTTGCTGGGCCGGACGGGTGCTTTCGTGCCGCTGAGCGAGGTCGCGAAGAGTACCGCCGTGACCGCCGCGATGATGACGGCGGCAGCGCCGATCGCGAGCCAGGCCGACTGGTGCTTGGCGTGCGTCCGCCGCCGCGCGGAGGAGGCGCCCCGGCCGCGGCCTGGCCTGCTGGTACGGCCGTGACCGGACTTCCTCGCCTGGCTGGCAGACCTGGCGACCGGCTCCTTGCCCCGGGTGACGTCGGTCGAGGACCGCGGGCCGCGGCCGTGGTCCGGTCCTGACCGGCTGCTGCCCGAGCTGCCGAGCACAGGGTCCTTGATGGCAGGCAGCGAGTAGTCGGTGTCGAACTCGTCAGGCGTGATCGTGGCGGCCGCGATGTCCCTGGCCGAGCCATCACGGCGCGACCTGGCCCGCGGGTCGTAGCGGTCGGCATGGTCCGGCCTGCCGCGCTCGGCGGTCCCTCTGTTCCAGGCGGCGAACGGGCCAGGCGGGTAGGCGGGCAGAGGCTCGTCCGGACCGGGCGGGAGCCCACGGACCGCGTTCGGCACGGGCCGCTGTGCATAGCCGAGGCCGGACGGGCCGCCTGCCGACCAGGGGTCGGCGTCGTCCGGTGTGTCAGCAGCCCAGCTGTATCCGCCGGGCAGATCGTCCTCCGGCCAGCCTGGACCGCCGTCGCCCCGGTCGTACCCGGACTGCCGGTACCTGGGCAGCGGCTGGCTGGACTCGGCCCAGGAGTACCCGGAGCGGTCAGCCTCCGGCCGGTCGTAGTCGGCCGTGCGGCCGCGCTGGCCCGCCGGGTCGGACGCGGACTGGCCGAGCGGGCGGGTTCCCGCCGCCGCGTGGCGGACGCGGTAGGCCGGGGTGAAGAGCGACGCGCCGCCATTTCCGCCCGGCCGCGCCGGCGGCGCGGCGGCAGCGGACCGCTGCCGCCGGGAAGATGATCCGCCAGGCACTCCGTCACCCGCATTACGCATGCGGTGAGCGTACCGTCAGGACATAGCGCAGGAGTCAGGTAGCCTTGATTGGGCACATTCGGACCGTCCGCAGTGGTCCGGCGGCCGCGACCGGGGGTGTGTTATCCGGTCGTCTTTTGACCGTGGATGGTAAGTGCCGGTATCCTTGGCTGGCATCCATCTGCATCGGCAGGCCACGCGCCCGCTTCACGGGCCGGATAAGCTGCCGCCGGTGCTGCGGATATCCCGCGTCAGGCCAGTAGACCAGGCGCGGGCCCACCATCAGGATTCGACACGCGAAGGCTCATGACTGTGCGCACATTCAGCCCGAAGGCCGCCGATGTCCAGCGACAGTGGCATGTCATCGATGCGTCTGACATCGTTCTTGGTCGGCTGGCTAGCCATGCGGCCACGTTGCTGCGCGGCAAGCACAAGCCGATCTTCGCGCCGCACGTGGACACCGGCGACTTCGTCATCATCGTGAACGCGGCCAAGGTCGCGCTGACCGGCAACAAGCTGGCGGACAAGCGTGCCTACCGGCACTCTGGCTACCCCGGTGGCCTCAGGGCGGTCAGTTACGCCGACCTGATGGCGACGAACCCGGAACGAGCGGTCACCAAGGCCGTGAGGGGGATGCTCCCGAAGAGCACTCTGGGCAGGCAGATGCTGAGCAAGCTCAAGGTCTACGCGGGTCCTGAGCACCCGCACCAAGCGCAGCAGCCGGTCCCGTTCGAGATCGCTCAGGTCTCGCAGCAAGCAGGCGCCGGCCGCGCCGTGACGAAGTAACGTCGCGGCCGGATCAGGACATAACGAGCCGATCAGGAAGCACGAGGAAGACACTGTGGCTGAGCCCACTGTCGCGCCGGAGACTGGCGCGGGCGACGAGGTCGAAGAGACCGCCGAGTACATGTCGCATTACACCACCGAATCCGGTGAGGCGACGGGAACCGCAGGCAAGCCCGCGGCACGCAAGCCGGTGGTGACCGGCCACGCGCTTGGCACCGGCCGCCGCAAGGAGGCGATCGCCCGGGTGCGGGTGATGCCGGGCACCGGTCAGTGGCTGATCAACGGCCGCACGATGGACGTCTACTTCCCGAACAAGGTGCACCAGCAGCTGATCAGCGAGCCGCTGGTCACGCTCGGCGCCGATGGACAGTTCGACGTGGTCGCCAGGATTAGCGGCGGTGGGGTCACCGGCCAGGCCGGCGCGCTCCGCCTCGGCATTGCCAGGGCGCTCATACTCGTCGACCCGTCCAGCCGGCCCGCCCTGAAGCGCCTCGGCTTCCTGACCAGGGACGCCAGGATCAAGGAGCGGAAGAAGGCCGGGCTGAAGAAGGCTCGCAAGGCACCGCAGTACTCCAAGCGCTGACCGGGGACGTTGCCGCGTCGGCCGACGGTGCGGGCTGCCGTGGCGCAGCCGTAGTCGGCCGGACTGATGTCGGGATCGTCACGGGGGTGCGAATCATGGGTCGGCTGTTCGGTACGGACGGAGTTCGCGGAGCCGCCGGACTTGATCTCGATGCTCCGCTGGCGATGCGGGTCGCGGCGGCCGCAGCCCAGGTGCTCGGTACCGGCGGCCCGCGCGGAGCCGCAGGCGCTGACTCGGGACGGCCGCTGGCAGTCGTCGGCCGGGATCCGAGAACGTCGGGCGAGTTCCTGGAGGCGGCCGTGGTGGCCGGCCTGGCCGGAAGCGGCGTGGACGTGCTGCGCCTGGGGGTGCTGCCTACCCCGGCGGTGGCCTACCTCACCGATGCCCTTGGTGCCGACTTCGGCGTGATGCTGTCGGCGAGCCATAACCCGGCGCCCGACAATGGCATCAAGTTCTTCGCCAGGGGCGGCGTCAAGCTGCCCGACGAGGTCGAGGACGAAATCGAGGCACGGCTTCGCGCGCGGGCCGACGGGGCCGGTGGCTGGGGTGTCCCGGCCGCCGGATTCGGCCGGGTTACCGAAGCCACCGACGAGGCCGAGCTCTACCTGGAGCATCTCCTCGCGACCGTAGGTGTCACAGCCGCCACGGGCGCGAAGCCGCTGGCGGGCTTGCGGGTGGTGGTCGACTGCGCGCACGGAGCCGCGTACGAGCTGGCACCGCGGCTGCTGCGCGAGGCAGGCGCCGACGTGACCGCGATCGGGATAGCGCCGGACGGCACGAACATCAACTCGGGCTGCGGCTCGACCAGCCTGGACAGCCTCAAAGCGGCGGTGGCCGAGCGCGGAGCCGACGCGGGCATCGCCTACGACGGCGATGCCGACCGGTGCCTGGCGGTGGACGCGGCCGGGGAGGTTGTGGACGGCGACCAGATCCTGACCATTCTCGCGCTCGCGCTGAACGAGTCAGGCCGGCTGGCGGGCGGCACCGTGGTCGCGACCGTGATGGCCAATCTCGGCTTCCGGCAGGCAATGGCCAACGCCGGGATCGAGGTCGTGGAGACTCCTGTCGGTGACCGGTACCTCATCGCCGCCATGCTCGACGGCAAGTACACGCTCGGCGGCGAGCAGTCTGGCCACATCATCATGCTCGACCACGCGAGTACCGGCGACGGGTTGCTGACCAGCGTGCAACTGCTCGCCATCGCCGCGGCCAGCGGCCGGCCGCTGGCCGACCTCGCTTCGGTAATGACCAGGTTCCCGCAGGTGCTTGTCAACGTGCGCGGCGTGGACAAGGCGAAGGTCGCAGCTTCGGGCACGCTCGCGGCGGCAGTCGCGGCGGCGCAGCACGAACTGGCGGGGTCAGGCCGCGTCCTGGTCCGGCCGAGCGGCACCGAGCCGGCCGTCCGGGTCATGGTGGAGGCCGCGGACTCCCGCCTCGCGCACGACGTCGCTGACCGGCTCGCTGACGTGGTGCGCGCGGCCAGCGCACCAGGCCCGCTGACCAGGCCCACTGACCAGGCCCGCTGACCAGGCCCGCTGACCAGGCCCGCTGACCAGGCCCGCTGATCGGAGCCCGGGCTGATACCGCCCGGCCGGACGGCATGCTGAGGTATTAGCCTGGCAGCCATGTGCGGAATCGTGGGGTACGCAGGGGGCAGGCAGGCGCTGGACGTCGTACTGAAAGGCCTGAGCAGGCTGGAGTACCGCGGCTACGACTCGGCGGGCGTGGCCGTGCTGACCGACGGCAAGATCTCCTGGGAGAAACGGGCGGGAAAGCTCGGCAACCTCACGACCGCGCTGGCGGAGAATCCGCCGCTGCCGGGAACGGTGGGGCTCGGTCATACCAGATGGGCGACCCACGGCGCGCCGACCGATCCGAACGCGCATCCGCATGCGGACTGCGGCGGGCACCTGGCCGTGGTACACAACGGCATTATCGAGAACTTCGCCGACCTGCGCGCGGAACTGACTGCCCGGGGTCACATCATGACGTCGGAGACCGACACCGAACTCGTCGCCCACCTGCTCGAAGACGAGATAGCCGGCCGGGAGCAAGTCGCTGGCAGCACGGGGCACTACGACGGTGACCTAGCGCCAGGGACGCTCGCCGCCGCGATGCGCGCGGTCTGCCAGCACCTCGACGGGACCTTCACGCTCGTGGTGGTGGACGCGCGGGAACCAGATGTGGTGGTAGGAGCGCGCCGCAATTCGCCGCTGGTGGTAGGCCGTGGTGACGGGGAGAACTTCCTGGCCAGCGACGTGGCGGCGTTTATCTCCTTTACCAAGAAGGCGACCGAGATCGGGCAGGATCAGGTAGCCCAGATCCGGGCCGACATGGTGGAGGTGACGAACTTCGACGGTTCGCCGGCCAAGGTCAATGATTTCGTCGTCGACTGGGATGCCGGGGCCGCGGAGAAGGCGGGCTTCACATGGTTCATGACCAAGGAGATCGTCGAGCAGCCCCGGGCTGTCGCCGCTGCCCTCACCGGCCGGCTGGATTCCGGCGGCCGGCTTGGCCTGGACGAGATGCGGCTCACCGACGACGAGCTTCGCCAGGTCGACAAGATCGTGGTGGTCGCTTGCGGGACGGCATATCACGCCGGGCTGATCGCGAAGTACGCCATCGAGCACTGGAGCAAGGTCCCCTGCGAAGTCCAGCTGGCCAGCGAGTTCCGGTACTCCGATCCGATCCTGACCAGGTCGACGCTGGTGATCGCCATTTCGCAGTCCGGGGAGACGCTGGACACCTTGATGGCGATCAGGCACGCGACGGAACAGCACTCCCGGGTGCTTTCCATCTGTAATGTCAAGGGCTCGTCGATTCCCCGAGAGAGCGACGCCGTTGTCTATACGCACGCCGGCCCGGAGATCGCCGTCGCCTCGACCAAGGCGTTCCTGACCCAGCTCATCTCATGCTACGTCGTGGCGCTCTACCTGGCCCAGGCCAAGGGCAGCATGTTCCCCAGCGAGATCGGGTCGGTACTCGAACAGCTCCGTGCCATGCCGAAGGCGGTCGAGGAGACACTGGAGCGGATGGGGCCGGTGCGGGACC
The DNA here is from genome assembly GCA_035533915.1 of Streptosporangiaceae bacterium. Lineage (GTDB taxonomy): Bacteria > Actinomycetota > Actinomycetes > Streptosporangiales > Streptosporangiaceae > Chersky-822. The sequence continues at coordinate 24,597 of DATLSX010000196.1, forward strand.
TGGCCAGGGAGCTCGCGTCCGAGCCCTGCGTGCTCTTCCTCGGCAGGCAGGTCGGATACCCGGTCGCGCTGGAAGGCGCGCTCAAGCTCAAGGAGCTCGCCTACATGCACGCGGAGGGCTTCGCGGCGGGCGAGCTGAAGCACGGCCCGATCGCCCTGATCGAACCTGGCCTGCCGGTCGTGGTGGTCGTGCCGCCGCCGCGAGACCTGCCCGTGCTGCACGACAAGGTGGTATCGAATATCCAGGAGATCAGGGCGCGCGGGGCGCGCACGATCGTCCTCGCCGAGCGCGGTGATGCCAAGGTGGCCCCGTTCGCGGACACGCTGGTCGAGCTGCCGGTCGTGCCGCCGCTGCTGCAGCCGCTGGTGGCGACCGTCCCCTTGCAGGTATTCGCCGCTGAACTGGCCGACGCGAAAGGCCACGATGTTGATCAGCCACGGAACCTCGCCAAGTCGGTCACCGTCGAGTAGCGATGCGAGCCGGTTACGCGACACATGACGTCAGGGCCGCCGAGCAGGCCCTGATGGCCACAGTGGCCGACGGCGCGCTGATGCGGCGCGCGGCGGCCGGGCTCGCCGCGGTCTGCGCGCGGCTGCTTGGCCACGCCTACGGTGCCCGGGTCGTGGTGCTGGCCGGCACCGGGGACAACGGCGGGGACGCGCTCTTCGCCGGGGCGCGCCTGGCCCGGCGGGGCGTCCGGGTCACGGCGATCATGACCGGGGACAGGCTGCACGAGGGCGGCGCACGCGCTCTGCGCCAGGCTGGCGGGGTGCTGCTCGGGGTGGCCGGCCCAAGCGGCCCTGCTGGTGCGGGTGGCCTGGCGGGTATGGGCGGTCCGGCGGGTGCGGGTGGCCTGGCGGGAGCGGGCGGTCCGGCGGATGCGAGTTCCGCGGCCGTGCGCGATGCGATCAGCGGCGCGGACCTCGTCATCGACGGCATCCTGGGCATCGGCGGCCGGGGTGGCCTGCGTGAGCCAGCAGCGTCCATGGCGGGACTGGTGGCCCGGGCCAGCGATGCAGGCACGGTGGTGGTCGCCACTGACCTGCCGAGCGGGGTTGACGCCAGCACTGGGGCCTGCGCGGGCGCGGCGATCCGTGCCGACGTCACGGTGACGTTCGGGGTGCTCAAGCCGGGACTGCTGGTCGACCCTGGCGCAGCGTACGCGGGGGTCGTGGAACTCGTCGACATTGGCCTGCGCCCGTATCTGACCGGGCCAGCCGCAGCGAGCGCGATGCAGGCGGCCGACATCGCGGCGCTGCTTCCGGCTCCAGGCCCCGAGTCGGACAAGTACCGCCGTGGCGTCCTCGGCGTCGTCGCGGGCAGCGAGCAGTACACCGGTGCCGCGGTGCTCAGCGTCGGTAGCGCGATCCGCGGTGGCGCGGGCATGGTCCGGCTGGTCTGCGCGGCCAAAGCCGCGGACGTGGTCAGGCAGCACTGGCCAGAAGCGGTGATCACCGTGATCGATCCAGCCAGGCCCGCCGCGTCGGTCGAGTCGGCCGGCCGGGTCCAGGCCTGGGTGGCCGGCCCAGGGATGGGCACCGGGCCGGATGCCGTTGCCGTGCTCGCCGCGGTCCTGGCCACGCCGTTGCCGGTGCTGGTCGACGCCGACGGCCTGACCGTGCTCAGCGGTCACCGCGACCTGTTCGCCCGGCCGGCCGGCGCGATGACGCTGATCACGCCGCACGCCGGCGAGCTTGCCAGATTGAGCAACGCGGACCGCGCCGACATCGAGGCGCACCGGCTCGAGGCCGCACGCCGGACCGCGGCCGAATTCGGGGTGACCGTCCTGCTCAAGGGGTCGACTACGGTGGTGGCGACGCCAGACCCGGCGCAGCCTGTGCTGGTCAACCCGACCGGGACGCCGTGGCTGGCCACGGCCGGGTCCGGTGACGTGCTCTCTGGCCTGGCCGGCGCGCTGCTCGCCCAGGGCGTACTGCCGGTGCAGTCCGCTGCGGCAGTCGCGGCATACCTGCACGGGCTGGCCGGCCGGCTTGCCGCGAGGGGTGCCCCGGTCAGTGCCGGTGACGTGCTCAGCACGATCCCGGCGGCCATTCGGAGCATGACCGCCATTGACGGCGGCTAAGCCAGGCGAGCCCGGGCCCCGGCTAGCTCAGGCCCCGGCTAGCTCAGGCCCCGGCTAGGCGGGCGCTGCCGCATACCGGGCGGAGAGCGCGTATCGCAACACGGCCAGGTCACCGGCCGTGCCCACGTCGACGAGTCGTGCCGGGTGCCTGGCGTCCCACGGGAAAGCGCCGTCGGTCACGAACCGCGGCGCCGCCGAGTCTCCTACGAAGAACGGCGCGATGGCGAGCTGGAGTTCGTCGGCCAGGCCAGCGACGAGGAACTGGGTGTGCACCGAACTGCCGCCCTCGACCAGGAGCCTAGCCACGCCCCGCTCGGCCAGGTCGGCTAGGACCCGGCCGGGCGCGGCCGGGTCGCCCGCGGCCACGACCTCGGCCCGGTCGCCAAGTTGCCGTGCGAGCCTGGCTTTCCCCGACGAGTGCGTGTAGACGATCCTGGCCGCGCCGTCGTCGGCGAAGAAGCGCGCCGAGGGGTCCAGTTCGCCGTGTCCGGCCAGCGCGATCCTGATCGGATCCGGTGCGGTGCCGCGTGCGATCCGCCCGGCGCGGCGTGCCTGCGAGCGCAGGACCAGGCGCGGGTTGTCGGAACGGATCGTGCCGGCTCCCACGCAGATCGCGTCGCAGCTGGCCCGGAGTGCGTCTACCCGGTCCAGGTCTGCCGCGCCGGACAGCACCAGCCGGCTCGCCGTCGCGTCATCGATGTAACCGTCCAGCGACATCGCGCAGCTCAGCAGTACGTAAGGCCGGTCCACGGCGGTAGCCTACGGCGAACGTGACCGCTGTCACGGAATCGGTACCGCGCGAACGGGCGTTCTTCGTAGTGCGATAGCAACCTTGACGGGTGCGGCTGGCTCGCCACCGGACTGGCTCCTCGTTCGGTGCGGCCCAGCGCGCGAAGGCAATTGCCGATGCGCTTGCCAGGGCATTTCCGCGCGGCGGCCACAGTAAGGGCCAGATCGTCCGGTAGCTGCCCGGCGAGCGGCGAAGAACCGGCGAGGCTCGGCACGTTGGCGCGGCGCCGCCGCGAGTCGCCCCCCGGCCCAGGCCGGGTCTTTCCCGCGTTGTCAGTGCGCGGTCTGCTGGCGTTCTCCGCTATTACTGGTTCCCGATTCTTGCCTATCACGATACGTAGCCATTAAGACACTCCGGGTAGTTCTTCCCTGCCCGCGGAACGACGATCTCGCAGGACGGTGCGGGACGGCCGCGGCTGGGGGGACACATGCCGAAGCCGGTAGACACTAGCCAGAAGTACCTGCCCGGTCTGGATGGACTACGTGCGCTGGCGGTTCTCGCCGTGATCGCCTATCACGAGCAGTTCGGCTGGGCACAGGGCGGACTGCTCGGCGTGGGCGTGTTCTTCACGCTGAGCGGCTTTCTCATCACCAGCTTGCTGATCGGGCAGTGGGCACAGCAGGGAAAGCTGGCGCTCGGCGACTTCTGGCTGCGCCGGGCACGCCGCCTGCTTCCCGCGCTCTTCGTCATGCTGACCGTGGTCACCGCCTGGGTGACGGTCGCCGACCGGGCCAGGCTGGCCAGCTTGCGCGGAGCGGTCGGTGCCGCGGCGGGATACTTCAGCAACTGGTACCTGATCGCCAACAGCCAGTCGTACTTCGCCAGGTTCGCGCCGCCAGCCCCGCTTGATCATCTGTGGTCACTCGCCGTCGAGGAGCAGTTCTACCTGATCTGGCCGCTGCTGCTGATCGGCGCGCTGATCCTGCTGCGCAAGCGCGGGATCGCCGCGGCGCGGTGGCTGATCCTGCCCGCCTCGGCGCTGGCCGTCGTCTCGGCGATCGCGATGGCCAGGCTGTATCAGCCGGGAATGGACCCGACCAGGGTGTACGAGGGTACCGACACTCGTGCCTTCGGCCTGCTGGCCGGCGCTGTCCTTGCCCTGGCCTGGCCCCGGGCCGGCCTGGCCGGGCCTGGCCGGCGGATCCGCTTGCTGCTCGACGGCGCCGGAATCACCGGCCTGATGGTGATCGGCGTGATGATCTGGCGGGTCGGCGAGTACTCCGCCTTCGGCTACCGCGGCGGGATGGTGCTGCTCTCCGTCGCCACTGCCGCGGTGGTGGCCGCAGCGGCCAGCGCCGGGAGCCTGCTCGGGCGGGTGCTTGGCTGGCGCCCGCTGCGCTGGATCGGCGCCCGCTCCTATGGCATCTACTTGTGGCACTATCCGGTCATCGTGCTGACGACGCCGCCTAACGCCACCCAGGACCTGCCCAGGGCGGCACTCCAGATCGCGGCGGCAGTGCTGCTGGCCGGCCTGTCCTGGCAACTGGTCGAGGAACCGGTCCGCCATGGTGCCATCGGCCGGGCCTGGGTGAGCGCGCGCGCGCTCGGCGGGCGATCCTGGCTGGCAGGCACGGCGGCTGCCCGGGGTGCGCGGCGCGGCGTCAGCCTGCCCGCCGCCGCGACCGCAGCGGTGGTCGGCGTGCTGGCGGTGGCCGGCGCGGGCCTGACCGGCGTGGTCAGCGGGCTGCCCGGCTCTGGTGCCGGTGCCGTGCTCGCGGCCGGCTCGGCGCGGCTTCCGGTCACCAAGACCGTGCTGCGCGCCACGCGCAAGCGGCACGGTCGGCCACGGACCCCGGCGTCCGTCATGCCGGCACCGGGCGCTGGCGGGCCGCAGCGGACCTCGTGCCGGTCCGTCGCTCACATCGGCGACTCGACCTCAGACGGACTGAACTCCCCCCAGTACCTGCCTAACCCCAGGCAGCGGATAGTCGCGCGGTACGAGGACGTCGGCGCGCGGACCGTGATCACCGACATCGAAGGTGCCCGGTCCATCGTGGAAGTGCTCCCCGGCGGGGTGAACGGCTACGACGCCGCCAAGGCGATCATGCGCGGCGGATTCCGCGGTTGCTGGGTGCTCGCGCTGGGTACCGACGACACCGCGGACGTCGCGGCCGGGTCCAACTACAGCCTGACGACCAGGATCAGCCGCATGATGGCGGTCACCCGGGGCGAGCCGGTTCTCTGGGTCAACGTGAAATCACTGGTCTCCAGCGGTCCGTACGCTGAGCCGAACATGCGGCGCTGGAACGCGGCGCTGCTGAAAGCATGCGCCAGGTACCCGAACATGCGGGTATACGACTGGGCCGCCGCTGCCCGGGCGAAGTGGTTCATCTCCGATGGGATTCACTACAGTTCGCTCGGGTACGAGCACCGGGCGAAGATGATCGCCGACGCCCTGGCGCGTGCCTTCCCGCAGGACGGCCAGAGCAGCGGCTGCCTGGTGAGCAGCTAGCTCCCGGCGTCCGCCAGGCCGGCCTTACTCTTCGGCCCGGCCGCCGAGATAGCGAGCCAGGAAAGTCTCGGCGGCGGCGTAGAAACGCATCCGGTTCTCCGGCTTGGCGAATCCGTGGCCCTCGTCGGGGAAGAGCAGGTACTCGTGCTCGATCCCGGCGGCCCGCAGCGCGGCGACGATCTGCTCCGACTCGGCCTGCTTCACTCGCGGGTCGTTGGCGCCCTGCGCGATCAGCAGCGGGATAGCGATCTGATCGGCACGCGAGAGCGGCGACCTCGACCACAGGAACTCGGCATCGCGCTCCGGGTCGCCGAGCCGGCGGCGGAACTGCGCGAGCAGCGGTGCCCAGTACGGCGGGATGGTCTCGATCAGCGTCTTCAGGTTGGACGGCCCGACGATGTCTACGGCACAGCGGTATACCTCTGGCGTGAACGTCGCGCCGGCCAGCGCGGCATAGCCGCCGTAAGAGCCGCCGTAGATAGCGACCCGCTCCGGGTCGGTCCAGCCCTGGCGCACGGCGAAGGCCACCGCGTCGGTCAGGTCGTCCTGCATCTTGGCGCCCCACTCGCGGTCGCCCGCGTTGACGAAGGCCTTGCCGTAGCCGGTCGACCCGCGGTAGTTGACCTGGAGGCAGAGGTAACCGCGGTTGGCGAGCCACTGCGCCTCTGGCCCGAATCCCCATACGTCCCTGACCCACGGGCCGCCATGCACGTTGACGACGGTCGGCAGGCCGGTGCGCGGCACCTCCGGCGGGAAGGTGGCATAACCGTGCACGACCAGACCGTCCCTGGCCGGGAAGGAGAACGGGACCATCGAGGCCAGCGTGTACTTGTTCAGCGCCGGCCGGTGCTCGAACAGGAACCGTCCCTGCTTGGACGCCCGGTCGTAGGCGAAATAGGGGACCGGGCCGGCGTCGTTGGTGAAGCCCACCAGCCAGGTGGTATCGGAGTCGTCGGCGCTCTCGAACATCGGATCGCCCGGATGCAGCGCCCGGATCGCGGCCAGGTCGCCGGCCAGTCCGGGGCCGAGCACCAGGTATTCGGACCGGTCCTTCAGCACGGTCACGATCTGCGGTTCCCTGGTCCGCGGGTCGACCCGCACCCCGCTGACGTCTGCGGCCTGGTCCGCGGCGAGTACCTCCTGCGCTCCGGTGGCCAGGTCGATCCTGACGAGCCGGGCGGTCTCGGCCGCCACCGAGCTGACCAGCAGCAGCGACTTGCCGTCCGCGCTGAAGGCGACGGGCTCCGTGCTCAGCGCGTCTTCGCCTGGTACCGCAAGCAACTGCCGCCAGTCGTCGTCGGCGCCGTCCCGTACCTGCAGCGAGAAGCCGCCGTCCGGCAGCGGCGAAAAGCCGGCCCGGACAACGAGCTGGCTGTCGGCCAGCCAGCCGACGAACCCAGGGTTGGTGACTCGCTTGGCGAGCTCGCCAGTGACCAGGTCGAGATGGTACACGTCGTGCAGCTGCGGATTGTCCTTGTTGAGGCCGATCAGGATCTCGGTGGGGAAGTCGCGCTCCATCGCCACCAGTTGCGTCTGCACCTCGTCGAAGGGCGTCAGGTCGCGCCGCGCCATGGTGGTCAGGTCGACGTCGTACAGCCGCCAGTTCTCGTCGCCGCCGGTGTCCTGCAAGTACAGCAGGTGCCTGTTGTCGTGCGCCCAGGCGAAGATCCTGATACCGCGGTCGGTGTCGGCGGTCACGACCTCGGCCTGATCCCAGTCCACCCCCGTCGTGCCGCTTACCGGCGCGAGCCAGACATTAAGCACGTCACTATGCGGGGCTATCCAGGCGAGGCGGGAGCCGTCGGGCGACAACTGGGGGCTGACGCGCTCTGGATTTCCGAACAGGACCTGGCGGGGGATGAGTTCGACCATGGCAGTACCTAATCACGAGTGCCGCAGGACCGGGTACGTTACCCGCCCGGTGACTGGCCGCGCGGCGTGCGGGCCGGCCGCGGTGCCGTTGCTGGACACGGTACTCACCGGCTGCTGGCACACTTGGGGGCCATGGACGGGCACCCGGAAGCGATCGTCGACCTCAGCGCCATCAGGGCGAACGTGGCTGCCATGGCCGAGTACGCCAGCGGCGTCCAGATCATGGCCGTGGTCAAGTCTGACGGGTACGGGCATGGCCTGGTCCGCACCGCGGCCGCCGCCCTGGCCGGCGGCGCGAGCTGGTTCGGTGTCGGCCACGTGCGCGAGGGCATCGCGCTGCGGCAAGCCGGCCTGACCGCGCCGGTGCTTTGCCTGCTCGCCGCCCCGGACGCGCCGCACCGGGAAGCGATCGAGCACGGCGTTGACCTCAGTGCGGGCTCGGTCGGCCTGATCAGGCAGATCGCGGCGGCGGCGGGGGAGGCAGGGCGCCCGGCGCGGCTGCACCTCAAGGCCGACACCGGGATGAGCCGCGGTGGCGCGCCGCTGGCGCAGTGGCCGGAACTGGTCACCACGGCGCTGGCCGAGCAGGCTGCGGGCCGATGCGAGATCGTCGGCATCTGGTCGCATCTGGCCTGCGCCGATATTCCCGGCCATGAGTCCGTCGACGCGCAGCTTGCGGCCTTCCGTGCCGCGCTCGACCAGGCGCACCGGCTCGGTGCCAGGCCGGCCGTGCGGCACCTGGCCAATACCCCGGCGCTGCTCACCCGGCCGGACACCTGGTTCGACCTGGTCCGGCCAGGCGGCGGGGTGACCGGCCTGTGCACCCTGCCCGGCGGGGCGCCCGGCTGGCTCAGGCCGGCGATGACCGTCCGTACCCGCCTGGTCCAGGTCAAACGGGTTCCGGCGGGTACCGGAGTCTCCTACGGGCACCGTTACGTGACCACGGCGGAGACCATGCTCGGACTGATACCGCTCGGCTACAACGAGGGAATACCGCGGGCCGCGGGCAACACCGCGCCGGTGCAGGTGGGCGGCCGCCGGCTGACCATCTCGGGCACGGTCTGCATGAATCAGTGCGTGATCGACCTGGGCGATCTGCCGGCCGAGGCGGGTGACGAGGTGGTGCTCTTCGGGCCAGGTGACCAGGGTGAGCCGACCGCGCAAGAATGGGCGGACCTGCTCGGGACGCTTTCTTACGACATCGTCACGAGGTTTACGGGGAAGATCCCAAGAAGCTACTGTGGAGTAACCGAAGCGGAAGCCCGCGCGGTACCAGCCGGCTCGGCGGGGTCGCGGGGCTACGACGCGGTCGCGGTGGCCGCGCGCGGGCGGGAGGACTGATGGTCAGCTGGCGGCGGCTCACCGGCGTTACCGGCCTGGCCGCAGGCGCGGTGGCGGCCGGGGCCGGCGCCGTGGTCATGGCCGAGAAGATCGCGGTCGGCCGGATCAGGTTGCGGCCAGATCCAGCGGTCGGCGAGCCGTTCGGTGACATCCGGGGTACGGCCATGACCGTGATCGCCGACGACGGGCTGCCGCTGCACGTCGAGACCAGCGGTCCCGCGGACGCTCCGGTGACGATCATCTTCTGCCACGGATACACGCTCAACCAGGACGTCTGGTACTACCAGCGGGCCGGCCTGGAGCACAGTGCCAGGTGCGTCTTCTGGGACCAGCGCAGCCACGGCCGGTCCGGCCGGTCCGATCCCGACCTGGTCAGCATCGACCAGCTCGGAGCCGACCTGCACGAGGTGCTGATGGCCACTGCCCCTGGCGACCTGCCGGTGGTGCTCGTGGGTCACTCGATGGGCGGCATGACCGTGATGGCGCTTGCCGACCAGCATCCCGAGCTGTTCGGCAGCAAGGTGATCGGCGCGGTGCTGATCTCGACATCGGCCTCGACGGTGGATCCGGTGACGTGGCTGCCGGCCTTGCTCAGGCCGGCCATCCGCCGGGCGGTCCCGACGATGGTGACCGGTGCTTCCAAGGGCAGGCTGGCCGAGGTGGTGGAGCGCGGCAGGCGGTCAGCCAGCGACATCGCCTTCCTCGGCACCAGGCGGCTGGCCTTCGGCGACCCGCGGGTCAGCCCGACGATCGTCGACTTTCTTGAGCGGATTATCAGGGCCACCCCGATCGACGTCATCGCCGACTTCTACGTGGCCCTGGTCGGTCATGAGAAGCGGCACGCGCTGAAAGTGCTCGGCGGCGTGCCCGTGCTGGTCATGACCGGCGACCGGGACAGGCTGGTCGATCCGAGCCTGTCGGACGGGATCGCCAAGTCGATCCGCGGCGCCGAACTGCTCAAGATCCGCGGCGCCGGGCACGTCGTGATCCTCGAGCGCCCCGACGAGGTCAACCAGGCCATCGCGGGCCTGGTCGCCAAGGCGCTGGCCGCGCGCGCCGGCGATGGCTGAGCGGCGGGCGGCCGCGCCGGACCGGGCCAGCCTGGTCGAGGCCGGGGTCCAGGTGCCCGGCGCGGCGCAGATGCGCGAGCTCGGGACCCGGATCGCCGGGCTGCTCAGCCGCGGTGACCTGGTCGTACTCGCCGGCCCGCTGGGGGCAGGCAAGACCACGCTCGTCCAGGGCATCGGCGCCGGGCTCGGTGTCCGAGGTCCGGTGACCTCACCGACCTTCGTGATCGCCAGGATCCACCCGTCGTTGCGCGGCGGGCCGGATCTGGTGCACGCGGACGCATATCGGCTGGGCAGCCGGCTTGAGGTGGACGACCTGGACCTGGATGCGGACCTTGACCACTGCGTCACGGTAGTGGAGTGGGGCGAGGGCCTGGTGGAGGATCTGGCGTCCGGGCACTTGCTGATCACGATCGGCTGGCCGGGCGGGCAGCGCCCGGCGGTGTCTGGCGGCGATGGGGCCGGCGGCGATGGGGCTGGCGGAGGGGCGCTCACCGGCGAAGGGCTCGGCGACGAGCCCCGGCTGGTGACGCTGCGCGGGTACGGCAGCCGCTGGCAGGCGGCGGCTGACCAACTCCGGGCGGTGCTCACGCCGCTCCGGTAGGCAGATCCGGCTCTGGCAGCCAGATCCAGCCGGTCAATTGTTCTGATCTGTCGCTCATGAACCCGCTCCGCGCTACTAAAATGCGGTAATCCATAAGCTTGCCGCCGTAACGCACGGTCGGATGCCCGTCAGGGAGGCGTGCCGTGACTGAGCAGGGTTACCCGCCACGCCAGCCAGACAATGCTGGGCGCTCAGGGCGGCCGCGGGTTTCGCACGAGCCGCGCAGGTCAGGGTGGCAGGTGCTCGGCGCGTTCGATCCCTCGGAGCCGGAGTCTGACGTGCCGCCGTGGGCGATCCCCGGCGGGATCGAGCCGATCCGGCCGGCCAGGAGGCCGTCGGCACCGCGTGAGTCCGAGCCGGCTGCCGAGCCTGACCCGCCCGCGAGCGCCGAGGTGGCGGGTCAGGGCGGCCGCAGGAGGGTCGGCCGCAGCCGGGCGGCGCAAGCCCGCCGTAGGCGGTCCAAGCGCAGGCTGTCGACTTGGGGAAGCGTGGCGGCAGTCGTCGTGGTGATCGCCGGTGCGGTGTACTTCCTTGACCAGCCGGCGCCGAAAACGGGCGGTCCCATCACTACCTTGCAGAAGGGCGAATTCCGCACCGTGCCCGACGCCTGCCGGGTGCTCGCCTCGACCGCGCTGCGCCAGTATCTGGCCGGCGTACCGAAGAGTTTCCAGCCGTTCAGTTATCCCGACGACAGCCAGTGCAGCTATACGGTCGACGCCAAGCCGACGTTCCGGATTCTCAACATTACGGTGCAGGCCGATCAGCCCAGCCTGAACGTTCCTGGTAACGGGAGCGCCACTACGAACGCCGTCGTCACCTTTGCCGAGCAGCAGCAGGTGCTGGCCAAGCCGCCGAAGCACACGCCAGCGCCGGCGGCGTCGATCAGGAAGATCGGCGGGCTCGGGGACCAGGCGCTCAGCGCGGTGCAGGTCTTCCATGTCGGTTCGGTCACCGACCGGGTCACCGTGCTCGCCCGCTACCGCAATGTGCTGATTACCGCCAGCCTCGAAGGGCAGGTGAGCGGTGGTTTCGGGCCGGTCTCGATCAGCGAGTTGCAGGCGGGCGCCATAGCGGCAGCCCGCGACCTGCTCGCGCAAGTCAAGGCCCAGCCCGCGATCGGCGCCTGACCTGGCAGGGCCAGGACCGCACGCGGTCCAGGCCAATCCCCGCGGTTGACTACGCTGAGACACCGTGCTGATCCTCGCCTTCGATACCGCCACTCCGGCGGTGACCGTCGCGCTGCATGACGGTCACCAGGTCGTGGCCCATGAGTCGGTCGTCGACTCGCGCAGGCACGGCGAGTCGCTGTCGCCGGCGATCTCCCAGGTGCTCGCTACCGCCGGAGCCCGGCCCGCCGACCTGACGGCCATTGCCGTGGGCACCGGCCCCGGCCCGTACACCGGCTTGCGGGCCGGACTGGTGACGGCACAGGTGTTCAGCACCGCGCTCGGCATCCCCGTGGACGGTATCTGCACGCTCGACGTCATCGCGGCTCAGGCCAGGCACTCGGCCGGAGACCGTGAGTTCATCGTGGCGACGGACGCCAGGCGGCGGGAGGTCTACTGGGCGCGTTACGACCCGAACGGGCAGCGGCTGACCGACCCGCGGGTAAGCCTGCCGGCCCAGGTCCCGGCCGGCTATCCGATGGCCGGCGAGGGCCCCAGGCTGCACGCCGAACTCGCGGCGTGCGGCGAGATCGTCGGACCGCGGTATCCGGCCGCGGCTGACCTCGCGGAGATCGCCGCTTGCCACCTCGCTTCCGGGCAGCCGCTCGGGCGGCCAGAACCGCTCTACTTGCGGCGCCCCGATGCCAGGGAACCTGGCAAGCCAAAGCGAGTCACGCCGTGACCATCACGATACGGCCGATGAAGCGAGCCGATCTCGACCAGGTCGCCGAGCTGGAGCAGGCGATCTTCGGCGAGGAGGCATGGACCCGCCAGATGCTCGTCGGGGAGCTCGACCAGCAGCCGGCCAGCAGGTACTACGTGGTCGCTGAGGACGGCGGCCGGATCGTCGGGTACGCCGGCCTGCTCGGCGCGGGCTGGCAGGGCGATGTGCTGACGCTGGCCGTCACGACGGACCACTGGGGGCACGGCATCGGCTCGACCCTGCTTGAGTACCTGCTGGCCGAGGCCGACAGGCGCGGCTGTGCCGAGGTCTTCCTTGAGGTGCGGACGGACAACAGCCGCGCCCAGCGGCTGTATCGCAGGTACGACTTCACCGAGATCGGGATCAGGCGCGGCTACTACCAGCCGTCCGGAGCGGACGCGCTGGTGATGCGGCGGTCCAGGACCGGCGCCCAGCCGGCGGGCGGTCCCGAGCTAAATAGCGGCCGTCGGCGCGCGTCGGCTGACGAGGAGGCGGTGCCCGGTCCGGGTACCACGGAGGAGGTCCGATGACGGCACCGCTCGTGCTCGGGATCGAGTCGTCCTGCGACGAGACCGGGGTCGGCCTGGTCCGCGGGTACGAATTGCTCGCCGACGCGGTCGCCTCCAGCGTCGAGGAACACGCGAGGTTCGGCGGCGTGGTCCCTGAGGTGGCGAGCCGCGCGCACCTGGAGGCGATGGTGCCCGCGGTGCAGCGGGCACTGTCGGTCGCCGGGGTCGGCCTCGAGCAGGTGGACGCGATCGCCGTGACGGCCGGACCAGGGCTGGCCGGGGCGCTGCTGGTCGGCGTCTGCGCCGCCAAGGCCTACGCGCTCGCCCTGGGCAAACCGCTGTACGGGGTCAATCATCTCGCCGCGCATATCGCCGTCGACCAGCTCGAGCACGGCCCGCTGCCGGCGCCGGCGATCGCGCTGCTGGTCTCCGGCGGTCACTCGTCGCTGGTACTGGTGCGCGACCTGGCAGGTGACCTCACCGCGCTCGGCGCAACGATCGACGACGCGGCCGGCGAGGCTTACGACAAGGTGGCCAGGCTGCTCGGGCTGCCGTTCCCCGGCGGGCCGCCGATCGACTCGGCCGCGCGCACCGGCGATGCGCGGTTTGTTGCCTTCCCTCGGGCGAAATACCGGGACGGGACGGCCGATTTCTCGTTTTCCGGGCTGAAGACGGCGGTGGCCCGCTGGGTCGAGGCTCGCGAGGCGGCCGGGCTGGCCGTGCCGGTGGCCGACGTCGCGGCATCCTTCCAGGAGGCAGTCGCGGACGTGCTGACCCGCAAGGCCGTCGATGCTTGCCTGGCGCACGGAGTGGACCAGCTGGTGATCAGCGGCGGAGTAGCGGCCAACTCGCGGTTGCGCGCGCTCGCGCGGGAGCGGTGCGATGCGGCCGGGATCAGGCTCCGGGTGCCGCGGCCTGGCCTGTGCACCGACAACGGCGCGATGGTCGCCGCGATCGGTTCCGAACTCGTGGCGGCAGGCGCGGAGCCTTCGTCGCCGGACTTCGCGGCGGACTCCGGGTTGCCGGTCACGCAGGTCCTCGCTGGCTGAAAGACGCCGGTCAGCGCCGCACGGCCCGGACCGCGAGCGTGTACATCGGCCAGCGGAACTCCCCCGCCGCGGTCTGCGGCGTCGCGGCGAGATAGTCCCGCACCCCGGCGAGCACGGCTTCGCGCGCGGCCGGGTCCATGATCAGGTACATGGAGTGCGTGCGAAAGGTCTCGACCAGGGACTGCGCCGTCCTGACCTGCGCATGCTCGAACCCGGCGTGCTCGGCCGGCCAGAACAGCGTCCGGCCGGCCGTGCTGATCCAGCCGGAGAGCCCGGTGTCCGGGCCCTCTTCGAACGAGGAATAGGCCGCGACGTTGTGCCGGCCGCTGGCACGGTAGACGCCGGCCACCCAGTCGACCCGGTCGTCGTCGGCGTTCCACAGCCCGGCGACTGCTCCGCCTGGCCTGAGCACCCTGGCAATCTCCGGCATCGCACGGTCCAGGTCGAACCAGTGCATGGCCTGGCCTGACAGCACGGCGTCGGCGCAGGCGTCCGGAAGCGGGATGGCCTCGGCCCGGCCGGCGACGGCCGTCACGCCGGGCAGCCGCCGGCGCAGTTCGGCGAGCATGTCGGGGTCAGGTTCGACCGCGACCACGCGGACGCCGCGGCTGCCGGTGGTCAGGCTGGCGAGCTGCGCCGTGAGCTTGCCGGTTCCGGCACCGAGGTCGGTTACCTCGATCGGGCGAGCGGCCGGCCGCCCGGCCAGCGCGAGGGCCGGCTCCAGCGCCCACTGGATCGCGGCGACCGGGTAGTCGGGCCGGTGCGTGGCATATGCCGAGGCGACGGCCCCGAACGAAGCCGCTCGCCGGGCCTTGTCCGCTTCGGCTGTCTGCCCGGGTGCGTCCATGGGCGTACCCTAACTCTGGTGCGGCCCGCTTGACGACTTCGGACGACCGGGCTACTGTGCGGGATTGGCACTCGATGTAGTAGAGTGCTAACGCGACGAGGATGGTCTGGCACCCGCGACGGCAGGCCCCATGGTCGCCTCTCTAGTAACTCAGCTAGCCCTTTCCGGAGGGGGAGGTCAGATCGTGACGACCGCCACCAAGGTTGTTATCAAGCCGCTAGAAGACCGGATCGTAGTGCGCCCGCTCGATGCCGAGCAGACCACCGCGTCCGGCCTTGTCATTCCTGACACCGCCAAGGAGAAGCCCCAGGAGGGCGAGGTCATCGCCGTCGGACCAGGCCGGTTCGACGACGCTGGCGCCAAACGCGTCCCGATGGACGTCAAGGTTGGCGATGTCGTGCTGTACAGCAAGTACGGCGGCACCGAAGTGAAGTACGCCGGCGAGGAGCACCTCGTGCTCTCCGCGCGCGACGTGCTCGCGATTATCGAGAAGTAGGCGAGCAGAAGATCAGGGGCGCGGGCCTGGCCCGTGCCCGGCGCACGCAGGTGCGCAGCCCGCCGCCCCGGACCGGCCGGTGGCCCGCAGGAGGCAGCCTCCCGGGGTTCCCGGTCGGGCCGGGGCGGCGGCATGAACTGCTGGCAGCGCGCCGCTCGGCAACGAGCTGCGCCAGCCAGAAACCGACGACATACCAGCAACAGACGATCAGCCGAGGTGCTGCATGGCCAAGAGCCTGGATTTCGATGAGGAAGCGCGGCGGGCGCTTGAGCGTGGTGTGGACAAGCTCGCGGACGCCGTCAAGGTGACACTCGGTCCGAGGGGCCGCAACGTAGTCATCGACAAGAAGTGGGGCGCTCCTACGATTACCAACGACGGCGTGACCGTCGCCAGGGAAATCGAGCTTGAGAATGCCCAGGAGAACCTGGGCGCTCAGCTTGCCAAGGAAGTCGCCACCAAGACCAACGACGTCGCGGGCGACGGCACCACCACCGCGACGGTGCTCGCGCAGGCCATGGTGCACGAGGGCCTGCGTTCCGTGGTGGCCGGCGCTAACCCGATGTCGCTCAAGCGCGGCATCGACGCGGCCGCGGCCGCCGTCTCGGAGAGCCTGCTGAAGAGCGCCAGGGACGTCGAGGCGCGGAGCGAGATCGCCAACGTCGCCACCATCTCCGCGCAGGATGCCAAGGTCGGCGCCATCATCGCCGACGCGTTCGACAAGGTCGGCAAGGACGGCGTCATCACGGTCGAAGAGTCGGCCACAATGGGCCTTGAGCTGGAGTTCACCGAGGGCCTGCAGTTCGACAAGGGCTACATCTCGGCGTACTTCGTCACCGACCAGGAGCGTATGGAAGCCGTCCTGGAAGACGCCTACGTGCTGCTGCACAACGGCAAGATCTCGGCCATGGCCGACTTCCTGCCGCTGCTCGACCAGATCGCCAAGGCGCGCAAGCCGCTGCTGGTGATCGCGGAGGATGTCGACGGCGAGGCCCTGTCCACACTGGTGGTCAACAAGATCCGCGGCCTGCTGAACGTCGTCGCGGTCAAGGCGCCCGGCTTCGGTGACCGGCGCAAGGCGATGCTGGAGGACATGGCCATCCTGACGGCCGGCGAGGTCGTCAGCGAAGAGGTCGGCCTCAAGCTCGAACTGGCCGGACTCGACGTGCTCGGCAAGGCCCGCAGGATCACCGTGACCAAGGACACCACCACGATCATCGACGGCGCAGGCGAGCAGGACGCGATCAACGACAGGATCCGCCAGCTCAAGGCCGAGATCGAGGCTTCGTCCTCGGACTGGGACAAGGAGAAGCTTCAGGAGCGGGTCGCCAAGCTGGCAGGCGGCGTGGCCGTGCTGCGGGCCGGCGCCGCGACCGAGGTGGAGCTGAAGGAGAAGAAGCACCGCCTGGAGGACGCGATCTCGGCGACCAGGGCAGCGATCGAAGAGGGCATCGTGGCCGGCGGCGGCAGCGCCCTCATCCAGGCATCGCTTGCGCTCGGCGACCTGGGCCTGTCTGGTGACGAGGCGACCGGTGTGGGTGTCGTCCGGCGGGCGCTGCTCGAGCCGGGTCGCTGGATCGCGCTGAACGCGGGTGCCGAGGGCGGCGTCGTAATCGCGGCGGTGGCCGAGATGCCCGCCGGGCACGGCTACAACGCCGAGACCGGCGAGTACGGCGACCTGATGGCACAGGGTGTCATCGACCCGGTCAAGGTGACCAGGTCCGCGGTGCAGAACGCCGCGTCCATCGCAGGCATGCTGCTCACCACCGAGGCGCTGGTCACCGAGAAGCCGGAGAAGGCGCAGGCGGAGGATGGCCACGGGCACAGCCACGGCGGTCACGGCCACACGCACTGACGCCGGCCTGGCCGGGCTGTCAGCGTACGGACGCGGGCAGCCTGGCAGCCGGGACGCACGAGGCTGAAACAGGGCGGGCCGGGACTCAGCGGAGTCCCGGCCCGCCCTGGCCTTTGCCCATTTTTGCCGGCACAAAGCGCGGCGAATTTACAGCGTCGTCACTCACCGTAGTTCTTTGCCGCTCGTTTTGATGATTGAGCTGCCCCTTTACCTGGGCATCATGGGGTCATGACCGCTTGATGCGTGACGGCAATCGCCGAAGGGGGAACGCATGGGTGCGCAGGCTGTCGGGGAGATCGGCGACCTGACTACTCGGGCAATGCGCGGTCAGCCGGCCGCGATCGACTCATTGCTGCGGCAGATCCGGCCCATGGTGCTCAGCTACTGCCGGTCCAGGCTCGGTCAGCTGGCGGGCCATCATCAGCTCGCTGACGACGTTGCCCAGGAGGTATGTATCGCCGTGCTCTCGGCGCTGCCACGCTACCGCGATATCGGCCGGCCCTTTGCCTCGTTCGTCTTCGGTATCGCCTCGCACAAGGTGGCCGACGCGCAGCGGTCGGCCGCCCGGCTGGCGATTCCGGCCGAGCAGCTACCGGACTACCCGGACGACCAGCCAGGTCCTGAAGAACTGGCGGTGGCGAACCTGGAGGCGCGGCAGGCCAGGGAGATGCTGTCGCGGTTGTCGGCACATGACCGCAGGCTGGTGGTGCTGCGGCTGGTCAGCGGCCTGTCGGCCGAGGAGACCGGCGCCGCACTCGGCATGACACCGGGCGCGGTGCGGGTCGCGCAGCACCGCGCGCTCGCCCGCTTGCGCGCGATGGCGGTCGCAGAGCATTACGCATCGAGCGCCTGACGGGGCGAGGCTCGTGCGCCGTCAGCCGGAGAGGCTGACACTGCCGTCGGCCAGCAGCGCCCAGCCCGGATTGTGCGCGACCTCCCAGGGGTGCCCGTCCGGGTCGGCGAACACGCCCGAGTAGCCGCCCCAGAAGGTCGGGGCCGGCTCGCGCCCGATCACGGCGCCTGCGGCCCTGGCTTCCTCGATCACGGCGTCCACCTCGGCCGGGGACCGCACGTTGTAGGCCAGGGTGACCCCGCCCCAGCCGCCGCTGTCGCGCACCGCGCTGTCGTGGGCGAGCTGCTCCCTGCTCCAGAGCCCGAGCACGAGCCCGCCCGCCTGGAAGAAGACCACGTCGTCGTCGGGCGAGGCAGCGGGAGTCCAGCCGAGCGCGATGTAGAAATCCCTGGCCCGGCCCAGGTCAGTGACTCCCAGGGTGATCAGGCTGACGCGTTGCTCCATCTGGTGTGCCTTCCGAGGGCTCATTCTGGTGTGGTCATGCCGCTGCGAGGAGGGCGGCGTCTGCGCATCGAAATTTATCGTACCGCCGTCACGGCCGCCCGAGCCCGTGGCCACCGACGTGGTCGTGACAGCGCCGGCCACCTGATCATCCTCAAGCCAGACCAGGCCCGGCGATGCACGCACAACACGCAGAGCAGAGGGGGCACAGGTCCAGAAGATAGCACCGGGCATGCACCCGGACCACTCGTTAACCCCGAACCCGTAATCGTGGGTTCGGGGTCATTCCGATGTCCTGAGACATCACGCTGGTGGGCGGGGAACCCTGGTTGCCCGCCCTCGTGACTCGCCGGCCCCTTGATCTTGATCTTGATCTTGACGTTCGTCAGGTGGCCAGACCTTGCCCCGCCAGAGCGCTCACGCCGCAGCCACGCCGGACACCACCACAGCCCGCCGTTGTAGTACTTGTCCTTCCCTATTGACGAATCGGTCCGGAACTACATAACTTGTCCAGCAACAGATAATGCAACCTTCCTCTCAGAGAGTGAGACTGGCGTGAGTCACTCCGCCGCCCGGACCCTGGATGTGCTGAGCCATGTGTTGAGTACTGATAAGCCGCCCACGGTCATGGAGGTAACGACGGCCCTCGGTGTGGACAAGAGCACTGCATCGCGGATTTTGCATCTGCTCGTGGAGCGAGGGCTGCTTACCCGGAATCCTGCCGAGCGCCACGAGCCCGGCCCAGCGGCCTACAGCTTGCTTGCCATGGTCGGTCGGCGCCTGAACCTGCGGACGGTAGCAGCACCGTACATTCTCGACCTGCGCGATCTCACCGGCGAGACGCTCTCCCTGCACCTCCTGGTCGGCGACCGTCGCGTCTGCGTTGACGGTGCCGAGAGCCTGCATGCGGTGCGGCGAGTCGTGCCATGGGGCGAATCGCTGCCGTTGTGGAGTGGCCCGTCAGGAAAGGTGATGCTCGCTCACCTCGCTTCGGCTCCCGCGCGCCGCGTGATGCGGCTTGCCGAGATGAGCGGCATCGACGTATCCGCGCTTCGCGACAAGCTCACGGACATCTCGCGGCAGCACTACTGTCACACCGTCGGTGATCGCACCGCCGGAGTCCGCGCTGTTTCCGTTCCACTCGTCGGCATGAACGGGATCGCTGGTGCTCTCACTGTCGCGGGTCCAGCCGACCGCTTCTCTGCTGCTGAGGCAACGGAGTGCACAGAGCGGCTGCTTGAGGCCGGCAAGCTCATCTCGGCGGCAATGGGCGGGACGTGGGCATGACACGGCTCCTGCCCTCGATGCTGTATGTTCCCGGCGGCGACAAGCGCAAGCTGGCAAAGCTACCAGCGCTATCAGTCCGGGCTGTCATCCTCGACCTCGAGGACGCGGTGGCGGTAGCGACGAAGGAGCGCGCGCGGGATGCCGTCGCAGGCCTGGTCAGCCACCAGATCGCGGGTCCGGAGATCTTCGTGCGCGTCAATTCCGCCCCGGCCAGCCATCTGTATGACGATCTCCACGCTGTGGTGGCGCCCGGCCTGTCCGGCGTGGTGCTTCCCAAGACGACGGTGGCAGCGGACGTCGAACGTGTGGACTGGCTGATCGGCATTCTCGAGGCGAGGTCCGGCCTCCCCCCCGGCTCGATCCGGCTAATGCCGACAATAGAGTCCGTCAGAGGCGTCGAGAATGCAGCGGATATTGCCGCGGCCAGCCCCCGCGTCCAGTGCCTCGCATTCGGTGCCGGCGACTTCTCCCTCGACGTCGGCCTGGACTGGCCGCAGCCCGGCGGCGGTGTCAGTCCCTCGGTGCTGCAGGCCAAGCAAGAACTGGTCTTCGCCTCTCGATCAGCTGGCGTGCAGGCGCCGCATGACGGTGTCTACCCGCTCTTCCGGGATCTTGAGGGCCTGCGGCTCGAAACAAAACAGGCGGCTTCGGTCGGGATGTTCGGCAAGCACGCGATCCACCCATCGCAGGTGCCAGTAATCGATGAGGTCTTCCGGCCAGGCGAGACGCGGGTCCGCCAGGCGAAGGAGGTGCTGGAACGCTTCCGGGTAAGTGAAGCTGCCGGGACTGCCAACATTGAAGTGAACGGCCTGTTCATCGACTACCCGGTAGCCCAGCGCGCTGAGGAACTCCTGCGGCTCGCCGAGGACCTTGGTGATCACTCGTGAGGGCGCCTATCCAGGATGAAGCGCTGGCCGGATTGCGTGTCCTCGAACTTGCCTCTCTGTATGCCGGACCACTCATCGGTACGAATCTTGCCGACTTCGGCGCAGATGTCATCAAGATAGAGCATCCACTCGGAGACGAGGCACGCCGCTGGGGGGTGTCCAAGGATGGCGTACCGCTATGGTGGAAAGTCATCGCGCGCAACAAGCGCCTGCTAGCGCTCGACTTGCACCAGCCTGAGGATCGCGAGGTCGCACGGCGGCTCGCAGTCGAAGCAGACGTCCTCATTGAGAATTTTCGGCCTGGCCGGCTTGCGCAGTGGGGCCTGGGATACCCAGAACTCAGCAAGCTGAACCCGCGCCTGATCATGGTTAGCGTGACCGGATTCGGGCAAACTGGCCCGCGCAGCGCTGAGCCCGGATTCGGGACGCTGGCGGAGGCGTTCTCCGGATTCGCGTACATCACCGGCCACCCGGGCGGCCCGCCCACACTGCCGCCGTTCGGACTGGCGGACGGTGTTGCTGCGTCCATCGGTACCTCCGCGGTGATGATGGCCCTGTACTGGCGTGACGCGCGTGGCGGCAGTGGCCAGGCCATCGACCTGAGTCTTTATGAACCGCTGTTTAGCATCCTCGGCCCGCAGGTAATCGAATACACGCAGACGGGAAAAATGCAGGAGCGCGAGGGTAACCGCTCACCGCGTACTTCGCCGCGCAACGCCTACCAGACCTCCGACGGGCACTGGGTGGCGGTATCGGCAGGGACCCAGCAGATCGCCGACCGCGTGTTTACGGCGATCGGTGAGCCCGACTGGCCTTCGGACCCACGGTTCTCGACAGCCCGTGACCGCCGAGAGAACGCCGAACTCATTGAGCAGACCGTCGCCGAGTGGTTCGGCAGGCACACCCTCGACGAGGCACTCGCTTGTTTCGCCGCCATGCAGGCCCCAATCGCGCCCGTCTACAACACAGCCCAGATTGTCGTGGATCCGCATTACCTGGCCCGCAACTCCTTCGTGCGGGTCCCCGATCCTGACCTAGGTGAGGTGACCATGCAGAACGTCGCGCCCCGGCTGAGCCGAACCCCGGGAAGGATACGCCATGCGGGCAAAACGGCGATCGGTGCCGACATGCACGCTGGTCCTGCCTGGCTGGACAGCGGCCGCATGACTCCAGGGGAAGTCGATGGCTAGGGCCACGGCGACCGGCAACCGGGAAGCGCCGTCAGCGGGCGCGGCAAGCACTTCCGAAACCGGCGGCCGCCTGCCAGCGTGGGCGGAGGTAGTCCTCCGGCGGTACACGGTCGTACTGGTCCTCGTGGCGATGACCGTGGTCTTCAGCGTCCTGCGTCCGTATACCTTCGCGACGGCGGGCAACTTCCAGACCATAGCCAACTCGCAGTCCGTCCTGCTCATCTTGGCGCTGGGACTTACCTTGCCTCTGAGTACGGGCGAGTTCGACCTTTCGATTGCCTCAGGGCTCGGTTTTGCCGCAATTCTCATCGGTTACTTGTGTGGAATTCTTCATTGGTCATTGCTACCCGCGGTGCTGGTAATTCTCGCCGACGGCGTCCTTATCGGAGCGATCAATGGCCTGTTCGTTGTGCGCTTCGGTGTCAATGCATTCATCGTCACCCTCGGTACGAGCACAGTGCTTACCGGACTAACCCTAGCTGTATCGGGCGGCCAGGTCCTCAACGGTGTTCCCGCATCGCTCAGCAGCTTCGCAACCTATGCTCTCGCTGGCCTGGCGATACCCGTTTACATTGCCCTGGCGCTTGCGCTACTTCTCTGGTACGTCTACGAGCACACACCGCTGGGCCGCCACATTACTTTCATTGGCTTTGGCCGGGAGGTGGCACGCCTGGCGGGCCTGCGCGTCGACGCGCTCCGTGCAGGAGCCTTCATCGTCTCCTCAGTCATCGCCGCAGGCTGCGGGATACTTGCGGCCGGACAACTCGGCGCCGCGGATCCGTCAGCAGGTCCGGGCTACCTGCTGCCAGCCTTCGCGGCAGCGTTTCTCGGAACCACCACCATCCGCCCTGGCCGATTCAACGCCTGGGGCACAGTCGTGGCACTCGCGTTCCTCGAGATCGGTGTGACCGGCCTTGAGCTACTTGGTGCTGCGTCATGGGTCGAGGACGTATTCAACGGGGCCGCGCTCATTATCGCGGTTACGTTCGCGCGGCTTGTCTCGCGAACGCTCGACTGAGTCAGCTATAGACGACCGCACGCATTCGCGCACATTGCTCACCCTGGAACACGACCGATCAGGAGTTGAAGATGCTACGAGAGAAAAGATCCAGAGATCGCAGGCCAGTAGCACTCGGACTAGCAGTGCTGGCCAGCGGCCTGTTCACCGCGGCGTGCGGTGGCCCGTCAGCATCCGGCGGCCCCGCAGCGCAGACCGGCACCGCGACCACCAAGTGTTCCGGCGGTGCATTGCAGGCCGCGGCCAAGCTCAAGGCCGCAAAGACCCTACCGCAGTTCAAGCCGAATGCCCCGGTGAACCTGACCGGCCTCAAGGGCAAGAATATCACGATTATCACTTCCACCGAGAGCGTGCCATTCGTTGCGGCCATTGCGGCTGGAGCTGCCCAGGCCGCCAACGCATTGGGCATGCATGCGACCGTAGTCGACGGCAAGGGCAGTGTGGCGCAATGGAGCCAGCTTGTTCAGCAGGCCACGGCTCAACACGTGGCAGGAATCATCACTGTGGGCGCGTCACCCGCGGAGATGAAGCCAGCCGTGTCGGCAGCGACTTCGGCCGGGATTCCGGTTGTCGACACTCTCACCGCTGACCAGGGCAGCCCTCTGGTCGCAGGCACCTTCGCACACGTCAGCATCTCCTTCTATAACTCTGGGAGGCTGCAGGCGGACTACGTCATCGCTAGCTGCCAGGCCGATGCTCACGTGCTGATCCTTGGCGACAATGAGTTCCCCGGTGAGGTGACCCGCGTCCAAGGCATGAAGGCAGAATTTGCAAGGCTCTGCCCTGCGTGTAAGCTCACGATTCAGGACACCCAAGTTGCCAATCTCAGCACGACGCTGGCGTCGGAGACCCAGACGCTGCTCCGTCGCGACCCGTCGATCACCTGGGTCTTGCCAACATACGATGCCCAGGCCACCTACATCGTGCCTGCCATCAAGCAAATGGGGCCGGAGTCGCAGGTCAAGGTCGTTGGCTCCGACGCCGTGCCAAGTCAGCTGGCGCTGGTGGCCGGTCACGACGTCCAGGTCGCCGACGTAGGTGAGCCGACGACCCAGTCTGGGTGGGCCGCGGTCGATATGCTCGGGCGCGCACTAACGAGAAACAAGCCCGTAGACCCGGACATTCCCTTGCGTATGTTCACCGTCGGCAATCTTGTCGGCCTCAATTTCAACAGCAGCGACTCGCTGTTCGGGAGCAATTATCGCGCGCAGTATCTGAAGCTGTGGGGCCTGCGTTGACGGTTCCCAGCAAGGACACAGCGGGGTCCACGGACTCTGCCCCGGCCGCCCTGTCGATACGCGGCCTCACGAAGACCTTCGGCGCCACGCACGCGCTCCGAGAAGTCGACCTGGATCTACGCCAAGGGGAGATCCTGGCCCTCGTTGGGCAGAATGGTTCAGGCAAATCGACCCTCATCAAAATTCTCGCTGGGTATCACGAGCCGGACGCAGGCCGAATATGGAGGCAAGGCCAGGAACTGGCCTTGCCTCTCACCTCCAAGGACGTATCAGCGAACGGTCTCGTCTTCCTGCACCAGGAGGCTCCCGTCGCCTCCGGGGCGACTGCCCTGGAGAACCTGCTCGTTGGCCGGTATCCGGGCCGGGCTCTGCGGCGCATCCGCTGGCGGAAGGAGCGGACCAGAGCTAGGCAGATGCTCACCGACATCGGAATCTCGATAAACCTCGACGCCCCAGCTGGCCAGCTTCCGCAGGCTGAACGCGCCCTGCTTGGCTTCGCCTCTGCGTGGCAGGAGCTGCAAGTCCCAGGTGGTGTCCTAGTTCTCGACGAACCTACCGCCTGCCTGGCACCGGCGGCTGCTCAACGGATGTTCGAGGCGGTACGTCGCGCAGCCCACCGTGGGGCGTCGGTCATCTTCGTCTCCCATCGCCTCGACGAGGTACTTAACGTATCCGACAGGATCGCGGTGCTCCGCGAGGGTGCCCTCATCGGCGTGCTGGACACACCGGAGACCGACGAGCCGAGCCTGGTCACCCAAATGCTCGGGCGACCCGTAGATGAGTTCTACCCCTCTGCGCCCACCCACGTAGGCGACATGGGGCTCGCCGTCTCCGCACTCTCGGGGGCCATCGTGAAGGACCTTTCGCTGCAGGTGCGCCACGGCGAGATAGTGGGCGTCACCGGCCTCGTTGGCGGCGGCCACGATGAAGTTCCTTATCTCATTTTCGGTGCGCTACCTGCTCGGGCGGGGAAGGTTACTGTCGCGGGTAAACAGGTTCGCCAGAACCCGCGTGAGATGCGCCGTGCAGGCGTTGCATTGCTGCCCGCCGACCGCCCCGGCGCGAGCGGCGCGATGCACGCCACCCTAACGGAAAACGTGACGCTGCCGACAGTTGGCAAGTTCTTCCGGCGCGGCTGGCTGCGGTCACGCCAGGAGGAAATATCTGTCCGGTCTCTCCTGGGCAGGTATGACGTTCGCCCGCCGTCCCCTCGCGCGCCGCTAGGCGCGCTCAGTGGCGGCAATCAGCAAAAGGTGCTGCTCGCCAAGTGGCTGCAGATGATGCCGAGCGTGCTGATGTTGCACGAGCCTACCCATGGTGTCGACATCGGCTCTCGCAGCCAGATCTTCACATTCATAAAGCAATCCGCCCTCACCGGCGCCGCCGTCGTTATCGCGTCGTCAGAATACGAGGATCTTGCCAATCTCTGCGACAGGGTCATCATATTGAGCCGGGGACGGCACGTTGGTGACCTCGCAGGGGCGCAGCTAACTGAAGACCGGATCGTCGAGCGCTGCCTGCGCGGCGCGTAAAGGAGGCATGAGATGACCGCCCACCGTGCCGACCCGCACGTCATACCGCGACGATATGGTGACGACGACACCATCGGCGCCGCCAACGAGATCAACGAGGACGCCGTCGTCGCTGCGGCACGCCTAGTGCGGCATGGACGCCGTTATCAGCTCGGACAGGTCCTGTCCCCCGAGTCTCCTACCCAGATGTGGCGCTACTGGAAGCAGACGCTGCTCACCGACCGAGTGCTCCCTGAGCGTTCCTTCGGGAGTAACCAGCAGACCTTCATCGAAGAGGCGGTAAGCGGCGCCTTGCACAGCGGCACGCACCTGGACGGCCTTGCCCACATCGGTATAGGTGAGTACACATACAACGGGCATAGGTACGCCGACATTATCGGGCCAGGCGGCGTGGACTTGATCGGTGCGGAGAACATTCCGCCATTCGTCACGCGCGGAGTACTCCTCGACATTGCCCGGCTCCGGGGCGTGAGAATGCTGGGAGCCGACGAAGCGGTCACGGCGGACGACCTGCGCGATGCTGAGGAATCGGTCGGCGTGAGCGTCGCGCGTGGGGACGTTGTCCTGATCCACACCGGATGGGGAACACTATGGGACGACGATCCGGCAATCTACCGGGCCAGCGAGCCGGGTATTGACGTCGGCGCGGCTCGCTGGCTTGCTGATCGCCGGGTGAGCGTCATCGGGGCTGACAACTGGGCCGTCGAGCGGGTCGCTGTCCACCTGGACGACGAGGCGTTCCCCGCGCACCAAGAGTGCATCACTCGCAACGGTATCTACCTGCTAGAGAATGTTCGGGCGACAGAACTGGCAGCAGACGGCGTTGTGGAGTTCTGCTGCATCATCGCCCCGATCAAGCTGAAGGGCGCAACCGCATCGATGGTCGGCCCTGTGGCGGTGGTCTAATGTCCCAACCCGATTGGCGGAAGGTTCTAAGCAGCGACGAGCAGGATCGGCTGTCCGCAGCCGGATTCGGGAAGCGTATCGGGCTGGGGGTTCGGCCGGCTGTAGTCGTGATCGATGTCCAGCAGTACATGCTTGGGCCGCCAAGAGGGAGCGCGCACTGGTACCCTTCGGCCTGCGGGCCAGCTGCCGTCAGCGCCATCGAGGCGCTGAGCAAGTTTCTGCCTGCGTGCCGAATCAGGCAGATTCCGATTTTTTATACGCGTTTCGAGCTCCGGCGTGATGGAACTGATGCTGGAGTCTACGCACTCAAGCGCGGCATGCCCGATACCGAGGGTTGGTGTCTTGAGGGCAGCGAAGGAGCGAAGATAATCAGGGATGTCGCGCCGGCTCCTCGTGACATTGTCCTGGTCAAGAAGAAGCCCAGCGCCTTTCACGGAACCCCGCTACTGGGGCACCTCCTCGATCGGCGGATCGACACATTGCTGGTGGCGGGCGGCTCGACAAGTAACTGTGTGCGCGCGACCGTTGTCGACGCGGCCAGTTACAACTTCCGGACCGTCGTAGTGGAGGACTGCGTGTTCGACCGATTCGAGCGATCGCACCTGACTGCCTTGTTCGACATGGACCGCCAGTATGCGGATGTCCGAGATAGCTGCGACACTCTTCACGAACTCGACAACCGGGCGTCCGGGGCGGCGCAATGAGCGGCGCTCTAGGCCGAGACCTCGTTGGCTATGGCCCCACGCCACCGATGATCACCTGGCCTGGAGGCGCGAACCTCGCACTCAGCATCGTGCTGAATTACGAGGAGGGCAGTGAGCGAACATTCAGCGACGACGGTCGTAATGAAGGCCTGGGCGAGCTTCAGCGAACGGTGGGGGCCGACTTCCGGGACCTGGCCACCGAGTCAGTCTACGAATACGGCAGCAGAGCTGGGATTTACCGACTACTACGCTTGCTGGATGAATACCAGGTACCAGCAACTCTCTTTGCTGCGGCGGTAGCGCTTGAACGCAACCCTCCGCTGTGCGCCGTTTTGCGCCAGTCCGATCATGAGATATGTGGACATGGTCTCAGGTGGAGCGAGGACTGGACGGTGGACAGGTCCGTGGAGCGGGAGCGAATTGCGGACGCGGTCCGGTCGATCGAGGCGACGTGCGGCCAGCGGCCGGTCGGATGGTATAACCGTTGGATGCCCTCGAGACACACTCGTGAGCTGCTTGTGGAGGTAGGGGGTTTTCGCTACGACTCCAATGCCTACAACGATGATCTGCCCTACTGGACTAGCGTAAATGGGGTCGGTCATCTCGTCGTTCCCTATACGCTAACTTACAACGACGTTCGCTACGTTACTGCTGGGATTGATTCCCCCGCCGCATTTGTGGAGAGCTGCAAGCGGGGCATGCGGTATCTCTTGCGAGAAGGTGCTGAAGGAAGCCCCAAGATGATGAGCATCGGCTTGCACGCGCGGTGGAGCGGACAGGCGTCAAGGGCGTCAGCGGTGCGGGAACTGCTGGATTACGCTGTTGAGCTGGGAAGCGTATGGATCGCATGCCGAAGCGAGATTGCCGATACCTGGAGAGATCAGCATCCCTTTGATGCGAGCACTGGGTAGCCTGCGTGAACGTGACGTCGCTTCCCGGCGGCCCCTGGGCGTGAAGCGAGAAGGCTCGGCGTTAGCTAGGCAGGAGGCAGCGGCTGGCGGCGCGTTAGCGCTGCCGGCTTTCCTTGATGGTGGCGGCCGGTCAAGCGGTGGCGGTCAGGGGTTGCCCAGGCGGAAGGTTGAGGGCCCGGATGGTGACCTGGTTGCCGGGGCGTGCGCGCTCGGCCCGGCCGCCGAGGCGTTCCTGACCGCCGCCGCCGCCTCAGGCAGCACCCCCTGTCATGACCGCCGCCGCGCCGCCGCTGCCGGCCGATATCACCGCCGGGCCGCGCAGGCTCAAGCTCGCCGCGATGCGGCAGCTCGCACCCGAGCTCCCGATCACCGGGAAGACCCAGCGGCGGGCGCCGGAGGAGCCGCCGCGGACCCTGACCGAAGCCGGGATCACCGCCCGCGACGCCTCCGGCGCCCGGACCAGGATGAAGACCGCCGCGTTCCCGGTGATCAAGACCCCCGACGAGCTGGACCGCTCCGCGTGCTCCATCCCCGGCCCGACCCTGGACTACCTCGCCACCCTGGAATGGATCACCGCCCGGGAGAACCTCTGCCTGGCCGGGCCGGCCGGCAAATGATCGCGAAGTGGTCATCTCATACACCACCCGCTTGGACGTGGCCTTTTCAAGACCCGTCGCCTAACACCTCTGACCTGCGTAGCCCCGGCCTCTAGCGAGGATCTGGGCACGTATCCGGCACGACCAAGCCCTCAGGGTGCTGTGCCGGCGACCAGGCTCACTCCAGCGGTCCCACGAGGCAGCGACCATCCATCGCCGTGCCCGCGCTGCAAGCCTGCCCACTCACCTCAGTGGCCAGCCGGGCCGGGTCATGGCCAGCCGGGCCGGGTCATGGTCGGCTCATGGCCGGGCAGGAGCCGGGGCGCCGCCCCTGACCATCTCCCTATTGCGGTAGATCACATATTGGCATAACCTCCTGTCATGTACCGGTCAGACCAGTTTGTGGAGACCTTCACGCCGATCTCAGCTCCTCGTCGCCGGTACCTGCATGTCGCCGAGCAACTGCTGCAGGCCATTGCCGACGGCACCTACCCGCCGGGTAGCCGCATCCCAGGCGACCGGGAGATTGCAACCTCCACCCGCGTGAGCAGGCCCACCGTGCGCGAGGCGTTGCTGGCTCTGGAAATCGTCGGCGTGGTGGAGGTACAGCCGGGAGCCGGGGTCTTCGTCTCGGAGAGACCGGCCGGGCAGCAGATACCAGATCCCCTCGCGCTTGATGCGCCCCGCGAACTCATCGAGGCCCGCGCCGGTATCGAGCCGGTGGTCGCTGGCTTGTGCGCCTCACGCATCAATGAGGCTGATCTCACTGAGCTTCGCGAATTGATCGCACAGTGCGCTCAGGCGTCCGCTGAGGGTCAGCGCTCGCTCGCTCGCATGAGCGAACTGGGTTTGCTCTTCCACCGCCGGCTCGCTCTCGCCTGCGGCAACCGCATCCTTGCCGACATCACCTGCGGCCTGGTGGACATGGAACGGCATCCGCTGTGGGTGCTGGTGAACGAACTCGCCCTGAGGAACCAGGAAGCACGGGACCTGCAGATCCGGGAA
>DATLSX010000197.1:0-61435 GCA_035533915.1 Streptosporangiaceae bacterium
GCGGGCGGCCGAGGGCATCGCCGCCGCCGCGGAGCGGGCCGGCGGCGCCCCGGCGTGGGCCGGGCAACTGGGACAGGTCACGCCGGGAGCCTGCGTGGTCCTGGCGGATGCTTACGGCGAGACGCAGACCCTCCTGTTCGAGTTCGCCTACGCCGGCGGCGCCCGCGCCCACCAGGTGTGGGCGGTGCTCGACGCGACCTGGCACGGCAGCGTAGTCGCCCTCACCATCGCCGACGAGCCTGGCCAGGCACGGCAGTTGCTGGATAAGCAAGCCCACCGTGACGGCACCA
The DNA here is from genome assembly GCA_035533915.1 of Streptosporangiaceae bacterium. Taxonomy (GTDB): domain Bacteria; phylum Actinomycetota; class Actinomycetes; order Streptosporangiales; family Streptosporangiaceae; genus Chersky-822. The sequence goes on from DATLSX010000197.1 coordinate 291, forward strand.
GCGTGCGGGAGATACCGGCCCCCGAAGCCGGCCGGCGGCTACAGGCAGGCATCGACGCGTTCCTGCGGCATGGCCAGCCGCCGGGAACGGGCCAGAAAGACGACGCCTACGGTGATCTCTGCGCCGCTCTCAGCGTTGCCCGGCACCGCGCCGCCACGCTGGCGGGCACCGCCGACCCACAGCCCGCGCCCATTGGCGTGGCCGCCCTGTGGCCGCAGGACGTCCGGCTGCGGGTCACTGAGGAATTCCTCGCCTCCCCCCAGGGCCGGGAGCTTCAAAGCCCAGCCGCCCGCAAGCTCCCCCTCCTGCTCATCGCGACCTGCGTCGGCCAGCTCGGCTGCGATCCTCTGGCGACCGGCCCGCTCCTGCTCGAACGGATCCTGCTGCGGGTGCTCCCCGTGACCGTGACCGCACCGGACCGGTACGGCACCGAGATCCCCCCGTTCATGCGAGCCTGGACCAGGTGGATCGCCGACCGGCATGCCCTGCCCAAGCGCCACCGCAAGCAGCTCATGGTCCGGCTCGAATTCATGCTGAACCGGTTCGCGCAGCTATGGGCCGACCAGAGCATCAACCCGCTGCGCCGCTACATACAGGACCAGCCAGACGAGATCGCCACCGTCGGGGAGCTGATAGTCCCTATCCTCAAGCGCCGCACGTTCGCCGTCGCCCGGCCAGGGGAACGGAACGACGGCCTGGTCCAGGCACGCGACGGCAGCCATTCCCGGCACGCCAGCGAACTGGACGCCGCCGATGAGACCGATCGGAGGCTGATCACGATCCTGGGTCTAAGCGCCCGCGGCCTGCCCCAGGACCGCTTCGACTCCTACACGGCGGTAACTGAGCAAATCTGGTCTGACAACCCGCCTGAGGTCTGGGCCGCCGCCCAGCGGATGTGGGCCGCCGGGCACACCCGCGACGCTATTCTCGACCGGCTCGCCGGAACCTGGAACAAGACCGCCGCTCAGAACGCCGACAGTTACGCCGCAGCCCTCGCGCGGCTGGCCCCGCCACGATCCCGCTGAACCATCACGAAAGGGGCACCTGTGCAGCCCAGCCTGACCCGCCGCGACGTGGGGGCCGCCGCGACACCACAGGCACTGGCGCGCGGCCAGGAACTGGCGGCCGACGTCGAAGACCTGGACTGGGACGAGCACTCAATCTGGGGCAGCCTGCCCGGCGAAGGGATCGCCGCCGGAGACCTGATGATCCACCACGGCGATCTGCCGCTCTCCGGGGAATGCCCGTCATGCCCGGGCAGCGGGACCACGAGGCTATGCGCCCACATGGCAGCAATCGCGCTGGCCTTCCTCGGCGACGACCAGGAACTCACCCGGCGGCTAGCCGCGGTCTCCCACGCCGAACTGGTGACCCTCATCACCGACCTGGCAGATCACATCCCCCAGGCGCGGGAATCGATCTGGTCACGGCTGGCCTGACCGCAGGACGCGGCCAGAACGACCGCCAGCGCGTATTTCAGCACCATGCAGGACGACCCCGGATACGGGCCAGCCAGCAAGGCTGAGGTCATCGTTGCGCGATCTTCAACGCGGCGCCGCGCCGCCAGATCAACCGGAGTCACCCCGTCTCGTGGACCAGGCAGACCGTGGCGCCGATCATCCGTGCCCGTCCCGGTTCGGGCGTCTGGTCGTGCAGGGCGAGTTACGTTGGAGCGACGCGGATGGACGCGGAGCACGACCCTGCTCTTGATGAGCTGACCTCAGCCAAGGATGCCGGCGAACTGTGGCGGCTCCTGCTCCGTTCGCTCGCCTTGTCCGATGACGAGGCGTTCGACTGAGGTCCGCCCATCTCCAGGGACGCGGGCCGACGGACGAGATATCTGACTTCGACGCGGGGCAGCTATTGCTGTTCGAAGATGGGCTGCGCCGATACGAGGCGATGGCCGGACTGTCGTCAGAGTTTCGCTCTGGCTCGGTCGATGCCGCCGCCCTCCGCGCCGGAGGGCGGCCTCCAGGTCACAGGCCGGCGAGGCTGACGCGCGAGTGCTATCTGAAGCCGTCTGAGTGGAGGATGAGCCGGGTGAGCGCCTCAGTGAGCCGTTCGGGGTCATCGCGCTCCGGGTCGAACCATTTGTAGGTCCAGCTGGTCATGCCCAGTAGTGCCTGGGCACCGTAGCGCGGATCGAGGCCGGGGAGTGCGCCTGCGCCGATAGCAGCCTGCACAGCCTCGGCGTAGATCCGGACGTACCGCCGTTCCTTGGCGCGGATCGCCGCTTCGTAGGCCTCGTCGAGCCGTGGCCGGTTGTCGAAGAACACGGCGAACATTGCCGGTTCCTCGGCAATGACGAAGACCTGGTGACGGATCAGCGCGGCGAGCCGTTCCCGGGGGTCCTCGATGTTGGTGAGTTCCTCGAGCCGGTGCAGCGCCCTGGAGATGGCTCGGTCGAACACGAGGTGGAGAAGTTCGGCCTTGGAGCGGACGTAGTGATAGAGGCTTGCCCGGCGTAGCTCGAGCTCGGCCGCGACGTCGTCAAGCGACCCCGCGTCGTACCCGTCGCGGCGGAACACCTTGGTCGCGACCTCGACAATCTCGTCCAGGCGCTGCCGGTAAGCGGCGGATGGCTCGGCCAGCCGGGGCCGACCGGGTCGGCGGCGGGTCGGCCCGATCGCGCTCGCGACGTCGTCCACCTCTTCACCTCCCAGGCATACACACGGTAGCGGGTTTGCTCCCGGATATGTGCCCCGGTAATAATTCTTCCGATGCATCGGTTGACAGAATACCTTGTGAGTCCCTAGCCTCAGGACAGCGTTCACCAGCGAGCCGGAGGGATTCGCGCCATGCCGGATCAGCTTGATGAGCCACTCGGGCGGGTCTACGTCGAGGGTGACCCGGAGATGCCCTCCGAGTTCCGCGAGTTGCTCACCCGGATGCTCAGCAACCACATGGAGAATTCCACCAACCCTCACTACACGGAGTTGCTCAACAAGCTGTGGGTGCGGGGGATGACGCTGATCCCCGACGAGAAGCTGAAGATCACCTATGCCCGGCTGATGCAGCAGGAGGTCGAGCACGGGGTGATTACCGCTCACATCCTGGCCGGGCTAGGGGTGGGTCCGATCGACCGGGAGATCAAGCAGTACATGTTCCACCTGCCGCTGGACACTTACTGCGACCTGGCGTATTTCAACGCTCTGGGCGACCGGGTTGGCTGCTACATCGGCGAGACGTGGGACGGCGTGCCCTACGAGCCGCTGCTTAGTGTCGCGGACCGGCTGCACAAAGACGAAGTTTTCCATGCGATGTTCGGGATGAATAACCTCAAGCGGCTCTGCGCGACTCCCGAAGGACTCGCCGAGGCAAGCGAGAAGATCCACGTCTGGTGGCCGGCCGTGCTGGATATGTTCGGCCGCTCGGACTCGGCGTTTTCCGACCGCTATGTGCGGTGGAATCTGCGGAAGAAGAACAACGAGGGACTCCGCCAGCAGTACATCGCTGACACCCGGCCAATGCTGGCGCGCTTGGGCATCCAGGTGCCCGACGATACCGCCAACCGGCGATTCCTCTGAGGGAGCGGAGATGACACAGGTAGAGGACGGGCCGACCGGCACGCCGCTTCGTGCGTCTCAGCCGCGCTACTGGCGGTCCGACCTGCTGACGGCGCCGTACTGGAACCGCCGCGCCGAGACGTTGCCGCGCGCCGAACTGGACGCGATGAACCTGCCCAAGCTGCGTTCAGTGCTGCGCCACGCCCACGCAAGCAGCCGGTTCTACCGGGAGCTATGGTCCAACGCGGGTTTCGACCCGTCCACGGTGGAATCCCTGGAGGACTTCCAGCGCCGGGCACCGGTCACCGAGAAGGCCGACTTCCTGCGCTATCAAGTCGAGCAGCCGCCCTACGGCCGCACGCTCGCGCTTGACGAGGAGTTCCTTGCTCATCACTCGGCGACGTCGGGCACCAGCGGCACCCCGTTCAACATCCCGTTCAGCGCCTACGACACCGAGCGCTACGGCGAGTCCTGGATCTACGGCTGGTGGGCACTGGGGATCCGGCCGCATGACGTCTTTTATTTCGCCTTCAACTGGGGCCGGTACGCGGGCTTCTGGAGCGCCTACTGGGGGGCGCGCCGGCTGGGCGCACGGGTCGTCTCCGGCGGTGGCCTGTCCACGGACGAGCACATCGAGACGATCCTGCGGGAGCGCCCGACCGTGCTCATCGCCACCCCGAGTTTCGCGCTGCGGATCGCGGCGCAGGCTGCGAGCAATGGGATCAACCTGAGCGAGTCATCAATCCGCTTCACCTACCATGCGGGCGAGCCCGGCCCGTGCTCGCTTGAATCGGTGCGGGATCGGCTTGACGAGGCATTCGGCGCGACCTCTGGCGAGCTGCTCGGTGTCGCCGAGCTCGACGCCATAGCCCCCGGCTGCCCCGGCCGCACTGGCGTGCATATGAACGAGCTCAATTCCATCTCCTGGAGCCGCGACCCGCGTACCGGGCAACCCTGCGGCGACGGCGAGATCGGCGAGAACATCGTCACGACATTCGTGAACAATGCTCAGCCACTGATCAACTACAACACGCACGATCTGGTCCGGGCCTACCGCCACGAGATCCCATGTGGCTGCGGGCGCACGTGGCGTTATCTCGACGGGGTCGTGCTCGGCCGCAGCGACCACATGGTGAGCGTGCGGGGCACCAACGTCTACCCCTCTGCCGTGGAGAAGTGCTTCACCGAATCGCAGGTGCAAGCCAGTATTTCCAGATCGTACTGCGCCACGACCACACGCGTGATTCCGATGAGGTGGACATCCGCATCGAGCCGCAGGAGTCCTGGCCGGTGGAAAAGCGACCGGAGATCCGGCTCGCCGCAGAGACCGCACTGCGCAGGGCGGTCGGACTGCGGATGCCGGTGGAAATCATCGCACCGGGCACTCTGCCGCGCTCTGACCTCAAGGCGGAACGAATTCTGGACCTGCGTCCCAGTGGCAGCCAACGTGAGCTGGACCGGGCATGAGCCGCGAGCAGGAACTGAAACTGCTGGCACAGGCACGGGTTCTGCTGCGCCAGGCCGCCGAGCTAACCGACATTCCCGCAGTATTTCAGGCGGTGAAGATCGCGGACATGAACCTGCACTGGGCCAGCTGGCAACTGGGTGCGGCTGAGGAGATCATGCCGCAGCTGGAGGACCTTGGGGAGAAGCAGTGAACACATCGGGGTGGGCGATCACTGCGGTGCGGCCGCACCCCAGGGTCGCGCTGTTCCAGGTCGCGATCTCCGGCTACCACGAGTACTTCTTTGTCACCGAGGGCATCACGTCGATTTCGATTACCATGCTGGACACCAGCGGCAACGCCCACCCCGAGCCGCAGACCTTCTGCTTCGCCAAACCGCACGACTGGCGCGATGATCTCGGTGATGACGAGGCACTCCTCCAGCTCTGGCAGGTCGTGGGAGTCCGCCGGTGAGCACGGCACATGACGCCGGGCCCGCGTTCTCCGTGTACGGCAGCCGCAACGGAAGCCCGGTCGCAGTCTCCTGGTCACCCGGCTCGCTGCGCGGTGACCCCCCGACCGTGGGCCTCATGCTGGCTGAACTGGAGATCGCCTCGGCCTCCCGCGGAGATCCCATCTGCGGCTCTTCGCTCGACGCGATTGTCCCCGACCGCCGCAGAAGCCCACTCCACGACCCGCACGCCACCTACTCACTCGCCGAAAGGGTCCTCGACTCGATCCGAGATGTTGAGGCCCAGCCCGCGGACCTGGCCGCTGAACTCCAGCGGCGCAGGCAAGCCCGACAGTAGATACAGCACAGACCGGAAGGAGCAGTCACGGTGCGGATCGACGCCAAGGGCGCCATCTTGTTCGAGGGCGAGCAGGTGGTCAGCGCCGAGCACGTTCGTAACATGGCCGCGGCTATCGGCACCGCGACCGGCACGGCCACCGCGGCCTTGGTGCCGTTCTTCGGGCCGACCGTCGGCGGCGAGAGCACCGTGACCGACCCGGCCGGGCTGGGCCTTGATCTGTCTCGTGCCCTGCTCGCGGGGCTGAGTTACCAGTGGGCCCGCGCATTCATCCCGGACGAGACGGTGCACGTGCGCGTCATTGTCGATGACGTGCGCGTCAAGGGCGGCAACACGTTCGGCGTGGTGGCCGCGGAGTTCACCGACGGCGGCGGCAGCCTGGTGCACCGCCAGACCGCTACTTTCATCGAGCGAGGAGCAGCCTGATGCCGGCAGAGCCGACCACCCCGATACAGGTGACCCGCACACGGATAGCCCGCTACGCAGCAGCCGTGCAAGACTTCAACCCAGTGCACTTCGACGACGACTTCGCCGTGGCTGCTGGCCTGCCGTCGGTCATTGTGCAGGGACCGTTCACGGTGGCGCTATTGCTCGATGCCGTGCTGGCTGGCGCCGCGGGACCGGCCACCGTCGAGGCCCGGCTCAGTGCCCCGGTGTTCCCCGGCGAGAATCTCGCCGTCGTGACCACCGACACCGGTGCCGAACTCCGCAAGGCCGATGGGACAGTCGCGGTTACCGCCGTGATCAGGAAGGCCTGATGTATACCCACCTGCTGATCGACGATGACCCGGACGGTCTCCGGGTCATCACCTTGAACCGGCCGGACAAACTCAACGCCTGGGACTCCCTGATGCGCAGCGAACTGCGCACGGCCATCGAGGATGCTGCTGGCGATCCGGCGGTGCGGGCGCTGATGCTGACCGGCGCAGGCCGGGCCTTCTCCGCCGGGGAAGATGTCGGCGGGATGGGCGCGCTGGCCGACGCGGGAACTCGCCGGTTCCGCGCCATCGCACGGCAGATCCACGACGTCTTCGACATGATCGAAAGCCTTGAGGTGCCGGTGATTGCCGCCGTTAACGGCGTAGCAGCAGGCGGCGGATTCGAACTCGCGCTGTCATGCGACTTCCGGGTGCTGGCTGAAACGGCGCGATTCGTCATGCCGGAGGTCAAAGTAGGGCTTATCCCCGGCTCCGGTGGCTGCTCACGATTGGTGCGCCACGTCGGCCTGGGACGCGCCAAGGAACTGGTCATGCTCGGCCTCCCAGTCAACGCCGCAGAGGCACAGCGCATGGGACTTGCCACCCGCGTCGTCCCCGAAGGCGGTGCGCTCGACGGCGCGCGGAAACTCGCCCGCCAACTCGCCGAGTTCGCTCCGCTCGCTCTCGGCATGGCAAAGGTCGTCCTCAATGCGTGCGCTGATGTCGACAGTGAGAGCGGCCGCCGCCTGGAACGGCTCGGCCAGAGCATACTCAAAACCACCGAAGACCATCGGGAAGGCGCACAGGCCTTCACGGAGAAGCGCCATCCCGACTGGCAGGCGCGTTAGCGCCTGGCCAATTCCGGCCCGTGAAGCCGCCGATCCGGACCAGGCCGGCGCGCATCTGCTCGGTGACCTCGACCTGTGGGGTCACGAACCCGTCGCCGGGCCGTAGTGGGCGCGACTGCTGGGGGCGGGCTCCGGTTCTCTCGCTCATGACCCGGGGCGGGTCGGAAGCGCTGACGCACCCGGACTCGCCGCATGCCGGCAGCAATCGTGAGGTAAAACATCAGACATAGACCCTACAGGTCCTGCAACAGCGGCTCGCGGCGACGCCTGGCCGGCCGGGCTCCGGCTACCCAGCCGCGTCCTGGTTACTCTTCGCGTCCGCCGGCCTGGTAGGTCTCGCGCAACCTGGCCAGGTGATCGCGCATGGCCTCCATGGCCGCGTCACCCGCCCCCGCCTCAATATGCCCGAGGATGGCGAGGTGGTCGTCGTCCACCTGGGACCAGAAGCGTCGCGGCGCGTCATCACGGAGGAACCGGGAGCGGATGACGCCGAAGATGGGCACGGTCATGACTTCGACCAGCTTGTTCCCGGCCGCGCTGAGCACTAGCGTGTGGAACTGCGTGTTGCGCTCGAACTTGGCACCCCGGCCGGAAGCCCGCGACTCACGCTCGATAGCCACCCGCATCTTGTCGATGTGCTCCTGGGTCCGCCGCTGGGCAGCGAGCCTGGCCGCAGGGACCTCAAAGAACTCACGCGCTTCGAGCAGTTCATCGGCGGTGATCGCATCCGTGCCGGTGAGCAGGCTCAGCCCCGTCTCCAGATGGGAGCTGAGCAGGCCGGGCGTGGTTGCGGCGACGAACGTGCCGCCCGTCACCCCGCGGCTGGTGTAGACCAGGTTCTGGGCGGTCAGGGACCTCAGGGCCTCGCGCACGGTGCTGCGGCTGACGCCGAACGTCCCCGACAGCTTCGCCTCCACCGGCAGCCGGTCTCCGGGGAGCAGGCGGCCCGAGACAATGAGGTCCCGGAGCTGGTCGGCTACCTGCTCATAGGCCGGCTTGATGCGGCTGACCGGGATTTCATCTGATATATGGGCTGTGGCGTCACTGTCGGCCACCATGTCAACTCCTCGCCCGCTCGGTCCGTGCATCCGGGCCTGCCGCGCCTCCGTGTGCAGGAGCCGTGCGCGCAAGATATGTTACCGGCTCGCACGCTCCCCGCGGTTCTCGCAGGCGCATGCACGGCAGGCCCCGCGCCGCGCTCGCGGGCCCGCGCATGAGGGTCGCAGTACTTGACGGGTAAACATCTGACCTTTAACGTCGGGACCCAAGCTACGATGAGGACGAAGGACGGTCAACGTGTCCACGGACGATGCCGCGCCGGCGCCCCCCGCGGCCGCTATTTTGAGGACTTCACTGTGGGCGACGTGTTATGAGCAGCAGCGCGTCGCCGAGCGCTTCCGCGGCGGGGCCAAGGCAGCTGAGATCGGAGACGGGTCAGCCGCCCCCGGCTATCGTCGGGCGCCGGCCCGGGACGAAGATCGCGACCACATCCTGCGCGGACTGCTCGGTTACGACCAGGCCACGGTGACCGCCTACGAGCAGGCGGGCGCGTTCGGCTCATGGGGAGAGGCGGCCGGCTCGTCGGCCGCAGGGCGATGAGGGCGCCAGCGGCGACGGTCAGCCAGGATCTCGTGGCCTGGGCGCACCAGCTTCTGCTCGATGACGTGCCCGCCGACGTGCAGCGCGCCGCCTGCCAGCACCTGCTGGACGGCCTCGGGACAGCGCTGGCCGCCGCGCGTGCGCGTGCGGCCGAGCCGGCCGTCCGGGTCGCCGCCGGGCTCGGCGGGCCGGCCGAGGCCACCATCCTGGGCAGCGGGACGCGGGTGTCCGCCCCTGCGGCCGCGCTGGCGAACGGCACGCTCCTGCACACGTTCGACTTCGACGACACCCACGCGGGTGGGCTCGTACACGCGACGGCCGCGGTCTTGCCGTCCGCCTTCGCGGTGGGCGAGCAGACCGGCGCTGACGGGGCGGCAGTGCTGCGTGCCGCGATCGCCGGCTATGAGGCAGTCTGCCGGATCGGTGCCGCCTCCCCGCACGGGTTCCATGCCCGTGCCATCCATGCCACCCATGCCTGCGGGGTTTTCTCAGCGGCCCTCATCGCTTCCCTGCTCACCGGCGCGTCTCCGGCCGTGACGGTCGACGCGCTGGGCATCGCTGGCAGTGCGGCGGGCGGGTTGCTGGAATTCCTGAACACCGGGGCCTCGACCAAGCAGCTGCACCCCGGGACGGCCGCGCTGAGCGGCATCATCGCCGCCCGCCTCGCGGCCGCAGGCGCATCCGGGCCGGCGTCAGTGCTCGAAGGTGACAAGGGCCTGTTCGCGGCGCTGTCGGCACGGCCTGCCCGTCCCGGTCTTATCCTGAACGGCCTCGGCACCACCTGGGAGACCACCGCCATCGGGATCAAGCCATACCCGGCGTGCCAGCTGCTCCAGGCGACCCTCGATGCGGTGACTGCCGTGCTGGACGACGTGGCAGGCCCGGATCAGGTGGCGCGCGTCGTCGCCGACGTGCACCCGGACAGCGCGATGATCGTCTGCGAGCCCTGGCCAGCGAAGCTGCGGCCGCGCACGGCCTACGACGCGAAATTCAGCCTGCCCTGGAGTGTGGCGGCCCTGCTGACGGACCGGGCCGTCGAGCTGGCGACGTACTCGCCGGATTCCATCGCCCGGCCCGCGGTCGTGGAGCTGTCGGAACGGGTGGAGACGCGGCTCACCGACGGCGCCGGACCCGCTGCCGACGCTCCCGGGCACGTCACCGTGCATCTCACCGACGGCCGGAAGCTGACCGGCCAGGTGCCCGGCAGTCGCGGCACCGCCCGTGCCCCCTTGTCCGAACGCGACATCGTGACCAAGTTTGTTGCCAATTGCGGTGGATCCGCCGCAGCCGCCGAACTCGCCGAGATCGTGCTGACGCTGGCGACGCTGGCATCGCTGCGACCGGTGTTCGAGCTTTCCCGGCAAATCGTTGAGGAGCAGCCCGCATGACGATCCCCGCTATCCGCCCAGCCCATTTCCCCTACTTCCCCTACGAGGGGTTCACGTTCTCCCTGGGCAGGCACGACGGCGAGCAGGCCTGGCTGTCCGGTCACTCCGGCGCGACCTGGGATGACGGCCGGCAGAAGATGACCGTCGGGGGCGGCATGGGCGAGCAGGCCACCACAATGTACGAAAAGATCGGCACGATCCTGGCCGGCGCCGGCCTCGGTTTCGGTGACGTGGTCCACATCGTGGAGAATGTCACGGCCGCCGGGCTGGACAGCTACCCGGAGGCCGATGAGGTCCGCCGGAAGGTCTTCGGCGGCCACGAGCCGGCGCTTACCACGGTGATCGTGGACCGCTTGGTGCGCCGGGCGGCGCTCATCGAGGTTCAGGTCACCGCCCACCGGGGGGGCGGCACCACTGTGACGGCGGGGCCGTCCGGCCGGTGGCGCCGCACCGCGCTGACCGAGGCCGGCGGGGTGGTCCACCTGCCCACCCTGCTGCCGCTCGGCGAGGACGGCGAGGTAGTCGCGCCAGGCGACTTCCGCGGCCAGTACCGTTACTGCCTGGAGCGGGCGGGAACGCTGCTGGCAGCGGCCGGGCTGTCGCTGGCGAACGTGGTCAAGACGGTGGACTACTCCACTCCGGCCACCCGGGAGGTCTATCCGAGGACCGACCGGCCGCGCCGGGAACTGCTCGGCCCGGTGCACCCGGCCGCGGCCGGAATCCTCATGACGCGGATGCCCGTGCCCGGGGCGCTGGTGGCGCTGGACGTGACCGCCAGCCGGGAGCCCCTGGAATTGGTCAACCCGGGCTGGGCGAGGTACGACACACTTTCTTACAGCCCGGGGGTCAGGGCGGGCCGATTCCTGTTCATGTCCGGGTTCGCCGCCCTGGACATGGCGACTCAGGTGGCGCTGTTCCCCGGCGACCTGGCCGCGCAGGCCGAGCACGCCTACGGCTGCATCCTGGAACTGCTCGCCCACGCAGGCGGCAGCGCCGAGGACCTGGTCGAGACCATCGAGTACGTGACACCGGAGGGTGTCCCTGGCTACCGCGCGGTGGCGGAGGTCAGGGGGCGGCTGCTGCGACCGCCCTGGCCGGCCTCGGTTGGCGCCGTCTGCGGCGGGCTCCTGCGGCCGGAGTTCATGCTGGAGGTCGTCCCCACGGCGGTGCTCGCGCCATGACCCTGCTCACGCCGGCCCTGCGGGCCATGGTAGGCCGCGAGGCGACCTACACGGCCCCGGAGGAACTTGGCCGCGCCGCGCTGCGCTACTTCGCCGTCGCCGTGGGCGATGACAATCCGCTCTACACCGACGATGAGTTCGCCCGTGCGCACGGTTACCCGGGCGTGATCGCGCCACCCACGCTGATCTGCGAGACCAACCAGTACGCGGGGCTGTCCAGGGACGAGGACGGATATGCGGGCCACAGCTGGGGGCTGGAAGTCCCCGGCACCCGGCTGGTCCGGGGCGGCAACTCGTATGTCTTCCACCGCCCGGTCCGCCCTGCCGACGTCATCACCGCCACCTGGCGGATCACTGGCATGACGGAGCGGACCACCTCGCGCGGCCTGGACATGCTGATCGTCACCTCCGTCGCGCAGTACACGAGCCAGTCCGGCGAGCCGCTCGTCACCAATACCGAGACCCTGATCTTCACCGCGCTGGAGCCGGCATGAGGGAATGGCCGGATCTCACCGCAGGCGCTGCTGTGCCAGCACTGACCCGGACGATCGAGCTAGCGGACCTCCGCGGCCTGCGATTCCGCTTCGCCAGCCTGGTCTTCGCCGGGGAGACGGTCCGCTGCGAGGGAGAGGTCACCGCGGTGACCGAGGGCGCCATCACGCTCGCGCTGCGCGTAGTGGTTGCGGGCGACCCGGAGCGGGTAGCGGTCACGCCGGCCAGCGCCGTTGTGGGGCGGTACCGATGAGCGTGGCGATCGTCGGTGTCGCCGAGTCCGACCTGGGCGTCACGAACCGTTCCATTCTTGGCCTGCAGGCGCAGGCGATCACCCGCGCACTGGCAGACGCCGGGCTCGGCCTGGCCGACATCGACGGCATCGCGACTGCGGGCGTGAGCCGGTTCTCGGCCACCCAGGTCGCCGATTACCTGGGGCTGAGGCCCGTCTGGACGGACTCGACATTTGCCGGCGGCTCCGCGTTCGAGATGTATGTGGCCCGCGCCGTGCAGGCGATCGAGGCCGGCCAGTGCACGACCGTTCTGATCTCCTACGGTTCCAACCAGCGCTCGGCCAGGTCGCGCTCGCTGGCCGGGGTCATCGACCCGCATGTCCCGGAGACGCAGTTCGAGGCGCCGTACGGCCCGCTGTACCCGATCTCCTACTACGCCATGGCCGCCCAGCGGTACCTGCACGAGTACCCCGCTTCCCGCGAGCAGCTTGCCGAGGTCGCGATCGCGGCCCGCGAATGGGCGCTGCTCAACCCGCGCGCCTACGCCTACGGCAAGGGGTCGCTGACCGCCGGAGATGTGCTCGGCGCGCCCATGGTCTCCACGCCACTCACCACCGCCGACTGCTGCCTGGTCACCGACGGCGGCGGCGCGGTCATCCTCGCTTCCCTGGAACGCGCACGCGACCTGCGGGACGACCCAGTGATCGTGCTCGGGTACGGGGAGTCGACCACCAACACCTCGATGGCCTCGGCGGACGACATCCTCGCCACCGGCGCTGCGGACTCCGCCCGGGCCGCGTTCGGCCGCGCCGGACTCAGCCCGGCCGACGTGGACGTCCTGGAGGTGTATGACTCGTTCACCATCACGGTGCTGCTCAGCCTGGAAGGGCTCGGCTTCTGCGAACCGGGAACCGCGGCGTCCTTCCTCGCGGACGGGAAAGCTAGGCCCGGCGGCAGCTTCCCGCTCAACACCTCCGGTGGCGGCCTGTCGTACTGCCATCCCGGCATGCTCGGGCTGCTCCTGCTGGTCGAGGCGACCCGGCAGCTGCGGGGCGCCTGCGGCGACCGCCAGGTTCCCGGCGCCGAGGTGGCTCTCGCTCACGGCACCGGCGGGATCTTCTCCACCCATGCCACGGTGCTGCTGGGGGTGGACCGGTGACCAGCGAGATCCCCGTTGATGAGGTCAGCCAGCATTGGCGTCTCCCGGTCTTCCGGCTCAGCGAGAGGTCATCCTGATGGACTTTTCCTTCAGTGAAGAGCAGCGCATGTTCAAGGAAACGCTGCGGACGTTCGTCGACAAAGAGATCATCCCGGTCGCGACGGAATGGGAGCACTCAGGACGCTACCCCACCGAGATCGTCGACAGCATGAAGCGGATGGGGCTGTTCGGCGTCACGGTCCCCGAAGAATACGGCGGCATCGACCTCGACAAGGTGTCTTTCACCTTGGTGTTCGAGGAGATCTCACGCGGCTGGATGGGGATCGCGGGAATCCTGGGCAGCCATTCCCTCGCCTGCTGGCTCATCGCCCGGCACGGCACGCAGCAGCAGAAGGAGCGCTACCTGCCGGAACTCGCCACCGGGGCGCGCCGCGCCGGCATCGGGCTGACCGAGCCGAGCGCGGGCACCGACCTGCAGGGCATCCGGACCACCGCCCGGCGCGAAGGCGATCACTACATCGTGAACGGCTCGAAGACGTGGATCACCAACGCGCGGCACGCCGACCCCCTGCCGGTGCTGGTCAAGACGGACCCGACCGCCACGCCCGCGCACAAGGGCATGAGCGTGCTGCTCATTGACACCACCACCCCTGGCTTCGCCGTCAGCCGGGATCTGCCCAAGCTGGGCTACAAAGGCACCGAGTCCTGCGAGATCCACCTCGACGACGTCGTCGTGCCAGCCGGGAACCTGCTCGGCGGCGTCGAAGGCAGGGGAATGCAGCAAGTCCTGTCCGGGCTGGAGATCGGGCGGCTCAATGTCGCCGCCCGCAGCGTGGGCATCGCCCAGGCCGCCTACGACGCCGCGCTGGCCTACTCCCGCCAGCGGGAGGCGTTCGGGCAGCCGATCAGCGGCTTTCAGGCGATCCAGCTCAAGCTCGCGAACATGGCGATGAACCTCCAGGCAGCCCGGCTGCTCACCTACTGGGCGGCATCCCAGGCGGACGCCGGGGCACGGGTGGACGTCCAGGCCGGCATGGCCAAGACGTTCGCCTCCGAGGTAGCGGTCGAGGCGTCGAAGGACGCCATGATGATCCACGGCGGCTACGGCTACTCCCAGGAGTTCATCGTCGAGCGCCTCTACCGGGACGCCATCCTCATGTCCATCGGAGAGGGCACCAACGACGTCATGCGCACAGTGATCGCCAAACAGCTCACGGCAGGGAAAGCCTCCGTCGGGTGAGGCTTTCCCTGCCGTGACGCGGGCGGGCGCGGTCAGGCCCCGTGCTCGGGCGCGGCCAGCATCGCCGTGATGATGGTCTGGCACTCCGGGCAGGGTCCCTGGGCTCCGGTGCTGCCGTCCGAGGCCTCGACGACCTCACCAGTAAACTCCTGCCATTCCTCACATTGCGGGCAATAGGTGCGATATGTTCCTGACATCACTTCTCCCTCAGCGTCCGTCTCGCCGGTGGGGTATGGGGTGGGCACGGGGAACGACACGTGCTCGGCGATAATGAGCCACCGGCCGTGCTGCCGCTGGAGGATCCAGGTCCCCCGGGCGTTCCGGACGTTTGTCCCCATGCCGCCGGGGCCCGGGTAAGTCATCCGGGTGGAGCCGCTGACCCAGCCGAGGTCCCCCGATTCCCCAGCGCGGGCGTCGGGAGACAGCTCGATCTCGCGGAAGGTGACGGTCATTACCAGTTCGGACCAGGCCGCACGCATGAAGGGCTCGTCCCAGCCCTCCACCTTGCTTTGCGGCCCCTCCAGGAAAATCAGCAGCCGATCGTCATGGCAGTAATGGCCGAGAATCTGACTTACGTCCCGGCCGACAATGGCGGCGAACAGGCCGCGGATGGCGCTGAGCGGTCCTTGCCCGTCAGCCGCGTCCATGCCGCGTGCCGCCGCCGTGTCAGCGCCCGGCACCGTTCCACGGACCGATGCTGCGGGAGCGGACCGGGAGACCGGTGAGGACTGGCGCGACCCTGGGATCTGCCGGGTCGTAATTGAGTGCCCGCCCGCGCACCTCGACCCCCGGATCCTCGGTGACCCAGTTGATCAGGTCGCCGTCAAGGCGGAACAGCCACAGCGCCCCCATGTCCGTGCCCGATTTGAACATGCCATGCTTGATGCGCGCCGGGCGGAAGAAGTAGCTGCCCGGGGTGATCGGCCCGAAATTGTAGTTCATGTCGCCGGCGAGGCAGTAGGCCTCCTCGAAGCACGGGTGGTGCGCCAGCTTGTGATCCGACCAGTCCGGTGGGGCATAGCCGAGGATCGTGACAAAGCCCTTGGTGTGGTCGTCGGCGGGCGAGGGATCACGATAGAGGACCTTGATGTGCAGGAAGCGCTGGCTGTCACCTTCATAGATGTTCGGGCTCCACGCCAGCGACCGGGTGTCGGCGATGACGAGGCTGCCCTCGGCCTCGGACACGGTGTTGCCGCCCTCACGGACCTCGCGTTTCCAGTTGGCGTCGCTGACGTCGAATCCCATGTCCCCGTACTCACGGAAGACGAGCACTTCGGAACCTGGCCGCACCTCGATGTCCGGCACCCTCAGGCCGGCGGGCGCCCGCCAGTACCCGCCCTTGCCCAGCACCTTCCCGCCTACGCTGATCTCTCCCTTGGTCACATACCATTCGGTGTCCGCGTGATGATATCCGCCCGGCCGTGACCACGCCTGATCGAAGATGATGCGGGTGGATGCCGCGCCATTTTCCTCGTCGTAGCTCAGATTCTGCTGGCGGGCACTGCCTTCCCCGGCCGGAATCTCACCGGCATGGAAGATCAGGTCATTCTCATGCACGAGCTCGACATGCGGCCGCATGCTGCCACCTTCCTGTGCGTTGCGATGGTTCTTCGTAGCCTTGGCCTGAATATGCGCCCGGGATGCCACTGCGCAGCCGTTACAGCGGCGGCCTCCCGTGATAAGGCTGCCTGGCCGCCTCCGCCACGCTCTCGGGCAGGGTCGGGTTGTGCTCCGGATGCCAGCAGAACTCGACTTCGTCCTCGGTGTAGACGGTGCTCAGCGGTCCGCCTTTGGTGCGGAACAGCATGACGTTCCCGGTCTTGGAGCCGAACGGCCCGTGCCATTCCTCTGGCGGCCGCCAGAAGTAGCACCCCGCATGCATGGCCCCAAGCGGCCCCACCAGTTCGCCCGAGAGCAGGAACATCTCCTCCACCACCGGGTGCTTTTCCGGGCGCCGGCCGAAGCGCAGGGGCATCGTCCCGAGGATCCAGGTCTGCTCACCGTCATGAGGGTCCTGCCGCAGGAACTTGCGGCCGGCCCCGGGCGGGAACTGGGGGTGGAAGTTGCCACCCCACTCCCCTGCCAGCGCGTCGATGTGGCGGACCAGTCGCGACTCGTCCATCCCGGCGCTGGCCGCGCCGCCGGCGGCGCGCGGCTCGGATTCGTAAAAGGCCAGTACCAGCGCGCCCTCCGCCGATGCCGCACGTGGCCGGAGAAACCCGCTGGGCAGGAAGGCATACGACAGCTCGTGATAGGCCTGCTCGCCGATGGTGAGCGAGCCGGCGAGAACAAAGAACTCCTCATCGGCAAGCAGGTGCTCGGGCTTGTCGCGGTGCCACCCTGGCGGGTAGCGCACCAACGTGGTCGACGCGCCGGTCTCATCGTCAAGGCTCAGCATCTTGACTTCGACGTCTGGCCGGCCTCCCCCGTAAAGCCCCCGGTCCCACGGCAGTGCTTGCTCATGCAGGAATTCGATGAATGGCCTCGCCATTGTCAGGGCCTCCGTTCGCTCACGGGCGCCAGCACCGGATCGCCGGCCAGCGGTGCCCTGGCCAGCGGTGCCCTGGCGTCGTCACGCTGGACCAGGACCCGCAGCAGCGAGGCGAGGGAGCGGTCCAGTTCCGCCTTAGAGCCGGCGCGAGTGGAAGGCTGGACGGCCGCAGCCGCGATGGCGCTGCCGTCCAGCAGGCCCGCGCTCAGCAGAGCCGACTGCAACGCCAGCCGGGCCGCGCGCTCCTCATGCAATTGGGCGGCGACTTCGAAGATCACTCCCGCCATCAGGTCCATGCCGGGATCGCTGAAAAACGTGACCTCGCCGGGGCCGTGCCCGGCCGTGCCCGCAGCTGCGCCCGTGGTCACGGCTTGTCCGCTTCCAGCACGGCCCACGGGAAGTGCCACTCCGGCCGGTCCGGCCAGCACAGGTCCGGCAGCCGCCCAGCGCCGCGCTCGTCGAAGGCGGCCCATCGCGCGTCCGTCAGCCCGGCCCCGGCACACACCGCCGGCAGGTCGAGTTCGAACAGGCCGGTCATGAACGGTTCATTGTTGCGGACAGCGTGCTCGCGCATGGCAAGGTCGCCGACCGGGTCCCCGGTGAGGTGGAAGTCCAGGATGCGCAGCAGCCCGCCGGGGGCGAGCAAGCGGGCCGCCTCGTGGATCGTCTCCACAATGGCCGTCACCGGAAGCTCGTGGATCAGCATGGTGGCGGTGACCAGATCCACGCTCGCGTCCGTCAGCCCGGTCCGCCGGCAATCACGCTGCAGCAGGGTGAGCGCCGTGCCCGCGCGCTCGGCTTGCTCCCGGGCAAGCACCAGCAGTGGCCCAGCCAGGTCCACCCCGATGACCTCGGCACCGTGATGCCGCTGCTTCAGCGGGCGGGTGCTCTTGCCGAACCCGCACCCGAGATCCACGATCCGCCGGTAGCCGCGGGCCGGGACAGCGGTATCCACGAACAGGCGGTGGAAAAGGTAATCGTCGTTCTCGCCCAGCATGACCAGCTTGGCGCCGAGCTCATACACCCGTGCCGACGCGGAGTCCCGCCAGACGCCGCCCGGCTGCAGGTGAATGTCCCACTCGGTGTACCAGCGGGGCAGCTCAAGGCCGGGGTCCAGGTCCAGCGTCACGAGGCCAGCCCCGCCGTCAGGCTCCCCGGTAGCGCCGGCGGCCTCGCCGACAGCATCAGCGACCGCCCGCCACAGCAGTTTCTGGGAACCGCGCTCCAGCCAGGCGAACCAGGGATACAGCGGGTCCTGGCGCACCACTTCGCCGACCGCGTCCGCGGCGAGTGTGCCCAGTCCAGGGCAGCGTTCCCACGCGCGGGCTCCTAGCTGGGGGTAGATGGTCCGTGCCCAGCCCGAACGCAGGGCGAGCGCGAAGTCGAGGCGAGCTTGCTCGTGGACTTCCACTACTCCTCGGGCCTTTCGTTTCGCTATCTGGAACAGCGTTACAATAACACGCGCCGCATTTCCCGGTCTAGAGCAAGATCCGCATTGGCCTGCCCATAGTCATCAGCGCGCGGCCACGACTTCCAGTACCCCGCCGTCTGGGAGTTCCCGCGACCAGGCGGGGCGGCCCAGATAGGGAGGCTCGGGCCGGGCCGGCAGCAGGTGGCCAGCGGCCGCGGGCAGGCAGCCGGCGAGGAAGGTCATCGCGACAATGCCGGGCGGGACCTCGCCGGGGTTGCGCGGGCGGGGGGTTGCGGACACCGGATACTGGTCAATCTCAAGAATGGCCCGGCCCCCTAGCTGGAGAGTGCTGACCCGGTGACGGGTGCCGGCAGGCAGGGAATGGACGAGGTTGATCGCCCGGACCGGGAGCGGGTGATCGGTGACCCGGGTGACCTCGAAGCCGTCCTCGAAGAAGCCGCGCGCCGCTGGCAGGTCGGCGGCGCCGAGGACCGCCCCGTAGAGAACGCCGTGGCTGCCTCGGCCTGACGGCAACCGGAACCCCGGTGGCACGCTGGTGATCTCGGTGAGGTAGATCCCCTCACCGCCGGCGCCGCTCGCCTGCAGCGCCCGCAGGTGACCGCCGGCGCCCACCGGTCCCGGCTCCACCAGGACAGTGAATCCCACCTGGCTGGCGCGGCGGGTCATCACGTCCACGTCAGCGACCGCCCATTCCGACGCGGCCCATCCGGTGCACCGGAACGGCTGCGCCGACGTCCCGGCCGAGTGCACGAGCCGGATTAGTCCGCCGCCGCTGGCGGCGGTGAGCAGCCGCACGGGGACCCCTGCGGCCCCAGGCGCGCCCCAGGCTTCCGCCAGCGCTGGCGGAAGCCTGGCGGCAGCGGCCACCGCCGCGCCGAACAGGCGGCGGTAAGCGGTGGCCGCACCGTTCACATCTCGAACGCCGAGCGTGACACAGGCCAGAGGGCCGAGCCGCGGCCGGGACCGGCCGCTCAGGTGAGCGTCGCCGTCTTCAGCTCGTGCAGGTCGGCCATGGACGACAGGGTCACCTGGAGGTGGCTGGTCGCGCAGATCACCCGCGAGGTCACCAGGTTGATCTGTGGCAGGTACTCCACCCACCGCTGCTGCACCGCGCGCCACGCCGCCTGGGCCTCCGGCCCGTCTGGCACGCTCACCGCGTGCAGTGCCAGCTTGTACAGCTGCTTGTCGTTCGCATGGTTGAAGTTGGAGAAGGCGCCCGGCGTCGTCGCAAGATAGGCGATGTCGCCCGCGAACCCGGTGCTCTCCTGGTACAGAACATCGAGGAAGAACAGGTCGTAGTCGCCGGTGAACAGCTTCTGCAGCGCCGGCGCGATCTGAAGGACCGTCACATCCGTGTTGATGCCGATCTTCGCCAGGTTCTCCTGCACGATGGTGGTCACGGCCGGTGCCGTCGGCGACGCCAGCACCACCAGGCTAAGCGGGCTCTTCGGCGGGCCGCCCGCGGCCTTGAGGTAGGACTGAGCCTTGGCAAGGTCAAGGCTGATCGACTGGCCGATCGCGGTGTCGTAGTACTGGGCGCCGTTCGCCGGGAGGGTGGCGTCGGGAACGGCGTAGCCGGCGAACACCTGGCTGATGATCGCCTTCCGGTCGATCGCCCAGGCGATAGCCTGGCGCAGGTTCACGTCCGCGGTCGCCTTCCCTGCGCTCAAGTTCGGGTACATATAGTTCAGCTGCGATGAATTCTCGAGCACGCTGACGCTGACACCACGGCTCTTCAGCACACTGACGTCGTGGGGGTCAAGCTGGTAGACAAGATTGGCGCTCCCGCTCGCCACCGCCGCCACCCGGGTCGCCTCGGACGTGGTGAACTGGAAGGTGATGCCATCTGTTTCGGGCACCCCCGTGTCCCAGTACGCCTTGTTCTTCTTCAGCACGAGCTGCGTGCCCTGCTGCCATGAGACGAATTTGTAGGGGCCGGTGCCGATCAGGCTGCGCGCGTAAACAGTGGCGTTGTAGGGGACGTTCGACGGCACGATCGGGAGCAGTGCAAGCTTGCTGATCAGGGGAGTGAAGACCTGGCTCAGCGTGATCACCGCGGTGGCCGGGTCCGGCGTATCGATGGACTTGATGAACTGCACCCCGGGGAGCCAGATCGAACCGTTCTTGGGATTCTGCATCTGCTCGTAGCTGTACTTGACGTCGCTCGAGTCGAATGCCTTGCCGTTGTGGAAGGTGACGCCCTGGCGCAGCTTCACCGTGTACGTGAGGCCGTCCGCGCTGATGGCGGGCATGGACGCCGCGAGCAGCGGCACGATCGTCTTCTGGTCCGTCCACTGGTAAAGCTGTTCAGTGACCTGGCGGTACACGACCTCGATGGTGTGGGAGTTGTATTTCACCGGATCGAGCGCCGGTGGCTCAGTCAGATCCGAGACGACGAGGATCCCGCCCTTCACCGGGGCTTTGCCTGCCGAACCGGAACTGGCCCCGCCGCCGCACGCCTCCAGCAGGGTCGGTCCGGCGACGAAGAACGCGATGCCTGCGCCCGCGCCCCGCAGGAGCTGGCGCCGGTTGACCGCTGAAGCATCGGGCGTGCCCGTCGGCTCGGAGCGTGTAGCGGCAACCTGGGGGCTGGGGGATCGACGCAGGCTCACAGGGACCTCCGGCACAACTTAATTGTTCCGATAATCGAAACAATGTTTCATTGAATTGCTGGCGAGCATGCCAGACTGGTACCAATCCGTCAAGCACAAAGCGGTCACGAACGGCCATGAGCCGGCGGGCGTCTCAGGCGGCCAACTGCCACGCCAACGGGGAGACCCGTGCAGGTGCCACGAGGGCTGGTCCCAGCCGTCACACGGTGATACCCGGTGGGTTGCCCGCCACTGCGTGGCAGGCCACCCACACACCTGGCTGCTTCTCCTCCAGCACCGGGTACTCAGTGCGGCATATGGGCCTGGCCAGCGGGCACCGGGGATGGTAGTGACAGCCACTCGGCGGATTGACCGCGCTCGGTATCTCACCTTGCGGGGCGACGATCCGCCGTTGGCCGGGCGCAAGCCTTGGCAGAGCCGCGATCAAGGCCTGCGTGTACGGGTGCTGGGGGACTGTGGTGAGGGCGGCGGCCGGTCCTGTTTCGACGAGCCGGCCCAGATACATGACCGCTATGCGGTCTGACAGCGCCGAGACCGTACGCAGATCGTGGCTGATGAAAAGCATCGCCAGCCCGAACTGCCGCTTGAGATCGGCCATCAGGTTGATCAGCTGCGCCCGCACGCTCACATCGAGGCTGGCCGTCGGCTCGTCCGCGACTATGAAGTCCGGGCCGGTCGCCAGCGCTCTGGCCACCACCACCCGCTGCAGCTGACCGCCGGACAGCTGGTGCGGGTAGCGCGCTTCGAAGGTGCCCGGCAACCCCACCAGCTGGATAAGCTCGCTGACCCGTTCTTGTCGGCTGGCAGGGTCACCAATGCCGTGTGCCGCCAGTGGCTCGGCGATGACGTCGCGGATACGCCAGCGCCGGTCAACCGCGCTGTAGGGGTTCTGGAAGACCAGGTTCATCCGCCGCCGGGCCGCGCGCAGTTGCGCGCCGTGTGCGCCCGTGATATCCGTGCCATCGAACCAGATCGAGCCAGACGTCACGTCCTGGACCCGCAGCAAGAGCCGGCCGAGTGTGCTCTTGCCGGACCCGCTCTCACCGATCAGCCCGACCGTCTCGCCCGCGCGCACCTCGAGGTCCACGCCGTCGACCGCGCGCACCCGGGTGGCCGGCCGCCAGGGCAGACGCCAGCCGGCCCCGAAATGCTTGCTCACACCCCGAGCGCTCACCAGCGGGGCGGCCCTTCCGCCGGCCAGCGGGAGGAGACGGCCTGGCAGGTCATCAGCCGCGGCCATCACCGCTCCCTGGTAATTGGCTGGGCATCGCGAGGCGGCTCAGGCGCCGCTGGCATGGCGTAGCGATGGCATGTCGCGTGGTGGCCGGCACTTATCGCGGACCGGGCGGGCTCGACCGTGTCGCAGACCGGCCCGAGGCGGCTCTCGCACCGCGGCGCGAAAACGCAGCCGGGGCTGGCCTCGGCCAAGTCGGCGATCTCTCCCCGCATCGCGTACAGCCGCTCTCCGGTGCCGGGGAATGGCGGGATGGACCGGAGCAGCTGTTCGGTGTAGGGGTGGCCGGGCTGTGCCAGCAGGGTAGTGACCGAGGCCGTCTCCACCAGCCGGCCGCCATACAGGACCAGCACCCGGTCGCACAGCTGGCCCACTAGCGCGATGTCGTGACTCACCAGGATGACCGCGAGCCCCAATTCCGCGCGCAGGTCAAGCAGCAGCTCCCCGATCTGCGCCTCAACCGTCACGTCGAGGCTGGTCGTCGGCTCGTCGGCGAGCAGCAGCGCCGGGCGCCCGGCCAGGCAGGCGACCGCTATCATGATCCGCTGCAATTGGCCCTGGCTGAACTCGAACGGATGGCTTCCCAGCTTGCCGCGGCCGTCGATGCCGACCCGCTCCAGCACGGACAAGATCTCTGCCGTCCGCCGCTGCCGGGGGATTTCCGGCCGGTGCAGCCGCAGGATCCTGGACAGTTGCCGCTCGATCGTCATGGACGGATTGAGCACGTTTACAGGATCCTGGAAGACCATGCCGAGCTGGCTGCCGCGGATCCCGCGCATCCGGCTCTCGGGCAGGCCGAGCAGATTCTCGCCGCGCAGCAGGACCTCGCCGCTGGTGACCTGGCCGCCTGAGGGCAGGAGCCCGATCAGCGCCCGCAGCAGGGTCGACTTGCCGGAGCCGCTCTCCCCCACCACGCCGAGCATCTCGCCGGGCCCGAGAGAGAAGGAGACGTCGCGGACGACGGTCACCGTGCCGCTGTTGCCGGGATAGGCGACTGAGAGCCCGTGCACCTCCAGCAGCGCCGACGTAGCGGCCTGGCCCGTCGCCGTCATGTCCGCGGCCTCACGTCGCCGGAGGCCGCGGTGGGCGGCGGCTGAGCGCCCAGGCGCCCAGCCGCGGCCCGGGGGTCGAGCGCCTCGCGCAATCCATCACCCAGCAGGTTGAAGCCCACCGTGGCGGCCGCGATGGCCGCGGTCGGGAACACCAGCAGCCACCAGGCCCCCAGCAGCAGCTCCTGCTGGGCGTCGCCAAGCATGTTGCCCCAGCTCGCCTGAGGCGGCTGCACCCCAAGCCCCAGGAAGGAGATGGCTGCCTCGGCGACGATCGCGATGCTGAGCGAGAACGCCGCCTGGATGAGCAACGGGGCTTGGATGTTGGGGAGCAGGTGGCGCAGCAGCAGTGCCCGGAACCGGGTGCCGCAGACCTTGGCGGCGACCATGTACTCCTCCTGCACTGCCGCGAGCACTTGCGCCCGCGCCACCCGGGCGAATACCGGCACCAGCACCAGCCCGATCACCAGCAGCACGATCACCACCTGGTTGACCTTGACCGGGCCGAACCGCACCGACTGACCCACCGTCAGCCCGGACATCACGGCCGCCAGCACCAGCACAGGGAAAGCGAGGATGACGTCCATCACCCGCATGATCGTCGAGTCGAGCCACGACCCCCCGCGCAGGCCGGCGATCATGCCGAGCAGCGACCCGGGAACCATGCCTATGGCGACCGCGCCGATACCGATGAAGACCGAGATGCGGGCTCCGGCCAGGAGCCTGCTCAGCACGTCCCGGCCGAACTGGTCAGTTCCCATCCAGTGCGAACCTCCGGGTCCGGCCAGGGCGTCTGGCCCACCGACGTCGGGGCTGTAAGGAGTGAGGTAGGGGCCGGCCACCGCGAGCAGTATCAGCAGCCCGCACAGGATCAGCGCCACCCTGGTAGATCGCTTCCTGGCCAGCCTGCGCCACAGCGGGAACTCATACCCAGCCGGTGGCGCCGGCGCCACCTCGGTAACGGCGGCCATGTCATCCTCCCCCGGCCCGGTAACTGGCCCGGATCTTTGGATTGAGCACGCCGTAGAGAAGATCGGTGATGAGGTTGATGAGCAGGAAGGCCACCGCGACCACCAGCATGACCCCAATGGTCACCGGGTAATCGCGCTGGGCGAACGAGTTCACCAGCAGCAGGCCCAGGCCAGGAATGTTGAACACGCTCTCCACCACCACGGCGCCGGATAGCAGGAAGCCGACCACCAGCCCCACCACGGTGAGAACGGGAAGCAGCGCGTTGCGCAGCGCGTCCCGCAGCACTATCTGCCGCCAAGGCACGCCCAGCGCCCGGGCTGCCACGATGTATTCCTGGCCAAGCACCTCCAGCATGCCGGCCCGCGTCAGCCGGGCCACGATGGCGATCGGGCCGGCCGCCAGCGCCAGCGCGGGCAGCAGCGTGTGGGAAATGCCCCCTGCCGGGTCAGCCGGGATGGAGACATAACCCTGATAGGGCATGATGCCGGGGAAGTACCAGCCGAACAGGAGCACCAGCAACAGGCCAATGATGAAGTTGGGGATCGCGATGCCAGCCAGCGACACCGCCCCGACCGTGTGATCAGCGAGCCCGCCGCGATGCAGCGCGGCGAGCACGCCGACCGGGATGCCGACCCCGACGATGATGATGAGCGCCACTAGCGTCAGCTGGATGGTGACCGGCGCCCGCTGCGCCAGCAAGTGCGTCACCGGCTCGCCACTGGTATAGGACGTGCCAAGATCACCCCGGAGGGCCTGCGTCAGCCACCGGCCGAACTGGACCGCGAGCGGCCTGTCCAGTTCCAGTCGCCGCCGGATGGCGGCGACCGCCTGCGGCGAGGAGTTCAGCCCGGCCTGAAGCCGCGCCGGGTCGCCAGGAGCCGCGTGCAGCAGCAGGAAACTGAGCACCGACATGAGAAAGAGGACAGGAACCGCCTGCCCCAGTCTCGAGGTTGCCAGCCTGAGCATCGTGGTATCTCGCTCTTGCCTGCCGCGGCTACTGCCGGCTCAGGTACGCACCGGATGGCTCGCCGACGACCTCGCCGTCGCGGTAGGCGACCCGCCCGGACACGATCGTGGTCACCGGCCAGCCGCGGACCCGCGTTCCTTCGAACGGGCAGTGGTCCTGGCCGGACAGCAGCGCTTCCGCCCGGACCTCCCGCTCAAGGTCGAGGTCAGCGATGACAATGTCGGCGTCGGCACCGACCTGCAAGTTTCCCTTGCGTGGCCACAACCCGTAGGCCCTGGCCGGGTTCGCCGAGACCAGAGCCGCGATCTTGGAAAGCGGGAGACCGCGCTTGTGATACCCCTCCGAAAGCAGGACCGGGTAGAGCAGCCCGGTGCCGCCGAAGCCCGGCAGGGCCGGCCAGAGTTCGTCGCCCTTCGCCGACTCCATGCAGCACGCGTGGTCACTCGCCACCCAGCCGACCGTGCCGTCCAGCACGCCGGCCCACAGCGCCTCGGTGTCCGCCTTGGTGCGGATAGGCGGGTTGACCTTGCCGCCCAGCCCGCCCCGGGCATCGAGGGTGTCGTGATCCAGGCAGAGATGGTGCAGCGTCAGCTCCACCCTGAGGTCCAGGCCGGGGTAGTCGGCCGCTGCCTGCCGGGCGGCGGCGAGCGCCTCCGCGCTGGACAGGTGCAGCAGGTTCAGCGGACAGCCGGCCGCTGCGGCCAGGGCGGTCGCCTCACCGATGGCCACCCGCTCGGTAAGCGGAGGGCGGGCCTCGCTGAAGGCGCGCAGGGTCTGCGGGTCGCCGTTCTTGCGCACCCTGTCGATGAAGACGCGCATCAATTCGGCCTGCTCGCAGTGGACGGACAGGGACAGGCGCTGCCCGTCCCGGCTGGCGCCCGCCTTGGCTATCGCCTCCATCATCAGGTAGAGGTGCCCGAGGTCGTACTCCTCGGACATGGTGAACGCCTTGGCGTCACGCGAGTTCGCCGAGAGGTCAAACCCCTTGTAGAACATGTAGTACTTGAACGACGTCACGCCATGGTCATCCGCCAGCATAGGTATCTCGTCGATCTGCTGCCCGGTCATCGGGGCGAGGTGAAACCCGTAGTTGGTCCAGCACCGGCCCGCGACCTCGCTCAGCACTTCCGGGAAGATGTCGGCGTAAGGCCCGGTCTTGTTCAGGTAATGCTGACCAGTCCGGAAATAGGACAGTACGCTGGTGGCGCCACCCACCAGCGACGAGCGCGTTTCCTCGTACGCATCGAGCGCGAGCGGCCGGTAGATCCCGATGTGAAAATGGGCGTCCACCGCCCCCGGAAGCACCACCTTGCCGCGGGCGTCGAGCACCTCGTCCGCGTCGGCCGACGGCAGGTCCTCGCCCATCACCGCGATCCGGCCGTCCCGCACTGCGAGATCGCCCGTGAAGTGCCCCAGGTAGGGCTGGACCACGGTCCCGCCCTTGATGATCAGATCGTACCGGCCCATATCAGCGGCCAGCCAGGCTGGCCTTCACCTCACTCACCTTTTGATTCCTGATAGCCCAGCAGTCGGGAAAGCTTGCCCGTCGTTTCCAGCAGGCGGCGCGCGCAGGACTCCGATTCCACGGCGAACCGCTCGGATAGCCCACACACGCTGATCACTGCCGCAGGGGCGCCGCGGTGGTCGAAAACCGGCGCGGCGACGGAGGCCGCGCCCACCTGCCGTTCCCCGAACGACTGGGCGTACCCGTGCGCACGGATCTCATCGATCTCACGCCGCAGGGCGGCGCGGTCCACCACGGTGGCACCGGTGAGTGCCTCCAGGTCACGGGCGAGATAGGCGTCGATCTCCTCATCCGGCAGGAAGGCCAGGAATGCCTTGGATGAACCGCCCGCGTGGAGGGGATAGGAGGCCCCGAGGGAGACGGACATGATGACCTCACGATCGGGGGTCACCTGATCTACGTACATCCTGGCGTCCCTGGTCCGCACCGACAGGGTCGCCGTCTCGTAGGTGTCACGTGACAGCGCCACGAGTTCGGGCCGTGCGAGCCTGCGCACATCGAGCTGATCCAGGTAAGCCAGGCCGAGACGGGCGGACATGGGCCCGAGCGAGTACCGCCTGGTTTGCTCATCAATCTCGATCAGGCCACGGCTGCGCAGTGCGGCCAGGATCCGGTGCACGGCGGCCTTGGACAGGTCCAGGTCATCCGCGATCTCAGTGACTCCCAAGGTCCGGCGGCCCGAGGCGGCGAAGTGCAGCAACACATCGGCTGCCCGCTCGACGGTCGCGACGGACTGGGCTGAGGCCCGAGTCCCCCCATCCGCCGCCGTCGCCGCCGCCCTTGGCGCGCGCACGCCGCTAGCCACGCTCACCTCGACGAGCTCTGGTCTGGGCACGGCGGCGCCGGCCCGGCATCACGTGATCAAGGCAGGCGGAACTCGGGTCACAGCGCATGACGACCTCCGGGCTGTTTCGCTGATTGTAACGCTGTTTCGGGTCTGACAACACCGTATCCGGCTGAACGCCGCAGTCGGCTGGCAGCGACGTTACCGCTGGGCGCGGGCGCGCGGGCCACTCGCGCGGCACGCACAGGCCACCCCGTGCCACCCACACCACCCGCCGCCTGGGACGGTGCGCCATCAGCCATCCCGCCAGGATTCGGCGGGTGGCTGGACACCAGGGCCCGGAGGCCCCATGATACCGTCTCGAAACATTATTCCGATATCCGGAACGGAGTATGCGTGACGACGGGACCGTTGCACGGCATCAGGGTGCTGGACTGCGCGACGCTGTTCGCAGGGCCACTCGCCGCGACAATCCTCGGGGACTTCGGCGCGGATGTCATCAAGATCGAATTCCCGGGGCGGGGTGATCCCAGCCGCTATCACGGGCCGGCCAAACAGGGTACCGGCCTGTGGTGGAAGATGCTCGGCCGCAACAAGCACGCCGCTACCCTCAACCTGGGCTGCCACGATGGCGCGGACCTGCTGCTGCGGCTGGCGGAACGCTCGGATGTGCTGGTGGAGAACTTCCGCCCGGGCACACTGGAGCGCTGGGGGCTCGGCCCGGACCAGCTGCACGAGGCCAACCCTGGGCTGATCCTGGCCCGGGTGACAGGATTCGGACAGTTCGGGCCCTATGCCAGGCGACCGGCCTTTGGCACGCTGGCCGAATCAATGAGCGGTTTCGCCGCTCTCACCGGGCAGCCGGACGGGCCGCCCACGCTGCCGCCGTTCGGCCTTGCGGACGGGGTGAGTGCGCTAACGGCGGCGATCGCGATCATGATGGCGCTCTACCATCGTGACGCCAGAGGTGGCCGTGGCCAGGTAATGGACCTGGCCATCGCCGAGCCGCTGCTGACTATCCTCGGTCCCCAGGCGACCGTCTATGACCAGCTAGGCCAGGTGCAGCCGCGCACAGGTAACCGGTCGGTCAACAACGCACCCCGCAACACCTACCTGACCCGCGATCAGCGCTGGGTAGCTGTCTCCACCTCCGCCCAGTCAGTGGCGGAACGAGTGCTGCGCCTGGTCGGCCACCCTGAGGTAATCAGCGAGCCGTGGTTCGCCACGGGGCGCAGCCGCGCCGAGCACGCGGACGAACTCGACGCCTACGTGGGAGAGTGGATCGCCGCCCACGACCTCGCCGAAACGATGTCGGCATTCGATGAGGCGCAGGCGGCGGTCGCGCCCGTCTACGACATCCGCGACGTGCTCGCCGACCCGCAGTTCCAGGCCCTCCAGACGATCACCACTATCGATGACGACGAGCTGGGACCGGTGAAAATGCAGAACGTCCTCTTCCGCCTGTCTCAGACCCCCGGCGCCATCCGGTGGGCAGGACGCTCGCTCGGGGCGGACAACGACGCGATCTACGGTGACCTGCTCGGGCTCGACCAGGCCACCCGGGACCGCCTGCGTGCGGACGGGGTGATCTGAGTGGCGCTGTGGGATGACGTCACCGCCGCGACCGTCGTGGACTTGTCACAGCCGCTGTTCACCGGGATGCCCCAATCCCCGAACCATCCGCCGTTCCGGCTGGTGCCGGAACGGCGTCATGGCGATATCACCCGCCCGGACGGCAGTTCCGCCGCGAACGAATTGGTGATCACGGGCGGGCATGTGGGGACGCACGTGGACGCGCTAGCCCATGTCTCCCACGCCGGGCGCCTGTTCGGCGGCGTACGCGCCGGCGACGTGCAGTCCCAGCACGGTTTCAGCCAACTCGGCATCGACACATTCCCGCCTTTCGTTGGCCGGGCGGTGGTGCTCGACGTGGCCGCGGTGCGCGATGTGCCAGCGCTCCCGGCCGGTTATGAGATCAGCCCGGATGACCTTGCGCAAGCGCAGGCCCGCGCCGGGGTACCGATCAAGCCCGGCGATGCGGTGCTGATCGGCACCGGCTGGTCCAGGCACTGGTCCGACCCGGCGACCTTCACCGGTGAACGGGGCGGCACCCCCGGTCCCGGGGAAGCGGCGGCTCGCTGGCTGGCCCAGCGGCGGCCCCGGGTGGTGGGTGCGGAGACCATCGCGTTCGAGCACATCCCCGCCGGCCATGGTCACCGCGTCCTACCCGTCCATCGCATCCTCTTGGTGGAGCATGGCATCAACATCGTCGAGAGCATGCGCCTGCATCCGCTGCTCGACATCTCTGCCAGGGAGGTCGTCCTGGTGCTCAACCCGTTGCTCATTGTGGGCGCGACCGGGGCGCCGGTGCGACCGCTCGCGCTGGTCAGCTAGCGGGGTGAACGGCCTCGGACAGGGCCAGCACCCGGCGGGCGGACCGCACCACAGCCTCGTCGATCATGGTGCCATCGCCGTCCGCCACGGCGGCGCCTCCCGCTGTGGCAGCCACGGCGATCACCCGCCGCGCGCGTTCCACCTCCTCGGCGGCCGGCGTGAAGACCTGGTTGGTGACACTCACCTGTGCCGGGTGAATGCAGGCCCGGCCGCGGTAGCCCAGGCGGCGCAGCGCCCGTGTGGACCGCTCGAACGCGGCGAGGTCAGCGAAATTGGGCGAGGCTGGCCCGAGGGGGGGATCGATCCCTGCCGCCGCGCTCGCGAGCACCACATGGGAGCGGACCCACAGCAGCTCAGCCTCATCCTGGCCAGGCTCGATGCCGAGCTCCGCGGCAAGGTCCGCCTCGCCGACCTGCAGCCGCGCGACGCGGGGCGCGCGCGCGATGCCGGGTGCGGCCAGCACCGCCGCCGCCGACTCCAGCAGCGGTGACAAGACGGCTGCGCTGCCGAGGGAGGCGAGCAAGCCCGCCGCCTCCGCCACCTCATCCGGGCCTTCCGTCTTGGCGAGGCACAGGCCGGTCACCGCTGCGGCGAGGGCCACCGCCCGGACGTCCGCATCGCGCAGCGGGCCAGGGTTCACCCGAATCCAGACTTCCCCGTCGCCGGGGCGCACACCGGCCAGCCAGTCCGCCACCGCGCGGCGGGCAGCGTCCTTGCGGTCCGGTGGGACAGCGTCTTCCAGGTCCACGATGATCGCGTCCGCACCCCTGAGCAGCGCCTTGGCGAGCTTGCCCGGCTGATCGCCGGGCACGTACAGAGCACTGCGGGCAACCACGCGGCTGCGATCCATGCCTACTCCTGACCCAGGGCGCCAACGGCGCTGCTCACGGCGAGAAGCCAGACCGCCGCCGCCCGGCACCTGAGTGCGGGGCTGTACACCTGACAGCGACTCTTGTTCCGCTATTGATATCAGTGTTCCAGATTGCTTGCGTTATGGCGACCCTTGCCCCACACTTCGGCCATGCCCGTAAGTGAGTTCATGATGTTCACCGCGACCACCCCCGACGCTGCGGCGCTCGCCGACGCCTGGTCGCGGGTGGCCGGCTACGAGGTGGTCGAAGCCGGCCAGACCGAGGCGGGGCTGCGGGACCTGTGGGCGGTGCCGGACGGCACCCATCCGCTGAATGTGCTGCTCGCCGCGCCAGGCACCAGCCGGGGCATGCTGCGCCTGGTCGAAACCGACGCGCCCGTCACCGATGAGCTGCCCGCCTCCCGGGTCGGCCCGTTCGGCCTGGAGTTCTTCTCCCGCGACGTGGACGAGTTCCATGACCGCCTGGCCGCCGATGGCACCTTCCAGCCGCTGGCACCCCCCCGCGATTACGACATGTCAGCGATCGGGTCCGGAATCGGCCGCTCGTTCGCCGCACGCGGGCCGGGCGGTGTCTGGATGCTGCTGACGACGATGCGGTCAGTGCCGCCACCGCGCCCGCTGCCGACGGTCGCCGAGCTTGTCGGGCCGGTCGTTAACATGCCGGTGGCCGCCAGTGACCGCGACCAGGCGATGGCATTCTGGCACGGCTTGCTTGGGGTGCCGGTGCGTTTCGACGGGAAGCTGGCTGACCCGGAAGTGAATTCGGTGATCTCCCTGCCGCCGGACCGCGCCTTCCACTGCACGGTGTTCTCGGTGGGCGACGGCCAGATGGCCGAGCACCACTTCCACCCTGACGGCTCGCTCGCCGCCGATGTCCGGCCCGCGCACCGGCTGCGGCCCGGACCAGCCGCCTACACCTGCCGGGTTGATGATCTCGACGCCGTGGTCGCAGCAGCGCACGCGCAGGGGCGCGAGGTGCGGGGGCCGGCCGCGATCGCCTGCGCGCCCTACCAGGGACGGCGCGTGGCGGCCATGACCGGCCCGCACGGTGAGCTGGTGGAACTCGTGCAAGCAGCGGATGGTGTGTGATGGCCATTCACCACGGCGGCGCACAGCTCACGATCGCGGGCGGGGTGCGGGAGTTCGCCACAGCGAGCCCCTCGGCCATCGCAGTGTGCGACGGTGACCGGGATCTCACCTATGCGGCCCTGCATGAACGGTCCAGCCGCCTCGCATGTGCCCTGCTGAGCGCAGGGCTTGCGCCGGGCGACCGCGTCGCGGTCCTGCTCGGCAACCGGCTCGAGTACCCGGAGGTCGCGGCTGGGCTCGCCATGGCAGGCCTGCCGATGGTGCCGCTGAACCCCCGGCTGACAGGCGCGGAGATCGGCTACATCCTGGGTCACTCAGCGGCGCGCGCGCTGATTCTTGACGAAGCCTACGCATCGGCCGCCGCACCAGCCGTGGCGGACCTCGGCATCGGGGTGGTCTGGTCGCTGAACGGGACGGGGCTTGGTCCCGCCTACGAGGACGTGCTGGCGAAGGCCCGGGCTGTGGACCCGTCCGTGCCCGTGAACGAGATGGATCCCTTCTGCATCGCTTACACCTCCGGCACCACCGGGCAGCCGAAGGGTGTCCAGATCAGCCACCGCTCGCGCTGCCTCACCTTCTACGCGGCCGCGATCGAATGGGGGCTGGGACCCGGCCGCCGCACCATCGCGGTCGCTCCGATGTACCACGGGGCCGGTTTCGCGTTCAGCTACGCGGCAGTCCACTGCGGCGGCACGGTGAGCATGCTGCGGGCATTCGACCCGCAACTCCTGCTCGGCGAGATAGCGCGGCGGCGGGCACAGTCGGTGTTCCTGGTCCCCACCCATGCGCAGATGATCCGCTCGCTGGGCGACGGCGCCGTAACCCGGCACGACCTGTCCTCGCTGGACACCCTGTACTTTAACGCGGCGGCGCTGCCCTGGGCGCTCAAGGAGTGGGTGCTTGACATCCTCCCGCAGTGCGGCGTGCACGAGCTTTATGGCTCCACCGAGGCGGGTATCGTCACCAACCTCCGCCCAGCCGATGCGCGCCGCAAGCCGGGAAGTGTGGGCCACCCGTGGTTCCTGACCGAGGTCCGCCTGGTCGGCGCGGATGGGCAGGTAGTGCCCGCAGGAACCCCGGGTGAGCTCTACAGCCGGTCCCCTTACCTGATGAACGGCTACCTGAACGACGACGCGGCCACCGCTGCCTGCACCACACCCGACGGCTTCCTGACCGCTGGGGACATCGCCGCCGCCGACGAGGAAGGCTTCATTTCCATCGTCGACCGGGTGAAGGACGTCATCATCACCGGCGGGGCTAACGTCTATCCGCGTGAGGTCGAAGAGACCTTGCTGAGCGACCCTGGCGTCGCGGACGCGGCGGTCATCGGGGCTCCCGACGAGACCTGGGGCGAGCGAGTCACCGCATGCTGGGTGCGGCGGCCGGGCGCCGCGGTGACGGATGCGTCGCTGGAAGCCCGGTGCCGTTCCCAGCTTGCCGGGTACAAGGTGCCAAGGCTGTGGCGCGAGCTGCCGTCCCTTCCCCGCAACGCGGGGGGCAAGGTCCTCAAGCGCGAACTCCGTGCCGCCGTGGTTGACAGCGGCCCGCCGGCCCGGCAAGAATCCGTCTGAATATGCGAAACGCCATTCCACTATTTAGAACAATAGGTAGGTGCTAGCAGTTGAGGCCTCACGTTGAACTCATCCACGAAGACGACTACGTCTGGCACACCGCGGAACTCCCCTTCGGCGAGGGCCGGGCACGGCAGCGCAACCTCTCGGTGGACGAAGAGGACGGGTCGTCGTCCCTGCGCATCGACTTCGTGACGGACTGGGGCCGCGAGGGCGGCGTGCACCACAGCGACGCGGAGTACTTCGTGCTCGACGGCGCGGCGGAGATCGGTGACCGCCGGATCGGCAAGGGCGGCTACATCCACGCGCCCAAGGGGGTCGCGATGCCCTGGATGAAGTTCGCCGCGGGTACCCGCATCCTGCACTACCGGGAGTTCGGGGACGCGGGATTCGACCCCGGAGCCGGGAGAGCCGAGGACGCCCCCGAGGAACTGACTATTCTCGATACCGCGGCCATCGAGTGGGAGAAGGCCCCAACACCGGGACCGATAACGCCGCTGTACCTCAAGATGCTGCACCGCAATCCGGCCACTGGCTTCTACTCCCGGCTGGTCTGGGCCCCGCCGGGCTGGACCGACCACCGGCTCGCCCACCATCCGTGCTACGAAGAGGCGTACACGATCTCCGGACGGATGACCTACAACTTCGGCGATCTCGACATCGGGACGTACTTTTTCCGCCCCGCCCGGGTGAAGCACGGCCATTTCATGTCCGGCGAGCCGGACGGGTGCATCTGGCTCATCCGGTCGGACGGGACGCTGACCAACTGGTACACCACCGGTGAATGGATCAAGTGGGGCGGGCACGCGGAGAACTACGACGAAGAGACCGAGGCGCCCATCGTCTCCACCTACCCGGTCCGGTCGTCCTCCCGGGGGCGCTGGTCCGGCGACGGCATGTAGCGTGGCGATGACGGACTCCCCAGGGCTGACAATCGCGCAGCGGCTGGCTGAATTCGCTGTCGCCTCGCGCTACCCGAGCCTGCCCGAGCCGGTCGGCCGCAGTGTGCGCCAGCGTGTGCTGGACATCATCGGCATCGCGATCGCGGCCACGCCGCTCGCCTCCAGCGGTTCGGTCGCCAGCTACGCGGCGGAGCAGGGAGGCAAACCTGAAGCGCACGCCGTGGGCATCCCGCACGCGTTGCCCGCCCCGCTCGCCGCGCTCGTTAACGGGACACTCGCGCACTCGCTCGACTACGACGACACCCATCTGCCGTCGGTGCTGCACCCGAGCGCCACCGTGGTGCCCGCGGGGCTTGCCGCCGCGGAGGCCGCCGAGGCAACGGGCGCGCAGGCCATCGCCGCGATCGCGGCTGGCCTGGAAATCTGCGTGCGGCTGGGCATGGCGGGCTACGACCAGCAGGCGCGCAACTCCACCTATTTCGACCGGGGACAGCACGCGACATCAATCTGCGGCGCGATCGGTGCAGCGGCCACCGCAGCGCTGCTGGGCGGACTGGACGCCGATGGCGTGCTGCATGCCATGGCCATCGCGGTGAGCATGGCAGGCGGGGTGATTGAGGCGAACAGGACCGGCGGCACCGTCAAGCGCATGCACTGCGGCTGGGCCGCACACGCCGCACTGACCGCCGCTGGGCTGGCCGCCCGCGGAATGACGGGCCCACCGACCGTGTTCGAAGGCAGGTTTGGCTTCTTCCAGGCGTTCCTCAGTGGCCAGTACAACGCCGATGCCATTGTCGGCGACCTGGGCGAACGGTGGGAGGTGCCCGGCATCTTCTTCAAGCCCTACCCCGCCAACCATTTCACCCATGCCGGCATCGACGCCGCGATGGCGTTGCGCGCCAAGGGGGTGGCAATCGCCGACGTCACGCACCTGCAACTCGGGGTCGCGGCCCCCACGGTCCACACCATCGGCGAACCCATCGACGTGAAACGCGCACCACAAACGGGCTACCAGGCACAGTTCAGCGGCCCGTACACAGTGGTGACGGCACTCATGGGCGGGGGCGGCCTGGGCGTAAGCCTTGATGACTTCACCGACCAGGCGGCCCAGGACCCGGCCCGGCGCGCGCACCTGCACAAGGTCGAGGTCGTCGCGGATCCGCGCTGCACCGAACTGTTCCCCGAGCAGTTCCCCGCGGTGCTGACCGCCCGGCTTACGGACGGGTCAGTGATCGTGGAGGAGGTCATGCACAACCGCGGCGGGCCGGGACGGCCCTTGAGCGACGCGGACCTCGATCGCAAGTTCAACGACAACGCCTGCCGGATGCTGCCGCCCGGCAATGCCGCAAACATCAAGGAAGCTGTGGCCCGGCTCGATCAGTTGCCCTCGGTCAGCCCGTGTCTCCTTCCAGCCACTGATGGACCTTCCTGACCGACGTGAGACCTGGCGAGGGATCTGATCGCCGCCAAACGGCTTCCGGCTCAGCTGACACAGCCCGGGAACTAGTCGACCTGGGCCGAAAAGTGGGTGCGGCAACGGTCTGGCAGATCCCGCACAAGGCCGGCATCCCCGCTTAACACGCCGAATCTGCTCTTTCAAAGCTGCGGGATTCGCCGCCCAGCGGGCTCCAGCCGAATCGCGAACCCGAAAGCAACACGTGCGGCAGGCTCGTCGTCAAGGCCCGGCGAGGCCAGCATGGCCGTTGGCCGGCCGGACGAACAGTGCGCCGTTGCCATTTGTGGCATCCCTGCTGCAGGTACAAGCAATGGACGCCGTACCATCGGGATTACCTCTCCTCATGAAGCCGGAACACCGGGAGGTTCCTGCCGTCCGGCAGCGGAAGCCAGGCCAGCCGGACCGCGCGGTCGATCAGGTCCTCGGTGGCGTCGAGGTCGATCAGGCGCGTCAGGAGTACGGGCCCCTCCGCGAGGCGTACTCGAGCGACCACATACGGAGGCGGCGAGTCAGCCCGGACGGCGCGCATGACCTGGGTATAGGTATCGACTACGCCGCTCCCGCTCACCTCGTCGAACCGCAGATCCGTCGATCCGCATCCAGTGCACAGAGCACGAGGGTAATGCTGCCAGTGCCCGCAGGCCCGACAGCGCTGGATCACGAAGCGCTTCTCCACTGTGGCGTCCCACCATGGTTTGCTTACTTCGTCGACAGGAACATCGTTCACCGGTCGACTCCGCGCAGGACCGCCGCGCGTGTCGAAAGGATCCCGCCGGTTCCGCGGGCCAGCGCCACTTCGGCACCGTGAACCTGACGGTCGCCGCAGCTGCCGCGCAACTGCCGAACGGCCTCGACGAGCAAAAGCGCGCCGAGCATGCCGGGGTGCCAACAGGCCAGGCCACCGCCAGAAGTGTTGAGCGGGAAGCCGCCGCAGGGACGCGTCCTGCCGTCCGCGATGAATTCCGCCGCGGCGCCTGGCTCGCAGAATCCGAGTCCTTCCAGGCTGAGCAATACCGTGATCGTGAACGAGTCGTACACCGCTACGGCTCCGCCACCGTCGGTGACTAGGCGGCAGTCCGCGGTGGTGAGAGGGGTGCTGATCGGATCGGCGTTCAGCACGTCGTCGATGTCCTTGAGCGGCAGGGCGGCATCGGCCGGTGCGCGGCTGACCGCTTGCGCCTGAAGCCCGAGGATGGACCGGCCGGTGATGCCCAGGTCGGATTCGGCTACCCCCACGATCGCCGCCGTCATCTGTGGCGGCCAATGATGGCGCTGGCCGGGGCTACAGCGAGCCGCTCGCCTTCTCCCGCAACGACCACTCGCAGATTGACCGAGACGGTCGCCTGAGTCACGTCCGTAACGGTTCCTTCACAGCGGACCGTCTCGCCCGCGAACACCATGCCGGCGAATCGGAACTCCAGGCTGCGGACGAATGCTGACGGGCCAAGCCAGTCTTGGAGCGCCTCCACCAGAAGCGCTCCGAACACCTGGCCGTCGACAACCGGCCTGGTAAGCCGTTTTTCCGCCAGGTAGTCAGGGTCATAGTGCAGCCGGTGCCAGTCCCACGTGGCACCGGCGTACGCGATCATATCGGGCAGCTCGATCGTCCGGGTCAGGCTCGGAATCGCGGTGCCGACCGCGATCTCTGGCCAATCGGTCACGGTGGCTCCAGCGCTGTGAAGATCATGGTCTCGGTATTACTGGCGAGTGCCTCGCCAGCCTGGTTGGTGAATTCCGCGATCGAGGTGACGATCAGCATGTCCAGCCCGCGCGACGTTGTCCGCTCTGCATGCCGACGACCCTCGTCGGTATACGGCGGATTGGCAAGAGTCTCGCAGATTGTCACTCGGCCTCACCCCGCGCGGCTCGCTCCCCTGGGCCTGGCGGCTCGCTTCCGAACGCGCCCGCAGCGTCACATGCGGAGATCATCTCCTGGCTATAGCCGAGCAGCTCGCGCAAGATGCGGTCGTGGTCCGCGTTCCTCGCCGGCGCCCGGCGATAGCCCGGGGTATCTGGCCCGACCCGGACTGGAGAGGCCAGCTGAAGCAGGCGGCCGAATCGCGGATGGTCGGTTTCGACGATCAGCCCACGGGCCGCCGTCTGCTCCTCGACAAGGGCTCGCGCCACGTCGTTTACCGGACCGCATGGGATGGACGCGGCGTACAGCGGCTCAAGCCATTCGCGCACTGTCTTGCGCCGGAACACGTCCTGCAGGAGCGGAATGAGGATGTCCGCGTTGGCCCGGCGATCGGCGAATGTTTCGAACCGTGGGTCGGTGGCCAAATCCGGGCGGCCGATCACGCCGGTCAGCCGCTGCCAGAACTTCTCCTTAGCACAACCCACGACGAGCCATCCGTCGGACGCCTCGAAGTTCTGGAATGGCACCAGCGAGGGGTGCGCGGAATGCCGGGTACGTTCGGGAATCCAGCCTTCATTGAGGTGCCAGGTCGCCGGATAGGTCAGCAGGCTTACGGCGGTGTCGTACAAGCTCACGTCGCAGTCCATTCCGATGCCATCCCGGCGTGCGGCATGCAGCCCGGCGAGCAGCGAGATCGCGGCGACGAAGCCGCCGGAGTAATCAACCAGCGAGAGCCCTGTCTTGGCGGGCGGTCCGCCGGGCTCGCCCGTGATCGACATCCAGCCCGCCAGGCCCTGCAGGATGTAGTCATAACCCGGCTCAGCTGACCGCGGCCCGGTCATGCCGAACCCGGTAAGAGAGCAGCACACGATCGCCTGGTTGAGATGCTTGAGGTCGTCGTAGGTGATCCGCATCTTGGCGGGCACGTCGCCCCGCAAGTTCGAGTACACAGCGTCGCTGCGGCTGACGAGGTCCTCGAAGACCTTCCGGCCGGCGTCGCTGGCGAGGTCGAGTGACAGGCTCCGCTTATTGCGGTTGAACGTCTCGAAGAACAGCGAGTCCTCGCCCGCGGTGAACGGCGGCACATAACGACCGACATCACCGCCGACCCGCGGGTCCTCGATCTTGATAACCTCGGCGCCAAGATCAGCCAGGTGCATGCTCCCGAAGGGACCTGCACCATACTGCTCGACAGCAACGATCCGGACATCTTCAAGCGGCCTCATAGCGCCACCGGGCTGGCCAGGTCGGAAATCATCTCGAGGATGCGGGCCTGTGCCTGACGGGTTTCCTCCGGCGCGAGGCCATGAGTCGGCGGTGTCAGCTTGACCGTAGTCGCGAGCCCGTCGTAAGCCCTGAGGCGGTCTCTGACCTGACCGGGCGTACCGGCAATGGTGAGCGAGTCAACCATCTGATCGGGCACAACCGCAGCGAGATTGTCCGAGCTGGCACCGGTCCGGAACCTGTCGATGACCCGGGCCTGCTCCCCGGCCAGGCCGTGAAAGCCGAAGAAGTCGGCGTAGGTGCGGACCGAGGCATAGAAGCCGACAAGCCCCGCCGCCCAGCGGCGGGCCTGAGCGGGGTCATCGTCGATGGCGCAGCAGGCCGAGACGACAACGTCGAGCGACGAGCGCTGACGGCCGGCCGCGGCAAGGCCTTGCGCAATCTTCGGCAGAATGCGCTCTTCCAGATACCGCGGAGAGCACAGCTCGTGGGAAATGAAGCCGTCACCGACCTCGGCGGCAAGACGCGTCATCCCCGGTCCCATACCAGCCAGGTAAACCGGAATCTCGCCCCGAGCCTGCCAGAACGGGCGCTGGTAGCCGCGGATTCGTAGATGCTCCCAGGCTCCCTCGACGATCATCGAGTCGCCTTTAGCTGCATTTGCGATGAAATAGCGGACGATCTGAACGGTCTCCCGCAGATGCGCTACCGGCTTCCCCCAGCAGGCGTTGTGCCAGTCCTCGTTGAGCCTGCGCACTCCCGAGCCCAGCCCCAGCCTCAGTCGGCCGCCGGCGATCTCGTCAATGTCGAGCGCCTCCAGGGCGGTGATCATCGGGCTGCGGGCGAACGCGAGCGCGATGGCGGTCCCAACTCCGATCGTGCTCGTCGCCTCGGCGGCACAGGCCGCGACGACAGTCGCACTTCGATGCATCTCAGGGAACCAGACGACTTCGGCACCGGCCTCTTCCGCGTCCTTCGATGCCTGCATCACCTCTGCAAGCGTCTCGCCCCACGGCCCGTAGGTGATGCGGAGCGTCATGTCTGACTCTCGCGGTCAGTCAGCGTCAACTCACCTGTCCTTGCGATCGGGAAGTAGCCCTTGTCATGCGGCGCTTCGCGTTTGTAGACCATCACGCTGCGCGTCCAGGAGATGCATTCGTCACCGTGCTGATTGAGCCCGCGCGTCTTCGCCGTGACGATGCCGGCATAAGGCCGGGACGCGGACTCCCGTGTGGCCAGCACGATCGACTCCGAATAGATCGTGTCGCCGATGAACACCGGGTGCGACAACACGATTTCCCTCCAGCCCAGGTTGACGATCGCATTCTGGCTGAGATCTGCGACGCTCTGCCCGAGCACAATCGCGACGGTCAGCCCGGAGTTCACGATCAGACGGCCATACGGTGCCCGGGCGGCGAACTCCGCGTTGAAGTGGTTCTGGTTCGTGTTCATGGTCAGCAGCGTGAACCAGGTGTTGTCCGCCTCCGAGATCGTGCGGCCGAGCGGATGCTGGTAGACGTCGCCGACATCGAAGTCCTCGAAGTAGCGGCCGATGTACGTGGATCTTGGCGCGGTACCGTCCGTAGCCAACTCTCGACCGTCCTTCGTCTCGCCAGCTCGTGGTACGACCGTAAAGGTCTGATATATTAACGTCAACTGTTTGCCTGAAGGCAACCGTATCGCTCAGGCGGCGCAGCCGACGCTGACAGCGGAAGTACGGACCGGGTGGCCAGCGAAATCTACCAGCCGGCGGAGCCTGCTAGCGCCCAGGGTCCGTCAGCCCGCTGATCGCGGACCGGCTGTGTCGGCGGGATCCCGAACGTGCGGGCCGCCGCTGCGCCTAAACCATCGACTACATGGTTGCCTGGCAAGGCCATACTGGTTACAGTCTTATGTCTGACAATTTGAGTTCACAGCGATCGGCAACGGTCGTTCTGCTCAACGGCGAGCGTCATCAGCGGTGTCGACCGCACGTGAGTGTGAGCGCGAGAGGACCACCGATGGCCATGAGCGGCGGCGGCTCGATCATTGACCTGCTCGGAACGGCTGGCCGTCCCGTGCCGATGCCCGATGCCAACAGCGACATACGCAGCGCGCTGCTGCACCGGCAGCCCGCTACGAGGGCGCGCACCCTGATAGTTGAGTTCCCGGCAGGATTCTGTAGATCCGCCTGCGGGCGTTACCCGGCGGGCGAGGAGCTGCTTGTGCTTTCCGGCCAGCTGAGCCTCGCTGACTTGCACCTCACTACAGGAGCCTGGGCCTGGCTGCCGCCGCGGTTCGTGCGTCGAAACCTGACCGCAGAGCACGGGGCGCTTGTCTACGTGTGGTTCTCCGGTGGCAACGACTGGGAACGCTGCGACGACGGGGACTGCGGCGGACCGGCTGCCCGGACAACCCGTGTGGGTCTGATCAGCGCCGAGCCGCGGGAACTTCGGGGGAGCGATGCCAGCGCCTGCCATGGGCGCAGCGCGGTGCTCGCGGCCGGCCATCTCGTGGCCGGGGCCGCCGAGGTTCTAGACCTGTCCAACTTGGCGTGGACGCGGATCGAAGCGGATGAGCAGCTCGTCTGCGGGCCGGGACCGGCGTTCGTTCGCTGGGATGAGCCTGCGCCACGGAACTCGCCCGCGGATGCCGCCTGATGGACACGATCAAGTGGGAGACGCGGGACAAGGTCGGGTACCTGCAATTGCAGCGCCCTGAGCGCCTGAACAGCCTTACTCCGGCGGTCCTCGACGATCTGGAGCGCGTCCTCGATGAGGTGGACGCAGATCCCGTGCTGCGCGCGGTCGTTGTCTCTGCGGTGGGAAATGTCTTCTGTGTCGGCATGGACACGGCGTTCCTGCACGAGTGCTTCGCCGATGTGCCTGGAGTCTTCGTTCCGTTCTGCGAGCGCTATCACCGGATCCTGCGACGGATCGAAGCCCTGCCCGTCGTCGTCGTGGCCGCCGTCGACGGCCTCGCCAGGGCCGGGGGATTTGAGCTGCTCATAGCCTGCGACCTCGTCCTGGCTACGACCCGATCGCGCATTGCCGACCACCATATTGTGTTCGGGATGATCCCGGGCGCCGGCGCGACGCCGCGAGCTACGCGGAAGCTCGGGCAGGCGCGAACCCGCGACCTGATGCTGACCGGGCGCTGGCTGCAGGGTACCCAGATCGCGGAGTACGGCATTGCGATCGAGGTCGTCGAGCCAGACCTGCTCGACTCCGCGGTCGAGCAGGTCCTTGAGCGGGTACGACCACTGTCGGGTCCGTGCCTGGCGCGGATGAAGCGGCTCGTCAACGTATGCGCCGATATCCCGCTGTCCGAAGGACTCGATCTTGAGTTCGCCGAGTTCGTCGACTACCACGCCACCGAGCCGACAAGCGCCGACGGCTTTTACCGCTGGGCGGAACGGGCGCGATGAGTCACGAGGCGAACGACGGCAGCACGCGCGCCGCTCCGCTGCGCCCCGGAGACAACTTCGCCACGGGGGCGGTCTACATCACTGAGCGGATGCGCCGCGAGATGGTCAGCATCGGCGGCTTCACGCATCCGCTGTTCACCCGGCCCGGCGAGGTGAGCCTGCCGCAGGGCTCTCCGCTGCCAGGCCAGGCGGTACTTCTTCTGATGGGCGGCTTGGTCGAGCAGAGCGGGCGGCTTACTGACGCGATCGCCCTGATGGGCATGCGCGAGGTCAGGTTCCGGCGGCCGGTCGTGCCGGGAGACCGGATGCACGTCATGGTCAACGTCATCGCGCAGTCACCTCACTCACCCGGCCGTGCGATCTGCGATATGCGCTGGGCTGCGGTCAGCGGCACGGGCCGGACGCATGTCGAGGCAGAGATTCAGATGCTGGTAGCCAGATCGCGAATGGATGACGCAGATGGCCGAGATGAATATTGCCAACGGAATCCGTGAATTCGCCCGGTGCACACCTCGCCGAGTGGCGGTCATAGACGGGCAGCGGCAACTCACCTTCGCCGAGCTGGATGACCGGTCCAGCCGGCTCGCCAGCGCCCTGCTGGCGGTCGGCCTGCGAGCAGGGGACCGAGTCGCGATGCTGTCC
This sequence comes from Streptosporangiaceae bacterium, assembly GCA_035533915.1. GTDB lineage: Bacteria > Actinomycetota > Actinomycetes > Streptosporangiales > Streptosporangiaceae > Chersky-822. Next base: position 43,367 of record DATLSX010000197.1, read on the forward strand.
AGGAACCGCCTTGAGTTCGTGGAATTGGCAGCGGGGCTGGCGAAAGCCGGCCTCCCGATGGTGCCGCTTAATCCTCGCGGCGTCGCCAGAGAGCACGAGTTCATCCTGGAGCACTCCAAGGCAAGGGCTCTCATTGTTGACGACCAGCTTCTGGCCGGCGTCGGAGGAATCACTGATGGCCTCGCGATCACGCTGATACTGGGCAGCGACGGTCCCGGCCAGCCCTACGAGCGCTTCCTTTCTCAGGCCCTGCCGCAAGATCCCGGCGCGCGCCCATCGGAGCGCGAGGCATTCTGCGTGCAATATACGTCAGGGACCACCGGTAAGCCGAAGGGCGTGATGCTCAGTCACCGCTCCCGCGTGTTCAACATGTTCGCGGGAGGTCTCGAATGGGGGATCGGACCTGGCCGGCGGACCGCGGCCATCGCCCCGATGGCGCTCGGGGCAGGCTTCCTCTTCGGCTACATGGGACCGTTCCTCGGCGGCACGACGGTCATGCTGGCGAAATGGGATGCCGCGGACTTTCTCGATCTGTGCGAGCGGCACAAGCTTCAGTCCGTCTTCCTCGTGCCAACTCATGCGCAGGGCATCCGCTCGCTCGGCGAAGACCCCGCCGCGCATTTCGATCTCTCCAGCCTTGAGACCCTGTACTTCAATGCGGCGGCACTACCGGTGCCGCTGAAGAAATGGGTCATCGACGCCTTCCCCGGCGCAGGGGTGCACGAGCTCTACGGCTCGACGGAAGCCGCCGTAGTCACCGACCTGCGGCCGGACCGGGCGCTGGATCGGGCTGGCAGCGTCGGGCACCCGTGGTTCTCCACCGAGGTCAAACTGGTCGACCCGGATGGCGTGGAGGTGCCTGCCGGTCAGCCCGGCGAGCTATTCAGCCGGTCGCCGATGCTGATGAACGGCTACCTTGACGACCCGGAGGCAACTGCGGCTGCGCTCACCGACGATGGCTGGTGCACCGCCGGTGACGTGGCCATAGCCGATGACGAAGGCTTCATCTACATCGTAGATCGTAAGAAGGACATGATCGTCTCCGGCAGCCTGAAGATCTACCCGCGTGAGATCGAGAACGTCCTCATCCACGCACCTGGCGTCAGTGAGGTCGCTGTTGTCGGCATCCCCGACGACACGTGGGGGGAGCGCGTCTGCGCGTTCGTCGTTCGGGATGAGCCGACCGGCCCGTCCGCCGATGCGCTGGCGGCATTTGCCCGAGACCAGCTTGCGGGCTTCAAGATCCCGCGTGAATGGCACTTTGCCGGCTCGCTGCCGCGCAACGCCAACGGCAAGGTCATGAAGAACCTGCTGCGCGACCAGGCGGCGGCTGATGGCTCGCGATAGGGACGCGAGCTCGGCCCGGTGCCGTGCCGCGACGTGCGTACTCCTCGCAGGCGCGGAAGCGGATCGCGTCGCTACCGTCGCTGGACATGACATTCAGGCCTTGACGCTCGTTATCATGTAGATTACTATGTGAAATAGCATTTCACTATGTGAAAAGGACGTTGCGATGCAGCGACCCGATGAGTTACTCGCTCCGACCAGGTGAGCACCGTTCGGCGCGCCTGTTACCAGCCCGTCGGCCACTGCCCTGCTCCTGAACGGCTGTCCGCCCGCGCCCCCTGCCCGGCGGCCAGACGACCCCATGGTGCTTGCCGCCATCGCTGCCGGCACACCCCGCCCTCGCGCCGGGTTGCCTGACTCTGCGCTAGCGACGCCGTGCGCGGGCATCCAGGCTCGCCCTGCTGATTGCAGCCGGATCAGATTCAGTACTCAAGGTCTGGGAGGTCGCCGTGACTTCCGATGTCGTCATGATCCCAACGGTGGCGGGTGAGGTCAGGAGCGATGAGCTCGGCGTCACCCTGATGCACGAGCACATCTTTATCCTTTCGCCAGAGCTAGAGCAGAATTATCCGGAGGGATGGCAAGAAGAAGAGCGAGTTGCCGACGCTATAACGAAACTGCAGGCCGCCAAGAACGGCGGCGTCGACACGGTAGTCGACCTAACTGTCCTCGGGCTCGGCCGTTACATTCCGCGAATTCAGCGGATCGCAGAGCAGGTCGATATCAATATTATCGTCGCTACCGGCGCCTATATCACAACTGCCCTGCCGCTTCAGTTCATGTTCCAGGATCCCGCGGGCCCGCTTGGCAAGCGCGAGGTTCTCATTGACATGTTCGAGCAGGACGCGGCCAAGGGAATTTCCGACACTGGCGTGCGGGCGGCGATCATCAAATGTGCCACCGACCACGCGGGGCTGACTCCGGACGTCGAGCGGGTGCTCCGAGCGGCCGCGCGCGTTCAGCGCGGCACCAACCTGCCGATATTCACGCACACGGAAGCGGAAACCAGGCGCGGTCTCGATCAGCTGCGCATTTTCGCTGCGGAAGGAGTCGATCCGCAGAGCGTGATCATCGGTCATAGCGGGGACACCGGTGATCTGGATTACCTGAGAGAACTCCTTGCGGCTGGCTCTTACCTTGGAATGGATAGGTTCGGACTATACAACATCCTTGATTACGAGACCAGACTCGATACAGTCGCGAATCTATGCACCGAAGGCTACTCGTCGCGCCTGCTCCTGTCCCATGACACATCATGTTACTTCCGCTGGGACGCTGAGCTCCGGTCCCTAGCGCCACAATGGCATTACACGCATCTCATTGAAGACGTGCTGCCCGACCTTCGCAGGCGCGGAGTAAGTCAGGGACAGATCGACGAGATGATGGTCGTAAATCCTCGCCGCATCTTCGAGTCAAATCACCTATGCGTTGCACGGGAGGAATCGTCCTGATGATGGGCTACGAAGCCATGGCAGCAGCCCTGGTCGCCGAAGGAACCGAGGTCATATTCGGTGTGCTCGGCGGGGACAATGACAATCTTGTCCACCGGCTGGTCGAGATGGGCGTACGGTACGTTCCCGTCCGCCATGAACAGGGTGCGGTTGGTATGGCCGACGGATATAGCCGGGCCACCGGCCGCCCTGGCATCGCGACCGTGACGCTAGGTCCCGGGCTGACGAACGCCGCCACCCCCATGACCGCGGCGCAGTTGTCCGGCTCGCAAGTGCTGGTGCTGGTCGGCGACAAGCGCCCTGGCGACGGCTACGACGATCGCTTCGGCAACATGATGATCGAGCACCATCCGCTGCTGGCCGCCACCATCAAGAACTACCTGCAGCTGGCCAGCGTCGGCAATCTGGGCCGTGACATCCAGGAGTGCTTCAGGCAGCTCCGCCTTGGCGCAGGACCGGTCGCGCTCAACACGCCCTGGCCGGTCCTGGACGCCTCGCAGGTGCCCGACGACTGGGCGTACGTGCCATCAGCGCAGACGCTGCCGCACCCCTCCCCGACCCAGCCGGACGGACATGCTCTCAAGCGCGCCGCGGACCTGCTGGCGGAGAGCGAGCGGCCAGTACTGATCGGGGGGACTGGCGCGCTCGGGCCCGGGGCGGCCGACGCCATCGCCGGCCTCGCGGCGCGCGCCGGAGCCCTGCTGGCCGCGACGCTTCCTGCTCGGGGCCTGTTCGCGGGCGAGCCGTTCTACGTCGGCGTAAGCGGCGGTTTCGCGCTCGGCGCGGCGCGCGACATCCTTGGTCAGGCGGACCTGGTTATCGGCTTCGGCGCCAGCCTGAATAGCCACACGCTTGGCGGCGGGCGCCTTTACACCGGCGCCCGGGTGATCAGGGTAGAGCACGACATGCGACGGGCCGCAGCGCCCGGCTACCGCGACGATCTCGTGGTTCACGGGGATGCCAGACTCACCGCCGACGCCCTGGCGCAGGCACTGCCGGCCCAGGCTAACCCCAGATGGCGAACGGACGAAGTCAGGCGAGCGATCGAGCAGATCGACGGATGGCGCGGCGTCGAGTTCACCGAACATCCGGATTGCCTCGATCCGCGGCTAGTGACAAAGATCGCCAACGAAGTCCTGCCGGCCGAGCGGCTGGTGGTTATTGATATCGGGCAGTTCATGGCAGTACCGGCTATGCACATGGACGTCAGTGCCGCCGGCGATCTCGTCCTTCCGTGGCGGCTCGGCGCCATCGGCCAGGGGCTGCCGGCGGCCGTCGGAGCCGCGCTCGGCCGGCCTGACCGGCTAACCGTGCTCTTCGTAGGCGATGGCGGCATCATGACGACGATCGCTGAGCTTGAGACCGCGGCACGATGCGGAATCCCGCTCCTCGTGCTTGTCATCGACGACGGCGGATATGGCGCGGAACGATATGCGAACGTAACCGCTGGCCGTCCGTCCGATCTGGTGGACTTCGAGAATCCCGACTTCGCCGGCATAGCGACCGCGATGGGCCTGCGGGCCTTCTCGGCCAGGTCCGCTCAAGAACTCCGGGACATCCTCGCCGACATCGCTCCCCTTGATCGCCCGGCACTCGTGCGCGTGATCGTAGACAGGGATGTCTACTCGACCGCGCTTTTCCGCCTCCAAGCGAACTTCCGGGGACGCGAGGGCTGATAAATGTCCGTCCCGGCTTGATTCTCGCCGCCTCAGCAGCACCGGTAAACAGAAAGGCAAGACTATGTCCCGACGATCAATGCTAGGAGCGGCAGCGGTGATCGTGACGACCGCCCTGACCGCTGCCGCTTGCAGCTCCAATGGCAACGGCACTGGCTCGACGAGCACGAAGGGCGGCACAATTCTGGGCGCGGGTCCGTTCTCCCCGGACACGCTTGATCCGGATCCCCAGGGAATTGTGGACGAGCAGACCAACTTCATGATGGCTGGCGACTACGCGGGCGTCCTGCTAGGCGTCCGGCCGCCGTCCCCGACGGCCACCGCCCCGCTGAATTTTACTGATCTCGTACCGGAACTCGCGGCAAGCGTCAAGCCTGAGCCTTCCGGCACGGGTTACCAGTTCACCCTGCGGAAGGGGGTCGTCAGCAACTGGGGCAATCCGCTGACGTCGGCCGATGTGGCATGGACGTTCCAGCGGATGGTGCAGACCAAGGCAATCGGCGCGATCCTGCTGAGTATCGGAAATGTGAATACCGCTAATCCGATCACCGTTACCGGCCCGCTAACGTTCACTCTGAACCTGCTCAGGCCGAGCCCCGTGATCTTGGACATGCTACAGATCACCGCGATGGCAATACTTGACAAGAAAGCCGTCCAGCAGCATGCGGCTCCGAGTGATCCATGGGGATACAAATGGCTCGCGAATCACGTCGCATCGTACGGCCCGTACATAGTCTCCTCCTTCTCGCCGAGTGTCGAGACGACATTGGTGCCGAACCCGCACTACTACGGTCCCAAGCCTGCCGTCACCAAGGTCATCTTCAAGCAGATTACTGATTCGTCGAGCCGGCTTCAGCTCCTGCAAGGCGGCGAAATCAATCTCGACTGGCAGGCATCTCCCACCGAGTATTCGTCGGTGAAATCAAATACGCGCCTGCGGGTCAACTTTGATCACGCCGCGCTCTTCAGCAGGATCGTTCCGAACTTCCGAACCGGGCCGTTCAAGAACGTGCTGGTGCGCCGCGCCGTCCAGGCAGCAATCGACCGGCAGGCCATCGCCAATGCGATCTTGCCCGGGCAGGCGACTCCGGCCACTAGCTGCGTGCCAAGTCCGATAAACCCCAGTGGGTTCACCGGGCTGTCCAACGCCACGGCCAATGTGGCGCTCGCGAAGAAGCTCCTCGCGCAGGCCGGCTACAAGCACGGCCTGACGATCACGCTCGCGACCAACTATGGCGTGACCATCGCCGACCTGCCGGCGGTCGCGAGCTTCCTGCAGACACAGCTGTCGGCAGCTGGAATCACGCTGAAGATACAGTCCTATCCGACGCAGGCGTCATATCTGCAAGCGGTGACCAAGGCTGGATACGAGGCACTGATGGACACCTTCCAGCCCTTCGTGGCGGATCCCGGCTTTTACATGCTAGCAGTGCTGACGGCGGGCGCGAAGAATGCGATCAACTATGGGGCCTATGAGAACAAGGCGTTTGACGCCGATATCACCACGGCCATGAGCACCGTAGGCCCGAGCCGCACGACAGCGCTGGACGAAGCTTGCGGCCTGGCACAGCAGGATGTGGCAACCATCCCGCTGATCAACATTCCCACGCTGACCATCACGAGCAGTAATGTCACGGGTGTTTACGACTATCCGGACCTGCAACTACATTTCGATGTGATGAAGGTCAGTTCGTGAGCTCTCACGAACCGACCGCGCTTGGCGCGGGGAGCCCCGGCTCCCCGCGCCAAGGGCTCCCCGGCATGTCTGGAAGCCACCTGAGGAGGTGCTTATGACCCTCATGGGCAATGAGCACACGCCAGTCAGATGTGCCCGCCATCAGATCAAGACGGCGCGCCAGGATCCCCTCCGGCCGGAAGCAACGCGCCAGCGAATTCCGCCGCTGGCCCGCTTCATCGCAATGCGGATCCTGATGCTCCCGGTCAGTGTCTTCGTGATCATATCGGCATCATTCTTTCTCATGTCACTCCTGCCAGGCGACATAGCCCGCGCATTGCTGGGACCAGTCGCGACACCGTCGCAGGTCGCGCGGGTAAACAGTGAGCTTGGGCTGAACCAGCCTATCTTCGTGCGATACTGGCGCTATATATCTGACGTCGCTCATGGTAGCCTCGGCTCTTCGTATTACACCGGGCGCGCGATTGTAAAGGAGCTTTCGTCCCGCCTGCCGGCCACGATCGAGCTCGTCGTTCCTGCGCTCGCGATTGCAATTCTTCTAGGCATTACTCTCGGCGCGATCGGCGCATACTACACTCGTCGGCGACCGGACACGCTCGCACGTTTCGGGCTCACCGTCATACAATCCGTGCCAGACTTCCTGCTTGGGCTCCTCCTTATTCTTGTCTGCTTTTCCTGGCTGAATATTCTGCCGGGGCCTGAGGGCCAGCTGAGCTTCGCTGACTCTCCTCCCCCGCACGTGACCGGGATGTACGTCATCGACGCACTGCTCGCGGGCGACGGATCGACGGCGGTATCAGCGATCCGGCACCTGGTGCTCCCGGCGGTCACGCTGGGCGTGGTCTACTCGGCCACGCTGGGACGGACGGCGCGCGCGCTGCTCGGAAACGCGCTGACATCTGAGTACACGCAATTCGGACGCGCATGCGGCCTGCCGGAATTCAGGCTCGTGCGAAATGCTGTGCTCGCGTCAAGGACCGGGCTGCTTACCTATACCGCAGTGCTCATCGCCAGCATCATTGGCGGCGACGCCGTAGTGGAGATCGTCTTCTCCTGGAATGGCGTCGGGCAGTACGCGGTGCAGTCGATGCTCCGCCAGGACCTGCCCGCGGTGGAGGGATTCGTCATCGTCGTCGGGACGCTAACGGTGGTTGTGTACTTGCTCCTTGACCTAGCGTCTGCTCTCCTGGACCCGAGGATTCGATTCGATGTCAGTCGCAGAAGTTAGGGCTGATCAGACCCGATTGCAGAGCGTCCGGCGAGGCCGGATCTCCGGATCGGAGCTGAAGGTGGCGGTCGGCGTGACCTATCTGGCCGTGCTGCTGCTCGCCGCGTTCGTAGCGCCCCTGCCGCATAGTCCGACAGCTACCTACCCTCAGGCAGTACTCCTGCCGCCGAGTACTAGCCACTGGCTGGGAACCGACAGCGTCGGCACCGATGTCTTCTCGCGGGCGATCAAGGCCGCTGCCGTCGACTTGCCGCTCGCCCTGGCGGGAACTCTCGCCGCACTTCTCGTCGGCGTGCCCCTCGGGGTATCGCTGAGTGCGTCCGGCCGCTGGGGAGAGCGCGGAATGCGCTTGGTGGATTGCTTTCAAGCGCTGCCGCTGCTGATCCTGATCCTGGCACTGGTGGCGCTCAGCAATAACCAGTTGTGGGTGATTGTGGTAGCGGTCGCGATCTACGGCGGGCCGGTGTACATCAGGTTGGTGCGCAGCCAGGTGCTGAGCTTGCGTGAAGCCCGATTCATCGAGGCCGCCGCGGCGGCGGGCGCGAGCCCGTACCGGATCATGCGGCGGCATCTGCTGCCTAACGTCCGGGACATCGTCCTTGCGCAGACCTCTCTGGTCGCTGCCGGTGCGCTGCTCGGCATCGCGGCGTTGAGCTTTCTTGGCATCGGCGTGCAACCTCCGACTCCGAGCTGGGGGAGCATGATCTCGCTAGGCGCTCCCGCACTCGTGCAAGGTCAGTGGTGGCCAGTTGTAGGGCCGGGAGCGGCCATCTTCTCATGCATTGTCGCCTTCAACGTGGTTGCCGACGGGCTCAGGGAACTCGGCGAGGACGGTGCCCCGTGAGTGCGGACCTTGTCAGTGTCCAGGGCCTGTCAGTCGGCTACTCGCGCCGGGCGTCCCTGGCGGTACGTGATGTCTCGATGAGCGTCGCGGCCGGAGAATTCCACGGCTTGGTGGGCGAGTCCGGCAGCGGGAAGTCCACCGTAGCACGCGCAATACTGGGAATGTATGCGCGCGGCGGCGGCATCAGGGGTGGGCGCGTGCTGGTAGACGGCGATGACCTGACGCGGCTGCCCGCCCGGCGACTGCGCCAGCTACGCGGAGCAAAGGTAGGCTATATCGGTCAAAATCCATTCGGGGCGCTTCATCCGGTGATCAGTATCGGCGATCAGTTCGAGATGGTCCGCCGTTCACATCGCGGCGTGCTCGGCCGGGAAGCCGCGCGGAGCCGAGCGGCGTCCCTGCTAGAGCACGTTGGAATACGCGATCCGGAACTGGTGCTGCGTGGCCACGTTCACCAGCTGAGCGGCGGCATGGCGCAGCGGGTCGTGATAGCGCTCGCACTGTATCTCGAGCCACGGCTGATCGTCGCGGATGAACCCACGACCGGACTGGACGTGACGGTCCAGCGCCAGATCCTGGATCTGCTTACCGGCCAGGCAACGCGGCGCGGCATGGGGCTGCTGCTCGTGACTCACGACCTTGGGGTGGTAGCGCAATACTGCGAGAACGTCACGGTGCTGTACGGCGGTCGCATCATGGAGGCAGGACCGGTCAGGAGCGTACTTGTCACGCCCAGCCACCCCTATACAGAGGCGCTCGTCGCGGCGGTTCCAACCCGCGGTCAGGCGCTGCGATTCACCGCGGCCTCCGATCATCCGGTGATCGACGAGGGCTGCCCATTCCGGCGGCGCTGTCCCCGATCCAGGCCTGAGTGCGTCACCCGCCCGCCAGCGGTGACGATCGCAGCCGGATGGCAGGCAAACTGCCATGGAATCGACAAGGCTGATATGCAGTGCGTCTCCTAGAGATCAGCGCGGTTGCGAAAGCATTCCGGCGCGGAAGAGTGACGGTCAGCGCCGTCGACAGCGTCTCGCTGAGCCTGGACGCCGGGGAGACTCTCGGCATCATCGGCGAGAGCGGCTCGGGCAAGTCGACTCTCGGGCGGCTTGCCGTCGGACTACTTGTCCCCGACACCGGCTACGTAGGCTTCGACGGGGTGGACCTGGCCAGCATCTCGCGGACCGAACTGCGGCGCCTGCGCTCTGACATTCAAGTGGTGTTCCAGGAACCGTTCGAGTCCCTCGACCCGAAGATGCGGATCATTGACATCGTCCAGGAGCCCTTGAACATCCACCGGCGGGACATGTCCGCCGGCGAGCGCCGTCGGCACGCCCATGAGACGCTTGACCGGGTCGGCCTTCCCGATGCGCTTCGGCGCAACCGCCCCGCTCAGCTCAGCGGCGGGGAGCAGCAACGGGCCGGCATAGCGCGCGCCATCGTGACCGGGCCGCGGCTGCTCCTGCTCGACGAGCCGACATCCTCGCTGGATCTCTCGCTTCGTGCCGGGATCCTCCAGTTGCTCCTGGACCTGCAACGGGAACGAAACCTCGCCTATTTGTTCGTGTCGCATGACATGTCGACGATCGAATATGTGTCCGACCGCGTCGCCGTCATGTACCGTGGCCGGATCGTTGAGGAAGGGCCGGCCCAAGAGGTTGTGGGCGCGCCGATGCACCCATATACCCGCCTGCTCATGGACGCGCGCCTCCCGACGGATCCGCGGAGGCGCGCCGCGACCAGACCGGATCTCGTCCCGCGGCGGCCGGCCGGCGACAACTTCTGTGTCTTCTATGACGGCTGCCCGATCGCCGTACCGCAGTGCGGGACGACTGAGATATCCCTGACCAGGCTGGGCGACCAGCACAGCGTGGCCTGCCTGCTCGCGACGGGCATTGATGCCGGCCATTCCACTGCGAGCTGAATCGGGGTGGCTTACCGGACGCCTCGGCTACTGAAAAATAGGGGGAACAGAGTGCCCGTAGCCTCCGAGCCCGGACCACGTGCTGGGCGTGGATGAGGCGATGGCACGTGATGCGGCGCAACGAGCGGAACGGCTGGGTCATGACGAGTCCGGCTATGGAGGAGAAGATGGACGGCACGAGGCATGTAACCGCGCGGCAAGCCGAGAGCACCGATGACCAGCCAGGATCCGGGACATGGACAGGGACGGAGGCACCGGCGAAGACCTCGAATGGCCCACGTTCGCCGGTTACCGCATCGGCTGTCAAAGTCCTGAACGCTCTTGAGTTCCTTTGCGAGAGAGACTCTGCGACCGGCCTCGGAGAGCTCGCGCAAGAATTGGGCGTCTCCACGCCCACCGCTTACCGAATCATGCAGACGCTGGTGGCCACTGGATTCGCCCGGCAGGCGGGCGTCCGTGAAACGCAGTACGAGCCATCATTCCGGGTCGTGGAGCTTGCCAGCCGCGTGCTCGGAAACAATGATCTTCGGAGTGCTCTCTTGCCGACGCTGCACGAACTGGCTTCGCAGCTCGGCGAATCAGTGACCCTCGCCGTTCCCGATGGCATGGAGATCGTGTTCGTCGAGCGAGTGACGACCGACACAAAGATTCGCTTCTACTGCGACGTAGGCCGCCGACTCCCCCTGCATGCGGGCGCCGCCGCCCGCGCCATCCTCGCATGGCTCCCGGAAGAAGTCTTTGAACAGTACGCCTCGGGGCAATTGCGTGCGCTCACGTCCTCGACGAAGCACGGATTTGCCGAGCTGCGGAAGGATCGGACAGAGATTCGCGCAGCTGGATACGCGATCAGCGTCGACGAGGTCGACCTCGGCATTTCCGCCGTCGGCGTGCCGCTCCTGGATGTCAACGGAGAAGTTATCGGCTCTGTTGCAGTAGCGAACCTGACGGCGCGCTGGTCGGAATCAGATCGCACCGACCGCGGGAATTTCCTGAGCAGCGTCTTGCGCCGGGAAGCTTCCTCCTATGGATATGTCACGCTAGGGCCGCGCTGATGTGCGAGCACAGTGACTTCGAGCTCAGAAAGCGCGAGTTGAGACTTCGAGCCCAGAAAGCGCGAGTTGACCGGCTCCGAAAAGAACGGATTGATATCTGATGGACAAGGACGAACGGCCAAGCGCGAACGCGACGGCTCCGCAACTTCCGCAGTGGCTGTCTACCGCCGAGGCGATCCGTCTCCTCCGGACCATGGCACGGATCCGGGCTTTCGAGGAGGCGGCGCTCGAACAGTATCGGCAAGGTGCCATTCCAGGATCTCTCCATGTGTCGATCGGACAGGAGGCCTGTTCGGCGGGTGCGTGCGCAGCGCTACGAGACCAGGACCTAGTCATAGGGACGCACCGGAGTCACGGCGACGTCATCGCGCGCGGCGGCGATGTCCGGCGCATGATGGCGGAACTCTTCGGGCGGGCCACAGGTTACTGCGGCGGCAAAGGCGGCTCCATGCACATTCTCGACGCTGCCCGCGGCGTGTTGGGGGCTAATGGCATTGTCGCGGCCGGGCTGCCTATTGCGGTAGGTGTCAGCCTGTGGACGGACATGCAGGGGACGGGCAGTGTCGTACTGGCTTTTTTCGGCGATGGCGCGGTTGCAAAAGGGAATTTCCATGAGGCGCTGACATTGTCGGCAATGTGGCGAACCCCCACTATCTTCTTCTGCCAGAATAACCAATACGCTGTCTCGATGAGCATTCGAGATGTATATCCGCATACCTCGATCGACGCGCTCGCCGCGTCGCACGGAATACCGACGGCGCATATCGACGGAAACGACGTACTGTGCGTGCTGCAGGAAACGAGAAAGGCGTGCGGGCGATCGAGGGAAGGCGGGGGGCCATCGGTGATCGTGGCGGACACGTACCGATGGATGGGACATAACGTCGCTGATTCAGGCGCGTACCGCGCGGCCGATGAAGTAACGGCATGGCGCGCGAAGGATCCAATGGAGCGCCTCTCCGCGCTGCTGCTGGGCGGCGACGTAATATCGAGCGCGGAACTGGACCGCCTGCAGGACGAAGTGCAGGCTGAGATCCGTGACGCTGTCTCCTACGCGCAGGAGAGCGCCGAACCGGCTGCCGAAGATGCTTATCTTGATGTGTTCTCGGAGCAGTTCTCAGTGTTCCCGGGAATGGGAGTAACCGTTGCCCGGCCTGACCCTGCGGCCGCCACATATTAGCCAGCCCGCCGGGGCCCAGACGCAGTCGGGAGCGAGCAAACAATGACAGTGACGAAGCAGCGAAGTGCCTCTCAAGGCACCACCTTCGCAGCGGGCATCGCGCGCACTCTCGCGGACGTGATGCGTGCCGACGACCGCGTCATCGTGTTCGGCGAAGACGTGGGTCGTCACGGCGGCGTCTTCCGCGCCACGTCGGGCCTGTACGGAGAATTTGGCCCGGCGCGGGTCCGCGACACGCCTATCTGTGAGTCCGCCATCGTCGGAACGGCGCTGGGCTGTTCGCTCATGGGCGCCAGACCGGTAGTGGAGATCCAGTACTCGGACTTCCTGACAGAATGCATGGACCAGATTGTCAACCAGGCGGCGAAGGTCCGATACATGTCGGGTGGTCAGCTGACCGCTCCGATGGTCATCAGAACGCCCGGCGGACGTTCTAGATCCGCCGCAGCTCAGCACTCGCAGAGCCTGGAGAGCTGGTTCACCAACATTCCTGGCCTGCTCGTCGTCGGTCCGTCGAATGTCGCTGATGCGTGCGGAATGCTGCGCAGCGCCATAGAATCGGAAGATCCCGTGCTCTTCTTCGAGCACAAGCTGCTCTACCGCCTTCGAGAAGAGCTCGCCGACGTCCCGCGGCATGTACAACTTGGACAAGCTGCGGTATGTCGCCCTGGCACGGACGTCACGGTAGTCTCCTGGTCCTGGATGGTACACGAGTCTCTGAAGGCTGCCGAAACCGTCACATCAGCTTCGGGAGCCAGCGTCGAGGTAATTGACCTCAGATCGCTGGTGCCCCTCGACATCGCAACGGTCGTCCAGTCCGTACGTAAGACGGGACGGCTCGTGGTGGCACACGAAGCTCCGATCCAGGGCGGCTGGGGATCTGATGTGGTAGCTGCCGTCGTCGAGCGCGCGTGGGCTGAGCTGGCAAGTCCTCCTGTCCGCGTCGGCGCTGTATCGGCACCCGTTCCGATGGCGCCGCGCCTGGAGTCCGCTGTGCTACCCGATTCTTCGAGCATCGTGTCGGCTATTACCCGTGTGCTCGCCAGTGATTAAGGAGGTCCGCATACCATGTCCACGGCCGATGCGCTACGAGCTGGGCAGTCCGCAGGACTCGTTGTTGCTGTGGTGCAGGCTGCGCCGGTGCTCGCAGATGTGCGACGAAATCTTGCGGATGCTGCTGCGGCGACCGAACAGGCAGCAGCGAACGGAGCCAAGCTGGTCGTATTTCCGGAGTGCAGCCTCACCGGCTACATGCTGACCCAGAGCGAAGCTGTCAGTGTCGCCGAACCAGTGCCAGGCCGGGCGACTGGAGAGCTTGCAGCGATTTCCCGGCAGCTTGATGTCACCCTCGTCGCCGGCATGATAGTTAAAGAGGGCGATCTCCTTTTTAATACCGCCGTTCTTATATGCCCCGATGGCACCGTCCGTCAATACCGGAAAGCTCACTTGCCGCGCCTGGGCGTTGATAATTACTGCACTCCTGGTAATACAGGGTTTGCGCCTTTTAATACATCCGCGGGCAAGCTCGGATTGCTAATATGCTATGACCTCAGATTTCCCGAGGCTGCCCGCACCCTCGCACTCCAGGGTGCGGAACTTCTGGTGATCATATCCAACTGGCCCAAGGATGCCACCGACTACCCGGACCTGCTGACTCGTGCCCGAGCGAGCGAGAACCGCATCCCTGCAGTAATCGCGAACCGCACCGGCCCGGAACGCGGTGCTGAGTTCGTCGGCCGGAGTCAGGGCGTCCTCCCAGACGGGATCGTCTTCGCCGAAGCCGGCGCCGGAAGCGAGATTCTGATGGTCCGGTTTGACACCGACCTCGTGACGGGCAGGCGAGGACTAGTAACCGCCGCAGACGGTCCCGCTGGCCTGCTCGGGGATCGGAGACCGGATTTGTATGGCAATCATAAGGACGGTCTTCCGGTTTCCGGCGGTGCCGTACATGAAAGAGGAACTAGCTGATGCCCGAACTTATTAGGATGCCCAGACTCAGCGATATGATGGATGAGGGGACGGTATCCCGATGGTTGAAATCGGAGGGCGAATCCATCCAGAAAGGTGAGCCGCTTTGTGAGATCGAGATGGACAAGGCTACCATGATATACGAGAGCCAGCTGACTGGCCGTATAACGCGGTATATGTGTAATGAAGGTGACAATGTCGAGGTTGGCCAGCCAATCGCAGAGATTGCGATCGATGAATGAATTGAGCTTCGAAGTCAGCCATCCGGCCGTGCCGAACGGTCACTTGTCGAGGTCGTCAATCGATCTATCAGTATAATCAACAACATTGCCCGTCCACGAATGGGGAACTCGCGTAGCGAGCAATGCGAGTTTTCGTGTTGTGGCTGACAAATCCACGAATCCGGTCAGTTCCATGCGGCGATAGGAGTCAGCCGTCGCTGCCGACATCGTGAGCGGCGCTGACCCAAGGATCACCTCCATGAGATCCGTCCTCGTCGGTCCGGGCTGATATGCGAGCGCCGTGATGCCGGGCTCCTCAATCGCCAGGGTCTTGGTGAGGCTGCTCACCGAGGCTTTGGACGAGGCATAAGCGCCAAGGGATTCCGCGGGACCGCCTGCAACCATGCTGCTCACGTTCACTAGCCGACCCCTGACATCGCGCAGCGCGGGCAGCGTCGCCTTAATGCAAGACAGCACGGCGAATACATTGACCTCATAGACTTGGCGCCACATATCGAGACTAGCGTCCGACATGTGTACCACGTCACCCGCCACTCCGGCGTTATTGATCACCGCGTCAATGCGGCCGAACCTCGCGAGAGCCGCTGACGCGATCTGTTCGGCAATACCATCGTGGGTGAGATCTCCGGCTATCGGTAGTACTGCGCTGCCACCCAGCTTCACACGCTCAGCTACTCCGGCCAGGACGTCCTCGTCACGACCCACCATGACCACTGAGGCGCCGAAGGTACTTAGCCACACGGCGGTCGCTGCTCCGATTCCCCTGGAAGCTCCTGTGACAACCACTACTTGTGCCATCTAGATCCTCCGGACGCAGGACGTACTTCGACCTGCAGATGGCGGCTGACAGGTCGACGCACTCTAAAGCGGCCCGCGCCGCCACAGCTAGCGCAGCCCAGCGAAGCAGAAATCCAGCCAAGACCACCCACCGTACACAGGTACGAGGAAGCCGCACGCCCCAGGCGGCCCACCCGCCCGTCAGCCAACACCCAGCCA
Source organism: Streptosporangiaceae bacterium (assembly GCA_035533915.1). Lineage (GTDB taxonomy): Bacteria > Actinomycetota > Actinomycetes > Streptosporangiales > Streptosporangiaceae > Chersky-822. Next base: position 58,968 of record DATLSX010000197.1, read on the forward strand.
GGATGCGAACAAGCTCAGTTCTTCGCGGCCCCTGCACGCTGACGCGATGCTCAGAACCGTCTCCCGCACCATCGGATGGTGCCGCGTCTGCTGCGGCGCGACCCGCCGCGCCTCCTGAAGGCACCGGAGGCTGCCCGCATGATCCCCCGTCATCGCGTAACCGCGACCAACATCAATGTAGTGATGACCCAGCCGGACAGCAGGCACGCCCCGGCCCAGCCGCACGCTCCGAGCGCGCCTGACGGCCTCCGCGCCGTCTTCGAGTTCCACCGCCACGGCCACCTCATGCTGGGCAACATTCGACGGGCCGAATGCCAGCCCGTAGTCACTCCTGTCCGATCCCATCCGCTCCGCCACCCGCCGGGCCGCGTCAACATGCTCCCAGGCGTCCCGTGCGTACCCCGCGCCGCCCGTCTTCGCGGCACGCGCGGCCACGATCGCCGAACGCAGATGAGCCGGCCCGTAGACCGACAAGGCCGGCCCGCTCAGCACAGAGATATCGTCCCCGAGATCCCTCCGGACCTGCTCCATCAGCCGGAGCGCCTGCACGGCACCCCGCTCAGCCAGTACATAGGCGTCTCCGCCCTCGCCGAACTCATGCTCGTCGACGAGGCGGGCGTCATCCTGGCATCAGACAGCCTCACCTTCAATGCAGCAGCCATGCTCGGCTGCTGCCTCACCACCGGCACCGCCGCCATCTTCAACACCGCAGCCCTGCGTCCCGGGCAGACCGCCCTGGTCATCGGATGCGGCGGCGTCGGCCTCGGCGCCGTCCAGGCGGCCAGGATCGCCGGCGCCGCCACCACCATCATCGCCGCCGACCCAGAAGAACACCGCCGCCACGCAGCAGCATCCCTGGGCGCCACCCACACCATCAACCCCGCCGAACAGGGCATTCCGGAAATGGTCCAGGGCGCCACCAGCGGGCGGGGAACCGACATCGCCATCGAAGCCGTCGGTGACCCCGCTCTGGCAGCCGCCGCCTTCACAGCCCTCGCACCGTCCGGCAAAGCCATCATCATCGGCATGATGCCCCCCGGAAGCCACATCCCCGTACCCGCAGCCCTCCTCTGCGACGGCCGCAGCCTCACAGGATCAGTGATGGGCGAAGTCCGCACCGCCCAGGACATCCCCACCTACCAGCATATGGTGACCGACGGCCAGATGCTCGCCGACGAACTGGCCACCGCCACCTGGCCACTGCACGAAGTAAACACAGCGATCAGCCACGCCGCCGCCCGGCAAGGCATCCGCACCATGATCGAATTCTGACCGGGCTCCTCCGTCAGCAACCGAACGACATGTGCCGCTCATCGCGTGCTCCACATCCTCGGCCACCGCTGGCACAGGCGGGCCGGCGGCGGCCCGCTTGCCCGGTGCACGAGCCGCATCACCAGCTCGTTCTCTGGGGGTGAAATCTCATGCAAATAGGGCGTTCCCTCGATTCGTGCAGGTTGAGTCATGATCAAATACCTGTCGGCGTCGGCTGGACTGCTGCACATGTGGCGCGTCCTCACGGGCCGGGCTTCTGAGCAGCGACGATAACGAGCACCACAGTGGCTGAGACATGTTGCGAAAGGCCTCCGCCAGGCGTCTGGCGCGACGTCATGCGACAGGCTAAGGACCCCTGGAGAAAGCTCGACAGCGCCAATGAACGCCACCGCTGGCCAGGCCGAGATCACTGGCCCCGAGCAGGCCGGACTCCGCGCCGTAGGCGATGTTCGCGCCCACCGTCGCACTGATGCCGAGCCACAGCATCAGCCGGGCCAGGCCAGGCGCGTCCCGCCCGTTCCTGGGCTCGTGCAGCAGCACCAGCGACGCTATCCCGCGCGGCGCCCGCCTGCCGTCGGCCAGCACCGCCAGTTCGCGGACCTCCATGCACACGTACCATTCATCCGGCCTGCACTGCTCGAGAATCGAACCTGGCAGCCATGGCCAGGCCGACGCTAGCTGGCGCGAAGGCAGCTGCGGACGGCGACGCGGAGCCAGCTTCCAGGGCTACCAGGAGCGCACGCGTGGGCGAGCGCTCGGCCTTCGGGACCCAGTGATCGCACTTCAGTGGCTTGTTATCGCTCACACTCGAACGCAGGACGAGGACGGACCCGGGCTGCGGGCGGACACGGGCTACGCCCTCACCTGTTGCTTCTGGTGAAGATCCGCAGGAAGAACAGGAACACGTTCAGCACGTCCAGGAAGATCGACGCGGCCAGCAGCGGCGCCGGCCTGATGTCGCGGGAGCGGCGCAGCCGCTGGAAGTCGAACATCGTGAAGGCCGCGAAGGCGATCGCCGAAAGGACGCCTGGCCGCGTAGCCAAAGCCGCCACGCCGCATCTGGAATCGCAGTGGATCAGGGACATCACGATCACCACCGGCCTGGTGGACACCTACTCCACGCCGACCCTGCTCAGGCTGCTGTCGAGCCGCCAGATCAACGCCGGGCGCTTCGTCACGCATCACTTCGGCCTGGA
>DATLSX010000198.1:0-3560 GCA_035533915.1 Streptosporangiaceae bacterium
GATTCGGGTTCAGGACACGCTCGCGCGGTCAGCAGCGCCCGGGGCCAGGCCGGGATCCGGCGGCAGGACGCGCCAAGCCTCGCCGGACCCTGATCGCGGATCACAGGAAACCCGGAAAGATCCAATCCGCAACCTGTACACTATTCTGCTGAAGTGCAACGCCCTGACCAGGGCGCACCCCGCCGCCTAGTGACACGCCCCGTCACCGGGCGCGCACCCATCTCCGCAGGTCAACGCCCCAAACCGCCGACTAGGCGATCGTCTATCTGCGGAACCCAGGCCAGACGTTGTCGAGGTCGCGCGGCGGGATGTAAGCGCAGCTCTCGGGATGAATCCACGCGGGACACAGCATCCCCCGTGCTTGCCAGGCGTCCCAGGCATCAAGGATGGACCAGCAGACAAGCTCTGCCCAGCCACCGCCTGCTTTGTCGGCCCCGAGAGCGGTCAGCTCATCGAGAAACGACCACAGTTCCTCCCGGTCCGTGCTCTGCCAGTCCTGGGTGGCCAGCAGCGACCGGAACTCATCGAGCGTGCACGCCGGGATCCCAGGTACCCAGTAGGGTCCGTGCTGCCATGGACCGTCAATGACAACGAGCCGCGTAACTGCGGTTCCTGGGGCGAGCGCCGCGGCCTCCCCGGTCATCAGCGACTCTGCGAACGGAATCGCATCGGCTGTTCCGGCAAGCCAGGCGAGGCCTGAATCTGTTGTGTCCGCTGGCGGCGGGCTGTCGGTCGACGCGCGGGCGAGCCTTGAATCGTCCTCGCGCGGGGGTGACACGCGAAAGAGGCTTCCCGGCCCGAATGCTGTCAGCCGCTCTCTCTGTCAAGGGCCAAGTTATGGTCCCCGGTGGTGGCCAGTTAAAAGTCCTCACCCCTCGGGCTGATTCAGTGCTTGTTCAGGGTGGTTCCTCCTCGGGCTCGGGCTTGCCGCATGCGGTAGGAATCACCGTTGGTGACGACGACGGACGCGTGATGCAGGAGGCGGTCCAGGAGGCTGACCGCAGTGGTGTGCTCGGGCAGGAACCGGCCCCGCTGGTCAAATGGCCAGTGGCTGGCCACGCCGAGTGAGCGGCGTTCGTAGGCTGCTGATACGAACCGGAACAGCAGCTGGGCGCCGGTGTCGTCGAGCGGGGCGAACCCGGCCTCGTCGACCAGGATCAGGTCGTTGCGGAGCAGGTTCTCGATGACGCGGCCGACGGAGTTGCCGGCCAGGGCGCGGTAGAGGGCCTCGGTGAGGTCGGCCCCGACCAGGCCCGCCACCACGGCTACCGCCGCAGCCGCCGACCCGGCCCGCGCCGCCCATCGCCCTAATCTCACGAACAACCCTCCCGCTGGAGGCGACGGCCGACGGAACACCCTCGCCGGTCCGTGGCATGCCGCGCTCATGGCCAGAGAAACTTACACCCGCCCGGCAGGCGCGTGTCGCAATATGGTACAAAAGTTGCGAAGCACCGCCTCCCGCACAGGCAGCAACCGCTGGCACCCACGCTCCCCGATGGCCTGGTTAGATCCCAGCGGGCACGCACCAGGCATGCAGCCATGCGGTCGTGACTCTTTTCTCAAAAGAGCCGTCCGGCTCCCTGGGCGAAGCTCGCCAGTTTCGGCCTTAAGCATGGACCTTAATCTGGGCTTTCGACGGCCAGGAAGATTCTCGGCAAATCCGCGATGCCAGTATCTGGACCGCACGACCATTCATGAGCGTGTTTCTATTCGGGATGGCGGCAAGGTCCTCAAGTGGCAAGTGCTCGTAGATAGCGTCTGGTTATCTGGCGCTGGATGAGGAGCCCGAGCGGGCCGACCATCTTGGCTAGCGCCGTCGCAGGCCGGGAGAACGCGGTGATGGTGAAGGTCACCGTGCCATCATTGTGCCGCTCGACGAGGAAGGCTTCCTCACCGGATTCCGGATGCCCCGGCAGCGTGCCGTAGGCGAAGCCGCAGCAGGCGGGCTCGTTCACGACATACACGACCCGGCACGGCGCACTGATCCGCGCAGGCGATGGCCCGGCGCTCAGCAGTACCACGGTGCCCGGCTCGGCAGTTGCCGTGGACGCCGAGACCCGCAGCCCAGCCCTCAGATGTGCTTGCCAGCTGATCAGCGCCGCTGACGCCGCGGAATATGCCTCCGCTCCGGAGCCGATCACCATGCCTCGCTGGAGGTGGCGATAGCAAGGCGGCAGGCTGCCGGCGGTCCGGCCCACTTCCTGGTAGGTAAACCTGGCCGCATTCAGCCGACCTACCAGCTCTGAACTCATCCTCGTCAACGGCATAGCTCGATCATCCCGAAACTGCCAGGGTCCGCGGCCTGGGCCAGGAAGCGATTACGATACTCGGCGGGCAGGCGGCGGCGGCCGTGGTCGTCGTGGGCCCGAGGGAACTCACGGTGAATATCAGCCTCCCGCGGGCCGTTGCCGCCGTGGGCCGTGTCGGCAAGGCCACCAGCCAGCCGGCTAGGACCGCGGACGAAATGCTCGGCAAGAGCGACGCGGATGGCGCGCCGGACGGCCGCGAGGCGATGTGCCGCCGGCTCGGCCTCGGTGCGGCGCTGACCGCCACGCCGCCGCGCGAGTTCATCCTGGAGGAGCACTTCCTGCCGGTGGAGCACTCGGCGGCGGGCGAGGCGGTCGTCAGGGAGATCAGCCGGGAACTCGGGATCCGTTCCATGCTGGCAGCGAGGGGACACCAGCTTCATGCCGCTCCCCGATGAGCTCAGGCGACGCGCCGGGCTCGCCTTAAGGCTGGCGCTGTCCCGTTCGGGCAAGCCCAGCGCGGAGGGCGTGAATCCCCTCACGTCGCCATGGTAGAGCGGCTGTCGCCGCTAAGGACGGTTCAGGCGGTTTGCTGTCGGGGGTGGCTGCGCAGGCGTGCCAGGTCGAGTTCGATGCGCTGGCCGTGGACGGTGACGACGATGCCGGCGCCGTCGGCGCCGGCGGCTATCAGGTAGTCGTACAGGGTGGAGAGCAGCATGTCGTCGCGGTGCTCGAGGCGCGATACGACGCCAGCAGCTCGTCCAGGCGCTCATTCCCGCGGACGAAGCCGGGCTGGTCGGACGAAGCCGGGCTGGCGGTCATTCATGGCTTCTCCTCATAGGCCGTCTCGCGTTTCCGCTGGTCGGCCAGCGGGTCGGCGCGAGCGGCTACCCCGTCGTAGAAAACGTCTCCTAGCCGGGCCTTGTCGGCGGCGAACAAGGCAGCGACCACAGTGCCGGTGTCAGCCGGGAACCAGCAGATCAGCCGCACTGCGGCCTGCGGATGATAGGCATGCGACACCCGCCACAGCGGATACCGCCGCGACTGGCGCACCCACCGCACCCACCGCACCCACCGCAGCTGGGAGTCTGACCATCGCCGTTCGTCAGATGAGGCCGACGTTGATGATGTATGCAGTCGACGCCTCGTCGTCCACTTCGTACAGGACCCGGACCTCTCCGGCGTGCAGCCGGTAGATACCAGTGGCACCCCAGGCAACCGCGCCATCGGGGCACGGCTGGTCAGCCAGCGTCGCGATGGCATGACGTGCTCGGGCGAACACGTCCTTGTCCTCGCCGCGGATGCGGGCCAGGG